>JBHIFJ010000001.1:0-236330 GCA_046761045.1 Thermoplasmata archaeon
CCAACGTGAATGACACAGATTCGGGCGGTTCTGCCATTGGCGGGGCGAATTACACGACACCCATGGCAGCGTCTTGGCCGGGTACGCCTATGCAAGCCGAAGACGGGGCATTCGACGAGCCAGCCGAGGACGTCAATGTGACCGTACAGACTCCTGGTTCACCAGGAACTTACTACTACTATGTCTATGCCTGGGATAGCATTCCGATGTACAACAACAGTGCTCCGTATGCGACTCTCACGGTCATAGATGACCTCCCGCCTGAGATTTCGGATTCATTGGTCGACGGACAGTTGGCAGTAACGGTCAAGCCTGGAACTGAGGTTATGCTGACCGCCACGATTGAAGATGTCAACACCGGGAACTCGAATATCGAGTCAGCCAACTACACAATCGGCATGATGAATTGGCCAGGAATACCGATGAATTCCTCTGATGGCTCCTTCGACGCCACTCAAGAAAATGTCAGCATACCGATAGACACGAGCGGTTGGGCAGAGGGAAGCTATCAGGTCTGTGTCTATGCCTCGGATAGTGCCGAAGGGCGCAACACAACCTCAGTCGAATGCGCCGAGATAGTGATCGATGAAACCCCACCTTCCATAGGCAATGTCTTGGCGGAGCCTGACCCTCAGGACGTTGGAGAAGAGGTTGTCGTCTCGGCCAGCATAACAGATGCAAATGGAATAGCCGAGGCGAGGATTGAGATAACGGACCCAGGGGGAAGTGTCATTGGCAATTATTCGATGACCTACGACAGCGTTACTCAGAAATACGAGTACTCGAGCACCTACGATTTGGCAGGCACACACACTTTCACGATATGGGCAACGGACGAAGCTGGAAACATGGCCTCTGAGTCTGGAGACATCAGGATTCGAGGAGAAGCACCTGCTGGCTTTGTGGAACAGTACTGGTGGGTGATCGCCCTGATAGCAATCATCGCAGCAGTAATCATCGCAATACTGCTCGCCCTGAGGCGAAAACCGGGGGTTGTGGGGGAGGAAGAGATTCCGCCACCACCTCCCGAAGAGGACGTTCCAGGGAAGATCCCTGAGGAGACGGCTGAAGAATCGATGGAAGAGGAGGAGTAGACCCCCTTGTGCGGTGGGCAAGAAGCCTGTTGAATCATTCTCTGTTGCCAAGGAAATCTTCCGAGGAGAGATCAGTGAAGCTCTCGAACACCACAATCGAGTCGATGATTACATCTTCGTTCAGGGAGATCGCGAGGTCCAGGTTGGGCTTCCGTCGAAGTGAAGGCAACTGACAGGTGTGAGGACAGAACGGAGTTCGAAGCATAGGATTACACGCGAGATGCGGATTCGAGGTGAAGATGGACAATCGATTCCTCAGAGAAGCCCTCGGTCGTGGGAAAGTGATGCCATCTTCCCGCTCTGGCTAGACTCACAGCGAGGAGAGCGTGGCAATAACCCTTATATGATTGACGCTCGTTCTGGATTCGGCTTGTCCGTCGCCTGATTATGGGAGGAGAGGTAGGATGATGTGGTTTGGCAAGACAGCCGTAGTTGGAGCAGGAATCATGGGCCACGGAATCGCTGAGGTCCTCGCCTACTGCGGCTTCAACGTGATTCTCAAGGATATCAACGAGAAGCTGGTGGAGGACGGAATGAAGAAGATTGATGCCATTCTTCAGAAGAGAGTGGACAAGGGCAAGATGACTCCGGAGCAGAAGGGCGAGATAATGGCCCGGATAACCGGAACAACAACATACGAAGGATTCGAGGACGTGGACGTGGTTATCGAGGCGGTCGTCGAGGACGTCGAGATCAAGAAGAGGGTCTTCAGGGAACTCGATGAGATTTGCCCGCCGAAGACCATACTCGCCTCGAACACATCATCACTCTCAATCTCGGAAATGGCTGCGGCCACCAACAGGCCGAGAAAGGTGATAGGCATGCACTTCTTCAATCCGGCGCCCGTCATGAAGCTTGTCGAAATCGTCCCTGGAATGGACACCTCAAGAGAGACTGTCGACGCCGCCGTGGATCTTGCCGAGCGATGCCGGAAGATTCCCGTGGTCGTCAAGGAGTCACCTGGCTTTCTCGTCAATCGACTCTTGATACCCGTTCTCCTTGAGGCGATACGGGCGCTGGACGAGGGAATCGCTCCCGCCAGGGACATCGACCTTGCGATGAAGGCGGGTGCGGGGTTCCCAATGGGCCCGTTTGAGCTAGCAGATATGGTTGGGATTGACATTTGCCTTGAGACTGCTGAGAATATGCATAGAGAGTTCGGAGATCCTCGCTTCGCTCCCCCGCCTAGGCTTAGGAACATGGTCAAGGCAGGCAGGCTCGGAAGGAAGGCCGGGCGGGGATTCTTCGAGTACACCAAGGAGGTGGAATGATGCCAACTGGCTATATCAAGACGCAGAAGGAAGAAGGAATAGGAATACTGACCGTGGACAGACCGCCCGTGAACGCAATCAGCACCGAGATGGTCCGGGAGATTGGAGAGGCCTTCAAGGAGCTGGACAATGATGACGATGTCAAGGTCATCATAATCACGGGAGGAGGCAACTACGCCTTCGTCGCCGGCGCTGACGTGAAGGAGATGGAAGGCATTGAGCCCGACAAGGGCTATGACATTGTCAAGGCGGGTCAGAAGGTGTTTTGGGAGATTGAGCATGGCAAGAAGCCGGTAATCGCGGCCATAAACGGAATGGCTCTAGGAGGAGGAAACGAACTTGCCATGGCATGCGATATCAGAATCGCATCCGACAGGGCGCGATTCGGCCAGCCCGAGGTGAATCTGGGTCTCTTTCCAGCATACGGCGGTACGCAGCGCCTCCCGAGACTGATCGGGAAGGCAATCGCCAAGGAAATGATATTCACTGGCCGCACGCTCAGGGCTCAGGAAGCCCTCAAGATCGGGCTTGTGAACCAAGTGGTCCCCGATGGTGAGGAGTTGAGAGCCGCGAAGGACATGGCCATGCAGATAATGTCCAAGGCGCCTGTTGCTGTCCGAATGGCAAAGAAGGCTATCGACGAGGGCCTTGACGTCGACTATGAAAAGGCATTCGAAATCGAGGCCGCGTGCTTCCGCGAGATAAGTAAGACCGAGGATCTAATCGAGGGCATCAAGGCATTCCTTGAGAAGAGACAGCCGAACTTCAAGGGCAAGTAGGTGGTCCTGATGGTCTTTGAAATCACCCCCGAGCAGAAGATGCTCAGGGACATGATTCGGGACTTCTGCGAGAACGAGATTGCGCCGATTGCGGCTGAGATCGATCGAGAGGAGAAGTTCCCCGCCCAGACGGTTAAGAAGATGCAGGACCTGGGTCTTTTTGGCATCCCCATAGCAGAGGAGTGGGGCGGCGTGGGTGCTGGCTACGTCGGCTACTGCCTTGCGATCGAGGAAATTGGAAAGTGGTGCACCTCTCACGCGGTGATTGTGGGAGCGCACACATCTCTGGTGGCCTGTCCGCTTGAGAGGTTCGGCACGAGAGAACAGAAGGAGAAGTACCTCAGGAAGCTGGCGGGCGGTCCGTACATCGGAGCCTTTGCCCTCACCGAACCGGAGGCCGGGAGCGATGCTGCGAACATAAAGACGCAAGCGGTGAAGGAAGGCGATGAGTACATCCTGAATGGAACGAAGATCTGGATAACGAACGCCAACGTTGCTGACGTCCTTATAGTCCTAGCAGTCACAGATCCCGCTCTCGGAGCCAGAGGAGGCGTTACGGCCTTTCTGCTGGAGAAAGGTTATGAGGGCTTGTCGGTCGGTGCAGTCGAAAAGAAGATGGGAATACGCGGATCGACCACTGCACAGCTCACATTCGAAGATTGCAGGGTCCCCGAGACGAATATCCTCGGCAATGTCGGAGAGGGCTTCGTGGTCGCAATGCAGACTCTCGACCTCGGCAGGGCTGTCCTGGGAGCGGGATGCCTCGGCGGGGCGGCTGCGGCACTGGAGGCAAGCGTTGAGTACGCCAAGCAGAGGATTCAGTTTGGCGAGCCCATAGCTCATAAACAGGCGATTCAATTCAAACTCGCTGATATCGCGACGGACCTCTACGCAGCTAGGCTGATGGTGTATGACCTGGCAGAGAGGATTGACAAAGGCGAACGCGTAACCAGAAGAAGCGCCATGGTGAAGCTGTTCTGTTCAGAGATGGTGCACAGAGCGGTCAACCACGCACTCCAAATCCATGGCGGCATGGGGTACAGCCAAGAACTTCCGATCGAGAGGATGTACCGCGATGCCCGCATAACGGAGATCTTCGAGGGAACTTCGGAGATTCAGAGATGGATTATCGCAGAAGACATCCTGAAGCGCGGGGTGGGGCTCTAGTTGCGGATAGCCGTGTGCGTCGTCATGATACCGAAGTTCGAGGACACTTTCGTTCATCGTAGGACCGGTGAGCTGAGGGCAGTCCCAGCAATGATGAATCCAGCGGACGAGAATGCCCTTGAGCTTGCCCTTACTGTCCGGGACACCGTTGCGGGTGAGGTGGTCGCAGTGTCATGCGGCGCCGAATCCAGCGAAACCATACTCAGAAAGGCAATCGCCATGGGATGCGACCACGCCTATCATTTGGCGGACCCCAGGTTTGAGGGTTGCGATCCGCTAGCCACAGCGCGGATTTTGGGCGAGGCCCTGAGGAGAATCGAACCTGACTTGGTAGTCTGCGGGTCGGAGGCGATCAACGGTGGCCAGACAGGTCCCAGAGTCGCTGAGCAACTCAACATCCCCCACTTCATCGAAGTCGTTGGGTTCCGTCCAGGCGGCTCGCCAGGGGTCAGAAGGATAAGGGAGGACATTGAGGAGGATTTGGAAATCAACCTTCCAGCTCTCATAGCAGTGTCCGCCGGAATCAACGCGCCAAGAATCCCAAAGGCAGTGCAAATAATGAAGGCCCACAGGGAGGGCGTCCTGACCATCTGGGGACTGGATGATTTGGGCTTGAAGGTCTCGGACGTGGGCGAGAAGGGCTCCGGCCTGAAGATCGTGGAGATGTACGAATGACGGAGACATTCATCGACCCAAAAAGATGTAATGGCTGCGAGCTGTGCCTTCAGGTCTGCCCATTGAACGCAATCACGCTGGAGGAGGGAATCGCTGTCATTCAAGATACGTGCAATGACTGCGGTCTCTGCTCAGATGCCTGTCCCGAAGATGCAATTGGGGCCAAGGAAGAAGAGGAGGTTGAGTATAGGGGAATCCTCCTTTTTTCCGAGATCAAGGAGGGGAAACCGGATGTCAGATCCCTTCTCGCTTTGGAGAGAACAAGGGAGCTTGCTAGAGAACTCGGCGTTTACGTCGATGTAGTTCTGGCGGGAACTGACATTTGCGATGCGGCACAAGATCTCATCTCCTATGGCGCCAACAATGTGATTGTCGCCAGGAGCAATGACCTCCAGGGATACGACACTCAGTTCCTTCTGGAGCTACTGACAAGAATCATAGATTCCAGGAAGCCAGAGGCAGTAGCATTCGCAGACTCCTTTGCGGCCAGGGACCTGGGTCCTAGGCTTGCCCAGAGGTTTCACACGAGCTTCGTTGCGTCCTGCACAGATCTTGCGGTCGAGGAGAGACAAAGAAAGATTATCCAGACAAGGCCCTTTTTTGGCGGGAAAGTGACGATGAGGTTCCTCACGACAACTCCTGGCCCACAGGTCTTCAGCATTCGTGTGGACATGTCGAGAGAGCCGGAGAAGGCCGATTTTGCGAGAGGGGAAATAATTGAATGGGGGGACTAGGGAACTCCGTAGTGCTTCTCATAGAACTCCTTCACTTTGCCTGCTGAGGGAATCTTGACCTTCTTCCATGCGTAGATGACATCGTGCAACTTATCTTCGCCCTGCTGTCCTCCGAACAAACCCTCGAGGAACTCCGTTCTTTCCTTGATGTCCCTCCGCGCAAATCTCACTACGTCCTCTGCCGAATAATATCTGAGCAGATTGAAACGCCTGCCAAACTCCTTCATCCCGTGCTCTTCTTCCAGTTCCCTGGGTTCGGGAATCAGGTATCCGTATATCGGGTTCCTTATCCAGTTCTCTATCTTCCTGTGCTCCATGAGATCTACGAGCGTCTTTGAGTCCTGGACCGTTATCTTCTCTCCCTGACCGACGTACTTGACCTTCCCTGCCTCGTCACGTTCGATCTCCCCATGAACGTCTGTCTTGGGCATGGGCTCACCGTCTTCATCGAGCTTTCTGATTTGATCCCCGCTTATATCATACTCGCCAACAAAACCTGAGTTGTTGATGAAGAAGACCAGTTCTCCATCAAGACCCAGACCAAGATCCTCGTACATCTTCCATTTGAGGAGTGCCTGGCGGGACTGCTCCCCGACCATGAAGTCCGTGGCGGCATAGGACCTGACTCTGGTCCCGACTCTTTGAGCCGCTATCGCCGATGTGATTATGCTCTCGCATCCGCTGTCCAATGCGGTTGCCATGGCTGGATCGGTTACCCTGAGTATGGGCTCTAGAACGTCGAATCTCTTGTAGCTGAGCGACTCTGATTTCAGCCATTTCTTCTTGCCCGAACCCCAACTCGGGTTCAGCTCACTGAAGAGAAATATGAACCTCCCATTTGTCGTCCCGCTCCTTCGATATCTGGTGCACTGCAGGGACCCCGCTTGCTTACCCTCTTCAACCTCAGGAACTCTCACAGTGTGGTTTGCTATCTTCTTGTCAACGTATCTCACGTTTTCGCAATCGATATTCATGGCTAGGACAATCGGTCTCTTCCCAGTCTCCTTCACAAGAGACGATCTCATGAGGCCGGGCCATTCCGGACTCTCGGGTACGAGTCCCTCTGATTTTGCGAAGCTCGCGGCCTCCAGTCCTACGAGCTCAACGGCTTTTATGTTACCGTCAGCGTCGTGAACGGGGCGCCCAAAGCAAGCATCGTCCTGCTCAAGACCGGGTCCGACGGTTAGCGTGGTTTTTCCGGTCCCGCTCAAACCCTTGAGAACTCTGTCCTCCGTGCATCCAGCGTGATACGATATGAGACCATCCAACTCCCCCCTATTCCAAACCATCGTGAGATTGGGTTTCTTGAACGCCCCGCCGAAGTAGTCCACTCCGAGGCTGAGAACTCGCCTGACGTCCCTCCCCATGTCGGTGAAGTCGTACAGCGTGATGGGCTCACTTGGATCGTAGTCCGGCCAGAATTCCTTGATCTCTTGGATGAACGATTCTGGGAGAGGCTCAGGGACCACGTAGTTGAAACATTGGACTCGCATGCTCTCCTTGGGCGGGAAAACCATCATCTTCCCCATCCAGGCAATGTATGCGCTATGCGGGTTCTCGATGCTCGTTGTTATCCTTAGACCAACCTCGCAGCCTGATTCTCCCTGTATCCCTTCTTGGACGATTACCCTAGCCCCCTTCAGATAGCGGAATGTGACGTCGTAGAGTCCCTTTCCTATCTCCTTGTCAAAAGATCTCTGCTTGGCTCCGAGACGATAATCATCGGGAACCATGTAGAACGCCCTATCTGGCCGGCGACCTGCCTGGGTGGAGGCGAATAGATACTGGCCATCTTTCGTGAAAACGTAATATGGCCTGAGGAATTCTATGAAGAAATCATCGTTCGGGTTGTGGATGACCTTCGAGGCATCCACGTGGAGATTTTCCTCGATTGTGAAGGTGTCCTTCGTCATTTAGTGGGCATCAACACGACTCTCTGGATAAAAGTTCCGCATGGGGACTAGCCCTGCTCTTCCACCGTCTCCTCGGTTTTCGACGATATGTCGGAGAAGTCGTCAGCGGGGACGTCAATGGCTCGACTCTCAAAGGGTCTGTGTTTGTACGGAACGATTTCGACGTGGGGATAGGCAATCTGTACTCTGTCATCTTCGGCGAATCTTCTCAGTATCGCTTCAATGATGCGAGACTTCACCATCCTCCTTCTTTCGGCGTGGCAGAAGTAGACAGCGAACAACTTGACGGAGGAATCCCCCAATGTGATGAGGACTCTGGGTTTCTCGACCATCATCTCCTTGATGTCACTGAACTCAACCTTCTCTTTGGCATATTTTGCGTATTTCCGCATGAAGTTACCCGCCACCTCTTCGGTCGCACCCAAGACATGTCGCTTCGCGGCGAGGACGTCGCTCTCGTAGGTGACGTTGACCACAAGTTCATCCCATATGAGCTTCGTATCCTTTGTGTAGTTGAAGACATTGGTCTCCAGTATGAAGCTATTTGGGATGGAGACAAGTCGTCCAGTGAAGGTGTCGCCGCTCATCCAACCGCCAAACTCGCGGACAGTTGTGTTCATTATCGATATGCTCGTCACGTAGCCCCTTACGTCGTTGACCTTGATTCTGTCGCCGAGCTTGTATATCCCTCTGTAGACGAGAACCGCCCACCCCACGATGTTCATCAGCGGCTTCTGCAGAACGTATATCATCGCTGCGCTGACCAATCCCAGGCTCAGGAGTCCGATGCCCTCTGGCCCGCCAGCGACGACCCATATGACTGCCCCAAGGGCGATGAACCATGCGATGTAGCTTACGATCTGGAAGATGGCGGCCCCGTCGGCCTCCGACTTGGTCTTGGAGGAGAAGATCCGCACCAGGACGGGCTCGACCAAATCCAGCCATATCTTGGTTGACGCGAGGATTATGATGGCGATGAAGATGGACATGTATCCGGCAAGGTCCAAATTGAAAGGAAGATAGTTCGGGATGACGGAATAATCCATGAGAAGAAGGTCAAGTATGACTATCACAAACACGAACAGCAGGACCGTCGTCCACTTCCTCCTCCTGCGAACTGGCATCTACAGAAAGGACCATGCTGAGACTATTTAGACGTTGGTTCACCGTTATCATCCGAGAGAACACGACAGGAAGGCGGACGTTCTAGCCCACCCTCGCCAGCCGGAGTGCGTTCAGGATGACCGCTAGGGAGACGCCCATGTCTCCGATGGCCACTGCCATCCAGAGGGTTACCAGCCCCGGGAAGACAAGGACTGCGAAGAGCAGCTTGACACCTATTGCCACCACTATGTTCGTCTTCACGACTCGCATCGTCTTCCTTCCGAGGCGGAGCAGGTATGGTATCTTTGAGAGGTCATCACTCATCAGAGCAACATCAGCGACTTCCAGGGCGGTATCGGACCCGGCGGCGCCCATCGCAATTCCTAGATCCGCGGCGATCAGCGCTGGAGCGTCATTAACACCATCGCCAACCATCACCACTTTCTTTCCACTTCTCGAGATGCCCCCTATTAGTCTGGCCTTATCGACGGGCAGAAGCTCAGAGCGATAGTCGACCGCACCAATCTGTCCGGCCACTCTTCTCGCCACAGCATCATTGTCTCCTGTCAGCATCAGGAAGTCATAGCCATCATTCTCGCGAAGCGTCGAGATCATCCTTCTCGCCGAATCTCTGACCTTGTCCGCCATTGCTATTATCCCAATCGTCTCATCCTCTTTCCCCACGAGGATAGTCGTATTCCCCTTGTTCTCCAAGGCAAGCTTCTTTTCCTTCACAGCAGGCTCAATCGGGTATTCGAGGACAGACTCGGAGCCCACAACGTGAGGACTTCCTCCTATCGAACCCTTAATGCCCTTGCCTGGAATGGATTGAAAGTCCTCCACACATTCCAGGGGTATGCCCTCCTTCTCTGCAAGGGCCGTTATCGCAGCTCCGAGCGGGTGACCCGAAAGGCACTCCAATGATGCAGCGATCCTGAGGACCTCCTCTTTCGAGTGCCCATCCAGCGGGATAACGTCTGTGACGACGATTCTGCCCTCTGTTATGGTCCCTGTCTTGTCGAAGGCAAGCACGTCCACTTGACTGAGCCTCTCAATGCAGGCTCCCCCCTTGATCAGCGTTCCATTCCTCGCCGCCCCTGTTATGCTTGAGGCCATGGAAATTGGCGTCGAAATGGCCAAAGCACAGGGACACGATATCAGCAGCAGGAGAAGCGCCTTGTAGAACCACACGTCGAAGGGCTGGTCGAGAACGAAGGTTGGTATTGTCGCCACTGAAACCGACATCAGGAGAACCGCGGGCGTGTAGAACCTGGCGAACCTGTCGATGAATCTAGCCGTTTGAGACCTCCTGTCCGCCGCGGATTCCACCATCTGGACAATCTTCGACAGTGTTGTATCGGATGACCCCTTGGTGACCACGACCTCGATTCTGCCTTCCCGGTTTATCGTCCCTGCGAACACCTCGTCGCCTTCGCCCTTTGGGACCGGGACAGACTCCCCAGTGATGGGCGATTGATCGACCATCGAGTATCCAGCAACCACGTTTCCGTCAACGCCGATCTGTTCTCCTGGTCTTACCAGAACGATATCGCCTATCTCGATGTCCTCCACTTTCGTTTCTACAAGGACACCATTCTTTTTTACGTTGGCCGTCTTAGGTCTGAAACCCATTAGCTCGGTCAGGGAATCTCTCGTCCTTTCCACCGAGTAGTCCTCGAGGAGCTCTGCCAATGAGAACAGGAAGAGAACCGCGGCGCCTTCGGGAAATGCGTCGATGAGAACCGCCCCAAGCGCGCCGACGATCATGAGGCCGTCCATCACGAAGCCCCTGTTGGCGATCGCGGTCGCCGCTCGCCTTGCCGGAAAGTATCCTCCCAGGACCATGGCAGCCGCAAACAACATCTCGGAAAAGGTGACATGCCCGAAATCTGAGCGAAGCGCAATGGAATCAAAACCGGCAAGGGCGACCGTCAGTCCCATCCCAAGGAAGCATCCTGAAAGTATCGTGAGGACGAACTCACTGTTGGAAAGAGAAAAAACAGTCTCGGTCTCAATCTCCTCTCTGAGGACTCCGTAGCCCATCCTTTTCACTGCTCGACGGATTTGCTCCAACGTGATCTTCTCTGTGTCGTACACGATCTCCATCCTTCCGGTCGCGAAGTTGATTGAAATCGCATTGATACCAGGCAACCTGGAAATGCTCCTCTCTATCTTCTTCACGCAGTCTGCACAATGGAGACCTTCGATTCTGACATCCTTCCTTTCCCGTGCCATCCAGACTCTCCGGGTTGCTACTCCTTCAGATGATCGACCGTGGTCCTCAGGAGCTGTCCTACATGCTCGTCGTAGAGCGAGTAGCGAACATTCTTACCCTCCCTTCGGCTCCGCACAAAATCGAGGGCTCGCAACAACCTCAGTTGGTGGGAGATCGCGGACATGCTGGATCCCAGCAATACTGCAAGCTCGCAGGGGCAGAGCTCATCCTTCGAGAGCGCATAGAGAATCCTGATTCGTGTTCCGTCCCCGAGGGCTTTGAACATTTCTGACAATCTGTGGAACGTCTCTTGATCGAGCATCCTAGCGTCCACATCCTTAACCTTCTTCTCATCAATGTACTCACTGCCGCAGATGTCCCGGGACGGCATTTCATCAACTCCTGTGAACAATTGAGCAATTATTCAATTATTCAATTACCTTCCACCTATTTAAGGACATCGAAGGACACTGAAACGAGGGGAACCTCGTGTAAATGGGTACAGACATTGATGCGCGTCTACCGGTGAGCGTTTCAGATCAATGAGGCCATTCAGTGCCTCACTGTGGGCAAAACGAGGATCCCATTCCTCCATTGGAACTCCCTGTGAATTGGCGAGCGGTTTCTAGATCATCAAGCGCAGCCAAGAGGAACTCTTCGAGAGGGGCCAGATTGCGCGAGAAGGTTGTTTGATGGGCCCAGAGAGATTCGAACTCTCGACCTCCCGGTTTCCGGAGTTCTGAGGAGAACTGTATCAGCCGGGTGCTCCAACCAGGCTAAGCTATGGGCCCGTGCCAGTCGGATATCGGTCGGCCAATTTAAAAGTTGTGCAACTGATAATGATAATAATCATTGAGAATAACTAGACAGAAAGATTTTTATTAATTTCACCCGATTTGACGCCAGTGATGCGATGGACGTTCTGGATGCTATGAAAGGGAGGAGGAGTGTGAGAAACTACCAGCCCACTCCCCTCTCCGCAGAGCTGATCCAACGGATTTTCAACACGGTCAGAATGGCTCCATCCGTCGACAATCTGCAACCATGGAGGTTCGTTCTCGTCAATGACGAGGACATCAAGAGACAACTGGCTGCAGCCTCGAACAACCAGAAATGGATTGCGGAAGCACCATTGGTGGTTGTGGCCTGTGGGTTGTTGGATGAGGCACAGGGCATGATTGGGGGTTATATGAACAGCTATCCGGTGGACGTGGCAATGGCCATGGCCTACCTGACTCTGGCGGCTCACAATGAGGGTCTTGGGACCTGCTGGGTGAGCGCCTTCAATGAGGAGAAGGTGAGGGCGGCTATCGGCGCACCGGACGATGTGAAGGTCGTGGCCCTTACGCCCCTCGGCGTGCCCCGAGGAGACCCAGAACCATCTGGGAGAAAGCACCTAAACGAAATCGTGTGCTACAATAGGTATGAGTAAGCCTCAGAGAGACAGAAGATGATACCCAAGGCCAGGTTGAGCGATCAGAAGCTGTACTGCTCCTTCTGCGGGACCGAAGTTAGGGAGGAGGAGATCAGCTGCAGCAATTGCGGGTCCGATTTCAGGGACGAGATTGAGGCTGATCGCTGCACCTCCTGTCTATCCCTCATCCGTGCTGGTCTGGATGAATGCCCCAACTGCGGAACGGAAGTGATACTTCTCGATGGCGAGCCCCCTCGCGAAGACGAAAAGCTCGAGGAAGATTTCCTAAGGGAGCTTGTGGAAAGCACATCCCTCGTGGACGCCTCTCATCGAATTTGGGAGCTGGCGGAGCCTTTCCAGAGAGTCATTAGGCTGAGGAGAAAGAAGCTCGAGCAAATGAACTCTCTTCTCGACTCGGCCCAGAGGAGAATCGCGGAACTCGAGAACGCCACAAACGAGGTCGAAATGATGGAGAGGGCTGAGCTGGAACGACAGGTGGCTCAGCTGACGGAGGAGAGGAATGAGATCTTGGAGATAGAGAGGGGAATCATCGAGATGGAGAAGATATACAGAAACCTGCTGTCACTTCAAGAAACCGAGCTCAAGAGGAAGGAGGACAACCTGAAGCTTAGGCTCGAGGTCTTCAGAAAGGAAATCGAACGGAGGGACAGGGAGAAGAAGAGGCTTCTTCAGTGGGAACGGACCCTGAAGGAGAAGGAGAGAACATTGCACGAAAAGGCCGAGGAAGTGGAGAGGAGACAGGAAGCATTGGAGAAGCGCAAGAGGGAATTAGAGGCTTCGGAACGACGCATCGTTGAACAACTTGAAGCCAACCAGGCGGAATCCGGAGAGGCGAGAACGGCGGAAGGAGAACTCTCACAGCTCAAGGATGCCGCCGACAGAGAGCATCGTGAGGAAGGGAACGAGAAGATTGCGTCACTTGAGAGCAGGATAGGAGATCTCGAGAGCGAAATGTCGAGAATAGTCAAAGCCAAGGAGGTTCTTGAGCAGCAGGCCCTCCAACTTTCCGATCAGAACCACGAGATGAAGTACGTTCTCAAGAAACTCGATGCACTGCTTGGAGAGTTGCCCGACAACGTCATTCAGGAGTTCGCCAAGTCGAAGGACTTCAAGAAGTATGAGAAGGTCATCGAGAGCTGCGAAGGGTAGTGTGAATCATGGGTCTGAGAGAGAGAGCCAAAGAGATGCTTTCTGAGGGCGTCGAGGCGGAAGAGGTCGAGGTCTACGATGAGACTGAGGAACTCAGAGAAGAGATCGAGAGATTGAAGGAGGAACTGAAATCAGTCCGTGGGGAGATGGATTCCCTTCGCGATGAGCTTGAGGAGCGGGAGAAGGAGATTTCCACACGTGAGAGACAGATTAAGGAAGCCGAGGAAGAACTCGCAGCCACAAGGAGGCAGCTCAAGAAGGCCGAGAAGGCATCCGAGCGGTTCACAAAGGACGAGAAGAGAAAGCTGGAGGCTGAGATCAAGAAGCTGAAGGCCGACCTGGAGAAGAGTGAGGGGCACCTCAAAGAACTGGAGGAGACGCTCAAATCCACGCGTGATGAACTTGGACTCAAGGCCAAGGAGGCGAAGAAAGCCAACAAGCTGGCCGAGGAAGTCAAGAAGCTGCAGGATCATCTGAAGAGTGTTGCGAAGGAACGGGAGCAGGAGGAGAAATCCCGCTCAGAGCTTGAGGAGAGGGCGTCAGAGCTTCAGAGCGAGATTGAAGCAAGGGATAAGCGAATCTCGGAACTGGAGAAGGAGATTGAGGAGAGAGAGAGCAAACACAGGTCGTTCGACAAAGATGCCGAGTCTCTGGAGAGAAAGAAAAAGGCCTTGGAACGGAAGAGAAGAAAGATCAGAGCTGTCGAAAAGGAATTGCGGTCAAAGGAGAAAGACGTGCGTGAGTTGGAGCAGTCTCTCAAAGAGAGGGAGAAGGAAATCGAGGAGAAATGGAGAGAGACTGAGGAAGAGCTGGAGAGGACAAAGAAGGAGTTGGAGACAAGGGAAAAGGAACTGATCGATAGGGAGGCCGTTCTTGCTGAAGAGCGCAAAGATCTGGAAGGCATCCGCAATGGCATGAGCCTGACGAAGGAAGAGCTCGGTGAGAGGGAGGCCCAACTGCTCAAGAGGTGGGAGGAGGCAGAGGCCAAGGTCAAGGAGATTGAGCGTCGTGAAACCATGCTGAAGGAGGCCATGAAATCCTTCTCCGAGGAGTCCAAGAGATCGTCAAGCAAGAAGAGGTCACTCACCCTCAGAGAGAAGAACCTTCAAAGGAAAATGGAAGAATTCGAGCAGAATCTCCAGTCTTGGAAACAAGAGAAAAAGGCAATGAAGGCCCAAGAGAGAAAGTTGAAAAAGAGCATGGAGCAGGAGAGAAGGGCCCTAGACCTCGGGAAAGCAGAACTGGAGAAGCGCGAGGAATCCGTAGCCGCGAAGGAGAAGGAACTCAGGCAGGCTGTGAAGGATCAAGAAGCTGAAGGGAAGAGACTTGACCAGGAGGGCAGGGACATCTTCAAGCGAAAGGAGAAACTCGAGAAGTGGCGGGAGAAACTCTCTGACAAGGAGGTCCAACTGAAGGAGAGGGAGATCCAGCAGAGGAAACAGGAGAAGTTCCTGACATCCAGGGAGAAAATGCTTGAGGCCAAGTACACCGAACTCGCGGAGCTGGAAGCGAATCTGGAAATCCAAAGAGAGACACTGCTGGCTAGGGAGAAAAGAGTGAAGCGAATTGAGGCCGAGAGTGAGGATCAGCTGTCGATTCTGAAGGATAAACAGAAGGCGATTTCCGCCAAGGCGAAGGAACTGAAGAACAAGGACCGAAGGATAGCAAAGAGGGAAAAGGAACTCCTCGCCAAGGAAGACGAGTTGTCATTCAAGTTCGATGAGATATCCGAGATTGAGGAGTCCCTGATTGCCTACAGGGAAAGGCTCAAATGGATGGAGGAGGAGATGCGAAGCAGAGAAAAGGACCTGAAGGATGTTGAGGCCCGCTTGGCCAGTGAAAGGGAAGAGATGGGAAGGGAGAAGGAGGCGTTGAAGGAACGAGAGTCCATAGTTGTGAAGAACGAAGACGAGGCTAGCACGAGACTCTCCGAGGTCAGAAAGAGGGAGAAAGCTCTGCAACAAGAGACAAGGCAACTCGAGAAAGAGAGATTGGAGCTGGACAAAAGCCTGAGGAATCTGAACAAGAGTGTGGAGGTCTTTGAGCGGGAGAAGTCAAGGACAGAGAGAAGCCTCCATAAACAGCAGGAGGAGATCAATCGAGAACTCGTGAAGATCAGGAAGGAGAAGGACCTCCTGGGCAAGAGGAAGAGGGGACTCAACGTACTGGAGGGAGAGATCGAAGGAAAGAAGATTGCGATAGACGAAATGGAAAAAGAGATGGCAAGAAAAATGGACAGACTGAAATCCGATGAGGAAGACCTCAAGAAACGAATGGACTATGTGGAAAAAAGGGAGGCGGAGATATCTGAGTTCGAGGCGGATCTTGTGGGTAGGGAGGACGAGGTCAGCCTCCAGCGCACGGAGCTTGAGAAGAAGAAATCTGCCCTGCAGGAATTGGAGGAACGCCTAGCGGAGGAAGAGAAGCGGATGGCAAAGGAGAAGCTGAAGCTCGACGAACTCTGGAAGAACCTTGGGCGGGAAGGCAAACGCCTGGAAGGTCTCAGAAGAGCAACCCTGGAGGAGGAGAAGACCATCAAGGAGAAGAGAAAGAAGCTTGACAAGAAGGCAGAGAAACTGCTTGAGTCGGAGACCAAGCTCAACCTGAAGAAGAAGGAATTGGAGAGCAGAGAGGAAGAACTCCGCGAGGGCATAGAGAAGATAGGAAGGGATCAAGAGGAGCTCAGGTCAAGGGCAGAAGAACTCGGGCAGTTTGAAAGGAAGCTCTCAAAATGGTCCAAAGAGTTGGAGGAAAAGCAGAACAGCCTGGATCAGCGTAGTGTGGAGCTCGAGGCCGAGCGAAAGAAGCTTGAGAACTTGGAGACGGAACTGCCGACGAAGCTCAGCTCTCTTGAGGCCAAGGAAAGGGCTCTTGCCGAGAAGACTCTTGAACTGGAGAGGACATCCAAGCTGATTGATCAGGAGATGAGCAGATTCGAGGACGAGAGGGAGGATCTTAGGGAGAGAGAGAAAGAAATCGCAGAGATGAAGAAGACATCAGCCTCGCTGCTGGAATACGCGGAATCCTTGGTCGAGAGCAAGAAAACCAAGATGAAAGAGGAGATTGAGGAAGCCCTCCTGGAACTCGAGTCGAGGCAGAAGGAAGTTGACGAGAAGATGAGGATTGCGGAGGAGGCCTTGGCAAGGAAGGCCGAGGTCGAGGATTCCATCAAGAGCCTCAAAGAAAAGGAATCAGAGATGCTCGTCCTGAAGAAAGAGCTCGAGCTCGAAAGAGAATCCCTTCGAAAGGAACGAAAGAGCGTAAACGAAATGCTGAGTAGGATCGAGAGGGAAAGCCAGAATCTCTCTGAGCGGGAGAAGAGATTGGAGAAGGAGGTTGAGAGGGCCCTAGCCAAGGAGAGAAAGAGGCTGAAAGCCGAATCCAAGAGGCTGAAGGAAGAGCAGAGGGAAGTTTCGAAGACCTTGGAGGAGCTCAGGGTCAGGGAGAAGAACCTCGAAAGGAAGGAAAAGGAGATATCCTCTCTCGAAGAGAAGAACCGCAGGAGAGAGCGGGAGCTTCTGAAGGCCCGAGAGGAGGTTGAGACGAGGTCAAAGCGCATCGATGAGATGAGGGCCAGATTGTCCAAGATCCTCTAGACCGGAATTTTTCGTCAGGCTTTTATAGGTAAAGTGCATTTTACTTTCATAAAGTCTGCTTGAGGAGGCGGAAATGTGGCTCAAAGGACAAGTGCTGCGCTAGTGGCGATGATTGTTGCAGTCGTGTTCCTCGCTGGGTTCTCAATGGGGTACCTGGCGGCTCCTTCCCTCCAAGGAGGTGGTGGAACGAGAGGGGAACGCGTCACCGACGACTTCGGGAGGGAGGTCATCGTTCCACAGCCCGTTGAGCGGATCGTCTCGCTAGCTCCCAGTAACACAGAAATCTTGTTTGCTTTGGGTCTTGGCGATCGCGTCGTCGGTGTGGACCAGGCCTCAGACTACCCCCCGGAGGCTCTTGAGAAGACTGTCGTGGGTGGCTACTTCGGCGGCTACAACATGGAAGTGATCTCTGTTCTTGATCCCCAATTGATACTGGCTTCATCAATCAACGATCCACAGCTGATTGGGGAGCTTGAGAACAAAAGCTTCGCCGTGGTGGTTCTGGACGCTTCGGACATTGCTGGAGTCTTTCGAGATATAGAACTGGTGGGTAACATCACTGGCGCTTCGGCCGCGGCCAATGCGCTCGTTGCTAATCTTACCCAGAGAGTGGAGAATGTTACCGGCCTGACACTGGAGGGTGGTGCAGGGACTCCCAGGGTCTATGTCGAGCTCGATTTCAACCTGTGGACATACGGTCCTGGCTCGTTCGGTGATAACCTCCTCGGGCTTGCTGGGGGAGAGAATATCGCTGGAGACCTGGGCCATCCGTATGTACAGCTCGACGAGGAGTTTGTTGTGGCCTCCGCCCCAGACATCATAGTATCCGTCTTCACGCCTGTGGAGGACATCAAGTCCAGGCAAGGTTGGTCCGACGTTCCTGCCATCCAGAGCGACAGAGTGTACGCAATTGATGGCGACCTAATTTCTCGTCCAGGTCCCAGAGTCGTTGATGGTCTTGAGGAACTGGCCAGGCTAATACACCCCGAGCTATTTCCATGACAGGAAGACCCTCATCCGAGCCGGACATTGTGAAAAGGATCCGCTTGAGACGGACCCTTTCAATTGGTCTGTTTCTTCTATTGCTGGCCTCGGTGTTCCTGTCTCTGATGTTTGGGACCGTGGGTCCAATAGGCCCCGATATCCCTGAGAGGAAAGGCTGGGGACAATTCTTCGATTCAGTCATCGGGTCAGGTCCCAGTTTCGATGAGAATATGAGAACAATCCTGCTCGAAATGCGGTTGCCAAGGATTCTGCTTGCCTGCCTCGTGGGGGCAGCGCTTTCCATCTCTGGTGCCGTTATGCAGGCCCTGTTTAGGAACCCTCTGGCCGAACCATACATTCTGGGCATCTCCTCAGGCGCTGCCGTGGCGGTCTCCCTGGGGTTGGTCTTGGGTCTCACCTTCTCCGTCCTTTCCATTCCAGCCCTCGCATTTTCCGGGGCTCTTCTCACCGTCGCGGCTGTCTACGGCATTTCTCAGGTGAGAGGGCGGATCAAGACAGACACTCTCTTGCTTGCTGGTGTTGCTATCGCATCATTTCTTTCAGCGGTGAGTTTCTATATCCTCTACGCGGCCGGCAAGGACAGGGACCTGATAATCTCGTGGATAATGGGCAGCTTCACCATGACGACCTTTGACGAAGTGCTCATCACGTTCTCGGTTGTGGCGGTTGGCGGGCTCCTTGTTTTCCTCTTCGCGAGGGATATGAATGTGATGCTCATGGGGGAGGAGACCGCGAAACAGCTCGGGGTGAACGTGGATTTTGTCAAGCTTGTTGTTCTGGCCACGGCTTCGATTCTTGCAGCAATCGCGGTTTCCTTTGTCGGCATAGTGGGATTCGTTGGACTGATAATCCCCCACGTGGTCAGGATGATTCTGGGTCCTGACAACCGCATTCTCATACCCGCGAGTGCTTTTGCAGGTGGAACGTTTCTCATCTGGATGGATGTTTTGGCTAGGACTCTCATGGGCGGGCAGGAGATCCCCATTGGGATAATCACCGCGTTCTGCGGGGCTCCCTTCTTCGTCTACCTCCTCCGCTCAAGGAAAACGGGTTATTCATATGCTGCTTAGGGTTGACAGGATTGAGTGCAGATACGACAGCATCAAGGTCTTGGAGGATGTGACATTCGAAGTACCGTCCGGAGCCATATTTGGCGTGGTCGGACCTAACGGGTCTGGAAAGACGACGCTCATACGGTGTATGAGCAAGGTTCTTGAACCGGCAAGGGGCGTTGTCTGGCTCAACGAGGAAAACCTCTCACACATGAGCTTCCGCGACGTGGCCAGGAATGTTGGTGTCGTCCCTCAGACCACCCGCCCTGGGTTCGCCTTCACCGCCTACGAGATCGTCGCAATGGGTAGAACCCCCTACATCGGCCGCCTCCAAGTGGAGACGAAAGAGGAATTCGATGTCATCAAGGAGGCAATGGTCTCCGCTGACTGTTGGAACCTGAGGTCGAGGCTATTCTTCGAACTCAGCGGCGGAGAGCAGCAGAGAGTCATAATTGCCCGAGCCCTGGCTCAGAATCCAGGAGTGCTCCTGCTTGACGAGCCAACGTCACACCTGGATCTCGGCTACCAATTGGAGATGATGGACATGATCGAGGGGCTGGCGGAAGAGAGGAATCTCGTCGTCATCGCAATATTCCACGACCTCAATTTGGCGGCCAGATACTGCAAGAACATCGCCCTTCTCAGCAAGGGAAAGATAGAGAGAGTCGGCAAGACCTTCGATGTGCTCACCGACAAGAACATCAAGAAGGTCTACGGTGTTGATGTTGTCATTGAGGAAAGTGATGCAACGGGCTTCAAGACCATAATCCCGATGAGAACAAGAGCGACCCAGAGAAATATCCATGGACGTGATTGATTGACCTTGCTTAGGGACCTTAGAGAGACAACTAAGCTCCTCATCCTGCTGGAGATGATTAGACGGGAGCATTCCAAGCTCAAGACGCTTGCCGAGAGATTTGGAATGACCGTTCAGGGTGTCTCCGACTACCTGAGGATGATGACCTCCGAAGGCTTGGTTCACAACATCGGGGGCATGTACAAACCCACGAAACGAGGTGTTCAGTTCTTGCACGACGGATTCTCCGAACTGAAGAGATTCATCGAATCATCTGCGAAAGACCTGGCAATAATAGATGTCTGCTGGGCAATCGCTGCATCGGACATCAAGAAGGACGAGAGGGTGGGGCTTGTCATGGAAAACGGCTACCTGATAGCACACCCGAGAAAGAAATCACCCTCGACAGGGCGAGCATTGTTCGACGGCAAGAAAGGCCAGGATATCGCGGTGACAGAACTGGATGGCATCGCCAGTCTCAAACCAGGCAGAATAGTGATTGGGAAGATCCCCGGAACTGAGCGGAAAGGCAGTAGAGGAGCGAGCATTCCCAAACTGAGACGCCTGATGAAGGAGGAGAGTCCAGATCTCGTTGCCATTTCGGGTGCCTCAGCGAAGGCTCTTGTCAAGAGCGCAGGGCTGAGACCCGACATCGAGTTCGCGTCTTTGGCGGCTTCGCTGGAAGCGAGCGAGAAGGGTCTGAATGTGCTCTATCTTTGCGGGGAAGAGCACTGCAATGAGGTCATGTCGCATATTCTCGAGAGGAATTCGAGTTCCGAGGATGCGATAGATTTCGAGGTAGTTTCGCTGGCATGACTCATTTGGTCACGCCTGAGAAAACGGACAAAAGAGTTAAATCGAACCTGAGATTCTTATGCGAGTGGTATCATGAAGGCGGTCATTCTTGCAGCTGGCGAGGGGAGCAGACTCTGGCCTTTCACATATTCCAAACCAAAGGTCATGATTCCCGTGGCAAACAAGCCTATCTTGGAGTACGTCGTGAGATCATTGGTCTCGAACGGAATCAATGACATCATTATGGTTGTCGGATACAAGAAAGAAAGGATAATGACGTACTTCGAGGACGGACGCAGTTTTGGGGCTCGCATTGACTATGTTGTGCAGAAGAAGCAGCTCGGCACTGCCCATGCTCTATTGGCTGCCAGCAAGAGGACGAAGGGTGCCTTCATAGTCCTTCCGGGCGATAATGTGATTGATTCCCAAGTAGTCGACGACTTGCTTTCTGCGGGTGAGTGTCCATGCGCTCTCATTACCGAGAGCGAGATACCTTCGAAGTACGGCGTCGTCCAGATTCAGGAAGGAAAGGTTGCCGACATAATGGAGAAGCCCGAGGAGATGATTGGCAATCTCATAAGCACTGGCATATATATGATGGGAAGTGAGGCATTCTCGAGAATCAGATCACAATCAAGGAAGGGAGTGCATGATCTCACTTCCATAGTAAGGGACATTGCGGCAAGTGACGATGTCGTTGCTGTACACACAAGCGGGAAGTGGATAGATGCTGTCTATCCGTGGGACCTCCTGAGAGTCAATGAGACAGTCCTCCAGGATGTTGGGGAAATGAAGTCCGGGAAAATCGAGAAGAACGTCATGGTCAACGGGCCAGTTTTGATGGGGGAGGAATCCCTGCTGAGGTCCGGAACCTACATCTTGGGTCCCGTCGTCATCGGAAGCGGTTGTGAGGTAGGTCCAGGAGCCGTGATATATCCTTCGACGAGCATCGGGGACAACGTCAGGATATCCGCGAATTCCGTGATCGAGGAGAGCGTGATAATGTCAGACGCCACAATCGGTCCAGGATCCCATCTCTCGCACTGCGTCGTGGGAGAGGGCGCTTTCTTGAGATCGAGGTTCTCCTCCAGTTCATCGGTCTCAGCAATAGAAGTCGAGGGCGAGTTCCACAAAGTGAGCAATATCGGGGCCTTTTTAGGGGAGGACGTCCTGTGCGAGGATGGTGTCGTTGCCCTGCCAGGTTCCATCGTGGGAGCGAAATCCAGGGTCGGCGCGATGAAGGTCCTCAGGGGCAACATTCCTGACAGAAGCATCGTGGTGTAGAGATGTGCGGGATTGTGGGCTACACAGGATTCAGAAAGGCTGCACCTCTGCTTCTCGAGTCCCTCAAGAGGCTGGAGTACAGAGGATACGACTCTGCGGGAGTCGCCATAGTCGAAAAGAGGCTGAGAATCTATAAGGACAAGGGGGAGATCGACAAGCTCAGGGAGACCATGCCAAACATCCCAGGTACGTCTGGAATAGCTCACACAAGGTGGGCGACGCACGGTCAACCCACCAAGGCCAACGCTCATCCTTTCGCTGATTGCAGGGGCGAGATTGCCGTAATCCACAACGGCATCATTGAGAACTACATGGATCTGAAGCAATCACTCTTGAAGAGAGGGCACAAGTTCAAGTCGGAGACGGACACAGAGACCTTCGTCCATCTGCTTGAAGAGAACTATGACGGAAGCCTGGAATCGACATTCAGGAAGGTTCTGCCAAGCCTTGACGGTTCCTTTGCTTTTGCCGCGGTGCACCTCAAAGAGAGGGGCAAGATTGTCGTTGCCAGAAAGGAGAGCCCGCTCGTAGTGGGCATGGGAGAGGGTGAAAACTTCGCGGCATCTGATGTTCCCGCTCTGCTCAAAGAGACCGACAGAGTGATAAGCCTTCATGATAATGAGATGGCGGTTCTGACTCCCGATTCGATTGAGATAACGACCTTTGACGGGAAGAAGGTTACCCGTCAGCCCAAGAGAATAAGGTGGACCATTGAGGATGCCAAGCGGGGCGGATACGAGCATTTCATGCTGAAAGAAATCTTCGAGCAACCCCAAGCGGTCCACAGCACACTACTGGGAAGGATTGCCGACTTTGACGTCAACCGCTTCGGCCGAGGTGCCTTCTCCTCCGTCAAGACCGTGGCATGTGGGACATCCTATCACGCGGCCTTGGCGGGGAAGTACATACTCGAGGATATAGCCAAGGTGCCTACGGAGGCCCAGCTGGCTTCCGAGTACCGATACTCTACAGCCGCCTTCGGAGAACCTCTGGTCGTTCTGATAACTCAAAGCGGTGAAACAGCCGATACGCTCGGGGCTGCAAGGGAGGCTCGGAAAAGGGGACGGAGGACATTGGCCATAACAAACTACGTGGGAAGCTCGATTACCCGGGAAGTCGGGGATGTAATGTACACCCGCGCGGGACTCGAAATTGGCGTGGCAGCCTCGAAGACTTTTCTCACTCAGCTCATCGCCCTCTACATTCTATCCATCCAGCTCGGACTCGCTAGGAGAACCTTGAGCCTCGATGAGTCTAGGAAGATGAAGGAAGAACTCAGACTCATGCCGCGGGTGGTTCAGGGCGTTCTTGATGAGCACAAGCAGATTGAGAAGATTGCGAAGAAGTACCATAATGTCCGTGACATATTCTTCCTTGGTCGGAATGTGAACTACCCCACAGCCCTTGAGGGGGCCCTCAAGATGAAGGAGATTTCCTATATCCATGCAGAGGGCTATCCCGCCGGGGAACTGAAGCACGGACCGCTGGCATTGATAGGAAAGGAGACACCGATAGTTGCCATTGCCGTCAAAGACCATACCTATGGGAAGATGCTCGGAAACATCAAGGAAGTCAGCGCAAGAAACTCTCCTGTCGTGGCAATTGCCTCCGAAAGCGACAGAGACATCGAGAAGTATGTTGACCACGTGCTGCACATTCCTGATGTTCCGCCGATTTTCACACCCATTCCGGCAACAGTTGTGCTGCAACTTCTCGCGTACTACGCCGCCAGAGAGCGGGGATGCTCTATAGACAAACCCAGACATCTCGCAAAGAGCGTCACAGTGGAGTAGGCTCCTCCCTCGTCCAGGACGCGAGGATTACGGCGGTGAGAATGAGCAGTCCACCAAGCACCAGAGCTGTCGTAATTTGCTCACCGAGGAAGAATATCGATAGCAGAATCGCGAACAGGATTTCCGCTGTCAGGAGGATGGAGGAGACCGTTGCGCCAACCCTTGTGAGCCCTAGTACATATATGAAAAGGGCCAAAGTCGTGCACACAAATCCAAGGTATAGAATGCCCATCCAACCCTCCAGTGCTATGCCTGTCCCAGGGTAGAACAGGAGAAAGGGAGAGAGAATGAGCGCCGTTTCCGCAACCACGACCATCGATAGGTCCACAATTCGGTGGTTCCCTAGACACCTCTTTGTGAGGACTATGTAGGCCGCCCATGAGAGTCCTGCAGCGAGGATTATCACTTGACCCAATAGCTCTTGTGAATTAGGATGGGATATATCTCCCTTCGTCACGAGAATCAGAATCCCAACCACACCGAGTGACAGGGCTATGGCCTTCAGGGCGGTCACCCTCTCCCTAAGGAGATATGCAGCAAGGATCGCGACGAAGATTACGTTGACGTTGATTAGGAGAGCGGATTCCGAAGCGAGAGCGAATTGCATCCCGATGTGCTGAAGGCCGTACCCGAGCGCATTGAGACCTGAAAGCGCCCAGATTGCCTTACTCCTGAATGCGCTAGTGCGCGAGAATCTGAGGACGAAGATGAATCCCCCAGCACCTGCGATGAGCATCCTCATGGACGTCAAGAAGTAGGGGTTCACCAGGTCCAACGTAACCTTGATGAGGGGGAAGGATGAACCCCATAACAAGGCCGATGCCAATATCAGCAGGCGAAAAGTCTTGCTTGACCCCATTTCCCATGCGAAAGCCAGCCCTCCTCTATTACGTTTTTCGTGAAAACCTTTAAGTCAACGCTGCTCAATCGGCCGGCAATGATTCACCGCCCGAAAGGCACCAGAGATTTCTCGGTCGAGGAAATGGATAGGCACAACCAGGTCGAGAGTCTGTTTCGAGATGTGTGCAGGCGCTTTGGCTTCAGGGAGATCCGGACGCCGACCTTCGAGCATACCGAACTGTTCACCGCCCGCTCTGGGCCCGGAGTCGTGAGAGACATGTACTCCTTCAAGGACAAGGGTGGGAGAGAGATCTCTCTAAGGCCAGAGGTCACAGCATCCGTGTTTCGCTATTTTGTCAACGAAATGAGGAATGCGCCCAAACCGCTCAAGTGGTTCTACATGGCGAACTGCTTTCGATATGAGGAGCCTCAGATGGGACGGTACAGGGAGTTCTATCATTTCGGGGCCGAGCTCATAGGGGCCAAGCCTCTCTATGGGGACGCTGAGATAGTGTCTCTCGCTATGGATTGCCTGTCCTCGACCGGAATAAAGAGAATGGATGTCCGCGTAGGCAACATAGGCGTCCTCAGAGGAATCCTCGACATTCCCCGCGAAGAGCAGACGAGGTGTCTGCAGTTGCTGGACAAAAGGGACTTCGATGGTGTCAAAGCAAGGCTTGAATCGTTGGGCAGAACCGAGTTGTATGGGACATGCGTCGATCTGGTGAACCTTCGCGGCGGAGAAGAGATTATTGACGAGGGTTGCGAACTCGTTTCCTCAGAGTCTGTCAAGACTCAACTCGAGTATCTTCGTGCCCTTGAAGGGAGACTGAGGAACTATGGAGTGGAGGATTTCGATCTGGACCTTGGTGTCATAAGGGGACTGGACTACTACACGGGAATGGTCTTCGAAGTGGACTCTCCAGACCTCGGGGCAGAGAAGCAGATATGCGGCGGAGGATCGTATTCCTTCGCGGATGCTATTGGAGGCGGAGACATCTTCTCCACCGGATTTGCGATCGGCTTTGACAGGGTCCTTTTGGTTCTTGAGAAGCAAGGAATCGAGATGCCATCTTCAAAGCTCGACGCATTTGTAGTACCCATCGGGAAAAGCATGCAGGAGAGCGCTCTGCAAGTCCTTCGTAAGTTGCGAGAGGCCGGATTGTCCTCTGACATCGATCTGAACGAAAGGGGTCCCTCCAAGAACTTGGACTATGCGAACTCTGTCGGTGCAAGATTTGTGGTTCTCGTTGGTGAGGATGAGTGGTCCAGAGAATCGGTGTCCGTCAGAGAGATGGAATCTGGCGATCAGAAGGAGGTCCCAGTTGAGCGGTTGGTGGAGGAGGTCTCCACCATGCTCCATTAGCGCCCCGAACGGAATTTGAATCCGTGTCCCGAGCTCGACAGGCTCGGATGATAGGCCGCTACACCATCGGGGCTTCCCTAAGAGATTCCCTTTCCGAATATTAAGGTTTGTCTGGGGCCAACCATCCAATGGAATGTGCCAACTGATCTCGCCAGGTCCGATTATCGAGGAAAGATGGATAGAAACAGCAATGAGATGAGGAACAGGATGGAGAAGAACACGGCGCTCCAGATGCTTGTTGCACCAAGTGTTGATTGCACTGCGACTGTGTAAAGGAGAATGGACAAGAAGTAGGCGGATGCACCGGCAAGGGTCAACCTGGCGAATGAACTCCTGAGCACGGAACTGCTTTCGCTCAACATCTCTGCATCTCCCTTCATTGACTCAATGATTTCCCTGAAGAAAGTTCTTTGTCTGGCAAGGAGAAAGACGTAGATTGCGATTGTGACGAATGAGAAGAGCATGGTCGGTGGCTTGGGGAGAATGAACACGTTCTGCATGAGAAACACAGCTGCGATGAGTGAAAGCGAAGTCGTTTCCACGGAGTTCCTGTCGGTGACTAGACCAAACAACGCCAGAGAGGCTGCCAGGACAGTGATGGCCATCGCAGGCGGGACGAACTCACTGTCAAAGCTGGCTGCGAGAGAATGGATCGTCCAACCACAAAGTGTGAGGATGAGAGAGGCCTCAATCAGCGGCAGAGCCCTCAGCATCACCTTCGTCCTGGGTATGGTCTCACCCCCTTCAGTGCTGCAGCGAGTGGTCTGGAGGTTTCCCAGTCCACTACGTTCGCATATCTTCTCAGTCTTCTGATGATGTTGTCCCGCTCCATGGATAGTGTCAGTCTGGCCACGCTTTCTGGTGAGTCTTTAGCGGCTTCCCCGAACTCTAGCGGAGAAGGAGAGATGATGAGGACGTCATGTCCCCTGGCACAGAGGTCAATCACACAGCCAACTGCCTTCTTGTCTATCAATGGCGTTATCATGATTATCTGGGACTGAGCAGGGAAGAATCTCGACACCACCCAAGTGACGTGTTCGAAGGGCCATCTTCCACCTGGACGAACGCGAACGAGTGCATCGATGATTCTGAATAGCTGCTTCCGTCCGTAGCCTGGATAGACCCAGTCGAGAACATCTCTTTGAATCACGAGTCCGACACGATTTCGTGTTTCAAGGATTTTCGCCGCGATGCTGACAGCAGCTCTTATGCCACTCTCCAGAGTGGTTCTCTGGGCGAGTCCAACATCGGACTCCTTTCTTGCGTCAAGTACGATTATGGCGTCACCGCTCCTCTCACCCTCGAACTGGTTGCAGAATAGCTTGTCGAATCTTGCCGAGGCCTTCCAGTTGATTTTCCTCAGATCGTCCCCTGCGTAGTATTCCTTGATTCCCCAGAAATCCGTTCCGACTCCTGCCCTTCTGGACCTCACTTGTCCAAACCACATTCTCGTCTTTCTCGGACTGATCTTGAGCTTTCTTATGTCCTCACTTTTCGGTGTGACTGTGATGGCGTCCCAGCTTGGAAGGATTCTCTCATCGTAGGTCGTTCCCATCAGGCTCCAGGTCCTCAGGACCGTGGGTCCAATCGTGTACCTGCCCTTCCTGAGACACTCAACCTTGTAAAAGAAATCCCTCCTCTCATTGGGAGCCAGCTTCGTGGCGAAGTGGTTGCTTCCCTCCTTGACTCGGAGGTCGGCGGGGAGCACGTCGAAAACCTCAAGAATGGAGATTCTTGGCCCCTTGTTCTCAAGTCGAATGTAAATTTCGATGGTTTTCCCCTCTGGAAGTCTCCTTGAGTCCAGGCCCCTTGCTACCCCCACATCCAACCTCGGGGCCGAGAAGATGATGAAAAGAGCGATGAAGGTGACGAAGGGGATAGTGAGGGTCAGGAGCAGCCAGTTGCCTGTAAAGAGACTCACGATTAGCAGGATGGCAACGATGGTAGTGAACCAGGAAGATACCGGCGTTCTCACCTAATCGACCTTTGGAACGGGAACCTTTTCAAGGATTTCGGAGACGATGCTCTCGGTCCTGACGCCCTTGATCCATGGATCCGGCTTGAGAATTATCCGGTGGGCTAGACCTGGCACGGCAACATCCTTTACATCATCAGGGATGACGAAGTCTCTGCCATGAATCGCTGCTCTCGCCTTCGACAACTTGAAGAGGGCTAGCGACCCCCGCGGACTTGAGCCTATCTCGACCTGGGGATGCTGTCGTGTCCTGCTAACGACCTCGACGATGTACTCCTCTATGCCATCATCCACGTGAATGTCCTCAACGGCAGACTGCATCTCTATCACAAGCTCTGGACTTGCGATCTGGTCAATGTCAACCTCGTCCTTGCGCCTGGTCTTCCTTCTATCGATGATGGCCTTTTCCTCAACACGGGTCGGATAGCCAATATCGATTCGCATGAGGAACCTGTCGATCTGAGCCTCTGGAAGAGGGTACGTTCCCTCATACTCAATCGGATTCTGGGTCGCGAGAACGATGAATGGTTCGGGCAAGGCAATGGTTTCCCCGCCAAGGGTCGTTTGCTTCTCTTGCATGGCCTCGAGCAGTGCAGCCTGAGTCTTGGGCGGGGCCCTGTTTATTTCGTCTGCGAGAAGGATGTTCGTGAATACTGGTCCTTCTCTGAGCACGAAGTCGCTCGTCTTCCTGTCGAAAATGTGAGTTCCTGTTATGTCCGCCGGTAGGAGGTCTGGTGTGAACTGTACGCGTGTGAACTTGCAGCCGAGAGACGCGGCGAAACTCTTGGCCATCAGTGTCTTTGCCAGTCCAGGGACATCCTCAAAGAGGAGATGCCCATTGGAGAGTATCGTTATTAGAACCTTTTCCAGAACCTTCTCCTTGCCTACTATTGCCTTTCCCACTTCCGTGTTGAGCCTGTCCACAACATGCGTGAGTTCCTCGATTCTCATCGCCATTCCTCCATCTTCTCAAGAATGTGAAGAACATTCTGGTTGAAGCTCCGTGAGGCCCCCAGCGAGCTCATTATCGGAAGCTTCTCCTTGATTATTGATGACCAGTTTGAAAGGTCCTTCTCGCTTTGCAGCAGAAAGTCGGCCACTTCCTCATCATCGAGAAGCCCGACCAACCTACTCCTATCATGGAGTATTCCTTCCATCTCGTCCTCGTCGATATCCCGTTGCGTTTGAATAGTCTCGACTATCGCTGTCCTTACTCTCTCCACCGCGGTGAGCTGGCTATACGGGTAGTTCTTCTCCGCCCTTCTCAGCATCCGAATCAGCCTTGCGACCTCGTTCCACTGCTTCTTTTCCTGGGCGGGGGGTGAAGAGAGCCGTTCTGGAGCGGATGTCTTCCGTGAGGCTATGAAGGCAATGCCGAACGCTGTTGCAGATACGAGTAGCACCACGATTATCCATCTCAGTTTCCCGCTGAATTGAGCGTAGAACAAGAGCACTGACAAGAATCCGAGAAGCAGGGCCACCGTGATGTAGAATCCGGTGATATTCATTCTGGATGCAACGTACCCGCCTCTAGCGTCCTTTCCGGGGACGTACCCATGAGTGGCGCGGAGAAGGCTCTCCGACCGGTGGTCCATGTCGCTCTTCATTCTCATCCGCCCTCCTCCAATTCTGACTGAATCTCTTTGAGGCTGCAAATCGCCATGTCCCTCTGCTCCTCAGAGATGTCGTGATCGCTGTATCTTGCGATTTCGAAAATGCCAGTGAGAGTCGCAATTGAGTCCTCTGAAAGGCCCGCTTCTTTCCGTGCAATGACCTCGAATTCCCTCGGAGTCAACGAAGGATGGCCCTCCACTCCTGTGCTGAGAAGTATGAAGCACATGTCTGAGTAGCATCTTAGGACAGTCGACCGAAAATCCCCTCCAGACTCGAGCCCGCTTATGGTCCTTCTCACCTTCCTGGCGAGGATTCTCCTCCTCCTCGCCCTTTCCCGCCCCTCGGCCAGGACAGCGTCTTTGAACGAAGGGAGGAAGTGGTACAGGAACAGCGAGGTCAGAAGTACGAGGCTGGCCAATAGGGTGATGGTGAAGTAGATCGGGAACTCCCGTGTCGTCTTGATTCCCCCGCCTGGACCCGTTGGCCCTCCGCCCTCTGCAGGCTCGCCGAAGGAGAAGTACTTAATCAAAGCCTCAAAGGACCCCGATATATCGTGAAAGAAGAGGACCGCACCTATGATGAATGCAATGGCGAGGATTCCGCCGAGGAATTCAAAAAGGGGGAGATATTCTCCCAGGTTCTCTCCTCTGTAGATCGCGTAGGCAATACCAGTGACTATGACCACCAGGAGACAAACAAAGAAGGCAATGAAACCGACTTTCAGAACTTCCGGATCCGCACCAAACGCTGTCCCGTTGACTTCCTCCGGCCTTTCAGAAGGAAACTCGGGTATGACCTCTTCTCCCGTGACCACGTTTGCCACGTTGAAGGAAAGGTTTCCTATGGCGACCGCTGAAAGCAAGAGAAGGGAAATGGAGATTACCGGAGCGAAATCCCTCCGTATGTCCATGTCTTGGAATATTCCGCTGACACTATTTAAGTTGATATCTGGGGTGGCCGCGTGGTCGAAGCGATTGGAAAAGAGCGGGTCTCACTTCGGAATCTTCTCGTAATCTTCGAGGAACTTCCTGATTCCCACATCCGTCAGTGAATGCCTCACCATTTTCTGTAGGACGTTGAAGGGGACAGTGGCGATGTGGGCGCCCACCAGGGCGGATTCGACCACATGAATCGGATGCCTCACACTTGCGACAATGATTTGTGTGTCGAAATCGTAGTTCTCGAAGATGGCGACGGTTTCTCTGATGACGTCCATGCCAACCTGGCCCTGGTCGTCGAGCCTTCCAATGAAGGGACTGACAAACGCGGCTCCCGCCTTCGCTGCGAGAAGCGCTTGATTCGAGGAGAATATCAGAGTCACATTTACCTTGATGCCCTCCTTCTTGAGCGCCTTTGTCGCCTTCAGACCGTCGGGAGTCATCGGAATCTTTATGACAATGTTCTTGTGAATCCTCGCCAGCTCTCTGGCTTCCTTTACCATGCCTTCCCAGTCCTCGCTTACGACTTCCGCGCTGATGGGGCCATCGACGATTTCGCAGATTTCCTTGACGACCTCCTCAAAGTTTCTCCCCTCCTTTGCGATCAACGTCGGATTCGTGGTCACGCCATCGATTACTCCCCAGCTATTGGCCTCGCGTATATCGTCAACGTTTGCTGTGTCCAAGAATATCTTCATAGACCTCCACCCTTCCTTCTCATGACGTCGTGTGCAGCCTTGATTACGTTTTCGGCTGTCAATCCGTACTTCTCCATCAGCTCGTCCGAGTCCCCAGACTCTCCGAAAACGTCGGGAATCCCCACGCGCTTCATCGGAATATGTGCGTTTTCAGCTAGGTCCATGGCAACTGCAGCACCCATTCCTACCATCACACTGTGCTCCTCCGCCGTCACCACGGCGCCCGTTTCTCTTGCTGCCTTTATCACCGCCTCTTTGTCCAATGGCTTGATTGTGCTCATGTTCAAGACCCTGGCATCTATTCCTTCTTTGGCCAGTTCGTCTGACGCAATCAGACACCTCGAAACCATGATGCCCGTGCCTATGAGGGTGACGTCGTCACCGTCCCTCAGAACCGTTGCCCTACCAAGCTTGAATTCGTCCTCAGTGGACATGATTGTTGGGACATCTGCGCGACCCATCCGAAGGTATACAGGGCCCACATAGTCGGCCACAGCCTTTATCGCCAGGTATGTTTCCGGTGCGTCGGCCGGGACAACAACCGTGATGTTGGGAAGGGCGCGCATCAGTGCCACGTCCTCAACGATTTGGTGAGTCGCTCCGTCACCGCCTACAGTTATCCCCGCATGAGTCGCTATTATCTTTACGTTGAGCTTGGGGTAAGCGATTGACTGCCTTATCTGATCATACACTCTCCCCGTTCCAAAGGCTGCGAAGGTGCTGGCGAACACGGTCTTTCCAGATGCTGCCAAGCCGGCTGCTATGCTCATCATGTTCTGCTCTGCGATTCCAACATTGAAGTGCCTTTCTGGGAACTCGTCCGCGAACAAGGACGTCTTCACAGACGTTGACAGATCCGCACTCAGAACCACGATGTCCTTTCTTTCCTTACCGAGTTCCACAAGAGCTCTTGCCCACAAGGCTCTCTGGCTCTCCTTCTTCCATGAACCGTAGTTCATGGCTCACCTCCGAGTTCGATCATGGCCTGTTTGTATTGCTCCTCGTCCGGCGCCTTGCCGTGAAATGCCACAGAGCCCTCCATGAAGCTGACGCCCTTTCCCTTGAGGGTTCTTGCGATTATCACCGTAGGTCTCCCTTTGACAGTTTCGGCCTTGTCGAAGGCCTCCAGTATCTCCTTGAAATTATGCCCGTCGATTTCGATGACTTTCCAGCCGAAGGCTTTCCACTTGTCAGCGAGCGGTTCAAGCGACATTATCTGCTCCGTTGGGCCGTCGAGCTGCATCAGATTCCTGTCAACGATTGCGCAAAGGTTGTCCAGTCTGAAGAATGCCGCTGCCATGGCGGCCTCCCATGTCTGGCCACAGTCGTTCTCCCCGTCACCAACCATGACATAGACACGGTAGTTGCGTCGGTCCAGCCTTGCAGCCAGGGCAATGCCGATGCCGACGGAGAGCCCCTGCCCCTCAGATCCAGTGGAGGCCTCGACTCCCGGCGTTTTCCTCATGTCGGGATGACCCTGAAGTCTGCTCCCGGTTTTCCTGAGCGTGTCCAGCTCCGCAACGGGAAAGAACCCCCTCTCAGCAAGGGCTGCGTACCATGCGGGACAGGCGTGGCCCTTGCTCAAGACAAACCGATCTCTGTCCTCCCAGGAGGGGTTCTTTGGGTCCACATTGAGAACATGAAAGTAGAGGGCCGTGATCACGTCCGTGGCAGAGAGGGACCCACCAGGATGTCCTGATCCGGCCTGATACACCATTCGAATGATGTGCTGGCGAATCTTGCGGGCTTCGTCTTCGAGTTTGCCTATGAATTCCTGACTGTACCTGGCCATGAAGTGTCCTCCCCACCTCCTGAGTGGGTAAAGGGCTCAAATGTAATAAGATTTGGCGTTTTGGCCCTGACCTCGTTTCGAGACGGGGCCTCAAAAGTCTTTAATAACGACCGGACATTAGCCGGAATGTGGTTAAGATAGCACCTTCCATACTGTCTGCTGACTTCTGCAGGTTGGGCGAGGAAGTCATCGCCGCGGAGAAGGGCGGCGCCGACATGATTCACATAGATGTCATGGATGGCGTCTTCGTGCCAAACCTCACGATCGGGCCTCCTGTTGTCAAGGGGATTAGGAAATGCACAGCGCTCGAGTTCGACTGCCATCTCATGGTTCAATCACCGGGGCCCCTCGTAGCTGACTTCATGAAAGCGGGGTCAAACCTCATCACGGTGCACGCAGAATCAGAAGGCGATATTGGCAAGGTCCTCAGAGAGATCAGGTCAGGCGGGAACAGGGCTGGCCTGTCTCTGAATCCTCCAACACCCCTTTCGAGAGCCGAGCCTTTTCTTGAGATGTTGGACCTTCTACTGGTCATGACAGTCAATCCCGGTTTCAGTGGACAGAGATTCATGCCCGAGGTTATTCCCAAGATCGAAGAGGCCCACAGGCGGATTGAGGATCTTGGAGTAGGAATCGACTTGCAGGTCGACGGCGGGATAAGCCCCGAGACAGCACACTCTGTCGTCAGGGCGGGCGCCAATGTGCTTGTGGCGGGTTCCGCAATCTATGGTGGCAACGTAGCCGAAAGAATCGCGCTACTCAGAGAGGCAGCGGAATCCGAAACTTATTAAGGTCTAGGTACAATAAAAGGACGACTCTGCATGGATCCAAACGGAGCAAAGTTCGCACTACTCACCATGTCGGTGATTGTTCCCCTACTCCTCATTATGCTGGGAGTCATATTCGATTTTGGCGGGATCCTGTTGGTCCTGGGAGCACTTATCTGGATGGGCTCCTCTCTGATAGTATTCCTTCCATTCCTGGAGGAAGAGAAATCCCTGTGATGCTGTTCTAGGTGACACGCGCCTCAGGTTCGTGGTCCGTGCCTAGGCTCTTGCCTTGAAGGCCTTCATCGTCTTGTTGAATTCCTTGTCCGTCACTTCTGACATAATCTTGTGCATTTCCTTCATCTTCGATGCGAATCTCTCGGCCTCCGCAGCTGAAATCCATTCGAGCTGGAGCCTGTTCGGGTCTATTCCCATCTTCTCCAGTTTCCTCTTCCATCTCTTTACTCTCTTGAGGGTCTGTTGGTTCGCATTGATATAGTGACAATCCTGGAGATGGCATCCCGAGACGAGCACGGCAGCAGCTCCCCTCTCAAACGCCCTCATGATGAACTTCTCTGCAACGCGGCCTGAGCACATTGTCCTGATGACGCGGGAGGAACTCGGATACTGCATCCTGGACACTCCGGCCAGATCTGCACCTGCGTAGGAACACCAGTTGCAGGCGAAGACGAGAACCTTATTGTGCGGGTCCCGCTCGAGCGCATGGTCGATTTGCGAAATGATTTGGTCATCCGTGAAATGTCTCATAGTTATGGCATCGTTGGGGCACTGAGCCCCACATGTTCCGCAACCTGCACAGGCCGCTTCCACAACGAACGCGAGTTTGGCATCCTTGTCCGCGGTTATCGCACCATAGGGGCACACCTTCTCGCAGGCGCCGCAGCCAGTACATCTCTCCTCATCCACTATGGGGGTGAGAGCCTCCACCGTGACCTCTCCGCGTATCATGAGCCTGTTCGCCCTTGCTGCCGCGGCGGAGGCCTGAGTGACGCTCTCCTTTATGTCCTTGGGGGCCTCAGCACTTCCCGCCAGGAAGACTCCCCCGGTCGGCGTGTCAATGGGCTTGAGCTTCGGATGGGCTTCCAGGAAGAAGCCGTTCGAATCTGTCGATATGTTCAGAAGCCTCTGAATCTCCTCCTTGTCGTCCTGCGGTTCCAGTCCAATGGAGAGAATCACCATTCCGAAATTGGTGTCATAGATCTCCTGGAGCGTCGTGTTTTCTCCTCTGACTCTGAGAGTTCCGTCAGGATTCAGCTTGATGTCGAATGGCAGTCCCCTTATGAATCTGACCCCCTCCTCCTTGGCCCTCTTGTATAGGTCTTCGAATCCCTTTCCGAAGGCTCTGATATCCATATAGAACACGGTGATATCGATTTCCGGCCAGTGCTCCTTGATCAAAAGAGCATCCTTTATCGTCTCCATACAGCAAACATTGCTGCAATACGGGTTTCCTCTGTCCTCGGTTCTCGAACCCACGCACTGTACGAAGGCCACGTTTCTTGGTTGCTTCGCATCGCTGGGCCGTATGAGATGACCCTCTGTGGGTCCTGATGCGTTTATCAGCCTCTCAAATTCCAACGTCGTAAGCACATCTGGGTACTTTCCATAGCCATATTCCTCGAGGTCGCGCGGATCAAATGATTTCATCCCTGTCGCGACTATTATCGTCCCCACTTCGAGCTGAACCTCCTTCTCTGGTTCCATGTCAAAGTCAATCGCCTCCCTTTCGCAGGCTTCGATGCATTTGGCACAAGCCCTGACGTTCGGCTCGTTCAAGCAGAGGTCCATGTCAACGATGTAGCTGGAGGGGACGGACTGCGGGAAGGGTATGTATACTCCCTTTCTCGTCGTGAGTCCGAGGTCGAACTCGTTCGGCGACGTGACAGGGCAAACATCTGAGCAATCCCCGCAGGCCGTGCAATCGGCGGTGACGTAGCGGGCTTTCTGCATGACAAGAGCGCTGAAATTGCCGATGTAGCCATCGATGTGCTCTACTGTAGCGTTTGTCAGCACCTCGACATTCGGATGTCTGCCGACTTCCGACATCTTTGGGGCGAGTATGCAGATTGAACAATCCATCGTGGGAAAGGTCTTGTCGATCTGTGCCATCCTTCCGCCTATGCTCGGCTCCTTCTCAACGAGATAGACTTGGTATCCACAGTCACCCAGATCGAGAGAAGCCTGAATTCCGGCCACGCCTCCACCGATGACCAGCGCGCTCTTTCTTACGGGAACCTTCTTCTCCACCTGCGGCTTCAGCAGTCGAGCCTTGGCGACAGCCATGGCAACAAGGTCCTTCGCCTTCTCCGTCGCTCCTTCCTTGTCGTGGAGATGAACCCAGCTGCAGTGCTCCCTGATGTTGGCCATCTCGAGAAGGTATCTGTTCAGCCCCGCCTCCTCGCAGGCATTTCTGAACGTCTCCTCATGAAGTTTGGGCGAGCAGGAAGCAACGACGACCCTGTTGAGCCCATGCTCCTTTATGTCGTCCTTTATCTTCTGTTGTCCTGGCTCAGAGCAGGTGTACATGTTGTGCTCCGCATAGACCACATCATCCAGAGTCTTTGCATGCTCCGCGACTTCCTCGCAGTGAACTGTTGCCCCTATGTTGAGGCCGCAGTGGCACACGTAAACGCCAATTCTGATCTCCTCTTTCATCTCATCACGACTCCAACGACTCAGCCAACATGACGAACAGATCCTTGACCTCCGTGTTGACATCGCTCGGCTCATCCAAAGCGCACCTGAAGTGTATCAAGCATTTCGGGCACGCGGTTATCATCACATCGGCAATCTGAGATGCTTCCTTCAAGCGGCTCACCTGAATTCTCTTTGAGTCTTGATCGCAGTTCATCCAGCAGGAGGTCCCACAGCAGACTGACTTCTTTCTGTTGTCCTCCATCTCCACCAGTTCCAGGCCAGGAACCGAAAGCAATAGCTCTCTCGGGGCCTCGTAGATTCCTTGGAACCTTCCCAGTCTGCAGGAATCCTGATATGTGACCTTCTTTCCGTTCTCCTTGAACCTCAGGTCATCAAGTCTCTTCTCCAGGAAGTTAGACAGGTGGTGCAGCTCGATATCCTCCCTGAGGTCCACATAGTCCTCCTTGAAGGTGTTGTAGCATTCTGGGCAAGTGAAGACGATTTGCTTCACCTTGGACCGATTGATCATGGCAGTGTTCAGCTCGGCCAGCTCCGCAAACGTGTCTGTCTCTCCAGACCAAAGCATATCATGACCACAACACACCTCATTCCTGAGAAGTCGTGGCTTGATGCCGATGCTGTTGAGCAGCGTTATCGCGCTCTTGGTAATCTCGGTGTGACTCCCCACGTCGCCTAGAATCAGGTCGTAGTAGGGTGCACAGCCTACAAACAGAAGAGTGGTGCCTCGGGTGTCTGTTTCCAATGAATCATCCAGCCATCCCAGTCTCTTCTGCTTCAGCTGACCGCTTGCCATTAGTCTCGCCATCGAGTGGAGAATCCCAGCGTGGGCACAGTCGCCATGGTCGTCACGCTTGACCAGTATCGCTCTGATTTCCCTCACAAAGACAGGGTAGTGAACGTCGGACGGACAATACTGGGAGCACGCCTCACATGTGAGACATTCCCACATCTCATTGGGATCGATTCTCTTCTCGCCGTAGGCGAGAATCCTCTCGACGATTCTTCGCGGGGAGTAGATGTTTCCGTTGTATGTGAGTGGACAGGCGAGCGTGCACTTGCCGCACGAGTAGCACATCTGGACCCGGTTTTCCTTGATGACCTCACCCAGTTCCATCACTTGCCGCCTCCCAATGGGTTGGGACCCTTGTTCTTGATCTCCTTGACGAACTCCTTGACAACCTCAGCGAATCTTGTCCCCTCTGAGGCCGAAATCCATTCGAGGCGGATGCGGTCAGCACCCAGCCCGATGACATCGGCAACCTTTCTGGCATTCTCCATCCTGATCTCTGCTTTTTCGTTTCCGGAGTTGTAATGGCAGTCACCTGGGTGGCAGCCAGCGACCAGAACGCCATCGATGCCCTTCTCGAAAGCGCGGAATATATGACCCGGGTCGACACGACCTGAGCACATCACTCTGACTATCTTGACATTGGCTGGGTATTGGAGTCTGGAGGTCCCTGCAAGGTCAGCCCCAGAATAGGCACACCAGTTGCAGCAGAACGCAAGGATTCTTGGCTCGAACGGTTTCTTCATCTAAGCCCATCCCTCCAGACTCTCGATGATTCTGTCAAGCTGATCGCTCGTGCATCCGTAGACATCCAGCGCGCCAGTTGGGCACGCAACAACACAAGCACCACATCCCTTGCAGAGCACAGTATTCACCATTGCTGTTTTGATGTCTTCCGACTCCACAACCTCGATTGCGCCGAAATCGCAGACCTCAACACACCTACTGCACCATCTGCATCGTGATTCATTGACGTGAGCGACCAAGGGCTCGACTTCTATTCTGTCCTTGGAGAGTAGCCCGAGAGCTTTCGTCGCAGCTCCTCTGCCTTGGGCAATGCTCTCGTCTGAAGGCTTCGCGGAATGGGCGAAGCCACATAGGAAGATGCCGTCGGTCGCGAATTCAACCGGCCTGAGCTTTCGGTGTGCTTCCAGGAAGAAGCCGTCCCCGCTCAGGGGGACCTTCAGTATCTCGGACAGCTTCTCGTTGTCCGGATTCGGTCTTATGCCCGCGCTCAGAATCAGGTATTCCGGTTCGAGGAGAACATCCTCCATCAGGAATGTGTCCTTCACGACGACATGCAGCTTCCCCTTCTCCTCCCTCACCTCGGGGGGATTCTCATCGTTGTATCTCAGGAATATGACGCCCCTCTTGGACGCCTCTCGATAGAACCTCTCCCTGAATCCATACGTCCGTATGTCCTTGTAGAGGACATAGACGGGCGTATCATGATATTTCCTCTTCACCCACAAGGCGTTCTTGATGGATGTGGAGCAGCATATGCGACTGCAGTTGTGATACTCGGGCACGCGAGAGCCCACGCACTGTATTATCACTATGCTCCTGGGATTGAAGTCCTCGTGGAGCATCCTCTCCTCCAGCTCGAGCTGGGTCATGACGTGGTCGCTCCTTCCGTACAGATACTCGGTGGGTCTGTACTCGACCGCGCCCGTGGCGACTATGACGACCCCGTGATCGATATCGCTCCCATCCGCAAGCGTGGTGTGAAAGTTCCCAACGAATCCGTCGAGGGACTCGACCTCCGTTCCCATGTGCAATGTGATTCTGTCGTTGCTCCTCACACTCTCTATCGTGTCCGTGAGGAGCTTCTGAGGATCCATTCCCCTCAGCGTATGCGTTATCCTTCTCAGGTTCCCGCCAAGCTCGTTCGTCTTCTCGACGAGATGCGTCTTTATTCCGTGCTCCGCGAGGGACAGCGCGGCTGTCATCCCCGACAGTCCGCCTCCTATCACGAGGGCGGTCCTGTTGACGGGGACGGATACCTTCTGGAGGGGTTCCAGAAGCCTTGCCTTCGCGATCGCAGCCGCAACGAGTCCCTTGGCCTTCTCCGTCGCCTTCTCAGGCTCCTTGGAATGTACCCACGAACAGTGCTCGCGTATGTTCGCCATCTCGAAGAGATAGGGATTCAGTCCCGCCTCCCTTATCGTCTCCTGGAAGAGTTTCTCATAGGACCTTGGTGAGCAGGATGCAACGACGACCCGATTGAGGTCATGCTCCCTTATGGACTCCTTGATCCTCTCCTGGGTCGTGACGGAGCATGTGTACAGATTGTCCTCAGCGTGAACGACGTTGGGCAGCGTCCCAACGTACTCGACGACGGAGGGAACGTCCACGACACCGCCTATGTTGATTCCGCAGTGGCATACGAAGACACCGATGCGGGGGGCTTCCACTTCAACCGAGGTCCCCTCTGGCGAATCCTTGCGAGCTTTGACCTCTTCGAAAACGGGGGTGACCAGAGAGGCTGCCGATGACTGGCACACCGAGTCCGGGATGTCCTTCGGTTCAGCTATGGTTCCCGCAACGTATACGCCGGGTCTCGTGGTCTGAAAGTTCTCAAAGGAGATCGTCCTGAAGAAACCATAATCGTTGAGTTCCGCGCCAAGGACCTTGCTGAGCCCTTCCGCGTCCTTCGGCGGTCTCATCCCAACCGACAACACGACAAGGTCGAACTCCTTGTCCTCAATCTTGTCATTCTCAGGATACCTGGTGAGGACTGCACCGCTAGGGGCGGGCTCGAGTGCCGAGACCCTATTCCCTCTGTAGATTCTTATGCCGTGCTCCTCTTCGGCCCTCATCCTGAAGTCTTCGAACTCCTTGCCAAAAGCCCTCAGGTCTATGGAGAAGATGTGGATGTCGACTGACGGGTTATGCTCCTTCGCCACAATCGCCTCCTTCAGCGCGTACATGCAGCACACGGAGGAGCAGTACTCTCCTCCGTATACGACGGATCTGCTTCCCACGCACTGAATGAACGCGATGTTCTTGGGCTCCCTTCCGTCGGAGGGCCTCACCACCCTTCCCTGTGTCGGACCGGATGCGCTGAGGAGCCTCTCGAACTCGAGGCTCGTTATGACATTCGGAAGGACGCCGTATCCGTACTCGTGTATCACGGAGGGATCGAAGACATCCGCTCCGGATGCGATTATGACGCTTGCCACCTCTATCCTCGTCTCCTCCTCTCTCTGATCGAACTCTATGGCCTGCGCCTCGCAGAACTTCTCGCAGGCCCTGCATTTTCCCGTCTTGAAGTAGATGCAGTTGTCCCTGTCTATGACATATGTGGAGGGAACGGATTGCGGATATGCCCTATATATCGCCTTTCTGATGGAGCTGCCGGCATCGAACTCATTGAGCACCTTGGCGGGACACTTCTCGGAGCAGATTCCGCAGGCGACGCACTTCTCCTCGTTCACATACCTGGGATTCCTCCTTATCACGGCGGTGAAGTTCCCCCTCTCTCCCTCGAGCGCCATGAGCTCGGCGTTTGTGAGAAGCTCTATATTGGGATGTCTTCCCGCCTCCACGAGCTTGGGAGAGAGTATGCACATTGAACAATCATTCGTGGGAAAGGTCTTGTCAAGCTGAGCCATCCGACCGCCGATGAATGGGGAGCTTTCGAGAATCGTCACCTGTGCGCCAGCGTTGGCTATATCAATGGCGCTCTGGATGCCAGCGATTCCTCCTCCTATCACAAGGATGCCCTTGTCCAACTAACTCGCCACCGAGTTCTTGCCGTACTCGTAGCCCTTCTCAAAGGCTTCGAGATTGAGCTCTTCCGTTCCCTTTGGAACCGAGTCAAGAATCGACTTCCTCATCGCATCATAGCCGACAACGTCCGATACTGCTGTGAGAAATCCAAGCATAACGATGTTGGCAACGATCTTCTTTCCGAGGTCTTCCGCCATTCTGGTGGCGGGAGCCTTGTATATCTTGTTCTTTCCACTGAACGATGAGACATCGACGAGATCTTCATCGACAATCAGTATCGCATCATCGGCGGCCCTTACATGATATTGATTGTAGGCGTCCTGGGACATTAGAACCAGCACGTCAGGGGCAGTTCCCATCGGATAGTTGATGTCCTCGTCGCTAATGATGACATCAGCATGGCAGGCTCCGCCCCTCGCCTCTGGACCGTAGGATTGAGTCTGGACCGCTTCCTTCCTTTCATAGAGCGCGACAGCCTTTCCCAGGATGAAGCCCGCCAAGACAATGCCTTGCCCCCCGAAACCGCCCAGACGGACCTCCTTCCTGCTCACTTTATCACACCCTTCGCTTTGAGCATCTCCCTTTCGAGCTCGCAGTAGGTGGGTCGCTCTATGTCTACAAAATCGCCCACGACAATGGGCTCCCCTCCTCTCATATGAAGCACAAGCTCGTCCCAAGAGGCATCGTTCTTTATCACGGACTTCTCCCTGTAGTAGCGCAGTTCCTGAAGCCCTTCTCCGAGCTTGTTTGGTCTTCCGAAGCCTGTGGGGCATGGGGAAATAATCTCGATGAACGTGAACCCCTTCTTCTTGAGCGCTTTCTCCATGGACTTCTCAAGCTGGCGGCAGTGCAAAGTTGTCCATCGTGAGACATAGACCGCTCCCACAGCAGCCGCCAGGTACGGAAGATTGAATGGATGCTCAAAGTTCCCGTAGCGGGTCGTCGTGGTCTTCGCTTCCACTGGTGTCGTTGGACCCTGCTGACCGCCGGTCATGCCATAGTTGAAGTTGTTTACACAGATTACATTGATGTCGATGTTGCGCCTGGCGGCGTGAAGGAAGTGGTTTCCCCCTATTGCGAAAAGGTCGCCATCGCCGCTGAATACAGTGATGCAGAGTTCGGGGTTGGCAATCTTGAGCCCAGTTGCGAATGGGATGGGCCTACCGTGAGTGGTGTGATATGAGTCGATCTTGACATATCCCGCGATCCTTCCTGTACACCCGATTCCAGATAGGAGCACCTGCCCCTCAATGGGAATGTCGACCCTTTCCAACGCCTGCGCATAGCAGGTCATCGCAGATCCAAGGCCACAGCCCGAGCACCATATGTGAGGAAGCCGGTCCCGTCTCAAAATGTGGTCGAGCGGATGCTCCTCTCCAACTTCGATCCTAGTACCATCAGGCGCTTCTCGAACGCTCAAGTTGCCACCTCCCTTATCTTGTGAAGAATGGCCTCCGGGGACATCATGCCTCCACCTGGGTGAGTGACGCTGAGGACCCTCCCACTTGCGAACCTCTCGACCTCCCTGGAAATCTGTCCCATGTTTATTTCTGGGACAAGGAACGCCTTGGCGCTCTCGGCCAGCTCTCTTATCCTCGCCTCGGGGAAGGGCCAAGCCGTGATTAGTCGAAGGAGACCCGCCCTCATTCCCTCCTCTCTCGCGAAATTCACCGCCCTGCCAGCAGATCTTGAAGCAGCTCCATAGGAAACGACAATGATGTCAGCATCCTCCGTCTGGCTCTCCTCGAATTCCCATATGTCCGGCGCGTGTTCTCTTATCTTTCTAATAAGGCGTGTCACCATCTCGTGCTGGACCTCTTCGTTTATTGCAGGATAGCCACGGATGTCATGGGTCAAACCGGTGACGTGTATCCCATATCCCTCTCCAGCGATCGCCATTGGCGGAATGAGGTCCTCATCGGGTTCGTAGGGCAAGAAGTCCTTCTTGTGTGTTGGCCTCTTTCGGGACGCGATTTCTATCTCCTCGGGCTCGGGAATGACGACCCTCTCCACCATGTGTCCGATTATCTCGTCCGCCATTACGAGGACTGGCTGGCGGAACTTCTCGGATGTGTTGAAGGCTCTAATCGTAAGGTCAAACATCTCCTGGCACGAGTTAGGAACGTAGGCAATGGCTTCGTAGTCACCGTGGGAACCCCACCGTGCCTGCATCATGTCTGCTTGTCCTACCAGAGTGGGCAATCCCGTTGACGGTCCTCCTCTCTGGACGTTGACTATGACACACGGCGTCTCCGTCACTATCCCGAGTCCGATGTTCTCCTGCATGAGGCTGAATCCGGGTCCAGAGGTTGCCGTCATTGCCTTAACCCCAGCGCATGAGGCGCCGAGGACGGCGGCGAGGCTTCCGATTTCATCTTCCATCTGAATATAGTGACCGCCAACCTGTGGCAGCCGCAAGGCCATCCTCTCGGCAGTCTCTGTCGCAGGCGTAATGGGATAGCCCGCAAAGAACCTGCAACCGGCTGCTAGAGCTCCCTCCGCGGCAGCGATATCGCCCATCATGAAATGCCTGCCAGTCAGCACCGGCTTCATTCCTCCTCCTCCGTGTATATCGCGAACTCGGGGCATACTAGCATGCAGAAATTGCAGTTTATGCAGCCATCCTCCTTCCCGTCCTTTATCATTGGTGGGTGATATCCCTTCCTGTTGATCTCCCTGGACTGCTCCAGAATGCCTTTCGGACAAAACTCGATGCAGAACCCGCACCCCTTGCACCTGTCTGGGATTAAGTATACTCGCCCTTTCGGCGTCTTGACCTTGTTCCTGTCAAGCGGGGTGCGCCAGTATTTCACGAACACCATCCTCCGTGACTGTTACGCCTTCGGTCCGCACGAGGTCCTGAAGTTTCACTTCTGTCCCCTTGCGAAAAGAAAGTACTGGATGGGTTGTGGAACAGACATTCATTATAGGACCTCGTCTCCAAAAGGAGACGACTCGAATTACATTTCAAGAAGTATATAAGCCTTATTTGGTCATTCATGTGAAGCCATTGGATTTCTCGTGATATGGGAACGAATGGCGTTGCCTGCTTTCCCGAATGACGAATTGCGCAATCCTGATAGGAAATATCGGGATTTCAAAAGCAAACCTTTTTCTTGAACTCCTTCATACTGACAAGCGTGCGGAGAGGCGTGCTTTCAGACAACGAGAAGCGGGTGCTTCACGGCCTGGTTCGCCATACAAATCTGAACGATCGCGAGCTGAGCAGCGTGCTCGACATGAAGCACTCCACGGTGACGACAATCAAGCACAGACTGGCGAAGAACGGCTACTTCACCAGGAAGAGAGTCCCATTCCTTCAGAATCTCGGATGCGAAATGCTCGGCGTCACCTATGCGGATTTCAACCCAGCTGTGTCTGCTGAGGCGAGGGTTGAAAAGGCGAGGGAGAAGATTGAGATCTACGACGAACTCTTCTATTCAGTCGGGGAGACGAACAACGGGTTCTCGCTGAGTTTCTCGAGGAACTACACCAATATCGAGAAGATAGGAGATATCAGGACGCAACTCTTCGCCGAGCTTGGGTTGCTGGAAGGCAACTTCCCAACACAGGTGGTCTTTCCCTTTGAAACGAGTGAAATACTCAGGTTTCTCGACTATTCGAAATTGCTCGCCCATGACTTCGAAATCGAAGAGGATGAGAAGGAAGAGGAGAGGCAATTCGTGAAAGGGGACCCAGTCACATTGAAGAAGCGAGAAAGAATCGCTCTGTATGCCCTTGTGAAGTTCCCTAACGCAAGAGATGTGCTCGTGGCCGAGAGAACGGGTCTCTCAAGGCATACAATCTCCAACCTCAGGCGGAAACTGGAAGAGCGAGGGCTAATGAGGACGATAGTGATACCAGATCTTGGCAAGCTGGGGTTTGAGATTCTCTGCTTCACTCACACGAGACTCAGTCCGAAGACGCCTTTTGATCCAGAGAGCATTGACATGAGCTTCCTGAATACCGATTCGGTGATATTCCTGGCGGCCAAGAGATTCGAGAACATCATGCTCTCCATCTATCGGACCTATGAGGATTTCAAGGTGGAGAATTCGACCCTCGTGCGCTATTTCAAGGAGAACGACATGATTGCAGATATGCCCCTAGTTCGACTCTATAGCATTAGGCGTATGATAACCATCAAGAACCTCGTCTTCGGACCCTTCGTCAAGCAGTTACTCGGCCTGAACGTGGACTTCTAGCTGCTAATCTCTCTTCTGAGTTCGAACACGACCGGGTTTCTCGCGTCTGGGCAGCAGACAACGGTCCTGTCTGGATCATCCTCCCATGGGAATGAGCCGCCAAATTGCAGAACTCTCACAGCGGGGAAGATTGAATGCATCGCGCTTGCGCATACCTTCTCTCTGTCATCTGGATAAATGAACTCGTCGCCCACGGAATGCCCAAGGGGGCATTCACCCTTTTCAAGGATTCCTACGATTCTCATCCTGACCTTTGAACTCACGAAATCACCTCCTATGATGAGACCCAGTCGAGCTGGCAGTTGACAGTTTCGTGGAAGATGCAGAAGGGCCTATCCCTCGAGTATGGGAACGTATCCGTACCAGTCTCCTTCGGTCTCAAGATAGCTGAGATTCTCCTCAAGCAGCTTTCGATGGGACTCCTCGAAGCGAGACAGTTTCTCGAATAGCTCCTTGGCAGACCCCACACTCGTCATCATTCCACATGCAGAGTAGAACTCTATCGACCTCTTCTCTATTTCGAGTGCGAACTTCGTCGCCTCAATCGAATCCATGCTTTTGGTTATCTCGTCCTTCTTCGAGAAGACCACCCTGGGGTTTGGCAGATCGATGTTCAGACTCTCATCTGTCATCTTGCCCTCGCTGATTTCCTTCCCAAGGTTGTCGTGCTCTGCCTTGAGCCATTCCCTATGGTCTACTTCCTGATTCGCAAGGAACTCAAATAGAGCCTTGCCTTTCTCGCTCTCGACAAACTCGCGGACTTCCCTGTAGAGGCTGTAGCCATACTCCTCCAGTTCCATGGCCGTCCTCAGCGCGTCGAGAAGAGTGGATTCACTGCCCTTTTTGGCATCCATGATACGACCCCCTTGCCTCATTGCCGTGCTCATAGATAAGGATGTTGTGGAACGAAGCAAGCCCGCCAGCCCTTCATTCATAACGTTGATATAGAACGAACTGCATAATGTCATACACTGAATCGAACCAGACAGTTAGGAGGAGGCGGAAATGGGAAGACGGTTTGCTAGTCTGTGGGCAGTAATTGTGGTTGCGTTGTTCGTCGGCTCAGCCTTTGTTGGTTTCAGCTATATTTCTGAGACCTCCGGGTCCAAGGAAACAACTACCCCTGCTATCGGATGTCGGGGCGGATCAAGCCCCAGGAAGGTGTTGTTGGAGAAGTTCACAGCCGATTGGTGTCCTCCGTGTGTTTCGCAAGGACACACGATCAAGAGGCTGGAACATGAGTTTGGCCATGAGAACCTTGTGGTTCTGGTCTACCACACTTCTTCTTCCGATCAGTTCTATGTCACGGATATCTCCACTCGCCCTGGATTCTACGCTGATTCAGGCTACTATTTCCCGACTGTAATCATCGACGGAGGTGGTCCCTATACTGGGGACAGCAACACGCCCTCGCCGAATGGAGCTGAGCTGTGGGACATTGGCGGTTCCGTTTCAAACAGATACAACAACTACAACAACGACAGGGGAATGATCGAACAGGAACTCCCGCCCTCGGAAATGAGCAACATCACGATAGAATTGTCAGGCAACATCACGGGAGACACAGGATACGTGCACGCCCGAATCACGGCCACAGATCCAATCACCGAAACCAACCTAAAGGTCAGATTCATGGTCTATCAGAACCACAACTATCACAGAGACAGCAATACAGCAGAGAACGCAGCGGGGCACAAGAGGGTGTACGACAGAATCGTGCGCAAGGTTCTGAATGAGGAGAGCCTTCCTCCAAGCTTCAACATGGGCGATTCAGTGGAGTATCACAAGACCTTCCAGGTGGGTCCATGGAACGGGACATTGCCCGATAGTCACACTCAACCCGACAAGAGAAATCTCGGGGTTGCAGTCTTTGTCCAGACGGACAACAGAAATATGTGGCATCACAGTGCCTATGGTAAGGATTTCTACAACGCCCCTGTTCTGCAGGCCGAGGCATACGACTTTGTCGAGAGCACCGTTCTCCTGGTCAATGGGGACAACACTGATACTCTTGACAATGGCTTTGAGAGATTCGAGGATGTGATGGCGAAGGTCGGGGTCCCATACGACGTCTGGGATACCCTCGAACCCGGTGATTCCAATGTTCAGAATCTGAGGACGATGCCAGGACTGGCGGATATCGGGAAGTACGGGGCACTCGTTTGGTTCACTGGGGAGGCGACATCCACACTGTCGATGACCGACAGGACAAACCTGCAAGCGTATCTGGGAGCCACTGGAAGCTTGTTCGTCACCGGTGAGGATATCGGCCAGGACGCCCAGAGCAACGGCTGGGCCGGATGGCTACTCACCAATCTCCATGCTAGCTTTGTAACTGACACTGTCATCTATACTACTGCCGAGGGAGTCCCCGCAGACCCGATTACAAATGGGCTCTCAGGTCTGAATGTGGTCGACTCTTCGCCGAGTCGCATTTCTCCGGGTTTGGGTGCATATGAGATCCTCCGATACACTGGGACCACGAATGTGGCGGGCATCAGGGCCACTCATGACGCCGATTCGCGGGTGGTCTACATTTCATTCGACTATTTCGAGGGAACCAACACCTATCCCTCCGATCCGAATGCGGAAGCAGTAATGGACAATACCGTCTACTGGCTTGATGGTGTGGCCCCTCCCACAGTCCAAATCAGCAAGCCTCAGGCCGGCGACCTAGTTCTTCGTGAGACATGGTACACCATCCAGTGGTCCGCACACGACGTCGATATCCCAGAGGACGGTGTCGACATCGAGTACAGCACGGACTCCGGCATGACCTGGAATGCCGTTACGTCAGCTGATGTGAACGATGGCGCCCACTACTGGTTTGTCCCTGCCGTCTCCTCCAGCAACTGCAAGGTTCGAGTCTGCGTGCGGGATTCCAATGGCCAGCAATCCTGTGACGAAACAGGACTCTTCAGGATTGGGACACCGAATCTCCCGCCCGAACCCCCCATGCTTACAGCCGCCTATCTCAGCGGCGGCTCTCAGGATGTGACTCTCGCTTGGGACAAGTCCGCCGATGATGGTGGGGGATTCAACGATGTCGTAGAGTATGACATCTATGCGGCTCCCACTCTTGGGGGCCTCCAGACATACATCGGCAGTGAACCGGCGACGGGCGCTGCAAGCTACACCTGGACATGCGTCGGATGCGGTGACGGCGACCCGAACCAGTACTTCTTCTATGTGTGGGCTGACGACGGCGAGGAGGTGACGGCCTCTTCTGTGGTTGCAGGGAAGTTCGTAAGACCTCTTGCGACTGGATGGAATCTGGTTTCGGTGCCACTAATACAGACAGATACATCTGCAAGCGTTGTCCTTCAGACGGTGAACTCAGGGAGGGCTGTCTATTACGATGCCGCTGATCAGGCCGACCATTGGAAGGACTACGACACCAACCAGTATGTCAATGACCTGGAGGGCATCGATAGAACCATGGGATTCTGGCTGTACAGTCCCGCTCCCGACGATTTCGTTGTTGCGGGGATTGTCCCCGATTCCACTGACGTTTACCTGCAGATAGGATGGAACCTCGTCGGGTTCCCGTCCTTCAGCACAACCTACACGATCCAGGACATGATGTCAATCACTTCAGTCAATGAGGCGGAGGCATTTGATGCAGTGTCCACACCATATCTTCTCAAGGCAGTTTCGCCAGCGGGCGCCGACCAGATGGTCCCAGGGGATGGCTACTGGGTCTACGCGACCTCCGTGAGTACGTGGACAGTTCTACAGTAGGGCCATTGAATGTCCTAGCTCATTCGGGAGGCGCTCTTCGGCTCCGTAGCGCAACGACTGCTATCACAAGAACCAACACAATGATCATGACGAGAATGATCCAAGCCATTGGATCCACTGGCGGATTCCACACGCTCGCGTTGAGAGGGTCGTAGTCCTCCTTGTCGTTGACACCGTCACCGTCCGTGTCCGGATTTCTTGGATCCGTGCCCTTCTCATCCTCCTCCTCGTCAGTCAGGCCGTCATCATCATCATCGGTATCCGCGTTGTCACCTATCCCGTCATTATCGGTGTCATTCCACTCTGTGCTATTAAGCGGGAAGACATCAACGGAGTCGAGGTAGCTGTCGCCGTCCGTGTCAGGGTTCTTCGGGTCCGTCTGCAGCCCGGTTTCTTCGTCATCCAATAGACCGTCATCATCATCATCGGTATCCGCGTTGTCACCCGTTCCATCGTTGTCGGTGTCGATCCACTCGGTCTGGTTGAGGGGAAGGGCATCAGCCGAGTCATTGTAGCCATCACCATCCGTGTCAGGATTGATAGGACTCGTGCCTATTGTGGCCTCTTGTTCATCAGTGAGCCCGTCATTGTCATCGTCCTCATCCAGGTAGTTGGGGGTCCCGTCATTGTCTGTGTCTATGTCCGCCACCTCGAGGGGGACAAGAGTGCTTCTTGTCATCGTCCTATTCACGACAGTTATGTTCAGAGTATACGGTCCGTGCTGGTCAGGTGCGGCTATGGCAAATGAAAAGCTGCCATCGTTCTTCGTGAAGGAGTCCCAATTCTCTCCCGTTTCAATGACCTCAAGGGTGACTGCCGACCCTTCTGCAGGCGCACTGACGTTGGCATCATAGATTGCTGTTCCGTTGACCCAGACAGGGTCGTTGACCACTGGGAAAGCGGGGTCGGGAGCCGCCGAGACATTTATCCAGTGCACCACAGGGAAGTACAGCTTGTCAGTGCTGTTGATGTTTGACTGTTCGTCCCACGCCTCAATCCTGACATCGCCCCAAGTGCTCCCTGGAATGACACTGTACTGTGCGCCGTAGGTGGAGTCTCCATCTGGGTCCAGCATGCTCACACTGTCGCAAAGCCCTCCAGACCAACAGATGTATGCGTCAACATTCGTGATGTTGTCCTGATCAGTGACGGTCGCGTTAAACGTCATGGTCTCGCCCTCCATAGGATACTCCGGTGTCCATGTGACGTTCGAAATCTCCGGAGCGTAGCTGTCTGCCCGTGCGGCTGGGTATGACGAAGCTATCGCGACCGACGTCAAGACCATGAAACCCAGGATTATTGTCAGAATGCCTTTCATTGTTATCGACAGTTAATTTCCCGCTGCGGATTTAACCTTTGCCCAAATGCGTGGGCAACCTGACGACTGACAAATCCTTAAAAAAGGAGAGAGATAGCGTAGCTTCCGCTACCCCTTTCAGGAGTTCGAGAGGCAAGATCGCACGTTTACTCTGTCGTTGGCGGCTCCTCTTCCTCGAGAGGCTCCTCAGGCGGTGCTCCTCCTCGCCTCGCGGCTACCACTGCTGCGATGATAATCACGATGATGATTATCACAGCGATGGCGATGTATATCCACATCATGTCCAGTGGTGGAGCTTCTCCGCCAACATCGACCTCTATGTCGCCCACGTCGGTAGTCTGATCTTTCTGTATCGTGCCACTGACGTCTCCGACATCCCCGTTCTCATAGAAGACATCAAAGGTCAGCGTGCCTGGAGCGTGGTCGAACGTGAACTCTCCATTCGCGTTCGTGGTTGCCCAGACAGTTCCATCGCTGTCGCGTATCTCGGCGTTTTCGAGTGGCTCTCCGTCCTTGTCCTTGATAACTCCGGACATTGACCCTGGAGTCAGGTCATCAACAACCTGAAGCGCAGTCGTGTTTGAGTAGTCGAGCAGGTCTGTTTGCAGATCGTGATTGTGGACTCCTCCGCTTCCGTCCGCATCTGTGAGTTCGAAGGCGAACAGGGCCTTGTCGTACTTCGCTTGTGCTGCGCTGACCTGTGCATCTGTGAATCCTAGATCAGTAGCGTCTGCCAGAGCTTGCTCAGCTGATGTCAGTGCACTCTCCGGGTATGGAACCAGTTCCTCAAAGTCTGCAGTCCAGTTGGTTACTATTTCGTCCGCCTCTTGGTCGGTGTAGGTTGTGCCTGGTGTCGTGTCGGTGTGGCAAGCGACCGTACATGAGTTGGGCATGTTGTACTGAATCCCGTGTGCTGGAGTTATCGCCCGGAACGTGTGACTCGAGATGTCATAGCTCAACGCCGATTTGGCAACCTTGGGTGTATGGCAATCGACGCAACTCACTGCACCACTCATCCACGGACTTCCTGGAACCTCGGTCAGATTCACATCACCCAGAAGCATCTCCTTCTGGGAATGATCTGGTGTGTCCCCGGGTCCAGCGCCCTCCATGGTGTGGCAGTCTATGCAGAGCTGATCGGTTGGCAGTCTCAGCTGATGCTCGTTCGGATCTTCGTGGGTGTCGTGGCAGGCCACGCACTCGATGCCCCACTTCGCCGTTGTGAGATTCGGCTTGCTGCCCTCAGGAGCAAGTCTGTAGTCCGTCGACATGCAGTGCAAGCAGTCGTCCTGAGCGTATGGCTTGGATACGAGATTCACAAGGGAATCCTTGTGCAGTGACTGATTCCAGTCGTTGAACTGCTGATGGTGGCTCTTCGACGTGTTCCCATCACCCCAGACGCTTGGGTTGTGGTTGTAGTAGTCATCGATGCTGTCACCTGGCTTGAATCTGCCGTTATTCCATGGATATCCAGGGGCCTTTCCAGCCACTCCCAGATCGTCCTTCGCAGACCCTCGGATATGGCATTGACCGCAGACCTGTGAATCAGCAGACTTCCATATCTTGGTTGCATCTCCGTTATGGTCGCTTCCAGGTCCGTGACATGCTTCGCATCCCACGTTCAGTTCGCTCCAACTAGCTGTCCATTCCTGTGTCGTGGTATTGTACGTGATGTTGACCCCGGTGGAGTGGCAGCCCGCACACTTTCTATCCCAGGATGCGTCCTTGGCTATTGGCTTGGGATTTCCCGATGTGTCGTACCAGTCCGACAGATGGTAGGGTACCCACTCGCTTGTTGCTGTGTTCCACTGGATGGGCAGAATGTATCTGCTGTTCCCTATCTGAGCCAGGTATCTCTGCTTCCAGGCTGAGCCCAACGTCTTCCAGACCGTATAGTTGTTCGTTCCCATTGCCACGGTGTAGTTTCCGCTTGTCGAGTTGTACCACAGTTCTATGGTGACGTCCGGAATCCCAGCACCGGTGTCATTGAAGACTGGATTCGGCCCAAGGAAATCGCCGATTACCGTCGCTGGGCTTGGGTCTTGAAGCATCTTGCTGTGCAAGGTGTTTGCCCAGTTGTCGTTCTTGTTGCCCCATGCAGCATTGTTGTGGCACGTAGCGCATGCGTCTGAACCGATATAGGTGGCGGTATCCATGTAGGAGTTGTCCTCCTCGGCGCGCGTTCCAGCGTCCCCGTCAGCCACCGATGTCGTACCAATGTAGACCAAAGCCAGGATGGCCGCCAAGGCTGCAAAAATGCCTATGGCGAGCACTATCTCTTTTCTTTTCATAGTCTCCTCTCTTTGTATGGTGTCTGTGCTATGGGTTTAGATGGTGAATGAAAACATCTCACTTAAAGGTATCGGCAAGACACGTGGGTGGTTGCTTTCAGATCTCCTCTCGTTTTCGGATTTTTGATGAGTTCTTGGAGGACATAGCGATGTTCTCACGAAATTTGGGGCAATAACGATGTTGTAGTTGAAGGTCCTCCGGGTCTGGACATGTGTCCCGGGATGATGGCCTCGTGGCGATGGAGGAGACGCTGGGACATCTGGGACCGATTCGTGAGGGAGAAGGGACTCATCCGTTCTCGGGTGACTGTATCAGGCGCATTCCCCACTCCTTCTTGTCGCTCCCGGGCCATCTTCCGGCTCTCTCGTATCTTCCCCAGGTGCCAGCGAGTGTGCATGGCTTGCATCCGAGGCTTGCGTAGCCTTCGTCATACAACGGATTGTAAGGAATGGAGTTTGCCTTTATGTAATCCCAGACCTCCTCCTTTGTCCAATCCGCAATCGGGTTGATCTTCGTGGGCATTCCTTCGTACTCCTCAACCCTCCTGAGGCCACTCCGGAACCGTGTCTCGTCTCTCCTCAGGCCCGTTATCCAAGCGTCGAGGTCCTTCAAGAACCTTCTTGTCGGCTCGACCTTCAGAATCTCACAGCACAGTTTGGGATTGCGTGAGTAGAGGTCCTCCCCGTATTCCTTCTCAAGTTCCTCCTTGATCGTTGACGGATGGATTTCCTTGAGGTTGAGATTCCACTCCTCTCTGAGTCTGTCCTTGAATCTCTCCGTTTCCTCAAAGCCGTATCCAGTTCTGATCATAAAGACCTTGATCCGTGGATCTATCTGGCGGGCCATGCTCAGAACGGTGATGCTGTCCTTGCCAAAGCTGCAGGCAAGGGCTATTCTCTCGAACTCGTCGAGTGCCCACGCGAGTGTCTCCCTTGTAACCTCGAGCTTCTTCTGGAAACCCATCACAGCAATGAATACACGAATGTGCCCCTCTTTTCGCCTTACGAAGAAGTCTCAAGTCCTCGATACTGCACAGACCTTGACTGAATGAAGACGACTGGGGAGCGAAGCGGACGGTCCGTTGCAGTCCGACGCTACGGCAGGGCAAGCTGGATTGCCACCATTAGAAGCAACAAGCCAGTTCCTATGACCAACGTGACAATCATGAACGGGAAGGCCTTGCGCATGAAGCCTCGGAAGGTTATCGGGTATCCAAACTTCTCGGATATGCCTACAGCAACCATGTTGGCGGACGCGCCAACGAGCGACCCGTTCCCACCGAAACAGGCACCAATCGAGAGAGCCCACCACATTGGATTGATGAAGAACTTGTCGAGAACAAACAAGGGTTGCATGGCGAAGATGATTGGAATCATCGTCGCGGTGAAGGGGATGTTGTCCAGGAACGTGGAGGCAATCGCTGAAATCCAGAGAATGAACACGAGAGCCACAAACAGGTCCCCTCCTGTGAAATCGGCGAGGGCGGTTCCAACAATATCCATTACGCCGACATGAACCAGCCCTCCGACCATGATAAAGAGGGCCGCGAAGAAGAGCAGAGTGGACCAGTGAACATGCCTGAGTGCATCTTCGGGATGTATCCTTCCCCAAACCAGCAATGCCACCGCCCCGCCAAGGGCAATGACAGAAGGTTCCACACCAAGCGTGTGGTGTATCATGAAGAACAGGACAACCAGCCCTGTAACCAGAAGGGATTTCTTGAGCAGCCTCATATTCTTGATCTCGTCCCATTCATTCCTGGCAAGGCTTTCCTCAAGGTTTTGAGGGGCCTGCTTGATCTCCTCTCTGTACATCCACTTGAGGAGAAGTATCGAGACGAGCATGGTGATTATCACGATGGGTGCTATGTTTATGATGAAACTGATGAAGGAGATCTGAGGAACCGCACTGCCTATCATGATGTTTGGCGGGTCCCCCACAAGAGTGGCCGTCCCCCCTATGTTGGATGCCAAGATCTCGGCCATGATTAGCGGGATTGGGTTCACTTCTAAGCTCTTGGAGATTGATATCGTGACGGGTATGAGCAACAGGACCGTGCTCACGTTGTCAAGGAATGCCGAGGCGGCGGCGCTGACGACCGCGAACATCAGCATGAGCATCCAGTAGTCACCACCAGCTATCTTGGTCATCCTCACGGCGACGAAGTCGAAGAACCCCGTCTCAGCGATCACGCCAACAATCACCATCATCCCAAATAGTAGTCCGAGAGTGTTGAAGTCTATCGCGGCCAGGCCCATGGCTGGCGTATACATCTCCTCGCCAGGTTGGAAGTAGCCCGCAAGGATGTGGGCGATGATCATTGCTGCAGCCCCCAAGAGCGCGACCGTAGTCCTGTGCATCTTCTCCAAGATCATCAGAATGAACGTGCCTATGAAGATGACAACGCTGATTGCCTGGATCCAAGCCTCGACCATCGTCTATCCCCTTTCTCCTCCCACCAGCAGCACAGGGATTGGGGCATAGAGGAGTATGTTCATTTCGCCTCTCGACAGAGGTAAAGCTCTCATCATCATCTTGAGTTGATCTCTAAGCCTGTACCCTCCTCGACTCATCACAACGAGGTCGAATTCCTCGAGGAACGTAGGTATCTCCTCCTTCATGCTCCATTCGAATTCCCTTATCTCGAAGTCGACCTTGTTCTGCTCCGCGAGTCGAGAGAACCTCTCATAGACTGGTGTTCTTGCCTTCCTTCCCGCGTAGCTCATTCCGCATGTCGCGCCGAACTCCCTGCATAGCGTAATGCCTCGCTCAGCCGCTAGCCAGGACTTCGGAGAGTCCCCAACCACAATGAATATTCTCTTGGGACGGCGAAGGTTTGGCATCCTGTCGAGAATGAGCACATTCTTGATCCGTGTCCTGAATATCTTCTCTAGGTGCCAGCTGACATGCGACCGCTTTTGGTCCATTTCCATGGGGGTTTCGGTGGCGACTAGGTCTATTCCCTTACGCCTGACGTAGTTCTCCACAATTGCCTCAAAATTGCCCTTGTAGAATCCCCTCCTTGCCTTGATGCCCATTTCCTTTAGCGTGTCAATGCAATGGAAGAGGGCCCTCACTGCGCTCCGCTCTATCGAGTCGTCTATGAAGGAAGTGGCCGACATTATGTCATAGCTGTAGTCCACTATGCTCACCACATGAAATTCCGCATCAGGGAATAGAAGAGGAGTGTACCTGAGCAGAGAGTCGATGAGCTTGTAGTTCTCAGCAATGATCATTATTCGTTTGAACATGATGGAGCGTCCTGACTCTATGCTCATCCAAGAAGAACTACATAAATATCTCCTATCGTGAGTGTATGGCCTGATATGAGAAAAGACTGGTGGCTCTCAGCGTCTTGCCGACCTTCTCGCAAGCGCGACGGCGCCCGCCACGACAAGAATCACCAGACCCAGTGCCAGGGATGTGAGCCCTGCCGGAAGATACGGCCTGATGGTCATGGTCGAGTTGTCAATAGGATCGGAGGCAACGGTCTTGACCTCCGTTATCACCTGCCCGAAAATACCGATTACGATAAGGACCGTTGCAGCAGCCAAAAGGATAGCCACCTCTGCCCTCATGGGCTCGTCCTCCCTGCCTCTGACGAATCCGTATTACGCCTTCTGTAGCCTATTGCATATTCTCGGTACATCCTCGACCCCTTTTGCGGGAGCGCTTGAAGTCACTCCCTCTCTTCAATGATACATAAGGCCCTTCGACAACTTAAACCTTTTCAAGCCCCTATCAAGGATGTCAAGGTTCTCCTAGACCCGATGGCGTTATTGAAGATATGGATGGGGAACCGTTGGTTCCGCGAGTCAAAGTGTGATGCATCCATCGCATGCTGCAGTTGTGATGGGACCTATGCCCGTATCATTGCCTTCTCACCGAAGATCTGCGGAATCACCATCCGCGCCTTTTCGAACTCTGGAATGAAGGCGAACACGAAGTGAATCCAGCCCACCCTCCTAGTGTCAAAGAGGATCTCGCCTCCGCCGTGGGGATATCTTGTCACCGTGACGGACTTCACGTCCTCGAGGGGGACGGCATAGTTCCACTGGTGGGCCTTGAGCATGTCCTCCGTGCTCTTTCCTTGATAGAAGGCCCTCCACTGACTTACCGCCTGAGGGTCTCCGCTCGAGCCCGTGATATCATGAAACAGGCCTGACACCGGATCGGGCCTTTCTCCGATATAGAGGACAACCACCCTTCTATCGGTGAGAATCACATCATAGTCTTGGTTTCCCTTTCTCATCGTCAGCAGAACGCCTTTGATCTCCTCTTTCTGCGCCTCCATGACCGATCCCGCCAAAGGAAACATGGTCCACATTGATATCGTTTTCTGAGATGTCTCAGACCTCGTTGCTGTCCCTCTTGCTCAAGTACACGATCGAGTCATATGGTTCGTAGCCCAGTTTTCCAAAGAACTCCTCGGAGGCCTCATTAGGTCTCTCGATTAGCGCCCCGATGATTCTGTTCCCTCGCGCTCTCAGCCGCCTCTCCGCCTCACGCAGCAGCGCGGTCCCGATTCCCTTCCTCCGGTGTCTCGGGTGAACGGCGAGGCGGTTAATCCAGCCTTTGCGCGTGTCATCGGTGCCTATGATGACGCCGACAAGGTCGGGACCTTCGAATGCCCCGAGGAACAACTCAGGTGTGAGACTCATTTGCCTCTGCATCTCGGGTCGGCTGTCTCTGCCTCTTGGTCTGTGAGAGAGGCCAGATTCGCGCCAGAGCTCGATGATGGCATCATAGTCCTCAATGGTCAACTCACGAATCTCCATCGGAACACCATCAGTCAAGCCACTTGCTCATTGCCATGAAATCCACCTTCCACCAATGACGTTTTAGATTGCATTCTGGGACCCATCCCCGCCTGAAGTACAGCCTGACAGCATCCGTGAGACATGGAAGCGTGACGAGGTGCATCTTGTGACAGCCCTGGCCACGCACGTGTTCCTCGACCTCCTCAAGAAGCTCGCTCGCTATGCCACGATTCCTAAACTCCGGAGCAACGCCTATCCAGCCGAGATGTGCGAGACCGCTCTTCCCGACTATGCGACCTTGGGCCACGCCGACGATCTTGTCATCCACCTTCGCCACAAACACAAACCCATCAGGAAGGTCGATGTGTTTTCTGTATTCTTCAGCGGTGTGATGTCTAATGTCGAACTCCAAAGCTTCTCTTGGATAGTGGTCCCTCTCCCAGCGTTCCCAGGCATCCACCATGCACTCCCTTGTGACCTCTGCCGCTTCCTCGGCATCCTTCTCCCTAAGCTCACATATGCTTGTCATCGGGGGAATATCCACCTCCTACGAAAAAACCTTTTCCAGAATCCGTTGAAAATGCAATCCTCCGGGAAGGAACAGTAAAATGACAGCGATGCCATTGGGGTCTGTGCCTTCGAGGGCCAATCCTCAGATTGCCATTCCAATCGCCATTATCTCGGTGTCCTTTGCCTCCATCTTCATCAAGTGGAGCGAGGCGCCACCACTCGTCATTGCATTCTACAGGCTTGCATTCGCAACGGCGATACTCCTGATTCCGACTCTTGCCTTTCAGAGTGGAGACCTCTTTCGACTCTCTCGAAAGGAACTGCTCGCTTTGACTTTGGTGGGCTTCGCGCTCGCGTTCCATTTCGGGTTCTGGATATCCTCACTCAAGCACACGACTGTTGCGAACTCTGTCATACTCGTGAGCACACATCCGATTCCGATTGCCTTGATCTCCCACTATAAGATGGGTGAGAGGGTGACCGCCCTTGCTGCGGTGGGAATCGTAATGGCCATATTCGGGCTGGCAATGATAGGGATTAGCGACGCTGTCCTAACCACGGAGAGCCTCATCGGTGACGTTCTGGCTCTTCTTGGGATGGCAGCCTTGGCGGCATACATCCTTAGCGGGAGAAGGATCAGGAAGAGGATGTCGATCTTGCCGTATGCCTTTGTCGTCTACCTTGCAACAACGATATTCCTACTGCTGGGTTGCGTTGTTTTCGGGAGCCCCCTTTATCCCTATCCAGAGGGAGAGTGGATTCTGTTCCTAGCGCTTGCCATCGTCCCCATGATTCTCGGTCACACCTTGTACAATTGGGCCCTCAGGCATGTCACGGCTCTGATGGTTTCCGTGAGCATTCTTCTGGAACCCATTCTTGCCTCGGTGTTGGCTGTCTTCCTTATTCCTGAGATCCCATCCATCTTCGTGGTCTTGGGCGGACCCCTCGTTTTGGCGGGCATCTTCCTTGTGGCGCTGAAGGGCGGCAGATAGTCCTTTCACTTTCACGAATCCCCTAATGTGTAATTCAAGAGATTCCTCACGCATGCCCATGATGTGGTCCGACTGAAGGAGATCCATTTGAGGAAGAGCATGGAGGCGTTCTTCGCCGAACATGGCTTTCAGACATTTCGAGAGGTGAGGATGATGAACAGGTGGGTTGACCTCGTTGCGGTTGGGAACGGAACCGTAGTGGCCATCGAGCTGAAGCTGGAGAACTGGCGGGAGGCGATAAGACAGGCGGTAGCATATCAGCTTGGGGCGGACTTCTCAGCTGTCGGGATGCCCCTCGGGAATGCGATTGATGCTTATCGAAACAGGTACTACTTTCGAAAAGAAGGCGTGGGTCTTCTCGGAGTGAGGGTGAGGACTCCAGAAGTGCGTGTGCTGATCGAACCAGAACCTTCCATGCGCGTCATGCCCATGATCCGAGATAGCCTCTTTGAGGTGGTTCATTCCGACGGCGAGACAGTCATCATCCCAAGGAGTTCGAAGCGTATAAAAGAGAGAGACAGAGGCCTCGCATTTGTGGAGGCCCGTGATTACAGGACCGGAGATGACAAGGACGAAGGTCAGTCGGCCGAGTCAACAGAGGACTAGTAGCTCAGGTCGATTCTTCGGCATTTCCTGCAGATGAAACCCTCGAGATAGACCATCCCGCTCATCCCGGGATCCTTGATTTTCTCCCCGCCAAGGGCAAGAATGGTCTTCTCCTTGAACCATTTCATCCCACTGATGAAGCTCTCGCTTCCAAGGAATCCACGTTCCATCTGCCCGCCGCAATTAGGACACTTCCTAGTCTGAGGTTCCTGTTCGGCCAAACGAATCCCTATTGCGAAGATGATTACCCATTTATAAGTCATTCGATTCGAGCATCCGAATGACCGTTGAATGGCCAGTCTCCTCGTCTCCTACTCACTTAGTCGTACCCAGTGTCCTGCCGCTTCCTCCGCAGAACTGCGTGATGTAGGTGATGGTCGTGTCCGCTGCGTCTCTCAGTATTCCCCTCTCAATTCCGGGAACGCCACACATCAAGGAGAGGACGTTGCTCGTTTGCATGGTCACCTTGGTCGCGTCTGAGTCCCGATAGGGGTAGATGGCGACCAGTTTCTCATCATCGGATATCACGATCTCCTTCCCTGTCAGAATCTTCGGGGCATTCATGCCTATTCCTGTGAACTCCTCGTTGGGGGAAGCCCAGCGCATCATTAGGGGACCCCTGAACTTGTCGAGGTCGAAGGAACCTATCGCCACGTTATGCTTCATGGAGGCCAGATTGTAGGCGTCGACCGCCGTATTGATAGTCGGGACCGGCTTCCCCTGGAGCACCCTCCTTATGAGGGCCTCGGATGCAGGTCGGTTTTTTGTCGGGTCGATGCCCAGCCGCCAGAAGAAATCCCTGTACCTCCGAACCCGCTCGTCATTCCTCAGGGCCTCAAGATCGTATCTTCTGGAGATCTCCTCTGCGACTTCCAGCTTGAGATGTTCCAGAGCGCTGGACTTCTTCTGGACTTTCACATCATTGATCTCAAGGGCGACAACTTCCAGATCTGGGAACTTCTCTGTCAGCCGTCCGTCCAGAGTGATCATGAGAGCGTCATCGGGCCCGGGTCTAAAGGCTTTTTGTGCGGTCAATCGGGACCTTCCTTGCGGTGACCTCTGGGGCTTCCCGCCAGACCTTCGTCATCAAGAGAAAGAGGTAGACGATGTAGGAGACACCGACCACGCTCATGCCAAGCATACCATTCGCCTCGTGGATGAAAGAGAGGATGATGAATGGCGTCAATATCCCCGTCACGAGGGCGAAGAGAGCCCTCTCGTTGTATCTCCTCCCGGCTGAGTACGCCAAAGCGAGAGAGATGCCAACGCAGAGGAGAGCGAGAAGCGTGATGACGGTGGTCGGTGGAACATCCGATTCGGGAAGACCGTAGACAATGACAGAAGCGAAGACCATGAAAAGGAAGCCGAGGAGGAAGAAGTGAATGGGCGGGAGAATGGGCCCCTCGCTCTTCATTCTTGGCCAATCCCCTGGAACGCCGTAGGCGAGAAACACGAACATGAGAATCACAAGGAGGGTGAGGGCGTAGACGTACCCATCGGGGCGATATGTGAAGTGAAGAATGCCTGGCACGAATAGGAGAACAACGATGAGGCCGGGGATGAACAGCTGGATGTCAGAGAGAAGCCTTTCCCGCGTGAGCCTCGGATACATGAGATTGAAGAGGATTATCGGGACCGCTATGCTGACTATCCCGTGGAACAAGGTGAGCCAGATTGCCCACACCCAATTGACTCCTGCCCATCTTCCATATTCGCCCAATGCTCCAAGGTCCTGCCAGGTCGGATCGTAGAAGCTCCTTACTACCAATCCCTCCAAGAAAACGCCGTAGGCGGCACCCAACAGGAGGACCGATGGCCAGCCCTTTTTCCATTTGACGGCGAGTTCTCTCACCGTCAGAACCCCGCAACCGTACAGGCCAACGAGGAAGAGAAATCCCAGAGGGAAGAAGAACTCCAACGGCGGAGACGAGCCCGAAAGGAGCTCAGCCGTCAGGGGCGAAAGCAGAACGAGCGCTAGGATTGCGGCCTGCTTGTCATTCATCCGACGTGGTTCTCTCTTTTCTCCTTCTTATAGTTGTTGGAGTCCCTCACTGCAGAGGGCCCATGAGGGATTTCGAAACGAGACCACATCGGAACATGAGCGCCATTTCTGCGATGCAGTTTCCTAAGAAGAGTTCCCACCCACCCTATGAGGCTGCCCGATCAGCCTCACCCATGAGCCGTCCAGGAAACCTGGGCCGCTACGCGTCTAGGAGGTAGTAAATCTTAGTCCAGTGGTCCCTTGGACTCCTCAAACACTTAAGGAGCCTGAGGTTCACGAGGATGTCCAGATTCTTCCTCGTTGTCTTGTTTCCCCATCTGTATTTCTTGGCCATGTACTCGGTCAGATTCTTCTCCATCTTTACCTCTCCGTCGAAGTGAGATTCGATCACCCGCAAAAGCATAGCCAGATTCCTCAGCTTCCTTACGTCACGCACATGTTCTTTCAGAACTTCCCATCTTGTCATTGTCCATCCTCCGAAAGGTTCGGGGCGGAGCGCGGCGCTTGGAAGTACTGGCCAAAAAAGCTAGGGCTCGTTCTAAATGCTCCGTAGAACCATTTTCGGATTCTGAAGAGGTGATTCCCAAGTGTGAGAATCCAAAAGCCATCGGAAGGGTCTTTCTGGTGGACGAGCGACGAAACGTGCACTTCTCCCGCCCTTTCTGCGACTGGCGTTGTGGCTGCAGAATCATTCGACCCGTTTCGGAGCATCGCCGAGTTCCGCTCACGAACCATGGGTCACATAGAATATCGACGTCGGATATTAAGGGTTGTTCGACATGTAAAATACATGTTGGGGATTCTTGAATTTTTGGAATGTCTTGAATGTACTCTTTCCTTTTTCACGAGCTACTTCCCCAAGACGACAGTTCCATCATTCAGCGGCGAGAGGGCGGTCGTCTTGCCTGAGTTGTTCGTCCCCTCATGCAGTCAGACACCAAGGATCTCCTTCATTTTGAGCGAGTCCTTGTCGAGAACAGGGCTTTCGCTTATGATAGTAATATCATACTTCCTCTTCAGCAAGACCTTCGCTAGCTTTGAGAAATCTGGCGACTTCGCCTCCATCTCAAGATGCCTTTTCTCACCCCTTTCTCCGTACTCGATGCAGCTAAAATGGCAGTGGAGGAAATCTGTTGTGAACTCCTCGTACTCCTGAAGGAAATCCTCGAAATCCCGGATCCTCTTGAATCGACCTTGACCGCGAGCATGGGCATGAGCCCAGTCAATGACGGGATAGACGCCCTCGACGTTCTGGCATACATTGATGATCTCCTCCAGTGTGCCGAAGCCCGCCAGCTTCCCCGTCAGTTCCAGTCCTATGAACACCTCCCAGCCCTCGTCCCGTATCCTTTTGATGCAGCTGGAGAGCCGCTTTCTGATATTCCTTGTGACAACAGACGGCTTCATCCCATGCAGGAATCCCGGGTGGTGCACCAGTATGTATCCGCCCCAGGCATTCATCATCTCTGCTGCTCGATGAATCCATACACAGCTCTTCCTCAGGACTGCCTTGTCCATCGAGTTGAGGTTGATGTAGTAGGGGGCGTGGCAGCTTATACGTATGCCATTGTCTCTTGCCAGTTCCCCGAGTCTTTCCGCCGTCTCCAGCTTTGTCTGAATCCCGTACGTGTACTGGACCTCCATGGCGTTCAGCCCCATCTCCTTCAGCATCGGGAGGCCCTCCTCCATTCCTTTGGAATCCATTGGGTGTCCTGCGGGCCCGAGATAGAACATCGCTAGTGAATCAGCGGGCCACCGATATAGCCTTTGTGAGCAATCCTTTTCTAGCGGGAGCGTGATTCTCATCATCATGGAATTCGAGGATGTACAGATTGAGAAGCCCGATGACGTAAATCTCATTCTGGGTCAGACCCATTTCATCAAGAGCGTGGAGGACATCTACGAGGCTGCGGTGACATCCGCACCAGGCATCAAGTTCGGCATTGCGTTCTGCGAGGCCTCTGCGGACCGCCTCATTCGATCCGACGGAACGGACGAAGAGCTTCGCGAGCTGGCGGTCAGAAACGCCGAGAGGATAGGAGCGGGTCATATGTTCATCCTTTTCATGCGGGAGGCCTTTCCCATCAACATACTCCCTCGGATAAAGGATGTGCCGGAGGTCTGCAGCATCTTCGCCGCGACTGCGAATCCAGTTCGGGTCGTTGTGGCCAGGACGGAGCAGGGCAGTGGGATCGTGGGAGTCATCGACGGGGAGAGTCCCTTGGGCACAGAGACCGAGCGGGACATCAAGGAGAGGAAGGAGTTCCTGAGGAAGATAGGATACAAGCGCTGAGCATTGCCGACGCCTCCGTGGAGGCCTGTGAGGATCAAAGCGCCAACTCAACCCCTTCAGGGAACCGCCGCAAGATGGCATGTCATGCTCGTGCTTTCCTCAAGTGGCGACCTCATCGCTCGGGCTTGCCCCCCTGCCAATATTCGTGGACCTCTCCTCCCTTCATATCGCGACACATCGGCACTCTCTCATCCATAACGACCACTCTCCCGTCCGGTGTTGGCAAGTATCTTCTTTCGCAGCGTGAGGAAGGTTGCGAGGCCAGATGTGTTCTGCCTTCAAACCACAAGGAACTGCCAAAACAAATGCTGCGGAAGCTCCCAGAACTCAAAGTTTGGTGAGATTGCTCGAAATAATGTCAATTTTTCGCAAGCAATCCTTTTATAGTTGAATATCAGTTTTATATTGGTCATGGAATCGGATGAGGGGAGGACTTTTTGTCCGGAATGTCAATGCGAGAGATTCATTAGGGACTACGAGCGCGCAGAGATCGTCTGCGGAAACTGTGGTCTGGTGCTCTCTGATTCCATCATAGACGAGGGTCCCGAGTGGAGGGCCTTTGACTCCGACCAGAGGGAGACTCGTGAAAGAACGGGACCGCCCTTGAGCATAATGTCCCACGACTACGGGCTTTCCACACAGATCGGCTGGAGGAATCAGGACGCCTACGGGAAGGCAATCCCGCACAAGTCGAGATCGCAGATCTACAGGTTGCGGAAATGGCAGCACAGGATCAGGACATCGAAAGCGGGGGAGAGAAGCCTGGCGCAGGGCTTGACCGAGATCAACACCATGGCCTCCAAGATGGGCCTTCCAAGACATGTTAGGGAGACAGCCGCCGTCTTCTACAGGAAGGCGTCCTCGAAGAACCTCGTTAGGGGAAGGAGCATCGATGAGGTTGTCGCGGCGACGCTCTATGCGGCGTGCCGGAAGTGCCAAGTGCCCCGGACACTGGATGAGATGGCAAACGAGGCCAGGGTGGATAGGAAGAGCATCGGGAGAACATATAGGACGATTGCCCGGGAACTCAACCTAAGGCTGATGCCGCAGAGCCCGGCGGACTATATCCCGCGGTTCTGCAATAGGCTCAGGCTGGGCATGGATGTCCAGAGGAGGAGCAAGGAGATTCTTGAGGAAGTTGAGCAGGCCGAGCTTGCCTCCGGCGTCGCGCCCTCTGGAGTTGCAGCGGCGGTCATCTATATCGCCTCGGCAATATGTGGTCAGCCATGTACGCAGAAGGATGTCGCCGAGGTTTCTGGTGTCACAGAGGTGACCATTAGGAACAGGTACAAGAGGATAATATCCAGTCTCGACCTGAACTTCAAGAGCTAGCTGGCAAAACGTTTTATGTCAATTCTCATATCCGACCCCAGGTGCTCCAATGGCCGAGGAAGCTGAACTGACCGTTTTGGATGGCGACCTAGTCTATGTCGACTACGATGTGTGGATAGTGCACCCCGACGGTAGGGAAGACCTTTTCGACACGACAAACAAGGAGCTCGCCGAGAAGCATGAGAAGTACGACAAGACGAGGGTCTACGCGCCTCAGCCACTTGTCATCGGCAAAGGCAGGATATTCCCCGGGTGGGAGGACTCGCTGAGGAACACGAAGGTGGGAGTGAAGACGACAATCGAGATTCCCCCGGAAAAGGCGGCGGGTGAGAGGGACCCAAGACTCGTGGAACTGCATTCCATCAGGGAGTTCGTGAGAAAGGAGATAACCCCTGAGGTTGGGAAGGAGGTCATCCTCGGACAGAAGAAGGGCATCATCACTGCAGTCACGGCGGGCCGCGTTCGAGTGGACTTCAACAGCCCTCTTGCTGGAAGGACGCTCAGATACGAATACACGGTCACGAAGAGGGCCGAATCGCCCGAGGAGAAGGTCAAGGCGGTCATAGAGATGGACTATGGCAACCCTGAGGAGTTCGATGTGAAGGTTGTTGGCGATGGTGTCATCATCAAGTTGCCGGATGTCTGCAAGTATGACGAGCTTTGGTTCGTCTCCAAGTACCGGGTCATCAGCGATTTGAGGGACATCGCCGGAGTCGAGACGATTCGCTTCGTCGAGGAGTATGTGAGGAAAGAGAGGCCGAGCGAAGAGGCCGAAGAGGAGGCTGAGTCCGAAGAAGACGAAGAGGAGGACGAAGAGCCAAAGCCTTCCGAGGAGGCGATCGTGCCCGAAGAGCTTCCCGCCCAGGAAGCTCCTGAGTCCGAGTGATGGGGCACTCGACAGGATTTTATAACCTCATGCATTTTGCGTCAATGGGACGTGTGGCCTAGCCTGGATATGGCACCAGCCTCCTAAGCTGGCAGTCGGGGGTTCGAATCCCCCCACGTCCGTCTCACATCGACGTTTTTCCGAAGATCTTCCTGGCCGCCGTGTGCGGATCGATTTCCTTCTTGGCGATCATCCCCACGAGTTCCTCGAACTGTGCGCGAAGCTCAGGCTTCTCAGATATCACGAGGAACAGATGGCGAGAGAGGGCCGTGCGGAGCTCGTCCTTTGCCCGCTTGATTTGCTCCTCTTCCAGTCTGCCGCTTTTCTTGAGGAACTCGAAGTGCTCCTCTATCAAGTCCGCCAGCTCAGGCACACCCTTGTCCTCCGTCGCTACGGTGAGCTGAATCTTCGGCTTCCAGCCGCTGGGCTTTTCCTGCTCGATTACAAGGCTCAGATTGGCCAATGTGCTGTCCACGCCATCGAGGTCGGCCTTGTTTATGACGAATATGTCCCCAATCTCGAGGATGCCGGCCTTCATGGCTTGGATGTCGTCGCCAAGACCAGGCATTTCGACGACCACCGATGTGTGTGCGATCTTCGCTATCTCCACCTCGGACTGCCCGGCTCCTGCTGTCTCTGCGAAGATCTTCTGCATTCCCATCGCATCCAGAACCTTCAGGACATCGGCCGTTGACCTCGAAGTCCCTCCAGTATGGCCTCGCGTTCCCATGCTTCTGATGAAGACGCCCTCATCGAGGGTGAGGCCGCCCATTCTAATTCTGTCGCCGAGAAGCGCCCCGCCGGTGTATGGTGATGTGGGATCGATTGCCACTATTCCCACCTTCATGCCTCTCCTTCTGAACTCCTTTGTCAGGGCGAACACAAGCGTGCTCTTTCCCGTACCAGTCGGTCCCGTTATCCCGATTATGTGCGCATCTCCAGTGTGTGGATAGATCGCTCCAAGAATCTCGGATGCCCTCCTGTCATCATCCTCTAACATCGATATCGCTTTGGCGGCCGCCCGCCTATCTCCTTTCAGGAGACGATCGACTAGGTCCATTCACTTCCTCGCGATTCTCTCGTGGAACTCGACTATTTCCTGAAGAGGCGTTCCAGGACCGAATACGGCGGCTATACCCATCTTCTTGAGCTTCGGGACGTCCTCATCTGGGATTATCCCCCCGCAGGTCACGACGATATCTTTGATTCCCTTCTCCTTGAGGATGTCCATCACGCTCTTGAAGAGGGTCATGTGAGCCCCCGAGAGACAGCTCAATCCAATCGCGTTCACGTCCTCCTGGATGGCGGCCTCCACTATCTGCTCAGGCGTCTGATGGAGGCCGGTGTATATGACTTCCATCCCTGCATCTCTCAGCGCGCGGGCGACGACCTTCGCTCCTCTATCATGGCCATCCAATCCGGGTTTTGCGACTAGCACTCTCAACTTCGCCATTGACACACCTCAGTAGATGATGGGTTCCTTGTACTCCCCAAATACTTCCCTGAACACTCCACATGTCTCCCCGAGTGTTGCATACGACCGCACACAGTCCAGTATGTGAGGCATCATGTTCTCTTCGCCCTTTGCGGCCTTCCTCAGCTTGTCCAGATTCCTTTCGACCTTCTTCTGGTCTCTCTTCTCTTTGACTCTGCTGAGCCTCTCGAGATGCCTCCTTTCGCCTTCAGGATCCATCTTGATAAGGGCAATCTCCAAGGGCTCCTCCTCGACATACTCATTGACACCCACGACTATTCTTTCCTTCTCGTCCGTCTCTTTCTGGTACCTGTATGCCGCACGGGCGATTTCCTTCTGGAAGAAGCCCTTGTTTATCGCAGCTATGACTCCTCCGAGGGCCTCAATCTTGTCGAAATACCCGTAGGCCTCTTCCTCCATCCGGTCGGTCAGGTACTCGAGGAAATAGGAGCCGCCGAGCGGGTCGACGGTGTTTGTGACCCCACTTTCATGCGCGATTATCTGTTGCGTTCTCAGTGCAATCTTGACCGCCTTCTCCGAAGGAACAGCGTAGGCTTCGTCCATGGAGTTTGTGTGGAGTGACTGCGTCCCGCCAAGGACCGCTGCGAGCGCCTGGACAGTGACCCGAACGATGTTGTTCTCGGGCTGCTGAGCGGTGAGGGAGCATCCTGCAGTCTGCGTGTGGAACCTCATCCACCAGGATCTTGGCTTCTTTGCTCCGAACGTCTCCTTCAGCTCCCTCGCCCAGATCCTCCTTGCCGCTCTGTACTTTGCAATCTCCTCAAAGAGGTCATTGTGGGCGTTGAAGAAGAAGGATAGGCGGGGGGCGAACTCGTCCACATCCAGGCCCCTTTCCATTGCTGCACGCACATACTCGAATCCATCGGCGAGGGTGAAGGCAAGTTCCTGCACCGCAGTTGAGCCTGCTTCACGAATGTGATAGCCGCTGATTGAGATCGTGTTCCAGAGCGGGACCTCCTTCGAACCGAATTCGAACGTGTCCACGATGAGCCTCATGGACGGTTCTGGAGGGAAGATATATGACTTCTGTGCGATGTACTCCTTCAGGATGTCATTCTGTATCGTCCCCCTTATCTTCGTAGACGGGACACCCTGCTTTTCTGCGGCGACTATGTACATCCCCCATATGACGGAAGCAGGACCGTTTATCGTCATGCTCGTGCTTATCTCGCCGAGAGGAATGCCCTCGAAGAGAATTTCCATATCTTTCAAGGAACTGATCGCTACACCGCATTTCCCGAACTCCCCCTTTGCCATGGGATGGTCTGTGTCGTACCCATACAAGGTGGGGAAATCGAAGGCGACGCTCAGGCCAGTCTCACCGTGCTTGAGGAGGTACTTGTATCTCTGGTTGGTCTCCTCTGCTGTTCCGAAGCCTGAGAACATTCTCATGGTCCAGAGCCTGCTTCTGTACAGCGTCGGATGCACGCCTCTCGTGAAGGGATATTCCCCGGGCAGGCCAAGCTTCTGTATGTAGTCGAAATCGGGGAGATCATCCGGCGTGTAGAGCCGATCGACAGGAGCGCTTGATGTCGTCATGAACACATCCCTCCTTTCCGGAAGGATGTCGAGGGACCTCTTCAGCATCTTGCGCTCCCACTCCAGTTTCCTCTTCCTGATCTCTTCGAGGTCTTCCTTGAGCATCGACAAGCCCCTTGCCATTCATGAAAAGTGAAGTCTGCTTATCTAGTTTGCGGGGAACTAGGACACATAAATAGATGTTGACCGATTCACGGCCCAATGACCGAATATTACTTCGATATTGAGACAGTCGGAACGGACCCGCTGATGGACAAGATAGTCACGATTCAGTACCAGCAGCTTGTGGATGGTAACCCTATTGGCGATTTTCGCGTTCTCAAGGAATGGGAGGAGGGCGAGAAGAGAATCATCGAAAGAATCATCGGGGAGAAGCTTCTCCAACCACACTGGGACTTCGTACCGATCGGAAACAACCTCAGATTTGACATCATCTTCCTGATGGAAAGGGCACAGCAGTACGGGCTGGAGAAATGGGACGCTGGAGAGATCAAGCAGTACTTCTTCCTGAAGCCCATGATAGACATCCGTCCCGTCCTCATACTCATGAACGCTGGGAGGTTCAAGGGCTCGGGTTTGGACGCATTCACGGGGAAGGAGAAGGGTGTTCAGGTCCCGATATGGTACGCGGAGCAGAAGTACGATGAAATACTCAGCTACGTGGAGACGGAACGGGAGGAGGCCATTGCACTGTACAGGGAGATAGCGAGCCTTCTGGAGGCCTTTGGCAGGAGGAAAAGAGAATCCTCCAGGATGCCGAATCCGTAGAGGTTCTTGGATATTCTGCTGGCAGGCGTTCAGCGCAAAGAGCCAGATAGGGATGGCGATTCTTGGGAAAAACATAAATACATCCATATGAATCGAAACATCGGAGGATAAGGGCGAAGCATTATCGAGACTCGAAAGGGGGATTCGTGATAGCGATGACATCGCTCTCGGGCGCAACCTACTCCTTTCTTCGGATTCTGTCTAAAGGGCTCGCTGGCGGTTGGGGTCCCTCACGAGGAGGCGGTTCAGTTGAGGTCGACTGGCACCGGGAAGCTTGAGGGCACAAGGCGAAGTGCTGACGAGGGTTTCGCCAGGGCATCCGTGCAGGAACTCAGGTCTGTCATCGAGGAAGCCAACAGTCTCGGAATAGAGGCTCCCGAGCTGGAAGAGATGCTACAAGAAAGCATCGAAGCCCTGGAGGGGCTCTCAAACGAAGACCTCGTTCCATCCTATTCGGCTGCCGCCCAGATTGCAGCGGAGGGAATCAAAGAGGGGCGGCGCTTAGTATCCTCCTATCTTGAGGCCTCGAACGCCATTGAAAGAACAGAGGACCTCATACGGACCGAATACGAGAATCAGGGGGACATTCATGGCAATGTCTTCCAGCATCTCATACTGTCGCCGAGCCTTGAGCTTCTAGATGAGTCGAAGTCGTGCCTCACCGACGGGGAGATCCAACGGGTTCAAGAGATTCTCAATCAGATAAGGAATCTCCCCAGGAGGGTCAGGAAGGAATGCCAGGAGAACGCTGAGGTGTACCGCTACTGCGAGACTATTCTGGACGAACTGAAGAGCGAGGGGGTCGTGGCCCAGGAGATCGAGGATATACTTAGGATAGCGAGGACCGCCTTCCTGAATGGTAGATTCGAGCGCGTCAAGGAACTCTCCGAGGTGATTGAGAAAAAGGCCATAGAGCTGAGGGAGAGGCACAGGTCAGCAATCCGTGAATTGAAACGAGCGAAAAGCGCTTCCATCTCACTGAAGAAGATCAATGTCCGTTCTGAGGAGGCGGAGGAGACGTTGGTCGAAGCGTGTGTCTCCATGAAGGACGGTGACTACGAGAAATGCATCCAGCTCGCAAGGGAGGCAATCTCATTGGCCAGCGGAATCCGTAAGAGGTACAGGACGCTTGTGGAAAGATTGGATGCATTGAAGCGCGAGATGAAACTGATTCAGAGGTCCGGGAAGGATATTCCGAGGGACATCGAGGGCATGGTCAAGAGGGCCGAGAGTCAGCTCAAGAAAGGGAACCATGAGGGCTCTGAGGCGGAGATTGAGATAGCCTCGTTGCTGCTGAACAGATTTGAGCCCTCGTTCTAGTCTGCCAAGCTTTTTTAGGAGCGTATCCTTTTCAGTCGAGGGGTGAGAGGATGGATTTCGAGTTGACAGAGGAACAGATGATGCTTAGGAAGATGGTTCATGATCTTGCGGAGAGGGAGCTCAAGCCGGTCGCCGCAGAGATCGACAGGACAGGAGAGTTCCCGTGGGACAACATAAGGAAGATGGGAGAACTCGGTCTGATGGGCATGACGATTGCACCGGAGTACGGCGGGGCTGGCATGGACACAATCAGCTACGCCATCGCAGTGGAGGAGGTCTCTCGTGTCTGTGGTTCCACAGGTCTCATAATGGCCTCTCACAACTCGCTTTGCTCGGAGCACATCAACATCGCGGGCAGTGAGGAGCAGAAAAGGAAATACCTGCCCGACCTGGCTGGAGGCAAGGTCATGGGCTCCTGGGGACTCACAGAGCCCGGGGCCGGGTCCGATGCTGGCGCAGTGGCAACTACCGCCGAATCGAAGGGTGGGGAGTGGATACTGAACGGGAGAAAGGTCTTCATAACGAACGGTCACGAGGCCAAGACATTCGTCATCATTGCATCCACGGACAAGTCCAAGGGAAGCAGGGGAATGAGCGCCTTCGTGGTGGAGAGGGACGCACCCGGGTTCAGTCTCGGAAAGAAGGAGGAGAAGCTCGGACTCCATGCTTCGGTGGCATCAGAGATTATTCTCGAGAACTGCGCTATCCCCGAGGAGAACCTCCTGGGTGAGAAGGACCAGGCGTTTCGGGATGTGCTCAAGGTGTTGGACGGAGGAAGGATAAGCATCGGTGCGATGGCCTTGGGAATCGCGCAGGGATGCTACGAAGCCTCGCTTGAGTACTCCAAGACAAGGGAGCAGTTCGGGCAGACAATCAGCAGTTTCCAGGCAATCCAATGGATGTTGGCGGATATGGCAATGGAGATTGATGCGGCCAGACTCCTTGTGTACCGAGCTGCATATCTCAAGGACCAGGGTAAGAGGTACAAGAAGGAGGCCTCCATGTGCAAGCTCTTCGCATCCGAAGTGGGCATGCGGACGGCCACCAAGGCCATCCAGATTCATGGCGGGTACGGATACACGAAGGACTATCCAGTCGAGCGGATGTTCAGGGACGTCAAGCTCACTGAGATAGGTGAGGGAACGAGTGAGATCCAGCGAATGGTGATCGCTCGAGAGATCCTGAAAGGAAGGTAGACGCCGGAGAAGGGAAGCAGGCCTTCGAGAAAACCAGATAGGAGGCTAAGCCCCTCGCAGAGCTATCCGAAGAATCAGGAGCAGGGAATCCCGGCCGCTCAAGCCATCATAGGCGGGTGAAGTCCCTTCCTTCGTCCTTGGCAGGCCTGTCTCGCTTCGCTGGTTGTTCTGTCGTCGCGGGTTTCGGCCTGAGCACAACATCCTTCTTGAGTGGTCTCTGACAATAGGGGCAGAAGTCCTCATCCTTTGTGCATGCGTTGCAGAGGAACTCACCGCAGTCGTGCTTCATCACGGCCATGCCGTCGTGCATCCTGCACCGTTTCCCCTCAAGAGGAGACCTCTTGCCGCGAGGTTTCACCTCTTTGGCGGGCTTCTTGGCCACCTCTCCATGGTAGTCCTCTCCCATCAGAGATCTGACCCGAACAACCTCGGGCGGCAGCTCCTCCGGCGCGAACTTCTTCAAGGACGCCTCAAGTCGCTTTGCTTTATAGATTCCTATGTTGAAGTTCTTGACGAGATTGAGAAGCGTCCGCTTCTCCGGCGGGAGCGTCAGCGCCTGTCTCAGCAGGGAATCCATTTCAGCATCGTATCCTGCTTCCACCCTCATGCCGTCGACCTTCTCGATGTAACTGAGGATTCTTCTTGCCCTCTCTATGTCGTACTGCGGGAAGTTGGCCGTTATGTCGCAGAGTCTCAAGCCGTAGGTGCCCCCAGTCTCGATGCACCGCCTCAGGACGGGGATGGAGGCCCGCTCAAGATCCTCCAGATCCGCTGAGGGCAATCTCTCTACGTCGATGGGTTCCCTCTCACGAAGGTAGCCTATGACCTCATCCAGATAGTCGAAGGGGATGTTCAGGTCGCGGAATGCTTCCTCCTTCGTAATTGCCCTACCGTTCCGGTACTCGAACTCCAGGACCTTCCTGCCGTAGTCCCCCAGCTTCTTCTTCCGCTTCTTTTCCTCGCAGATTCTCTTCCCCTCTATGGAGGATTCATAGTTCGGGTCGATGGCCAGGGCGCTCTCGAAGGCCCTCTGAGCGCTCTCGTACCTCCCCTGATGCATGAGTGCCAGGCCTTTGCTGTTCCAGGGGACTTTGTCTTTCGGGTCGAGACCTATTGCGCGGTCATAGGCAGCGATGGCCTCCTCCCAGTTGTTCATCTTCTCGAGAGTGAGACCCATGAGCTGCCAGATCCCCTTGTCGTCCTCCCTGATCTCCGAGGCCCGCTCATACGAGCTCAGCGCGTTCTCGTAGTCGCCCATTTTCGCCGACAGGAGACCTTTCTCCCGCCACGCGTCGAAATTGTGGTAGTTGAGGTCAATGACTCTGTCATAGCTGCTGTCAGCCTCCTCGTATCTCTTCATGTTCTCGAGTATTCTTCCCCTTTCGAGCCAAACCTCGGGAATGTCTTCCCTGATGCCAAGTGTGGAATTGAGAACGTCTAGGGCATCGGGATATCTGCTCCTCTCCGTGAGTATCTTGCCCTTCGTGAGGAGCCCCTCGATGTTCTTCGGGTCCTTTGAGAAGACGTCCTCGGTCACTGCCAACGCTTCTTCGAACCTCTCCATTTTGGCCAGAGTGAGGGCCTTGCGATTCAGGAGGTTCGTGTTCTCTCTGTCCATCGTCAGAGCATCTTCGTAGGCTTTCAGGGCCCGCTCATATTTGCCCAGCGTGAAGAAGATATCTCCCCTTTTCCCGAATGCATGGGAGTTCCCCGGGTCAATCTCCAGGACCTTGTCGTAGCTCTGAATCGCCCCTTCGTAGTTCTTCATCACAAGGAGCGCATCGCCCCTCATGTTCCACGTGCTCTTGTCCATCGAGTCCATGGAAACAGCTCTGTCGAAGCTTTTGAGAGCCTCCCCGTACTTGCCCATCTTGGCGAGAGCGTATCCCTTCTTCCTTATCGTGGCGAGATGTTCTGGCTGCATCTGGAGAATGTAGTCGCACAACTCAGTGACGCCCTCATAGTCTCCCATGAGTTCGAGGATGTCCCTCTTCGCCTCGAAGAGCCTGAGGTCCTTCGGGCTTATGGAGATCGCCGATTCAATTGCGCTGAGGGCGTCATCGTTCCACCCGAGATTCCTTGCGGCAAGCGACTTCTCATACCAGCCCTCCATGCTTCCATAGTCGATGGTCGTCATGAGGTCTGCCGCCTCGTAGGCTCCTTTCCAGTCACCCAGCCTCTTGAATGTGTCCTTCTTTGCCCTGGCTACACCAATGTCATTCGGGTCGATCGCGAGAGCGTGGTCGTAGGAACCAAGGGCCTCTTTGTCCCTTCCGAGCTTGACGAGGGCCTCGGCCCTTCTCACATGGGCAAGCTTGTTGGAGGGATCGAACTCCACCACTTTGTCGAAGGCCTCTCGGGCATCGTCAAACCGCTCGAGTGCCATCAGTGTCAAACCCCTGCTGTACCAGACGTTCTTGTCCTTTGGGCCGAGCTTGAGCGCCTTGTCGTACGCGACGAGGGCCTCCTCGTAGTTCTTTAGACCCTCGAGAGCCAGGCCCTTGCTGTACCAGGTGACCCTGTCTGTGGCATCCAGCTGAATCGCCCTTTCGAGACTCTCCAGCGATTGCTCGAAATGGCCTAGTCTTCCCAGCGATTGCCCTCGATGCTTCCAGGCCTTCGCATCCTTCGGATTGACCTTGATCGCCTCATCGTAGGCCGAGACGGCCTTCTCGTAGTCCCGCATCCTCTCGTATATCGATGCCTTCTCCATCCATGCTGAGTAGTCCTTTGGCTTGAGCACCAGGGCCCTGTCAAGGGATGTCAGAGCATCCATGGGGCGTGAGAGGAGGCTCATTGCGGTCCCTCTGTCCCTCCAAGTCTCCGCGTCGTTGGAGTCGAGGGCCAAGATCGCGTCCGCGCAGGATACTATCTGCTCATTCGCTCGTAGCCCCTTCAGAACCATGAGCTTCTTTCTCAGCAGCTCGAGGTCCCTCGGCTTCATCTCCAGAGCGATATCGAAGGCATCCTTCGCCTCTCTCAGCTCGCCCAGCTCGAGCAGGGCGACGCCCTTGTCATGGAGGGCTTCGCTGTTTGAAGGGTCCGACCTCAGGATGTAGTCGCAGACGTTGACGACCTCCCTCCAGTCCTCCAATTCGATGAGGGCTTCCTTCTTGCCCGTTAGAGCATCGATGCTCTCCGGGTTGATCTTCAGGATACCATTGTATGCCCTTATGGCGTTCTTGTACTTCTTTAGCTTCTTGTATGCATCTCCCATGTCCATGAAGCTCTCTGCGTCATTCGGGTCGAGCCTGGTAATAGACTTGCTCACCTTGACGATCTCCTCCCACTTCTCCATGGCAACGAACGAACTCTTCTTCCCCCTCAGAGCCTCCAGAGAGTTCGCGTTGACTGCGAGGGCATCATCGAAGGCCTTGACTGCAGCCTCGAAGCTATCCGCTTCGAAGAGTATCCTTCCCCTCCAAAGGTGACTCTCCTCGTCCCCCGGCCTGTATATCAGGGCCTTCTCGAAGGACTCCAGTGCCTCCTTGCCTTTTCCGAGCTCGTGAAGGATCCTTCCCTTCCATTTCCACAGGTCCGCGTTCTCATAGTCGAGCTCTATCCCCTTCTCCAGGGCCTGCAGGGCATCCTCCTTTCTTCCAAGGTTCTCCAACGCCTCGGCTTTCTTCACCCACATCTCCCTGTCAGAGGGTTCCAGCCTCAGACCCTCGTCAAAGGCCTCGACGGACTCCCCGTACTGAGACAGCTTGAAATGGGCCATTCCCTTCCTCTTCCAGAGGCTACCATCTTCCGGGCGAATCTTAAGGAGCTTGGCGTACGTAGGGATGTCAGTGTCATCGATCTTCAGGACTTGAAAGAAGCAGTTCTCGGCATCCTGTGTGTTTCCGAGATTGAGGAGGACATCACCCTTGTTGGCCCACACATCCTTTCTGTTAGGAGCAATGCCGATTGCCTTGTCATACAGCTCGAGTGCCTCTTCGCTCTCTCCGCCATGGTAAAGCAGCAATCCCTTGTGATTGAGTGCGCTCACATTGCTGGGGTTGAGCTGAAGAGCATAGTCTAGATGGCCGCCAGCCTCTGCGTCCCTGCCTATCTCGTGAAAGCCATAACCGAGCTCGTCGTAGATGTCCGAGAAGTCACCGGTCAACTTCGAAATGAACCCCCTGTTCTTCTCGAGAGTCTGAGACGCCTTGGCAAAGTAAAGGTAAGCGGCGTCCCTGGAGCCTTTCAGAAGGCATTCCCTGCCCCTCCTGAGGTTCTTGGAGGCCCTGTTGAGGGTTCTCTTTTCCTTATCGAAGAGCGAATCCAAAAATCCCATGCCCTTCCACCCGCACGATAATGGATGGTAGGCAATTTATAATCTTCGGACAGTGAGGGAATCTGGGGAGCTCGCCGGGACGATTCAGCAACCATCCCCGTGGAGACGAGAGCCGCGGAATCGACGCGGGGGACTCCGTCAGAGCATTCTGGCCGGAGCGAGCAAATATTTTTATATTGGCAGCTGTATAAGGTTGATTTGTCCGACAATTATCGGACAGACATCAGAAGGGATGGTGGTCCAGTGGTTCGAAAGAAAGCAATCAGGAAGAAAAGAGTCAAGGCGAGCGCTGAGGATGCAATTGATTGGATGAAGCATCACACAATCGAGGATGCCAAGGAACTCGTCTGCGAGATTTCCAGCAAAGGTGAAGACGCAAACGACATGGTCACGGTCGTGCGGGAGCTCGAGGATATCGTTCACGATATCGAGTCCGAGTAGGGCGATCTCACGGACAGCCCTCGATGCAGGCGCCGGGATTCGAACCCGGGCAGTTGGCTTGGAAGGCCAAAATCCTAGACCAGACTAGATCACGCCTGCCCGCTCAAGCATAAGCAAGCTTGTCTTCATTATCTTTTCGAAAAAAGAAGATAGGTGGGGATCACCCCACAACTATCTTTACGGGATGGGCACGGAATCTAGTCTTCATCATAATCAGTGGAACAACCGTATGAGCGGTATACGTCTTCCCAGCTGTAGTGGTCATCATCCATCTGTTCTCACCCCTTGAGGAAGAAGAATGCGTCGTTGCTTAAATAGCTAAGAAGGGGAGGGTAGGGTGAAAGTTTCAGTAGAAATGCAGCTGGGATAGGACCTGTTTCACGATGAGTGAAAAGGAGAGGGAGAGCACAACGGCCCCAAAGTCCACTATGCCCGCAGCAAAGAGGCCCAGGGAGGTGCCCACCACGACGAAGAACGCGCCGAGCAGGATTTTCAAATCAATGTCATCAAAGAACAGGATGAGGATGCCGAGGGCTACGAAGAAAACTGTTCCTGACGCAAGAGCGGTACCCAGAGCGTCCATATCCCATCCTCGGGATGTGTATTCGGTTCTCCGTATTAATCGTTACGCTCTGTGCCTGACCCTCACCGCTTCTCCCTTTCGACTCTCGATCATCTCCTTGGCGGGCATCCGAGCCACGCCGACCGCTCTGACATCCTCTTCGTGGGCAACGATGACGTCATCGCCTTCCCTGATGTCCAAATCCGCGTTTGTGACACCGACGGCGAAAACGTTCCCCTTGATGGTGAAGTCCTCGATCTCGACACGATAGGCGTTCGTGCGTGCTAAGATGTTCCCGCCAGCGAGCGTGAGTGAGAGCATTCCCCTGGATGGCACAAGGGTCGCCAGATGATCGTCCCTCACCACGCGAACGTTCGGATATCTTCCCCTGATTTCAGAGTGCTCCACGAGGTTTCCGCCCGGCTCTCCGAACTGGAAGACCGCCAGATTCCTGAGGTCCTCAACAAGCCTCTCCCTCCTGCTCATTCTCGGTTGACCGCCAACCGCCTGAGAGATCTCCTTGCGGAGGGTCTGAAGTGATGACGGGGAGGTTGGCGAATCCTCGCAAGTGAAGACAGCGTCCTCTAGAATGTCTTCCAAGAATCCTCTTTCCACCCCGAGATGCGCGATGACGTGAACATAATCGTTTCGCTCAAGGTATGCGCACACCTCCTTCCGGAGGGTCTCCCTCTCCTCCCCGCTCCAATCACCTGTTACCGGGATATCGTAGTTCTGAGCGGGATAGAACAATTCCAACTCGCGGGGAACTAGACCCAGAGGGGAGGTGACGATGACTTCGTGAATGACACTTGCATTTCTGACTGACGCGATTGTTCGTTTGAAGAGCCTGTGGGACTTGGAGCGCGAGTAGGGCTTTCGAGCAGAGCATGGAAGAAGCAGCAGGACCTTCGCGCTGGGCGGTTTCGAGTACCGCTTGAGAATCCTCTTTCTGAACCTCAGCACGTCTGGTCTGTGCAATGATGCGTCCGAGAGAGCTAGGAAATCTTCGCCAGTGACGGGAACGCTCGGCTCCACGGCATCGTAGAACCTCCGGTCGAGGTACTTCATGACTGATACACACCAGGGACTGGATAGCATTCTTCTTTCAGCGAGTTCCCTGAGTCGCCTTCGTTCTATTGCATTGCGACAGACCTGGAGTTCCCTCAGCAATACGTGGGAGTTGTGATCCACAAGCTTCCCTTGGGTTATCCCCTCTTCGCATGCAGGGCAATGGCACATCTTCCTTCTCGTCTCCTCGAATGGCAGAGACCCGTGCTCAGTGTGGAACCTTCCATACTTCGATTCCATCACCACTCGAAGAGAGTCAACCACGTCGATTCCGGAGTAGGCGAGGATGCTCAGATTCGATGGGGTCGCGATGCCCGGTGCGTATACCAGCCCGTGCGGGGACATTCTCGTCCTGATGGCCAAGACTCTCTTCACGAAATGGAAAGGATTCCGAAGCATCTCCAAGGCGTTACCGATCACGAACACCTTTTCCCGAAGTCTGGCGACACTCGCTTCCACCTGCTCTTTCCTGCCGAAGAGGACGACGAACTGTTCGCCTTCCGCTGATGAGTTGATCTCATCGAGGCTCACGGGATAGCCCAGGTCGGGCGGTATCACATTTTTGCCGTGGAAATCGGACGGCAGAAAGGCGCTGCCCGCATCGAGGACGTATGGCTTCTCGGTCTCCATCTCTTGCGAGAGGAGCAGAATCTCCGCATCATCCGGCGGGCGTATCCTATCGGATTGATAGAAGAGGACGTTCGGCGTCTCCACTGCGTGTTCCAGGAAGCTCCAATTTCCTATGCGGGCCAGCCAATCACGTCTCAGTGTCTCGAGCAATCGGTTTGTGGAAGAGAGGGAGGAGATAAAAACCTATCCCGAACCCATCAGCTCCTCTATCTTCTCTCTTATGATGCGCTTCTGTACCCCGCCTGCTATCCTATCCTCGTACTCACCGTTCCTGAAGTACAATATCGTGGGCAGGGACATTATCCCGAGCCTTCTCGCGATATCCAGGTTCTCGTCTGTGTTCATCTTCGCGAACAATACCTTCCCCTTGTATTCCTTCGCGAGTTCCTTGATCGCAGGCTCAAGCGCCAGGCAAGGGCCACACCAAGGAGCCCAGCAGTCAATTACAACGTTGGAGTGTTTCGAGACCACGCTATCGAAGTTCCTTTCGTCAAGCTCCATAAGCTCGGCTTGCCTATCTGGACCTTCCATGGAATCCCCTTCAGAGCCGTCGATGAGGCAACGCTTTTTGAGTATAAATCGTTTGTCGCGACTCGCAGATGGAGGGCCGAGAGGAATTGTCCTTCGCCTTCAGTCGGGTTTTGTCCCCTCGACAATCACACTTATCACAGAGCGTATGACTTCTTCTGCCTCCGCTCGCGATACATCGAAGCTTTTCATCATGGCGATTACCGTTGGATCGTTCGACAGAACCTCGACAGAACAGCCCGACTCCTTTCTGATGCTGACATCCCGAAAGCCCACTTGCTCTATCAGCCCGATGTATTCATCCTTGCCCACGGCTCCTGAAAGACAGCCTATGTAGGCTTCCATGTTGGCCCTCACCGCCTCGGGCAGTTCCTTGAGCAGGACGATGTCTGAGACGAACAATCTTCCCCCTGGTTTGACGGCTCGGAAGGCCTCCTTGAAGACACTCTCCTTATCGGGTGAGAGGTTGATTACGCAGTTCGAGATTATCACGTCAAACGAGTTATCATCAACTGGTAGGTCCTCTATCTCTCCGAGCCGGAACTCAACATTCTCGAAACCGCCCTTCTTCGCGTTCTCTCTGGCCTTTTCAATCATTTCCGGAGTCATGTCGACGCCGATGACCTTGCCACTCTCTCCGACTTTTCGAGCTGCGAGGAAGCAGTCAATGCCCCCGCCTGAGCCTAGGTCGAGAACGGTCTCGCCTTCCTTCAGAGAAGCAAGGGCGACAGGATTCCCGCATCCAAGGCCCATGTCAGCGTCCTCAGGAACGGATTTCAGCTCCTCCTCGGCATAGCCAATGGCCTTGCTCAGCTGCGATGCCCGCTGCCCACTGCGATTGCTTGTCGAAGCACAACAGGAGTCGTTCCTGACTGCAATTTCCGCATATCCTTTCCTCACCGCCTTCTTGATCTCTTCCTTCTTCATGTTCGTTCACCTCATTCCTGCTCCTTCAGCACATCCTTCATCACAGGGCCAAGGGCGTCCTTGACCATGTCTGTGAGTTCCTCAACCTTGAGCAAGGAGATGCAGCAGACCTCGCCGCCCCTTTCCCAAGTGACGACCGCCAGCTTGTCTCCGGCACCGATTCCCGCCCTGTCTCTTATGTCCTTGGGAAGCACCATCTGCCCCCGCTCATCCACGCTGACCACGGATGCGACCTTGCAACAACCGCCCTCTTCGCTCGTTGGCCCGCAGCAGGATTCTTCCTTCTCCTTTGTCATGTCTACCACCTCGGTACTGGATATCGTTCAGACTATTTGTGCCTTTCTGAACAATCAGAGGGTTCTGATAACCATCCCGGCTGCAGAACCGTTCTCATCTATCGTGGCTCGAATGTAATGACTTATATAGAAGAACAAACATAGGGATTCCGAAGGAGGTTCATCATGTTTGCAGGACAACCAATAATACTCCTCAAGGAAGGTACAGAAAGAACTCGAGGAAGAAGTGCCCAGTCTAACAGCATTGCCGCCGCGAAGGCAGTTGCGGAGGCAGTACGCTCGACGCTGGGGCCGAGAGGAATGGACAAGATGCTCGTCGACAGCATGGGTGACGTCGTGATAACGAACGATGGCGCGACGATTCTGAAAGAGATTGACATAGAGCATCCAGCGGCCAAGATGGTGGTCGAGGTGGCCAAGACTCAGGATGACGAGGCAGGTGACGGGACCACGAGTGCCGTTGTTCTCGCTGGGGAGCTCTTGAAGAAATCAGAAGATCTGATCGACCAGAATGTTCATCCCACGATAGTCGTCAACGGGTTCAGGATGGCTGCAGAGCGAGCCATGAGTGTTCTCGAGAAGATGTCGATAAAGATTGACAGAAAGGACAGGAAGAGACTCAAGGATATCGCAGCTACGTCAATAAGCGGCCGAAGCATGGGCAACGTGCGCGACCGCCTGTCCGATATGGCTGTCGATGCCGTCATGAAGATAGTCGAGGAGAGGGGCGGGAGGTTTATAGCCGACACCGAGAACGTAAAGGTGGAGAAGAAGCACGGAGCTTCCGTTCTCGAATCGGAACTCATCGACGGAATGATAATCGACAAGGAAAGGGTCCATCCGCGGATGCCCAAGTGGGTGAAGAACGCCAGAATCGCGCTCCTGAACTCTGCTCTGGAGATTAAGAAGACGGAAGTCGACGCAAAAATCCAGATCACAGATCCGTCCCAGATCGAGAAGTTCCTGAAGGAAGAAGAAAAGACGCTCAAGGGAATGGTCGAGAAACTGAAGAGGAGCGGCGCAAACGTCGTCTTCTGCCAGAAGGGCATCGATGACCTCGTCCAACACTATCTGGCGAAGGAAGGCATCTACGCCCTCAGGAGGATAAAGAAGAGCGATATGGACAAACTCGCAAAGTCCACTGGCGGGAAGATCATCACCAATCTTGAAGACCTCGGCAGGAACGAGCTCGGCAAGGCAGGTCTGGTCGAGGAGAGGAAGATAGGCGATGACGAGATGACGTTCGTGACCGGCTGCAAAGATGGCAAGGCCGTATCAATTCTCATCCGAGGGGGCACCGAGCACGTTGTCGATGAGGTCGAGCGCGCTCTCCACGATGCCATCAGGGTAGTTGGTGTCGCCATAGAGGATGGCAGGGCCATTCCAGGAGGTGGCGCCACAGAGATCGAGGTTTCGCTGAGACTGAGGGACTATGCCTCCACTGTCGGCGGAAGGGAACAGCTTGCCATCGAGGCCTTTGCAGATGCTCTGGAAATCATCCCTTGGACGCTCGGCGAGAATGCTGGTCTGGATTCCATAGACCTGCTCATAGAACTGAAGTCGAAGCACGAGGGCAAGAAGGCCAACAAGAACGCGGGAGTCGACATCTACAGTGGAAAGGTCAAGGACATGATCAGGATGAATGTCGTTGAGCCTATCCGCGTGAAGACCCAGGCGGTGAAGTCCGCCACAGATGTCGCGGCCATGATACTGAGAATCGATGACATCATCGCTTCGAAGAAGATGGAGACACCGCCCCCGGGCGCAGGAGCAGGAGGGCCTGGAGCAGGCGGTATGCCTCCCGGGATGATGTAGTCATTCCACGATTATCGCTCCGTACCGACCCTTCGATATCTCCAGACCGAAATCGGTCATCTTTGAATAGCCATTGATTACTCTGAGGGATCCCCCTACACTGATTGCCCCTTTCGATACGAGCTGGGTATCATCATCCCAGAGGACAAGCCTGCACTTCGCGCTCCCGTCGGATATCGTTATGTTTGCGACCCGCCCGATCGACTCGTTCCTCCTTCGGAACTCCTTGACGTCACTGACGGAGAGGACCTCAGCCTTCAGTCTGACCGCTTGATTGCCACGGATGTCCGCTATTCTGTCATAGTTGACGTTGAATCTGCCAAGCTCCTCAGCGACAAGGAGAGCAGCAGCGTCCTCCGTCAAGAGCCCGCCAAACTTGTCCATCCTCTCCGAGACCTTCATGCAGAACTCTTCATAGCTGAGCAGGTCCCTGACGTTTTCGAAGAGATCCTCCATCGACCTCATGCGGTGCGATAGCGCTCTCTGAGAATATAACATGAACGCTGGATGTGTAGCTCTTTCCCTCTCGATTTCCGAGGAAGCACAGAACTGATTCGTGGGGTGCGCACGAGCGGAGAACTCAGTTCGATATCGTCCACACGATGTCCTCGGGAACCTCAATCCAGTATCCGCTGCCCGCCAGAAACGCGTCCGTGTCCAGCATTTCCTTCAGGCAGTACGGCGGAGCCATCGGATTGGGCTCCTCAACACTCGAAGCGTTCACATCGACCTTGAGGTCGGCGACCGTGTATGTGGTCGCGAAGGACGGGAATCCGACGAGGTTCCATCCAGCTCGCAGCGTGATGGTGGTCGTGTCGGGAACCAATCCTGCGACGACAAAGTCGCTTGGTGAGGTCACATTAACCCACAGAGCCATCGTCCTGTTGACCGTCGTAAGGTCACCCTTGTATGTCTTGAAGGGCATGTAGGACTTCCAGGGATCGGATGGGTCCGCGGAATCGTAGTAGTATGCCATGTCATACGAGAGCGTCTGGAGGACGAAGGATACGTCGTTGCTCGACAGAATCACGGGCACCGATATCAGCTGCGGAGCGGCACTCAGCGACATCTGGAACTTGGACGCTTTGTTCGGCGCGGGCTCCGTAAGAGCACCGTTGTCCGCCTCCACGTAGAAGAAGTATGTGCTCGAGTCTCCCACGCCACATCCCGTGCACGTCCAGCTATATGTTGGCGAGTTCGTGGCTGGAACGCTCGTGACCTGCACGTAAGGTCCCGAGTAGCTGTTGGCCCGGTATATGTCATACTCGACGACATCATCTCTCCCGAGACCATCATCTCCGGACCTGTCCCATCGTATCTCGACATCCACCAGACCTATACCCGCTAGATCTGCCCCCGTCATGAGGGGTGCGAGCGGCTTGAGGGCCATGATCTCTATGTTCGCGCAGGCGGCGGAAGTGGTGTTCTCATTTGGCACAATGTCCCATGCGTACACGCATATCGTGTGGTTCGCCATCGCCCAACCCGTAGTATCGATGTCGATGGTGACGTCTTCGAATGGTGAGTTGAACGATCCGTCCGCTGGGTTCATCGGGACTCCTGGCCAGTTCTGCACACCGACCGTGTAGTTCGCACCCGCTATCATAGAGTCTCCAGTGTTCGCATCGGTGACCGTTGCAGTGAGGACCACCAAGTCGCCCTCGTTGACACCAACCCATGCGTTTCCGTTTACGAGCGCGTTCAATATCTCCGGTGGTTGTATGTCAGGAATCGTGATGTTTATGCTCACATGCTCAACCGAAGTCGCGTTTCCGTTGCCCACCGAATCCGTTGCGTAAACATACAGGTCGTGAACGCCCATGCTCCATCCACTCGTGTTGACTGTCGCTTCCACGTTTTCGGTCGGAGAGTTGAATCCACCGTCGGTTGCATTCATGCTCACGCTGCTCGACCAGTTCGCCCAGCCCTCCGTGTAGTTCGCTGAGACGATGTTGCTGTTGCCTGTAGCCGCGTCGCTCACCGTGGCTGTCAGGGTGAGCAATGTTCCCTGGGATACGGTTATGGATGACATTCCATTGGCAAGCACGTTCGAAACCTCGGGCGGGACGTCGTCCTGGATGATGAGGAAGGCGAATGGTGCCGAATTATTGTAGTTGCTCCGGGCATCCCATGCGTATACATAGTAGGCATAGGTGCCAACCGTCAATGGAGCCGAGAAGCTCGCAATCACGTCCTCCGTGGGCGAGTTGAAGGAGCCATCCACGGCAGCCATGTCATTTCCAGGCCACGATGTGGGGGTTGGTGTGCTGTAGTTCGCCCCAGCAATGTCTGACCCACCAGTGGTGCTGTCATCGATCGTCGCGGTTATGTTGCAGGTGACTGGAAGTGTTGAGAATGGAATCGTCCTGGCGAGCTGGCCGTCAATCCGAACGGTCGATATCTCTGGCGGTTGAACTTCCGCAACGACTTGCAGCTGGGCACAACTTCCCGTCGTGTTCTCATTCTGAAGGGCGCTGTTGTCCACTGCATACACACAGAATTCGTAGCTACCTGGAGTCAGCAGTGAGGTGTCCACAGTCGCATCTACATCCTCTGTTGGTGTGTCATACGCTCCATCCGTCGGGTTCATCGGCGATCCCGGCCAAGCCTGCGCGCCAACGGTGTAATTGGCTGTCAAGATCGGCGATCCGCCCGTGGTCGCGTCGTCTATTGTCGCTGTGAGCGCGACTGAAGCAGTGCCCTCGGTTATCACAACGGACGGACTACCGTCAACGAGCACATTGGAGATCTCTGGCGGGATATCATCCAGGATTGTGAGAGAGGCCGATGGTCCCGTGTTGTTGCAGTGCGGAATCGCATCGCAGGCGTAGACGAAGTAGTCGTAGGTTCCCACGCCTGGCGTTGGGATGTCCGCGTAGGCCGTCTCAATCGGTGAGTTGAAAGAACCGTCCATCGCACCCATCGGAACGCCAGGCCACGCTCCTGGGCTCGTCGTGTAGTTCGCTTCGGTGATGTTCGAATTCCCGGTCAAGCTGTCGTCCACGACCGCAGTCAGCTGAACCGTACCTGGCTTCGTGGATAGATAGTACGTCTGGCTAGGGGCTCCGTCTATCGCCACACTCGTGATCTCAGGGGGCTGCGTATCCGGGGGCGAGATCGTGATTCGCGCATATTCTAGAGAGTCCGCATTGCAGTTGGGAACATCGTCACATCCATACACGTATAGGTCGTAGTCCCCAGGAGCCCAGCCTACCGTGTCTATTGGGGCGGTCACGTCCTCCGACACGTCACCGAAGCCTCCATCCTGAGCGGACATGCCTGTTCCTGGCCAGTTCTGGGAACCGATCGTGTAGTTTGCCCCGATGATAGTCGATCCGCCTGTAAAGAAGTCCGAGATCATCGCTGTCAGAGTCACCGACGTTCCCTCGGGAACAGTGACCGATGGTTGACCGTCAACGAGGACGTTTGAGATGACCGGTGGAGTTGTATCTCCAGGTGTCCCGATTGTGAAGTCGGCGTCACTCATGGCACAATTCGAAAGCCCAGTTGAGTCAAGCACGCAGACCCTCACACGTGCTTTGCTGGTCTGGGCTATGGGAACGTTCCAGAGGTGAACGCCGTCGTCTGGTTCCCCCGCTTCAATCGTCACCCACGAAGGGGACGAAGAGTCCAGTGTATACTCGATCGTCACACCGTTCTGGGGGATGTCAACGTCCCTGGCACTCCAATGGATTTCGTACTGCTGTCCCGGGTTCAGGACTTCGCCACCATCGGGCTGCAAGACATCCACCCGCGGCGCCTCGATGCTGTCCAGGTATGCGAAGACATTTCGCATCAGAGTCTCCCCATCCGCATCGAAATTCGGGTCTCCGTTGTATGAGCTGATGCCTTCGAAGTAGTTGAAAGCCATGTAGACCACGCCCGAATCGAGATCGTGTTCCGCCCTCAGACCGGCGATCGTTCCCAAGCCGGAATACGTGAAGATTTGCAGGCCTCCTGGGGCCAAGGATATCTCATCTGGATCAGATCCGTAGATCTGCTTTCCAAACATGCCATTCGTTATCGGGTCCGCGGGAACTCCGTCCACGGCCACCGCGCCTGAGTTGTCGTTCTGGAAATTGGCATGCAGGCTCGACTGAAGCCAGTTCAGGTATCCCATTATGAAAGCCTCGTAGGCGATTTCCTCCCCGACCACAAAGATCCCCTGATCCGCAGCGAGGCCGCTGTCGATGCAGCTTCTCTGAAGGACATCGAAGGTTCCGCCACTCGTCCCCGTGAACCATAGCTGAACGGCGTAGTTCTCGACATCCGTGTAGGTCGGTGGAGTCCTCATGTTCATCATTTCTGTCTCAAACATCTCAAGAGTATCCCAATTCCTGTGATTCAGTCCGGCCTTTGTCAGGAATTCATCGTATCGGTCGAACCCTTCGTCAATTGCGTCATTCATGTCCTTGTTGATCAGGACTGTTGGAGTGTCGACAAACTCAATCGAGGCAGCTTGCAGGACCTCCGCGTTGTATCGGTTTGGGTCTGCGAACCATGGCACCTTGTTGTCTGTCTGCACAAACACACCAACGCCAAGTTCCCTCTTATCTATCGTCGGAAACGAGGGTTGCGGAGGGTTGATGGCAAATGTCTGCTCTGCGTCAAACATGTCTCCCGAGTTGAATGTTGGCGGTAGCGCTGTCTCCTTTCCGTCCATAACAACATGGTTGAACACCCTATGGAGAATGCCGGCATTCTCGTTAGTGTTTCCATCCCTATGGTATATGTTGTTGTGGTAAAGCACGAACCGGACTTTCAGATTGCTCAGCGTTATCGGGTCGGTTGCCAGAATGTGGGCCTTCACATACACAGTTGTCGATGTAATGTTGCCTGAGAGGGATATTGTTATGTTGCTCATGGCGTTCAGCTGCTTTTCCTCCTGGTACATCGCCTTATCCTCGTCATACTTGCCGTACTTTTGGTCGGTTCCCGATTCCCAGAGGTGATCGTCATTGTATGGGCCGCCTCCGTCGACTCCCACGGCGGGGTAAGCAAGACCGCCGTTACGGTAGAACAGACGCCTCTGCTGGGAGTAAGGTGACGTGAGATTGTCCGATGTGGAGCCGTGATACTCAAGAATTACCAAGTTGTCAGAACCAACCTCATTGTAGAGTCTCTCAAGCGAGTGTTTCTGCCCTGGACACCAATAGCACCACTTGGCTGTGTTGACCTCCACAAGGACCGTCCTCTCACTCGAACCGCCTCGGCATCTCGCCGTTGGCGATGGTGCGGGGGAGTCGTCGGACTGAACAATCACGACGACGGCACTACTCACCATCATCAAGCACAATATCGAAGCCCAAACTAGACTCAGAACTCGTCTCATGCCCTGCCTCCTCCTGGAGGCATATTCTTCTAGCTGTATTTCAATATTACCGAGTTATAAGCGAATCATGGACGGTGCAAGCTCTCCGCTTGAAAATCAGTGATTCGCGGCAGGATCACTTGAGCCTGATTGTCTCGAGGTTCATGGGCGCTCTCGTTTCCATGCCGAACTTCTTGTACAGGCTGCTGGCGAGGTCTGAGCACTTGTACTCCTCACCATGACAGATGATGACCCTCTCAGGCCTGGGCTCGAGTGTCCCCACGTAGTTCAAGAGCTGGAGCCTATCTGAGTGTCCGCTGAAGCCGTCGACGACCTCAACATCCATCTTGATCTTGAGAGTCAAGGGATTGCCCCTGTCGTTGAGTGTTATCTCCTTCCACTCCTTCTGGATCTTCCTGCCTATGGTTCCTTCAGCCTGATAGCCAACAAAGACGAGCGCGTTCTTCGCGTTATCCGCCCAGGATTTGAAGTACTCGATAACGGGACCCCCGTTCATCATTCCTGATGTTGCCAGAATTATACACGGATCGGGATCGTTGAGTATCTTCTCCCTCATCTCCGTGCTGTCTACGCGCTGAAACACCTCCGAAAGGAACGGGTTGAGCCCGGTCTGGAATATCTGTGTCCTCAGTGAGCTGTTCAAGTACTCAGGGTACGCGGTGTGAATGGCGGTTGCCTCCCATATCATGCCGTCGAGGTAGATGGGCACCATGGGGATGCGCTTCATCCTCATCAGGCCCTCCAGGACGAGCATCACCTCCTGGGAACGACCCACCGCGAAAACCGGGACGAGGATCTTGCCCTTCCTGTTCAGCACCCTCGCGGCGATCCCCTTGAGCTGTTCTGACGCCTCCCGCCTGCTTGGCTGAAGGTCGTGATATCCTCCATATGTGGACTCCAATATGAGCGTTTCAAGTCTGGGGAACCTGTTCGTGGCGGCGTTGAAGAGCCATGTCTTCTCAAACTTCATGTCCCCGCTGAGGGCAACATTGTACATGCCATCACCGATGTGGAAGTGTGCTATTGCCGAACCGAGAATGTGCCCAGCATTCTGGAAGGTCAGACGCACATCGGGCGAAACATCTGTCGTTTCACCGTATTTCAGCGGTATGCAGCGCTTCACCATCTCCCTGATGTGGGACGATTCGTAGGGCGCCTTCTTCGCCTCTCCGAAAGCGACCTTGATGTAGTCGATTTGGAGGAGCGACATCATGTCCCTCGTGGGAGGTGTGCAGTAGACCGGTCCATCGTATCCGTACTTGAATAGGACGGGGACCAGCCCTGAGTGGTCGAGATGGGCGTGGGTCACTACGACGCCATCCAGGTTCTCCAACGGCATAACCTCAGGAGCCTGCAGATATGGGCTTCCGTTGTTGTCTGACGAGACGTCCACCCCGCAATCTATCATGATCTTGCTGCCCCTCGTCATCAGGAGTGTGCAGGATCTGCCCACTTGTCGGTATCCTCCGAGAGATGTGACTCTCACCCAGTTCTCTCCGTCCACCGTTTCCCGAGCGAGCCTTCTCCCAACACGCTTGAGGAAATCCTCCCTCTCATCTCGGAATTTCCTCAGGAAGTTGCGAATCTCCTCAACTGTCTTGGAAGGTATGGGTGGGGTCCTCACAACCCTCGGCGCCCAGCCGATGCTCTTCTTTATCTCGTTGAGAATCGTGCCGTGCTTCCCTATCACGAGTCCGGGAGAAAGAGCCTCTATGGTTACCTCACCATTCTCATGCTCGAAGTATATATTCGTAATCTTGGCCTCTTCTGGGATAATCTCCTTAATCTTCTCCTCAGCCTCCTTGGTCTTGGCGAGCAGGGAAGGATCTGGCCTGATGGCTACCCTCCGTCTCATCCCTTGGGCGAGCTGCCTGACTATATCGTTGTTCTCGGCGAACTCCCCCATGCTCTTTGTGTAGATGACGACGACTGGCCCTTCAAGCTCAATCTTCGTGATCTCCACTTCAGCGGGGACGACTTTCCTAACTACCTTTTCAGCGTCCTGAAGAATTCTTTCTACACTCATTTGGTTTCACTCAGACCTTTAATGAGAAGAGCTAGCTCAACTTCATTGCCGACTTTCTCTTCTCGACCTCTTTGTCGTCGAGGTGAACGTAACCCTTCTTTGTGATAGAAACCACATCCACTCCATCGCCCGAGGCCGCATCCCTCTTCATAGCGGCGTTCAGGGCCCTTATTGCCAGGTTCAGGCCATCGTCGACGCTTATATCGTCCTTGTAGTGGTCCTCCAGAACTCCGTACACGTACGGTGAACCGGAACCTGTCGTAACGTACTTGTCGGGTATGCTCCCTCCCGCCATGTCGAGCGAGTAGACGTGATTGCCCTCTTCGTCGATGCCCCCCACGACGAGCTGCACCCAGTAGGGGAAGTATCTCCTTCCCGCCAGTATGTTCGCCAGCAGAGTCGCGCAAGACTTGACCGGCATATGCGCGTCTCTTTTGAGCTTGAATAGCTCCACCTCAGCCGTTATGTACCTCGCCAGAAGCTGGAGGTCCCCCACGAGCCCAGCAGTTGTTAGGCCGAGGTTGTCGTCCAGCCTGTAAATCTTCTTTGTTGCCTTGTGGGCGATCAGTGTTCCCATGGTCGCCCTTCGCTCCGCCGCCAGGACCACACCTTCCTTGCAGACTAGCCCAAGTGTGGTGGTTCCCTTCTTTACCTCGTCTCCCATCTGCGTCATGTCACACCCTCGAAAAGTGATAAAACTGACGTGTCTCTTATTGTAGTACTGCTATTTAACTATTTTGAAGCAAACCGCGCACAGACCGGGGAATCAGCCAGCCCTTCCAAGGGCCCCCTCGCCAATTCGGAACCTCGTGGTCATGCCTTGATATACAGAGGGCTATCTTTTTATAGTCGCTGCTTTCTACTCGGGCAAAAGCCTTTAGGATGGGAAATCTCATGAGAATTGTTTCGAGAGAAAATAGGAATAAGGGCCTGCGCTCGATTGCCCTCATGGCGTTGCTCGTTCTTGGGAGCATTCTAATCATGGTATCGCCACAGACAAGAGCTGAGCTGAACCCGCCCGTTCAGGTAGGTCCAGATACTTGGGTGGTAGCAGCAGGTGATTGGGTCATAGAGAATGGTGACAATATTGTCCACGGAAACAAGACGATATATGTTGAAGCTGGCAACGTCGTGATTGAGAACGGCGGGGCACTGACACTCTACAATGTCACCCTGCAGCTGAACTCCACTTTCAGCGGGGAGTTCCACATAGAGGTCCAGGATGGCGGAACATTCAGGGTCCTCGACGGTGGAGATGGATACACGCCTTTTGACATGGCCGACACCGATCAGTCCACACTGCTGGGCAGTCCTTTTGAATTCCAATTTTGGGTGCGAGGTTCGGCGGTCTTTGAGATGAACAATAGCGTCATCGCATTCATGGGCGAGACACACCCGCCAGGTCCGCCTCTTCCGACCCTCGAGCCCTACGGACTCTACGTTGAATCCGATAATGTCGTCATCAGAAGGTCGGGAGTCATATTCAGTGGCGGAATCATCGCCAACGGGTCAAGCCCTAGGATATACGACTCTGTGTTTGTCATGGGCTGGTTCGGTGTTGCCTCGTTCAACGCTGGAAACCCGTACGCGTCGAATCTGTCGGCCAATTCCCTCGAGTATGCGGGTGTCCTTGTCGATGCCTCCTCGATTGAAATCTATGACAGCCGGATTGATTCGACTGGAGTTGGAGCATTCTTGATGCCCGGGGTCCAATTGGTCAACGGCTCGTATGCATTGGTTTCCAACGTCTCAGTCTCAAACAACGGCAACGGAGGATTGGTCGTGGAGAACTCACACATTGACCTCTTCGATTCCAGGGTCACAAACAACGGTCCCTGGGGCCTGATCATGCTCGAAGACCAGTACAACCTGTTCACTTCTGTCGTGCGCAACAACACGTTCAGCCAGCATCCCAATACCGAGATAGTCCTGGATGCCTTTGGAGACTCCGATGTGGTTATAGAACACAACAACATCACCGCCGATCCTGGGGCGACAGGCATCTGGCTCTCCACAGATAACAACCTGACCGCCTCGCTTGGTTGGAACAATATCACAAGTGGCGACCAGGGCATTGTCGCAATGGCACAGGAAAACGCCACACTGAACCTCACCGGGAACTGGTTCGAGGGCCTCGCCACACAGGGAGTGCAGACCATCAATTTCGGAGACTGGCAGGACCTTGTGGTTTTCAATAACACGTTCTTCAATCTTGGAGGCTTCGGCGGTTCCCACCTCAATCCCGTCGGGGAGCTGTCTGCCGATGTGCAGAGCAATAGCATAATCCTGACGGGGGATGCTGGAATCATACTTGGAGCCGAAACACTGGTCACTGCGAATATTGCCGATAACTACGTCATGGCGACTGGAATGACCCCTTCCATGGCCCCAGCGGGTTTGATCACCTCTTCCAACGGAGACGCTTCTGTCGGCTTCCATGATAACCAGTTCTTTGCCACCTCTGACACTGCCATAATGGCGCTGGCCACGCGGGACCTGGACATCAATCTCTCATCGAACGCGTGTCTTTGGTGCTCCTCTGGGCCGACCTTCAGTGCCACATCGTTCGTGGCGACCTCGGGAGGCAATATGAGCGCCAATGTGTACAACAACTCGATAGACCTCACTGGTGCCGGGAACGGTATGAACTTCACTGCCAGCGGACAGTGGGCGACTCTGGATTTCGTCGAGAACACGATAACCAACTCTCCTGACAGCGGTATTTACGTCGACCTTCTCTCGCAGTCGGATATTCTGTTCGATTCCAACGATGTCAGCTACAATGGTGGGGCCGGTGTCTATGTCACCGTTTCTAACTATGCGAATGTCGTGGCGAGGGACAATCAGTTCTCCAGGAACGCTGTCTACGGACTGGGGATCGTTGGCGGTGGTCCATTACCGGTGAACCTGACCTTGGAGGACAACTACTTCGTGGCAGACGATGTCATCGGTCTTTGGCTGACCGATATCAACATAAGTTCCAGGGGGAACTATGTCATCGCATGCAACAACTTCGGCGCTGCCCTATTCCAGGTGGCGGGAACCATGGAGGATGAGGAGTACTCTTTCAACTCCAACGGCATAATCTTTGATGCAGGTTCACAGGTCGACCTGATAAACTCAACGCTCGACAATGCTGGAGTGGACATCTTCATAGACGGGGACTCTCACATCACTACGCTGAACACGACATTCGATCGTCTCTTCGGTCTGTTTTTCGGGGATATGCTTTCAAGCATCACGGTGAATTGGTTCCTTCATGTCCGTGTGGAGACCCAACAGGCTGTACCTCTCGTGGGGGCCACTGTTGATGTGGAGGACTTCTACCAGACGCCCGTTGCGAGCCGCACAACCGGAGCAGACGGAATGGTGAGATGGATGGTCGTGACCGAGTTCCATCTAGAGGGCTTCATATGGACCTACTACACGCCGCACAATATTACCGCGACTCTTGCAGGATTCGGAAGTGGCGTGGCTCAACCCAACATGGATGCGACCAAGACGGTGGTCATTCAGCTTGCCGATGTCGAACCCCCTATGGCAGTGGCAAATGACGTGACCGTTGATGAGGACACCCTCTTCAATCTCGACAGCACGGGCAGTGGCGACAATGTGGCGATAGTGAACTGGACATGGGTCGTGAGTGATATTGGCGGTGATGTCTATCTGTACGGTCCGAACCCGTTCTATATGTTCTCGGAGCCCGGAAGCTATGGGGTCAATCTCACGGTGACGGACGCCGCCGGGCTCTCTGGCTGGGACACAGCCACGATTACTGTGAACGACATCACGGATCCCATTGCGGACGCCGGACCAGATCAGGCGGTGTTCTCTGGGGACCAGGTGTTCTTCGATGGAACGAATTCGACGGACAACGTGGGCGTGGTGAACTACACATGGACTTTCACATACGACGGAGGACCGATCAACTTGTGGGGAGCGGCACCAAACTTCACCTTCGTGACTCCTGGCATCTACGATGTCACCCTTACTGCTCGCGATGCCGCCGGCAATACTGGATCCGATGCGGTCACCATTACCGTCGAGGACAATGAGGCTCCCGTGGCAGATGCGGGACCTGACCAACTGAACAATGACGAGGGAACCACGATTTACTTCGATGGAACCGCTTCCACGGACAATGTTGGTATCGTTACCTTCAAATGGGAGTTTGACTACGGACCCAACCACATAGTCCTCGAGGGAGCAACGCAATCCTTCGTCTTTGAGGCGATTGGTGAGTACACGGTCACCTTGAAAGTAACCGACGGTGTTGGCCTCTCCGATACAGACACGATGGTCGTGTCCATTGTGGATTCCACTCCGCCAGAAGTCGTCTCGACCTCGCCACCGAATGGGGTGACCGACGTATCAATTGCCACGGACTGCGTCATCGTGTTCAGTGAAGCCATGGATACCGATTCGACCGAGATGGCGATATCCATAGAGGGCGCGACGATTAAGAGCTTTGACTGGTCCAATGGCGATTCCGTGCTTACTCTAGATCTCTCGGGACTGGAAGAGGACAAGGAGTACACCGTCATAATTGCCGATAACGCCACGGACGTTGAGGGCAATGAGATCAATGATTATGTTCTGACATTCAGGACCCAACCTCCACCCGCCCTCTTCTCCATGGAGAATGATTGGTGGTGGATCATAATAGTCATCATCCTGATAGTCGTGATAGCCATACTCGCCCTGAGGAAGCCGAAGGCCCCTGCGCCAACACCACAAGTATATGAGCCTGTGGCGTATGAGCCATCACCGCCGGCCGAGTATCCTCTAGATGAACCGGACGAAGCTCCACCAGAGGAGCCACCGGATATGCCAGAGGAAGCTCCGGAGGAAGTGCCCGAACCTCCCGAGGGACCCCCGGAGGAGGAAGCTCCAGAACCGCCAGAAGAACCCGAGGAATAGGCGAGGAGCTCGCATCCCTCATACAGGGAAGGAGACTACCAATGAAAGGTGAGACTCGAAAGGTCAGCAGAGAGACTGCCGAAAGGATGATAATGGAGATTCTGAAGGAGGGCAAGCCTCTCACGACAATAGAGATCGAGAAAAGGTTCCGGTCGGAAAAAGCCGAGTGTCCGGATTCCGCTGCGCTTTTCCTCAACAAGATGAGGTTGCAGGGCAAGATTTGCGGGAAGCTGTCCGTGGAACACAAGGGCTGGCTCTGGTGGATCGCCTAGGGTGCCGTCCATAGATGCGTTTCCACCGTCTGCTGGGTCGCCCGCCATATGATCGAGAACTGATAGTCGTGACCGCTTGTCACGTTGATCACGAATGAGTCTCCGACCGTGAAGAGACCGTCGGAATCCATGTCATAGAACGTGATATTTCCCGCGGTCGCGCCGTCTGCAAGAGGGTCCATCCTGTCGGTCTCGTTCAAGTCCGTGAGGAGGGAGGCTCCATACAGACCAAAGTCAACGGCTTCCGAGACGAAGAAGACAGTTATGCTGTATGTGCCTGGCCCCTGCGGCACGCCCGATATCGAAACCTCAGGGACGGATGATGTGGGCGTCCCCGATGCGGGGTTGGACTCCGGACCCTCGTTTCCCTGAGCATCCACAGCGCTTACGGTGTAAGTGTACTCCTGCCCATTGCTCAGGCCAGTGTCAAGGAACCAAGTTGTCGCTGGCTCGTCCAGCAGCTTCAATCCATCCCTGTAGATATGGTACTTAACCACGCCAATGTTGTCCGTCGCAGGAGACCATGTGAGGTTGAGTTTGCCATCCTTCTCATCCGTCACCATCAGTCCCGTCACCTTGGACGGGGGTTCCGAGTCGTATTCCGTGGGTGTCCCTGTTGCGGGAACAGACCTCTGGCCTTCGTTTCCTGAGGTGTCGACAGCGCTCACTTCATATGTGTAGTTCCGGTAATTGGTGAGCCCTGAATCGACAAAGTATGTGTTCACGGGCTCCTGATCGAGCCTCACACCGTCCCTGTAGACATTGTAGTGCGAGATGCCAACATTGTCGAATGCCGGGTTCCAGGTCAGATTCAGCTTCCCATTGTGGACATTCATAACTTCGAGCCCATCGACCCTGCCTGGAGGGACATTGTCCGAGGGTGTCGGGGTGCCCCAAGCAGAATTCGACTTCTCGCCCTCGTTGCCAGAGCTGTCCACTGCCCTTACCTGATAGACGTATGAGACCCAGTTGACCAGTGAAGCGTCAACGAAGAAGGGGTAGGAGGGCTCCGTGGGCAGCATGTTGCCATCCCTGAATACCTGGTATCTGTCCACCTTCCGATTATCAGTGGCCTCGTCCCAGAATAGAAAGAGCTTGCCATCGTGCATGTCGTACACCTCGAGACCCTCCACCTTGCTCGGTGGGGTGGTATCCTCTGGAAGTTCGAGGTGGAGGACATACAACATCGTGGAAACGATTATCGCGGCCACTACAATGATGACGAAGAACGCGATGTATCTATGCCTCGTGCTTCTGTCCTCCTCCATGCTATCGTGTCTTCATCGTGTCTCTGCTCTAAAATGCTTTCCACGCTTCGCCAAAGGCACTTCCCTGAGACTATGCACAGAATTCTCGAGTAGTGGGCAAGACCGATTCTTTCTACGTCGCTGCCAAATTCGTCCCAGACCTCCTTGAAGCCGCGCGTCTTCACGCCGTAGTCGCGAAAGACCTCCGGCGTCCTCTCGCACGCGAAGCGGATTTCCTCCTTTGCCTGTTCCGCAATGAGCTTCTTGCCCGTGACAAACAGAATCTCCTCAACGATTTCCAGTCCGTTCCGTCTCAGCTGCTCTCTGAAGAAATCTGGCGGCGGGAAGACAGCGCCGTGACCTATGAATTGTTCGACTTCTCTTAGCAGCACTTCCTCGGGCTCGTCGCCGTACACGCCTATCGCAATCTGAACGAACCCTCCTGAACGGACCACTCTTGCCATCTCCCGAATGGCGCGCATGAGCCCCTCTTCGCCACGGGTCATTCGAATGTCTTCCAGCCCGAGAAAGTTCACGACGAAATCGAAGCGGTTGTCCTCGAACTCAAGCCTCGTCGCATCCATTTCGAGGTAGTAGATCTTTTCACTGAATCTGCCCTCAGGGACCTGTGTGCGGTACCACTTGTAGTCACGCAAGTCGTTCGCCAGGCCTATAGCAATGACCTCTCCCTCGGGAACCGCCTCCGCGATCTTCAAGGCGAGGGTTCCATGTCCTGCCGCAACATCCAAGACCCTTGATTCCCGCCCGAGCCCCTTGGACCTGAGCACCCTTATGACCTCGTCTCGTGCACCTGCGAGGTCAAAGAACCATCCCTCGTATTCCTCATCCTTCAGAAAGGTGTTCATCTTCATCGTCAAAAGCGCATCCCCTAGTAACTCTTTTGGGGGGTTGAGCGCTTCTTGACGACAGGCCATCCACACAAACCATAAAATAGTGAAATCTGCATACAGGGAACAGATGGGATTGCCATGTTGGAGGAAATTTCTGAGGTCATAGGGCTGCAGGTTTACACCCACAATGGGATCTATCTAGGTAACGTGAACAACCTGATTGTGGACGTTGAGAACTCCACTGTCGATAGACTGTTCATCGGAGAACCCAACCCTCTTCTGGTGGAGGGGTCCAAGTCCGTAGCCGTTCCCTACCGTTGGATCCAGAGCGTGGGCGACATCGTAATCCTCAAGTACTTTCCCAAGCGGGTGAGCATGAAGAAGGGAAAGTAGCCCAGGAACGTTTTTAAGTCCCATAGCCATACTCGGACTCATGGTGCATGCCGAATCCTCTGAGGCGGGGGTCTTTTTTGCGGGGAATGGCGCGTTCCGAAGCTGAGGGAGTGTGGATGAGGTACCGCTTTGAGATTCTTGATGTCGAAGTCCTCCACAGCCACGAAGGGATAGACCCTGAAATGCTCGAGTGCCTCGTTGAGCGGATAGCCAAGGATGGTGCCCTCTTCAAGCCCATCGTTGTCGATGACAGGAACAACGTCATATTGGACGGCCACCATAGGTTCGAGGCCCTCAAGAGGCTCGGATGCAGAAGGATTCCGGCTTACTTGGTCGACTACATGGACGATGCTGTGGAAGTCGTCACTTGGCCTGGAGCAGTCGTCAATGAGATCTCGAAGGCCGACATAATCGAGATGGGCCTAAGCGACAATGTCTACCCGCCAAAGACATCCAGGCATATCATCAAGGTCGCACTGGAGGACAGGACCGTGGACCTCGCAGAGCTACGCTAGTCCTCCTCCTTTGGCCGGGACTCCATGAACCAGATCGAGAACAGCATGATTACGCAGACCACGAAGGCGATGTGCCACCCGATTGAGGGCCCCCAGGTCGTGGTCACGCTCATTGTGGGCGTCTCATTCAGGTCCGTGTCCGCGAAGGTCTGGATGTTCGGAAGGATCGTGTCAAGGGCGCTTCCCAGACCAACTCGTGAATCTCCCACTGCAGGGGGGACCTTCGCATGCAGGTAGGCGGCGGAACCCAGGACGAGGAATATTACCGCGAATCCAACAACCAGGGCTATCATTCTTAGACGTTGCCGTGAGCGGGACAGGTGATAGAGGACGAGCGAGAGCAGGATGAGGATCATCGCCGTTGTCACAAGGGCGAGCATGACGAGGAAATGCGTGTCGAGACCGGAGTTCTGGATATCCGCATAGGAGGTGTCCCACCTCCTCTCGTTTGACACACCCAGGGTCGTGTCCTTGTTGTATGACGAGATACTGAGAAGCCTGAATTCATGCGTGCTGTTGACGTATACGGACGGATACATCGTGGGAGACTTCTCTCTGCGTTCAATCGTCCACCAAGGAAGGAAGAGGCTCGAAGCGAGTATCGCTATGCAAATGATCGCGAGGACAGCCCCGATCTGAAACTTGCCGATTTTCATGCGTGCTCACCTATCATTCTCTTTCGGCTATATCACCATATTGCTCTCCCACAGAGTGGACATGTCATCTGCCCCTCTGGTATGTCGGACCCGCATCTCCTGCACACGCGCTTGACCTCCACGGCTCGAACTCGGTCAGTCGCCTCCCGGGACCGCCTCTTCAGAAGGATGATGACTGCCACGACAATGAGCATGATGATTATCAGCGTGATCAAGAGGAACTCAAGACCGCTCCCCCTGGTGGGGCTTTCCACATATGATAACAGGTTCCACTCTCCCACGAGGGCCGTCCTGTTGTCATAGACCTCGACCCTGACGTTGTTGTTCACGTTCTCTGAGTAGTATTCTTTCCTCTGGCCGCCGGGGAACCCGAAGAGGTATATTCCCGGTGAGGACGCATTGACCTCATACGCTTCGAACTCTCCCGCCTCGACCGTCACGTTCAGATGATCCGTGCATTCGTATGTCTGATTGTATGCGTATCTGACCGTCGTCTCGTTCTCCTCCACGAGAGTCCCGCTCATGCCAACTGAGTATCTGGCATGACTGAGCCCTTCGCCCGATGCTGAGCCCGCCGAGCCCACGTCGAACGGGAAATCCCATGTGTCGCTCAGAATGGCTAGGTAGGTCTCGGCCTCCAGCAGTAGACTGAAGGTGACGGAAAACCTGCGAAAGTTGGACGTTATCGTGAGAGAGGTCATGACGTATTCGAAGGAGTCGTTGTCCAGGTAGAGAGTGCCCTCGCTTACGGCGGGTGCGGTTATGAGGAATGTGCCCGTATCCGGAATGGTGTAGGCGAATTCCACGTCAAAGTCGCCTTCCAGTTCGATGACCCATGCATCATATGAGTGGTTCAGGACCTCTACCGTCTGCCTCGACACCACTGTAAGGTTAACGGTGCCCTCGAGATCCACATCCTGCATGCCCTCTTCCATTTCGCTCACGAGGTCACCCAAGGAGATGGAAACGGAGTACTTCCAGGTGTTTCCGACAGAGATGGTCGGAGCATGGGCCTGTGCCATCGCGTTTCCTGTGCCCCCGAAAGACAGCAGCAGAAACAATAGCAACGAGAACAGTCGCCTCAAGGACATCCTCCGCTCAACCCAGTCAATAGATTGCGGGGATATAAGTAGTTAGGGTCTACAAGAGCGAGTCCAGGTCTGTTCCGCAAAGCCTGCTCAGCTCGTCGTGCAGCCGCCTCATCCGCCTTGCCGCAGCGAGGAGTCCCCTCCTCTTCAATTGACTCACAAGCGCGTCAATCTCGCCCTCCTCCACAAGGTTGTCGGCGTGCGAAACGACCTTCTGTTCAAGCGTTCGGGGAATATAGCTCCTCACGGGCAGGCCGAGTCTTCTCGCCTCATCCCTGGCGATGCCCGCCCCTACATGCCTCTCCGCTATCTCGACTAGGACCTCTGGGAATCCTCTCTCCCTGAGGATATGGGCTCCCACCACACCGTGGTCTATGCCGTGAGTTCTACCCCGACCGATGTCATGGAGTAGGCCGCCCAAGGCGCAGACCTCCTCATCAGCACCACAGAACCCGGCAATCTTCCTCGCCAGCCTCGACACCCTCTTGCAGTGAATAACCACGCCCCCGTCGCATCCTGCTTCCTGGAGCGCCCTCAGGCACGCTTTGCGAGAGGGGAGGTCCTCGGATCTATCGATGACCATCTTGCCGCGTTTGGAGGGGACTATCCTCATCCTTCCTTTGAAGTCCACCTCCAGCGGCTTTCCGCCGAGAAGCCTGTCCAGGAACACCGCCAACGCGGCGACCTCGGAATGAGGCTGGTTGCCCACCGAGACGTTGAAGTCTGCGAGGTCGTAGACCTCGGCAGGGACCTTCTCCCCTCCAATCACGATGAGCAGGTCCTCCTCGCCGATTTTCGGAACCGCATCCTTCAGCCTCTCCCCATACATTGTGAGATGGACGATGGTGCCCTTCCATTCCTTCAGCGTCTTCCTCCAGTTGACTCCCGTGGAGACGTGGAACTCACCGCCAAATTTCCGTACAACATTCCTGACGCTATTCTCCAGTGCCGTGTCCCTTGTGGAGACCATCATGCAGTCCGCGCCGAAGGCCCTGGCGACAAGCGCGACATGGGTGGTGATCCTGCGGTCTCTTGGAATCCTGTGACCCAGCCTGAGAACGGAAATCATTCTTCCCACATCATAGAATAGAGAAACAGGGCGACGCTTGCATTGGTTAGTATCATGATTATGAAGACAGGAAACGCCTTCAGTATGTCGCTTCGGAAGGTCAACGCCGTTGCTATGATGAGAAGCACAAGGGTCCCGAGGAAGATTCCCGCCAGAAAGTGGGCCCCCCTCTCTGTCATGGATTTCGGCCTTATCGTCAAGTCGTCAAGCAAGTAGAAGAGGGCGACGAGAGCGGAGACGACCAATGCGGCCAAGGAGAGGATGAACTGAGTTGTCTCCCAGACCTGGATGACGAAGAAGTAGAAGAAAATCGCTAGGCCCACGAAACCTATCCCTGAGACCAACGCCAGCTTGCTCCTGTCGAACTCGTCCGCAAGTATCGGTATGTCCTCGAGATTCTCGATCTCTTCGACGGAGGAGGGCACGTTTTCGAATGGATTCTCCTCGAATGATGGCTCATCCTGAATGGGCCGATTCTCGAATGGATTCTCGGAATCACCCTTCATACGAGGTGCTCCTACAGCTTTCTTATGCGATGACCCTTGTACTCCAACTTGGCGGACCTCTTAATCAGGCCCTTGAGCATCGTCTGCGAGACACCCAGGTCGTCAGCGATGTCTCCCGAGAACTTCCCCTCTTTGTCAACCTCTTTCAGTATCTTCTCCTCGATCTTGCGATACTCATTCTCAGGCATCACAACGGCTGCGAGGATGTCGCACATCTCGTTCACCGGCGATGAAGCGTTTATGTGAAATGACGTGTAGAAGGCATGATAGGCCTTCTCGGGTTCGGACTCACCCGTCTGCCACTTGGTCTCCACCAGGTTCATCTTCTCGAAGAACTTGAGAGCCTCCAGGCCTTCCTCTCCAAACTTGTCCTCGATCTCCCGTGCGGTCCGCCAGTTCTCGGATACATCCTTCAAAACTTCTCTCTTGACCTCTTTGTCCACAGCCATGAGGATCGGAACAAGCTCTGCTGGCTCGTTCACAAATTTGATTCTATTCATTATCGACCATAAGGTATATTGGTCTCGGAAGATAAAAAGCTTTATATCACCTTGCGCGAAAATCGATTGGGCCAGTGCTCGGTTCTCGACCTCTGGGTTTGAGCATGGACCCTGATTGCCATGGGGCACGGAGCGCCGCTAGAGGTCCTTGTCGATACCCTCCACGCCCTTGCGAGCGACGTCCTCGTATACGTCCTTGTGCTTCCTGAACTTCCAGATTCTGGAATCGTCGAGCGCCATGATCCTAATGACATCCTCCACTTCCTCGTCCCATTTCCCTTCCAGTTCCATGCGGGTCTCCAGGTCCCTAACACGGCTCACCAAGAACGTGATGACCTCCGCTTGGCGGTTGAGGATTCTCTTGACCTCCTCCATGTTTGAGTTTTCGGCATCCTTCAGGTCCCGAATCTCATGGTCTATGCTCTCGAAAATGCGTTCAATCTCTCTCATGAGTGCACCACAGGGTAATATTGGAACGGGAATATAAAGGGTTAGTCTGAAGGCAGTTCCACGGCGTACTCGATGCATAGGAAAGTTCAAATTTCAATCCTCCATTCCCCTGACGGTAATGTTCATGTTCGTCAAGGATCTCAAGCCCAATCAATCATTCGACATACTAGAGCTGTCAGTGATCTCCAAGGGAGAGGAGAGGAGTTTCATGAGCAGGTTCGGAACGAGCGGAAAGGTCTGCGATGTCAAGTGCCAGGACGGGATGGGAGCAGAGGTTTCACTCACGCTATGGAACGAGGAAATCGGAAAGGTCAACGTCGGGGACAAGATAAGACTGTCAAATGGTTGGGTCAAGGAATGGCAGGGGCAGATGCAGGTGAGCACGGGAAGGAAGGGGAAGCTAGAGATCCTAGAATCGTGACACCATAGTCATGACTACAACGGGGATGATGAGCATAAGGAAATCATCGTCCACGAATCTGGTTTTGAAGTGCTCGGACGCCATTCCAGCCGCCGCTCCCGTAATCGATATCGCGGCGATCCTGAGCGGGTCAAATGTCGAGAGCAGGAGCAGGGCAGTCGCTGCGATTGTGAGATAGCAGATGAAGGGCATCAGGGGATACGACCTGCTCCCTCGGCTTCTCAGGACGCCGTTGAGCGGATCCACCCATGCCATTCCGAGGACGGCGGGAACGACCAAGGAGATGTCGAAGAGGAGGAACACGAGCGTGAGGCCAGCTCCCGCCCACAGGTAGGCCCCGACGGCATCCATTTCGTAGTCCCGCAATCCGAATATCCTGATTTGATGGGAGAGCCTGATGGATTCGAAGACGAGAAGGAACAGGAGCGAGGCCAACATGACAGCCCTTTTGTCCAATCCCATCCAGGTATCTTCCGGGACAAGATAGTAGAGCAGAAAGATCGGGAGACAGATGTGGACGAATCTCCTTATGCCTGACTCTTCGACCTCAATCCGCAAACTCAGCCCTTGCCCACCTTTCATCTATGCCCAAGAAGAGGATTAGGGTGGTCATTATTAAAACTGAGCAGACGACCAGGATCGCGAGTGATGCCAAGAATAGGTTCTTGTCAATCGTGAAAGAGAGTATGACTAGGCAGACATCTGGCAGCATGGACATTGCCGTGAACTTCACGAGGATGTTCGCGTCGAACAGGAAGGTGTTTGTCCGAAGGCCTGTGAGATATGCCGTCATAACGACCATGTAGATCGAGACGACGAACATGACTGGTACGGCCAGCCAGAGCAACGAAAGATCGTTGTTGAGGAAGCTGATGGCAAGGAGGAAGATGAGGCTTATCCAGGAGGTTAGGATCAGGAAGGTGATGATCTTCGTCTTTATAACATCCGTGGGCGAGACTGGAAGCGTCTCGAAGTAGTCCATGATGTCCACATTGTTGAGCCAACTGTACAGGATGACGCCGAAGAAGCCGACCATGGCCCCGTAGAAAACGGTGTTGAACCCGACCGGGACGGCGAGACCTGTCTTGACGAACCATGCCGTGAAGCTCAGGAAGAGGAGGGGCGTAACAAAGCTGAAGAGCATCTTGGTAACAGTGCCACTTCTCTTGAGATCGACCAGCTCCTTTGCCAGCAGGCCACGGTATCGCCTCGCAAAGGAAAGCTTCTCGAAGGCCTGCGGAAGGTCCCTTTCCCTGCTCTTTGGCTTGAGTGGCTGGAACCTCATCGGTATAAGGGCATACGCTCCTGCGATGAAGAGGAGGATTAGCGCGATCCCGCCAAGCGTCGAGAAGATGAGCTCGTTCGTCATGGCGTATGAGAATGGCGGTAGCGAGTGCTGCATCGCGAGTCCTGGCAGGAGGAAGGTGAGCGGGAATGCGTTGAGAGAAACCTGGGCTACGAAGAACCCGAGAATCACCCCGATGATTCCGACGAAGGCGGTTTTGCTCCTGATGTAGACGGTCGAAACGAAGAAGCTGAGAGAGATGCCGACCATGAACGACACTAGCGCAGCAAGGAAGAGAAGGACGATTGAAGTCCATCGGAAGTGAGTGAATGGGATGGATAGCAGGAGCCCGAGGGTGGCCGGTAGCAGAAGCAGGAGGATGTAGAAGATTACATCGCGGATGTACATCCCGAAGAAGGTTCTCCTGAATGAAATCGGGAGGGTCAGGGGACTCGCGACGAGGTACTTCCTTCTCCCATGCCTTCTCTCAATGTACTCCCTTCCCATGAATCCGAATGCCCCGACGCTCAGACCGTACAGGAAGACCGATGTGTGAAGGAGCAGTATCATCTGCTCGATTGGTGTATCTGCCAGTATCCTGTCAGATGTCAGCCCTATGCCGAAGGTGAAGAGACAGACAATGACCGGGAAGGAGAGGAACATCTTCTTGTTCGTGTAATACGTGTGCATCCTGAACTCTTCCCTGAGGAAGAGCGTGGTCAGCCTCATCTGGTTCCTCTCACACGAACGAGACTCACGAAGGCGTTCTCCAGACTCCCGTACTTGTCCAGGAGGTTGTGCATGTCCTCGCGGACGATTATGCTTCCCCCGTTTATTATCGCCACGGAACTGCAGAGGTTCTCTGCCATGTCCAGGAGATGCGTGCACATGAAGATTGTTCCCCCCGCCTTCACGTAGTCCAAGAGGTAGTCCTTGACAATCCTCTGGAACAGCGGGTCTAGATTGATTAACGGCTCATCAAGGAAAAGAACGCTTGGTTCGTGTATGAACGCGCTTGCGAGCATGAGCTTCTGCCTGTTCCCCTTCGAGAGGTCCCGGCAGACGATTCCCTCGTTCTCATCAAGGCCGAAGTAGTCCATCCATTTCCCTATCTTCCTCTCGCTGTCCTCTACGTTCCTCACCTTGGATACGAAGTAGAGGAACTCGTAGGCGGTGAGATAGCTCGGCGGGGACTCGACCTCGGGGACGATGCCTATGAGCCTCTTCACGCCGATGGGGTCTTCCACGGCGTCGACGTTCAGGACCCTTGCCTTTCCCTTGGTCGGTGCCAGCTGGCCTGTCAGTATCCTCAAAAGAGTGGTCTTCCCGGCGCCGTTCGGCCCACAGAGGCCGAACAACTCGCCTTTCTCGACATTGACGTTGATGTCCTTGAGGGCCTCGAAATCCCCGAACCTCTTCGCTATGTTTTCGGTCTCGATGACTGACATGGACCGTAGCTTCGAACGGTGGGCGGTTATATATCGTTTCTGATGAGATTATCAGCGGTCGAGCAATCAAAAAGGTTAATCGTCGCGTCAGCATTGCAAGGGTTATGACTCTCCGTATCGTCACCAACTGCGGTGCGGGATCCTCTGAGGCCGCAAACGAACTCGCCGAGCGGGCTGGAAGGGCCGGGATGACAATCCTCGAGGAGGGTGGCAGTTCTCTGGATGCCGTCGTTGAGGCAGTGGTCGTTTTGGAGGACGATCCGAGCACGAATGCAGGACTCGGGTCCAGGCTGAGGCTCGATGGCTCGGTGCGTATGGACGCCTCCCTGATGGACTCGGATCTCAACTGTGGCTGCATCGCGGGCATAAGGGATGTCAAGAATCCCATAGCCGTCGCTAGAAGGGTCATGGACACGCCCCACATCATGCTGGCTGGCGAGGGGGCCACGTCTTTCGCAAGGAAACAGGGCTTCAATCGCTTCGACCCCAAGACGGAGAAGTCTATTGAGCGGCTGGAACTCGTCAAGAAGAGGCTCCGCGAAGGTGACATTCCTGAATGGGCGAGCAAGTGGAGGGGCTATCATGTCGGAACCGTGGGAGCGGTTGCCTTGGACAGCAAAGGGAGGATGGCATCCGGGAACTCGACGGGTGGGACTTCCCTCATGCTTCCCGGGCGCATCGGAGACACCCCGATCATTGGTTCCGGCATATACTGCGGGCCGTTGGGTGCGGTCTCCGCTACGGGCATAGGGGAGGAGATTGTCCGCCGGGTCCTTTCATTCAGAATCTACGAGAAGTTGGGGGAAATGCCCGCCAAGGAGGCGTGCGAGTGGGGGATTTCCCTGTTCCCGCCCGAGATCCCCGTCGGAGTCGTTGCAGTCTCCCCCTCTGGATCAGCGGTAGCGAGCAACAGAGAGATGGCGTCGTGGATCGGCGAGTCCTAGCCATACATTTTAAGGGCAGAAGCACATTTAGGGATGCAGCCTGGAGGTGTTTTCATAGAGAGGACGGAGTTGGAGGAAGGCACCCTCGAGTCGAGGATCGAGCTCCTTCAAAGGCACGTGGAGATGCTCAAGACGATAAGGGACAACCAGCCGATTGGAATCATTAAGCTCTCCGAGATGTTCAACTATCCCCGCCATAAGGTGAGGTACTCTCTTCGCATTCTGGAGGAAGAAGGGCTCATTCAGCCCACCCCTGATGGCGCCCTGGTCACGGACAAGGTCGCGGAGTACCTCGACCGCGTCAAGAAGAGCCTCGACGAGACTCTGAACATGATAGATGAGCTGAGGAAATCCCTCTGACGAAAAGCTATTCTAGTCGGCCACCTTATGGGACTTTCGTTGCCGCCGTAGCTTAGTCTGGTGGAGCTCCCGGCTGTTAATCGCCGAAGCAGAAACCGGAGGGTCACCGGTTCAAATCCGGTCGGCGGCGCTCTCTCAAATGATGATTGTCGTTGTCGCAACCGACGTCGCACCATCATCGTCGTGCAGATACAGGGTTATCACATAGGTTCCGTGGCTGCTGAAGGCATGCGCAACCACACAGTGTGCGGGGAATGGATAGGTTCCCGTCCAGTAGCTCAGATAGGGATCAGGACCGAGACCGTCGTTGAAGAACGAAGCCGTGTCTACGGTACCGTCTCCCCAATTCCATTCGAATATGAGGTCGTCGCTTCCAGGGTCCAAGCCATCGGCGATGAACGTGATGTCGTGACCGAGGAACATGCTCGAGAGGTTGTCAACGTTCCAGAACCATGTCTCTTCGTGCCTCACGTTGAACGTGTGATGCATCCTGGACTCCGTCCCGTCATCGAACCTCATGACGATCCACGAAGGGCTCGCTCCCCAAATCTGCCCATTGATGGGATCGTTCGAGGGGGTGTAGTAGACCTCTGCCCGATACTCACTCGAGAGATCGATGGAGAGGTTAGATGCCCACACCATCTGTTCGTTCGGACTTCCTGGATACCTCACAATCGTTGCATTCCAAATCTCGACGTCATCCTTGAGCAGATGGATGGAGACATCGTGCCATTTCTCGCCCGCGATTCTCAATCCCATTGACGCGTTGAAGAAATACTGAGGACTGACCGATATCTGAGGAGCGGCGTTGGAAACGCTAACGTTCACCGTCCCGCTTCCCAGGCCACCATCATCGTCGAGGACAAACACGTACACGGGGCCGTCATAGTCGTCATTGAACGTCCATTGGACAGTCGGCAGGGAGCCTTGATTCAGCGTCGACCCTTCAACATCCCTATCGTTGGCTGGGTCTCCGTCCCCATCCGAGTCGTAGGTCGGCCTGAAGTCCCACCACCACACCCAGGTATCGAGCCAGCCCGGATCGCTGAAACTCCCGTCAAAGGACAGCGTGGTCGGCTCGGCTCCCGTTGCGTTGACCGTACCTGCCACCGTTGGGGCGACATTGAGAACCGTGATGGCGAGCTCAGCGGTGTCCCAGTCCCCGACATCATCCTCCACCCTTAGGCTGACTGTGTAGATGCCGTTGTCACCGTAGGCATGCTGAACCTCATCCATCTCGTGATGGCTGTATCCCCAGCCCGGTGCAAAACTCCCTGATTGTGGCGGGCCGTCACCGAAGTCCCATTCTGCGACGTGACTGTCAAGCCAGCTCGGGTCGTCGAAGTACCCGTCGAAGGTGGCGAGGGCTCCTTCGTTCGCCGGGTTCGGAAGGGCACTGTCTATTACGACCGTTGGCGGAACGTTCGTGACGAGTGCCAGAGCGGTCGCGCTCGCCAAACCATTGTCGTCATCCTGAACCGTGATGAGGACAGAGTACGATCCCGCATGGCCGTACGCGTGAGAGCCGTATGCCGTCAGGTTCACGGGATTGACCTCCGGGCTCGGATACGGGTCTGGACCCAGGCCATTGAAGTAGGTATCAAAGTCATCAGGGCTGCTGTCTCCCCAGGACCAGGCAACCGTGATGTCATCACTCCCTGGGTCGGTCACTGTTATGTCGAACAGAATCGAGTCGCCTTCATCTCCCGCGAATGTTGGTGCAATATGAGCCTCAGGCGGGACGTTGAGGACGGTTATCTGGACTGTGTCATTGTCCACGAGTCCTTGGTCGTCGGTGATCGTCAGTGTGGCGTTGAACACTCCGTTGTCCCCGTATGTGTGCGTCACGACCATGCCATCTGCATCCGCATCATTCGTGTAGATGCCGTCTCCGTCCGAGTCGACTCTGTCATCGAAGTCCCATTCGTATTGCAGGTCGGGTTCTCCCGCTCTGCTGACCCAGTAGAGCGCGTTGACAAAGAGCTCGGACTCCTGGACAGATGGGAGGGTGAGGTTGGTGCCGTCACAGAGCATGACAAGGTGCCCGATTTCACTGACCGAGACTCTGCCTTCGCCGTGCTCGTGAACGGTGAGATAGAAGTTGTTGCTGGCTGGAGGGGAGCCAGCGAATATCGCCACCGCCGTTGCAGTAGTCATCTCCCCGCCCACGGTGTGGGTGTCCTGCACAGGGACTGACTGTCCTGGTGCCCCAACATCGAACGGGGAGTGCATAACGGGGTGGTCCGTTGTGAACAAGATCGTGTTCCCATTGATCCAGCCAGCGCCGACATCGTCCACACCAGCCGGTGTCTCGGCGTCGGAACCGTAGTCGAACTTGAATTCCAATGCATCGTGGGTCCAGAGGATGCCCCCGCCCTGCTCCACATATGTCCTGAGCTCTGATATCCTCTGCAGCGGAGTGTCAATTGGCTCATAGCAGTCGCTTATTCCAAAGACGATGGCATCGTACGCGCTCAGGTCCACAGGGATGCCAGAGTTGAAGTCGTGGATGCTCACCTGCTTGATGTCGAAGAGCTCTCCTGCGCCCGCGTTGTCCACGGTCTTCTGGACTTCGTTCTGTGAGAAGATGGACACATGGAGGACCTTCGACTGCTCAGCTGCGTCGGGATCGAATGAGCCTGACCCGTCCAACGTGACCTCTTGGCCCTCGTCAGCTGTCTGGTCCTCTCCGGCGTCTGCCACCGGAGGCTGAGGTCCCGTGTATGCGTAGGGCAGGAATGCGCCGAAGGTCTGCGGGTCATCGTAGTCTCCGTTTATCACAAGTATCGGCTGGTCCGAAGTGATGTGGAGAATCTCGCCCGCCCAAACGCCGCTTCCCCACCAATAGCCGAATCCATCAGTGCCCTTGGGCCACGGCGTCCCGCCGGGTCCGATTGTGAAGTCGTGATGCGCCTGATTACCAAAGCCCTTTGTCCTCGTCAAGGACGTGATAACCACATTCGTGGATTGATTGTATGCGAAAATCTGAAGGTCGTTCGAGTTCCCGAAGTTCTGGGCAAAGCAGTAGAGTTCTCGACTGGAGGGTCCGGTGGGAATTGGATAGGCAACGTCGGCATAGTCAAGAGTATTGCTTCCCACAGGCCCGTCGTAGACCAGCACAGGCTTGTTGGAGGCCACTTTGACATAGTCGCTGTCGAAGGCATTGTTGGGGCTGACGAGCGTTACAGTTGGATTCGAGCCTCTTGGTGTGATATCACCAAAATTGTCCGTCTGCTTCCAGCCCGTGTATATGTCGTATGTGCCATCCGAATCATCACCGTCCAGGGTGGCGTTGAAGCTGTCATCGCCATCGCTCAGGTCGATTATGGAGATTTGCGTATCGTTCTCCAAGGGAAACACTGTCAGATGTTTTCTCACATAGGTGAAAAAGAGCGTCCCCCTCTCCAATCCATCATCACCGGTGGCATACGACGGAGGAGTTGCAGTCCAGTCACTCAACCACGGATGTCTCGATTGTTTTCCCACAAGGACGGATGTGAGGACATTGCTCGTGACATGGACAGTGTCCTCCTCGAATCCTTGTATGTAGTATATCTCGATCTCGGAATCCGAGTAGTCAAGCATCGGAGAGGAAGATGTGAGAGTGTAGTCATCATCCGTATCTCCATCTTGATTGGTCACCATGTCATCCACGGTGACAAGCGTCGATTTGCCGGCCTCCTTAAGGGCGAATATGTACATCTCCTCGTCCACAAACCCGAGGAACTCATGTCCTAGTTCCGTACCGCTCCTTCCCTCCTCCCCGTAGGCAGGCACATAGGACATCCACGGATTGCCGGTTCCGGGATTGAGGTATCCCGTCCAAATGGTGACGGGTTTTCGAGCGGTCCCACCCGTTGCATCCTCGGTCACGACCTTGAGCCTAATCTCCTGAGTGGGTGAACCGACGCCACCCCTTTCTATGAACGAATCGCCGGCATTGCTGAGCACGAAGGGGTTCACTATTGGCGGGCTGTCCAGTCGCGAGTCAGTCGTGCTCAGGAGACCTCCCGTGTCGATGTCATACAGATAGACCTTCGTCGCAGGTTCCTGGGCAATTATGATTAAGTCGCCGGACCAGAATGTGAGATAGTCCGTCCCGGTCGCTCCGCCTACAATATCCCCGATGGGCACAGCGACTGGCGTGATCGAGGCGACAAGTAGAGCGCAAACCATTACCGAACAGAGTCCTCTCATTCCAGTCCCCCATTGCTGGAATGAACTTCGACATATATAATGATGTCACAGTAAAGAAAAGAAAGGAGGGAGGAACCGTCGCTTATCAGGAACTTCCGTCCGGCATCCAGCATTTGTGATGGAGCGCTCGTTCACCCCCCTCCAGGCCAGCGTTATTTCCTCTTGCGAGAGAACAAACACTGTCTGTAACGGCTCGTATTCTTCATTAACAGCACGATATTTAAAGCTCGTTGGGAAATCACCTTCCTGGGTACCACATACCAACTCAGATACCATTGCTACAATATTAAATACGGAAATAACCTATCCTCGGGACGAGGGCCCGTAGCTTAGCCTGGTGGAGCATCTGGCTCATAACCAGAGGGTCGTCGGTTCAAATCCGGCCGGGCCCATTCCTTCTTGATCTGCCTCAAGCCTCTTCTTTTGATCAGGCTTCACCTAGGACTCGCATATCCGCTTTCGAGAACTGCGTGTACGCCTCTCCCCTGAAGCGAGAAGCCCCAACGTACTCTGGTTCCCCGTGCGTGTCGATCAGACCGCCACATAGCGCTCAAGGGCTTTCAATCCATCGACGCCACCCGCGCTCCTTTCGAAGGACATCTTCAACGCGTATTCCTTCTTCGTGGGTGTGTGCTCGAAGTGGACGCCGTAGTCCACCAGAACTCTGGCCGCAGCGGCCGCGGTTGTGTGGAGCGTGTTGTCAGTCTTACGCACGATATTCCTGAGGTCGTCTCGCGACCCATGAATCGAGCCCTCGACAATGAGTTCGCCGTCCCTGATATCGCTGAACCTTCCGAACACCCAGAGAATGTTGAGCAATGTCTTCCTCAGTCTTTTGATTGTTACCTGCTTGGCATACGTCTCGGCTGGGGCTGTCAATATGTCCACGAAGACGCCATGTAGTGATCTGAGAGTATCGTTCTCCTTTTTTGATAGAGGCAGGTCGTCGGGGAACTTGGCGATTCTCACTCTCAATGGCTCGACCTCGGGTTTCTCGCCGATGTCTTCTTGCTTCAGCGAGGCTCGTATCTCCGCAAGGTGCTTGAGCCCTTCGTACGGCTCAATGAAAGCTATGTAGTCCTCCTCTGGGATTGGCTCGCCCGTCTTCGTTTCGACTATCTCCCTGAAGTCTTCACCTGGGATCCTTCTTTTGAGGTCCTCGCACGGATACCAAGCGCAATGGGCGCATGTTTCTACTCCCGTCCTCAAGGCGCATGGTCGAATGTAACAGCCACGGTCTGGCACCACGTTTCCAGGCTTCCACGGTACGGATGATTGGCATCCCTGGCAGTAGCATAGGTCCGGACTCAGGCGAACCCCCAAGTACTTGAACCATCCATCACTGCACCTCTGTCTGTCCTCTTCTGTTCTGGCATTCCCCTTGAAAGCCGGGCAGCGCCCACAGTTGCAACCACACTTGGCGAACCAGTCCTCCGTGATCACTCCTCCTCCCACTTGCGAAAGCTCGAACCTGCCAATCGGTCCTCAGTATCTATAAGTTTCCCATGGGTCTAGGCGCTCGTCACAGAGACGTTTTCCAGCCTGACCCAAGGAACGATGAAGTTCATTATCCTCTCCGTCTCCTTCGATATGCCGCTGATCTCCTTGAGGAGTTCGAAGACATTTCCCGCCACCAGCGTCTCCTTTATCGGGCTGACCTTCTCACCCTTCTCGATTAGATAGCCGCCCTTCACTCCACCAGAGAAGTCGCCGCTTATTGGGTCGGGAGCGCCTGAGAACCTGCTTATTGCGACGCCCTTCTTCGTTTCAGCTGTCAGGTCGTCAACGGAATCATTGCCGGGTTCGATGATCAGGTTCGTCGTTGCGATTCTTGGTGGGCCTGATATTCCGCCAGATGCGTGGCCAGTGGTCTCGCGGTCCTCCTTCTTCGCCGTAAGCGTGTTGTACAGGAAGTTCTTCAGAACACCCTTCTCGATTATATGCAGCGGTTGATGAGGGCAGCCCTCTCGGTCGAAGCTCGATGAGCCCAGAGCGCCAGCGATGAGGCCGTCGTCGCGCACGGTGAACGCCTCCGACGCGACTCTCTCGCCGATGCGACCCGCGAATCTGCTCATGCCCTTCTGCACGGCATTCGAGTTTGTTGAGAACGCTATCACGGGGGCGAGGAGGTCCACAACTGTGTTAGGGTTTAGCACGACCGTCCCCTTGAAGCTCTCTATCTTCTTCGCGCCAAGGGAGTTGACCACGGTCTCCGCCAAGGTCCGGGCGCTCGTTTCCACATCGATCTCGTCCACCCGCCGGGTTCCGTTGAAGCGGTAGTCGAAGCTGGAGACCTCCTCGTCCTCGATGGCCATTCCCATTATGACATGCGTGAAGGCGCATGCCCTCTCCGAAGCCTCGGTCCCATTCGAGTTCGCCACCGCTGATTCGCCCACATCAACGGAGAAGTATCCACTGTCGACAGTGACTCTGGGGTCGTAGTCCCTGGCGACCTTGAGAAGCCTCGTTGCATTCTCCAGGGCATCGTCCATGGTGAAATCCCTGCTCTGCGGGTCATATAGCCCCTCTACCTTGCTGATGGGCTTCACGTCAGGGAGTTCGTTGAACTCAAGGGGGGGCGCCCTTCTCGCCAGGCCGAGAGCGTTCTCAGCCGCTCTCACGATTTCTTCCTTTGCGAGGTCATTGACGGACGCGAAGCCGAGCGAGTGGTTCAGGATGACCCGTATCCCGATGCCTGAGAGATCCTGGCTCTTTCCCATCTTTATCCCGTTCCTCTCTATCGAGACGTTGATCTCCTTCCCCCTTGCAGCGAAGCCCTCTGCCTCTGTCGCTCCGAGTTCAAGCGCCTTCTTGACGGCGTATTGGCAGGCCTCGAGAACGTCTAGCATCTTCAGCCCTCCTGTCTTCCACCAATGATGGCCTTGCAACGGATGGCACCTCCGCCGCCATCAACCTTGGCTCTTTGGTACTTGCCGCAGAACCCGACGCCTATGTCGAGGAGGAAGTCCTTCCCCACCGCATCAACGCTTTTGAGGACATCGAACGCCTGCCCGCTTATCGTGACGCCCCTCAGAAGCTCCTTCACCTCACCCTTCCTTATCATGTAGGCCTCGTCGACCTCGAACATGAACTCAGCATTGGAGTCGGCCTGCCCGTTTCCCGCCCCGCGCATGAGATACCCCTCCTTGACGCCCTCAATTATCTCGTCCATCGAGTAGTCGCCCGGAAGGATGTATGTGTTTGTCATCCTGATTATCGGTTCGTCCGTGTACTCGAATGCACGAGCGTTCCCAGTCGGCTCAGTATCGAACATCAGGGCGCTCTCCCTGTCGTGCAGGTAGGACTTGAGCACGCCGTTCTCGATGACCTTGGTTCTTTTTGCCGGGACGCCTTCATCGTCCACGAGGACGGAACCTGTGCCATGTGAGTCCTCCTCAGGGTTCCCACTGTCCACCAGGGTGACGAGTTCACTCGCCAGCTTATGCCCGAGCTTCCCCTTGGTGATGGAACCTGAGAGGACGAAATCGGCCTCCACCGTGTGCCCAATCGCCTCATGGCTGATTAGGCCAACGAGCGAGGGTTCCAGTACGACTGTCGCGGTCTCACCCTTTGGGTGCTTTGCATGTAGCAGCCTGCTGGCGAGATTACAGGCATCCAATGCCAACTGCTCGGGCTCGTTCCTTCGCCAGAGGTCCTTCCAGCCACCGGTGACACTGGCTGCCTTCATGGCTCCGACCCTGTCCCCGTTCTCGGAAGCAATCGCATAGACATAGAACTCTGGCTTGACGTCATGGAGCTCGAACTCCGCCCCATCCGTGTTGACAACGACCTTCCTATCAATGAGTTCGGAGTAGACGGATATGGCCGACCTCACATTCTTTGACTCGTCCTTGGCTGTCTTCTCCGCCTCTATGACGAGGTTCATCTTCTCTTCCATGGAGTGGTTCTCGGCCGGGTCGTTCACTGTCGGGCAGAAGGTTCCTTTTGCCAGCTCTGCCTCAGCGAGCCCCTTAATCCTCTCTGTCCTATTCTGTGAGGCAACCCCTGCAGCCTTCTCCGCGTCCTTCAAGCTGCTCCTGATGGCATCGACTTTGAGGACATTGGTGCTGCTGAAACCCCAGGATCCGTTCACGAGAGCCCGGACACCCACACCCGCATTCTTGAGGAATGTGGCATCCTCCAGCTCACCTGCAGCCATGCGGATGTAGGTAGACTCCCTCTGATGGAACCTCATCTCGGCGTAATCACCCTCAAAATCGGAAAGGCACTTCGCGAGCAAGTCTAGCAACAAATCACCATATGCAGAATGAGTGCGTGGTATATCTCACTTCCCGCGGCATCAAACCTTTTTATGCAGTCGGCCGTTTATCGGGCGATGGACGTTCTGAAGTGCCTCCGACCGGAGATATCTGACGCACTGGCGAAGCTTGGGTTCGAGGCTCTTACCGAGCCACAGGTCAAGGCAATCCCCCTCGTGATCGAGGGGAAGAATGTCCTTCTCGTCGCTCCAACGGGGATTGGCAAGACGGAGGCGGCAGTCCTCCCGCTGATGAGCTGGATTCTGGAGGAGGATCCTGAGCGCATAGCTGTTCTTTATATCACCCCGCTCAGGGCGCTCAACCGCGACATGCTCGAGCGGATGGAGGTCCTCGGCGAGATGCTCGGCATCGACGTCGCGGTGAGGCACGGCGACACGCCCAAGTCCGAGCGGACAAAGCAGTCGAGGAACCCGCCGCAGATTCTCATCACCACACCAGAGACCTTTCAGATAATGTTCACGGGGAGGCGACTTCGGGAGCACCTCAAGAACGTCAGGTCCGTCGTTGTGGACGAGATTCACGAGCTCGCAGGAGATGAGCGGGGCGGGCAACTGGCAGTCGGCCTCGAGAGGCTTGTGAGCCTGGCGGGACGACAGATTCAGAGGATAGGGCTTTCCGCCACCATCGGTTCACCCGACAAGATAGCATCCTTTCTGGCGGGAGTAGGTCGGGAGGTCGAGACAGTCGTATTGGACGTACCGAAGGGCATAAGGATCGAGGTCCAGTACCCACGGACAGAGAAAGGGGATGCGAGGTTGTCCTCGAAGCTCAGGATGAGCGAGGAGCATGCGTCCGCCCTGAGGGTCTGCAGGGAGCACATCGAGAGACACCGTTCGACGCTGTTTTTCGTCAACACTAGGGACACGGCTGAGTTCCTCGCATCGCGGTTCAGGCACTGGGAGGGCAGCCCGAACGTGGGCGTTCACCACGGCTCCCTGTCAAAGGAGATTCGAATCAGAATGGAGGATGATTTCAAGCGGGAGACGAGCAAGGCGCTCATCTGCACATCCTCCATGGAGCTCGGCATCGATGTCGGCTCGGCAGACTTCGTCCTGCAGTACAACTCGCCTCGACAGGTCACCAGGCTTGTTCAGCGTATCGGGCGGTCTGGCCATGGTGTGGGCGAAGTATCGGACGGTGTCACGATTGCCACGAGTCCCGATGACTTCGCCGAGGCATGCGTCATCGCTCGACGCGCCTTGAGCGGGGAGCTGGAGGACTCCCCCGTGAGAGAAAACGACCTTGCCGTTCTGGCGAACCAGATTGTGGCCCTGACGATGACTCAACCCTCCCATCACGTGGACGAAGCCTACGAGATTGTCAGGCGGGCGTACTGCTTCAGGAACCTGCCAAGGCGGGTCTTCCTCGACGTCGTGGAGCAGCTGGGCACGATTGGAGCTGTCTGGTTCAGGGACGAACTCTTCGGCAGATCGAGAGGCTCCCTGAAGTACTTCTACGAGAACATCTCCATGATCCCAGATATCAAGACGTACAAGGTCATCGACATCACGACCCGAAGGAACGTGGGGACGCTTGATGAGTGGTTCGTCTCCGAGCATGCGAAGGTGGGGGCAACCTTCGTGATGAGGGGATCTAGCTGGCGGTTCGTCGAGTTCAAGGACGACACGATGCTTGTCGAGCCCATCTCGGAGATGGGTTCCGTTCCGAGCTGGCTAGGTGAGGAGATTCCGGTTCCGTTCGATGTTGCGATGGAGGTAGGACGGCTCAGGAGAACGAGGGATTTCTCAGGATATCCGTGCAACGAATCCGGAATCGAGGAGTTCGAGGGCTACCTCGATAGGCAGGAGGGCAAGCCAATACCATCGGACAGGCTCATCACGGTCGAGGCTGGGAAGAAGACGGTCATAATAAATGCATGTTTCGGCAGCAAGGTGAATGAAACGTTCGGGCAGATTCTCTCCTCCTTCGTTTCCGCGAGACTGGGCGAGAGCGTGGGAATGCAGACCGATCCCTACAGAATCGTGCTCCGCGTACCCGAGAGGTTCGACCCTGCCAAGATCAAGGAGCTTCTGTTCCCGACGGACCTGGAAGGCCTGCACGCTCTCATGAGGGTGATTCTGAGAAACTCCACCTATATGCGGCGCATATTCGTCCACGTCGCCAAGAAGTTCGGCGCAATCAGGCGCAATGTGGATTGGGATGCCGTGAGCATACCCAGGCTCTTCAAGGCGTATGAGAACACACCGCTCTTCGACGAGGCCATTGAGAAGGCCATGTGGGAGCGGCTGGACATCGAGAGGACGGAACAAGCGCTCAGGATGATCGCCGAGGGCGAGATCCAGGTTCACGTGGGCCGGCTCTCTCACATAGGAAAGGCGGGAATCGAATGGTCGAGGGCCTTCCTCATCCCGCGGGAGGTGGACAGAGAGACGCTCATTGCGCTGAAGAAGAGGATTGAGGACACGTACGCCCTGCTGTACTGTCTCGGCTGCGAATCGGCCCGGAGGATTAGGGTCGCGGACCTGCCACCGAAAATCAAGTGTCCAATATGCGACGGAGTGATGGTGGCCGCTGTTCATCCCGCCAATAGGGAGAAGACGGCTCTGTTCAGGAAGAAGAGCCTGACTGTCGAGGAGAAGAGGGAGGTCACGCGGATACAGACCAGCGCGAATCTTGTCAAGGCCCACGGCAAGAAGGCGGTTCTCGCTCTGATGGCGAGGGGCGTCGGCTCGGCCAATGCCGCAAGGATATTGGGACGGCTCCACGAAAGCGAGGAGGACTTCCTCAGGGATATATTGGCGGCAGAAGTAACGTATGCGAGGACGAGGAGATTCTGGGACTAGGCGTTCTCGCCAACGATGTCATCCAGCTTCTTGATAGTCTTCGAGATCTCCTTTCTGAGAACGGTGGACACCTTCTCCGTAGGCGCGATGTAATAGATGTATGCCAGTTTCCCTCGTGCCGTCTTCACGACCTCACGCTCGAGAATCCCCTTCCTCCATAGGGAGACGAGGTATTTCCTCACGCTCCTCTCTGAGCTGTGCACCCGTTCCACTATCTGATTGACGCTCAGCTTCTTGGTGCTTCTCACGAGTGCCTTCAGTATCCTCGATGCAGTCTTCGGAAGACCGAGGACCTTCTCCGCGATTTTCGTGAGCGCGTAGAGCACCTTTCTCTCTGTTTGGTGCGTCATAGTAGGAATCCTTAGCCGGTCCGATTATATGAATTTTGTTTTTCATAGATGGAGGGAATGGCTATCGCTCGGAATAAGTGTTAAATAGAGAGATATCTTAACCTGCACTCGATACTTGTCGATGTGGAGTAAGAGGTGGAGCTATGGTGACCTCTGGGCTGAGAGACGGTGGAGTTCCTATAGTTCTCACAGCCCCGCGCTCCGAAATCAGCACATACAGCGGGGACCCGTTCACAGCCTTCGTGGCCGTTTTTCCCAGGAAGCTCATTCCAGCTCTTGTTGTCAAGGACGAGTGGCTGGAGGCCAAGAACAACGACGATGGTACCGCCAAGTTCCTCCCGTACGGTCTCAGGAAGGTCGAGTCTCTTCTGATCGATGAGTTCGGTGAGGAGAATGTCGCCTCCGTTCATCCCGACAAACTGCAGGAGTTTGTGGGGCCCAACACGAAGGCGGTGGGAATCTCCACGATGGATGCCATGGGATTAGCATATGTCTCCATGACTTACAACTCGATTCTGGGCATTGGCGGGGAATCGCTGGACGCGTACGAATTCGAGCAGCTCATGAGGACTCCATGCCTCTCGCAGTACCGCCCCAAGGTAATCGTGGGTGGGGCGGGGTCCTGGCAGGTTCGGGATGCGGGAAGGCTGGATCAGCTTGCGGTGGACACGCTCGTGCACGGTGAGGGCGAGAATGTCGTTCTTGAGCTGTTCCGCAAGGCGGTGGAAGGCGATCCGTTGCCCAAGGAGGTGTATGGAAAGACGGTCAAGACCCAGGACATTCCACTCATCAAGCGAGCTGCGAGCTATGGCGTCGTCGAGATCACGAGAGGTTGTGGGCGTGGCTGCTACTTCTGCTCTCCCACGAACAGGGTGAGGAACTCCCTCCCGCTTGACCACATCATGAAGGAGGTTGAGGTCAACATAAGGGGAGGCGCGAATTCTATCTTCACTGCGACCGAGGATATGTTCATCTACCAATGCGGGCCGAAGTTCGTCCCGAACAGGGAGGCAGTGGTGAAGCTCTACAGATCCGTGGCCGATTACCCAGGCGTAGACTACATCCATCTCTCCCACGCATCCCTTGCACCAGCGGTTCGCGACCCGAAGATGGTGGAGGAGCTTACCCCGATACTCGAGGGGAAGACGATGTATACTCCCAAGCTGAGAAGGGGCTACTCCAGGAAGTTCGTCACGGTCCTGTTCGGCATCGAGAGCGGGAGCATCAGGATCATGGAGAAGTACATGCGAGGCAAGGCTCTTCCCTACGATGTCAAGGACTGGCATGAGATAGTCACACAAGGGATCGGTGTCTTCAACGACAATGGTTGGCGACCCATGGGAACGATCATTACGGGCTGGCCCGGCGAGACCGAGGACGATACCATAGAGACGCTCGAGCTCCTGGACAAGCTGAAGGATGCGGACATGTTCTACGTGCCATTGCTCTTCATCCCTCTGCAGGACAGCAAGCTGAGGGACGCGAGGATGATGCCCCTTGAGAGCCTCACGGAAGCGCAGCTAGATTTCATCGCCACCTGCTGGAAATACAACATAAACTGCTGGGACAAGAGGTTTCAGCCCATATACTCAGTCGCATCCCTGCTCTCCTACTATCTGTTCTTTAGATGGAAGCACGGGAAGAAGTTCAAGCTCCCTGCCTTGAGGATAGCCGGCCTGCATCCAGGGGTCTATGCAAGAGAATACAGAGGATGCGACCGCCGGGTGTGCACCGAACCGCAGGCACCGAGAATCAGCAGCTAATCAGATGGTCTCGACCTTGTATAGAACCTTCATGCCCTTGAGTGTATGGTGGATCTGGTCGGCCAGGTCGATCGCCTCCTCCACGCCAGCATTCTTGTCCCATTCGTACATGAAGTCGTAGTTTCCAGTCGTCGGAACGAAGCCGAGCGCCTGAAGTCTTTGAACCACATCGGATGGCCTTGCGCCGTCACTGTTGAATGTCACAGTCAGATATGTTATCATTCAATCGAACCTATCGTTCAAGCCCGTCTTAAATCTTGTGTGTGCTAGTCCTTGCCTTCCTCGAGACCCTTCCTCATTGCCTCGAAGGCCTTCTCGTACTGCTCGAAGTAATCTGAGCGAATGAAGTTGTCAATGACCTCGTAGGGCATCTTCTCCAGTATCTTGTCGACGGTCATCAGGGCGTCTCGAGCATTGATGATCTCGTTCTCGTAGCCCTTGAGCTTCCTCTCCATCTTCCTCAGCTTCTTGCTCTCCTTCTCTGCCTTGGTCGCCCTCTCCCTTGCCTCCTCCAGCATTCTCTCGATTTCGGCCTCCCTCTCCTGGGCGGCCTTGAGCTTCTCCTCAGCCTCACGGGCCCGCTCTTCGATTTCCCGCTTCCTCTTTTCGAGCCTCTCCTTCTCCGTCTGGATTTCGGCCAGCTCATCTCCCGAAAGGGATTCCTTCCTCTCCTCGAACTCCCTCATCTGCCTCTCGAGTTCCTCTCGCTTCCCCTCGATCAGCTCCTCCTCCCGCCTGTACTTCTCCTCGGCCTTCTGCAGCTCCTCGCGGAGGGATTCGAGCTCTCCGCTCCGCTCCTTCAGGCTCGCCTCCCGCCTTTCCAGCTCGCGTTGCCTATCCTCAAGGACCTTCCTTTCCTTCTCGACCTTCTCTTCCAGCTCCTTCTCCCGCTCTTCCAGCTCCTTCTCCCGCTCTTCCAGCTCGGCAATCTTCTCGTCCGAGAGGGTGACTTCGCCGGACTCAATAGCTTCTTTCCTCTCCTCCAAGTGCTCGGTCATCCTCGTGAAGGTCTCCTTGAGGTTTTCAACCTCCCGCTCGCCAAGTTTGATTCTCTGGTCGGCCTCGCGGGCGATGTCGGCATAGCTCTCGAACTTCCTCATGATTCGGTCAAGCTCAGCGGTCTTTTCATCCAACTGCCTCATCCTCTGTTCCAGCGACCGCTTCACCTCCTCCTCCTGCCTTTTCAACTTGGTCTCTCTCTCCAGCAGCTTCTCGTCGCTCTTTGCCAGCTCCCTGAAGAACGCGACCATCTTCTTGGTGCTGTCCTCCAGGAACTCTCCTCTCTCCTCCAGCTTCTTCTCGACTCGCAGCAGGAGCTCCTCGCGTTTCTCCATCTCCATCAGCTTGTTCTTCCACTCGTCCCTCAGGCGGGAGGCAGTCTTCCTCTCCGAACCAAGCTGCTTCCGCTCCTCTTTGAGCTTCCTTATCTCTTCGCTGAGTAGCTGAGTCCTCGCCTTGATGAGCTTCTTCTTGAGCTGGTCCAGCTCCCTGCTCTTCGCCTCCAGCTCCTCCTCCTTCCTAAGCAGGCGCTGCTCCTTCTCCTTGATGGTCTCCGCGTCCGTGAAGATGCGCTCTGCTTCCTCTCGCAGAAGGGCCGTCGACTGCATGATGCTCTTCTTCAGGTCCTCGATCGTCGCCCTACCCCTCGCTGTGGAATCGGAACCCTTTTGCTGTACATCCGCCTCGAGCTCCCTCAGGCGGTGCAGGTCCTCCTGTATCTTCTTCTGCTCTTCCAACAGCTTCCTAGCTCTCTCTCCTTCCCCTGACTTGGATGCCTTGCCCCTCTTTCGTGAGCCTTTTCCGCTTGCCAAGAAAACAACGGTCGCAATCATGTCCTTCCCTCTGTGCACTTGTGTGCGGTTCCTCCTCCCTTGCCATATGTCTATTTTCTCCAGAATATTAATATCTATTGGTGGCAAGAGCCCCTCCAGTCCTCGGGACGATGTGTGGAGAATCACTGCGTTAGCTTTATATTGAACTAGTCCGTAATACGCATCGGTGGGTTCTTGGCCATGCCAGAGGACAAGACGAAGTGTGAGGTTTGCGGTCATCTGAATCCTCGGAGAGCAGAGTTCTGCGAAGGGTGTGGAGTCAAGCTCGAAATCGCAGAGGACGAGGAGGACATAGACCGGTTATTGAAGGAGCTCGTCGAGGTTGAGGCCCCCGCAGCTGGTGCCGATGAGGCTCTCGACTTGGACAAGGAGATTGTCGACGAGCTTCTGGACTCCCTTCTCATCGAGGAAGAGGGAGAGCTCTTCGAGTGTCCTGTCTGCAGTGCCATGATTCCCGTTGAATCCACCGTCTGTTCTGAGTGCGGAACCGAGTTCGCTGAGCTGCTTGAGACGCCACGGAAGAGGGCCGAGGCCATCGAAGAGATCGAAGTTCCAATCGAGGAGGAAGCCCCGGTCAAGGTCGAGGTCTCCGAGAAGGTTCCCAAGCTCACCATCTCCAGCGCGAGGATGATTGATGGAGTGGTTGTTGGGACGATTGCGGCGCTCGTGGTCGTCTTCACAGTCTTCAGGATGTGGGACTGGAATGCCTATTCCGAGAGCCTGACCCCTCTCCTAGTCTTCGCAGGCGTTGCGGTCATCGGAACGCTGCTCGGATTCGTATTCTTCAGGATAAGTACCTCTGCGGTCGCTCAGGGGGACAGGCTCGTGAAGGACGGGCAGTTCCTTGAGGCCATCCAGTACTACAACAGGGCCATTCGGATAGGCTCGAGACCCGCGACCGCATGGACATCCAAGGGTGTGGCATACAAGAGGTTGAAGCAATACGACGAGGCGCTCAAGTGCCATGAGATTGCATTGAAGATGGACCCGAAGAACGAGATCGCTTGGACCAACAAGGGCGATGTGCTGTTCAGGCTTGAGCGGTACGACGAGGCCCTCGAGGCGTTTGACAAGGCGCTGGAGATCAGGCCGAGATACGCTATCGCGTGGAACAACAAGGGCGCCACCCTTGCTCGAATGGGAAGGTTCGAGGAAGCGAAGAAGTGCCACGACGAGGCGATCAAGATAAGGCCGCGGTACACCGCCGCCTGGCTGAATCGCGGGGAGGTTCTCGTGAGGCTTGGTGACAGGGACGAAGCTGCCAAGTGCCTCCAGAGGGCGAAGGCACTGGGAGCCTAGCGCCTGAATCCTTTTGCGACAACGTAGATCTCGGCGCTCTCTGAGATCGTTGCCTTTGGCCGGTGTCCCTTCACGAATGCGAACCTGCTCTTCACTTCGTTCAGAAAATCGTTGTACATGTCCCCTTGGAAGATTTTGATCACCGTGTTCCCGCCTGTCTTGAGCATCTGAGTGGCGATTTCAAGTGCGATCTTACTGAGGTGCACGGACAGCGCATGGTCCCGGTTCTTGTTCCCGCTCAACCTCGGAGACATATCGCTCAGGACGACATCGACCTGTCCGTCAATCCAGTCCTGTAACCGCTCTGCGGCTCCCTCGCTCTCCAGATCCAGCTTCCTGGTGGAGACGCTGTCCATTTCACGAATGCGGACCCTGTCCACCGCGAAAACCGCTCCCTCTTCGCCAACAACCTCAAGGGCGACCTGCGACCAGCCTCCCGGAGCGGCTCCTAGGTCCAGGACGATATCGCGCGGTCCAATCACATCGAACTTCTTCACAATCTGCATGAGTTTGTAGGCCGCCCGGCTCCTGTATCCAGATTTCTTGGCACTCCTGTAGTAGTAATCCCTCCTTCTCTTCCGGAGCCAAGCCCTGGGCATTGCTTTCCTATCGATGAGCCTCCGCATAATCGTTTCGGTGGGTCACGATCCGCTGGTAATCGAAGAGTCTACAGGTGTTTTCGAAGCCAGTCCGAAGACGGCTCGACCAGATATCGAGACATGCAGATGCGAAAGAGGAGGATGCGGAGAAATGCGAGCGAATCGCACCAGACGCTATTTCGTGACGACTTGTATCCTCGGGAAATGGGCGACCTCCACGGTGTAAGGCCTGAGTGTTATCTCCGCATGACCAAAGGAAAATTGAGCGGGAAGCTCATCGGGCTTTGCCTCGCCCACCTTCTTGTTGATGAAGTCCGCGAGCGGAAAGACATCGTCCTCAGAGAAATCCTCAGTATCGATTTCCACGATGAGGGAGAATTGGACTGGAACCTCCTCCAATGCCTTCAGCAATCTGTTTCTCAGGACCTCCTCCTCCGTCATAGTACGCCCCCTTCAATCACTGAATGGGTCACTCGATTGATAAATCTATCGCGGAATCGAGAGGGGCGTCCTGAGCGGGAATGGCTGATGCTATCCTCCCTGATAATGTAGCAGAAACGCATTTATAGAGCGCAAAGCCCAGCCTCCCTCAGTGAATGGGACCGAAGAGGAATCAATGAAAGTGAAGATTTGCCTGGTTGGTGACTTCCAGGTCGGGAAGACCAGCCTCATTAGGCGCTTCGTCCTTGACGAGTTCGATGACAGGTACCTCGAGACGATCGGCACGAAGGTGACGAAGAAGACCGTCAATGTCGACCATCCGGGCGGAGAGGACTTGCTGCGCGTCAAGCTGCTCATATGGGATATAATGGGCCGCAAGGAGTTCGGCGACCTTCTGCGCGATGCCTACTTCTACGGTGCGAAGGGCATAATCGCCGTCTGCGACCTGACGAGACCCGAGACGGTCGAGAGCGTGCGGGAATGGATAGATTCCGTCGTCCGCGTGACGGGCAGGGTCCCAATCCACATTCTTGGGAACAAGGCGGACCTCGAGCGCAAGGTTGACGAGCAGGCAATCGCGGACCTCGCATCATCATACGACTCGCCGCATCATCTGACCAGCGCCAAGACGGGTTTGAACGTCGAGCTGGCTTTCGCAGATATGGCTCTGAGAACCTCAGCTCAGTACTACGGTCTGCCGGAGGTTGGGTCGGGGGAGAGGGCTACCGCGCCGGTGGATTGAGTTCGACTGTTGTACCAAACTCTTTTTAAAGGACCTGTCGTTTGATACCAGCTGAGCGGCTCACCAAAAAGATATATACAAGCAGGGTTATCCGCTCGAATACCATCCACCTTGGACTTTTGTTTAAGGAGGAGGACACATGTCTGAGAACAGAAAGGTTTCGATAAGTGCGATAGTGGTGATGGTTTTTGTGTTAGGGCTATTCTCTCCGATGAGCCAACACGCTCGAGCAGCCATACCAGTACCTCACAACCTCTATGGGCACGCATGGGATGTGAATGGAGTGAACTACACTCCCGGTTTCTACATATCGGCGTGGATAGATGGTGTGGAGTACGGATGGAATTTGACCTTTGACGACCTTCTTGACCCTGGTTGGCCAAACTTCAACTATTCCAGCAAGATCGACATCGACACGGCAGGCAATCAGGTCACGATTCCTAGTGACCCTGACACACCTTGGGTGAAAGAGGGTGGCGATCAAGGTGTCGATGACATAATGTACGTCGAGGGGGACATGACGGAACTCGTGACAGGGGGGATGGGCAGCAACATATTTGAGAACACAACAGTCTGGCAGACCTTTGTCTCAGAGTACATCGACCTCACGATGGCTACAATACAGCCACCAGCGCTACCCAAGATAAACAATGTCGTGACACAGCCCGGTGACATGGGAACCCAGTACATTTACATCTACGGCCCAGAGGGCACGCCAATGGATGAGTTCTACCTGGAGAAGAACGATGGAGTGCTCCACAATGCGGCCACACAGATATTCCTCTCTGGAACGATTTCAGAAACCAAGTACTTCTACGTCGACCTGGGAGCGGTTGACTATCTTGACCCGAATGGGGATGAGCTGAAGCTGCTTTGGGAGAACCCAGGAGGTCCAGGAGCGCCCTTTGGCGGGATGGACGTGGTCGTCGACAGAGTGGAGTACAACGCGACATCCGGCGGGACGCATTTCGGAGAGCCTGACAACACAATCATGCCAGATGCCATCGCGCCAGGGATGGGCCTCGACATTCACCGGATACCGTTTGCGGGAGACGACACGAATGACTGCTCCGTCGACTTCCTTAGCGGCACCGAACCTGGAAGACCGCCCACAGCACCCTACCCACTCAAAGTCGAAGTGCTAGGTGTGGCGAATGGCCCAGGGGAGACTATCGATCATGTGGTCAATAGAGTGAATCCCCTTCTTGAGTGGACACATAACGACCCAGATGTCCCTCCCCTTCCCCCGTTCGGATACAAGGTTGAAATCGCAAACGACTCCGCCTTCAGCGACATAAGGTGGGCGAGCTATCAGACCTCAAGTGGTGCGGAATCGGAGAATTACGGCGGTCCATATCTCACGGAAGGAGCCTGCTTCTACTACAGGGCAAGAACGAAGGACGCCTATGATTACGGACCCTGGGCAAACACAACGGTTTGCATGAACACGCCGCCGCCCGTTCCAATGACGATCTATCCGCACAACGAGACGGTAGACCCAATCAACTTGTCAATGAACTGGAGCCTTGTCTCCGATGCCGAGGGGGACACTGTCACATATCACGTACAGGCAGACGAAGACAGTGCGTTCAGCCTTCCACCCTTCTTCACCGATGAGTCCGTTCCGGTCAATGAATCGACGGGAAAGAACTACAACGCACAGACGACATACTACTGGCGTGTGAGGGCGTACGACGGGTATGAATACTCAGCCTGGAGCAATGATCCCTGGTACTGGTGGTTCAATACCACGAACCCGCCCCTTGAACCATGGGTCGAGTTCATGGCCGTGGAAGGCTGGTATGCTCCCAGCATGGAAGCCGACCACATCACGAATCGCGTCAATCCCACATTCAACTGGACATTCATGGACGGCAACCTCGGTGACAACCAGCAGGCATTCAATGCGGAGCTCCGAGATCAGCCCAGTGGAGGAGGAAACCTCATCTGGTTCACCACCGGCGGGGCTGCGGAACAGGTCACGTACGATGGAGCACCTCTCAGCGAGTGTACTAACTACTACTTCCGCGTGGAGGTTCAGGATGACTCACCTAGCCAGCTATGGAGCCTCACCTGGGAAGAGATCGCCTTCCACACGAACTGTGTTCCAACCGTTCCAGTGCTGAATCTGCCGGCCAATCAGAGCGCCCTCAACGAGAATATGAACGAGCAGGTTTTCTGGATCGCCTCCAGCGATGACGATCCGTTTGACTTCATCTCATATGAATGGGTCGTCGACACGGAGTGTCCAGCTGTCGCTCCCTATTTCGCAAGCGGCTCGACCACGAACACGTTCTCCGATCCGTTTGACACGACGGGCATGGGTCCAACTACCTTCTACTGGACGGTGCGTGCGAACGATACCTGGGAGTACAGCGCTTGGGCCGGTTGCTACGAGTTCGATGTCCTGCAGCCAAATGAGCGACCTCTGGCTGCCACGAACTTGGCGGTCGACGGGTTCACTGCGGCACCCGAGATCACGCACCTGCTGAATCTGCTTCCCACATTTACATGGACATTCAACGACCCTGACCCGGGTGACACCCAGGGTGGGAGGCATGTTGAGGTCAATCTGGGTCCCGGTGGAGCTAACAACATCTGGTGGTCAAACACAACAGACCCGGCGGAGTCGGTTGACTATCCACCGACAGCCCAGCCCCTGGTCATGTGCCAGGACTACTACTTCCGAGTGCTGACCAGGGATGCCGGAGGCCTGTGGGCGGCCGACACCGACTGGGCGGAGATTCTCTTCCATACGAACTGCGAGCCTGATGTGCCTGTTCTAGCGGACCCGCAGGATGGCAACGTAACCACTCCTGACGCTGCACAGACACTGACTTGGCAGCCCTCGTCCGATGGAGACAGTGACACCGTGACCTACAACCTTGAGGTGTCAACCGACTCGAGCATGACTCCAATCGTTCATCAGGACACGACCACGACGACCTCGTCTAGCTTCACGACGACATCTGGCGAATGCTACTGGTGGCGCGTGAACGGCACGGACGGGTATGTCTATACGGCCTGGAGCACGGTATGGAGCTTCTGCGTGAATAACCCGCCTGACGCACCCACCGATCTTGCTGTGGATGGCTTCTCGTTACCGCCTAATGTGACGCACATCCGCGTGAGCGAGCCAGCACTGAGCTGGAACTACTCAGACCCAGACGGCGACGCGCAGACTGAGTTCGAGGTCGAGGTTCAGAATGACACTGGAGTTCCGATTTGGACCTACTCGGAGTTGAGCGCTTCTGAAACAGTGGACTACAACGCCGACGGGACGGCTCCGGCATTCGTGCCCGGAGACTCGTACTCCTTCCGTGTGAGGACGAAAGACGCAAGCATGTGGAGTGCTTGGTCAGCGCTGCTGCAGTTCGAGCTGAGCGCACCACCACCGGCTCCAATACTGACTGACCCAGCGGATGCCGCCACGGGTGTGTCATTCACTCCGACTCTCAACTGGACCTCCGGCGGCGACGATCCCAACGGAGATTCTGTGACCTACCACTGGTACCTCGACAACGAGACATCAGTGACTTATCCATGGATTGAGAACGACACCACAGCCCTCTTGACGGCCACGGTGAGCACACAACTCGATGGTTCCACGACATACTACTGGAGGGTCTGTGCTGAAGACGGATGGGAGCAGCCCCAGTGCTCGGCAATCCGGTCCTTCACGACGCAGGTGCCAGCAAACATTGCGCCAACGGCGAACGCCGGGGGACCATACGAGGTGACCGAGGACACGCAGCTGACCCTCAGCGGTTCTGGAACAGACACAGATGGCACGATAGTCCTGTATGAATGGGACTTCGAGGACGATGGTACATGGGATTCCAGCAGTTCCACCTCGGGCACTGCAACGCATACCTACACCGAGCCAGGGACATACACAGCCCGATTGAGGGTGACAGACGACGACGGAGCCACTGGCGAGGCCACGGCGACGGTGACAGTGAAGGAGAAGGCACCCGCTCCTGACTTCCTAGGCGAGTATTGGTGGATACTCCTCATCATCATAATCATCGTAATCCTACTCCTCATCCTCCTCGCAAAGAGGAAGAAGCCTGAGGAGGAAGGGATCGAGGAGGAGGAAATGGAAGTGCCCGCCGTGGAGGAGGAAGTCCCTCCCGAAGAGGAGGAAGCGGCCGAGGAAAAGGCCGAGATGAAGGAGTGCCCCAACTGCGGAACCGTCCTTGCAGCGGACGATACAGAGTGCTTCATGTGTGGGGCAAAGGTCTAGGCCCCACACCCCTTTCATATGTCGGACTCACACCAAAACTCATTTAAACAGCCCGGGCTTTGTAAGGGCAGCTCATGAGGAAGAGAGAGGAGTTCAGCGAGTGGTACGACGAGGCGATTCAGAACGCTGACATCTGCGACAAGCGATACCCGATAAAGGGGATGAACGTCTGGACCCCCTACGGGTGGAAGATAATGACACTGATGGACTCCTTCATTCGTGATGAGCTGAACAGGACGAATCACGACGAGGTCCACTTCCCGGTCCTGATTCCGGAAGAGGAGTTCGCAAAGGAGGCCCAGCACATAAGGGGATTCGAGGAGGGCGTCTACTGGGTAACCCATGCTGGTCTCAACCCGCTCGACGTCCGTCTGCTCCTGAGGCCAACGAGCGAGACCGCTATGTACCCGATGTTCTCGCTCTGGGTGAGGTCCCACGCGGACCTCCCGCTCAAGACATACCAGATAGTTGAGGTCTATCGATACGAGACCAAGCAGACGAGGACCTTGATCCGTGTCCGCGAGATCCACTTCTTCGAGTCGCACACATGCCATGCGACCTTCGAAGAGGCCGAGGAGCAGATACGAGAGGACCTCGAGATCATGGACAACCTTGCCAAGACGTTCTGCATACCCTACTTGAAGATGAAGCGTCCCGACTGGGACAAGTTCGCGGGCGCACACTACTCTGTCGGGGTGGACTCGCTCATGCCGACTGGCAGAACGATGCAGAATGGTGGGATACATCAGTACCGCGATAATTTCTCACGGGCCTATGACATCAAGTACGAGGACGAGAAGGGCGAGCATCAATATGTCCACCAGACGACCTTCGGGCTTTCCGAGCGGCTCCTTGGAGGCATAGTCGCGCTTCACGGTGACGACAGAGGGATTGTCCTCCCGCCAGAGGTCGCACCGATCCAGGTCATCATTATCCCCATACCAGAGAAGGGAGCGCAGGAGGAGATTCTGGCGGGTGCCAGGGACATAGGCCTCCAGCTGGCGGGATGCGGAATCCGCTCCAAGACCGATGACCGCGATATCAGGCCCGGAGCGAAGTTCTATGAGTGGGAGCGCAAGGGCGTGCCCCTGAGGCTGGAGTTCGGCAGGAATGAGATGAAGGACGGAGCCGTAACGCTGGTCAGAAGACATGACATGAAGAAAGAGACGGCCTCCCGGACCGAGATGGTAGACGTCGTCCAGAGGAGCCTCAATGAGATTCAGAAGGACCTGTGGGAGCGGGCCTCGGAGGAACTTGCGCAGGGTATCCGCACAATCGAGAACCTGGGCGATGCGCGTACGGGGATAAATCGCGTGGGATGGTGCGGAGAGGAGTCCTGCGGGCACGAGATGGAGGATGTCACGGGGATGTCAGTGCTCGGAACGCTCTACGATGGCGAGGAATTCAAGGGCAAATGCATCGTATGTGGCAACCCAACGAGGACAGCCGCATACCTGGCCAGGACATACTAGCGCTTCGAGTAGAGGAGTATGCCCACTATTCCGAATCCAACGAGAACGACGGTGAGGGCGTACACTCCTATGTTCTCGGGATGCGTGATGTCCCAGGTGTTGTAGATTATGCCCCACCCGATGTAGAAGAAGATGCCTAGGATTAGGAGAAAGGTGTAGAAGGCGACTGCGACCCTGCGGGGGAAGGTCTCCTCTTCCATCGGCGGGTAGAAGGTTGGCGTGGCTATAAAGGTTATTCCTTTGGCTTCCTGGGCCTCTGGAAGGTCTGTCTCCAGAGACCGCGGAAGCGCCTCCACCTGCGCTCCATCCAGGGCCAGGTTCCCGGGTTCTCCTCTAGGTAGAACATGAGGGCGAGGAACGCGAAGATGACGCTGAGGACGATCAGCAGGTAGAAGGGCCACATGGGGATGGGTTCCTTGACCCCGAAGCTCGAGTCCGGGATGATTCCGTCGACGCCGAGATACGTGAGACAGATATCACCCTTCGTCTCGTTCGCGTTGCAGTTCTCCACATTAGTATCGTTCGTCGCGTCTTCCCACTGCTTGTCGGTGAAGTAGCCCCTCGAGGCCATGACATAGTGTCCCGGCCCCGATTCATTTACGTAGTCAAACTCCAACCAGAAGCGGACGAAGTAGGCTCCTTGATCGAAGATCGTGCCCCGCGTCGTGTGCACGGATGTCATGATGTTCACAGTCAAGGTCCTAAAGTTGTCCCCTTCCAGAGTTCCGTTGATGTCGAAAGGCGGGAAGGTGAACTCCTGCTCCAGGTTGTTCTGTATGTAGGGCGTGTCCCAGCTCGAGTTCACGACCTTCTCGACGCTGGCGCTCTTGAACATGTAGATGCTCATGGTCAACGATACGTTCGTCATGTCGTTCTCGTTCTCGTTGACGACGTCGAAACTGAAGGGTCCCGACTCTCTGGGGGCGAGCTGGGGCGTGCTGAAGTTGGAGAGAAGCTTGTTCACCCGGTCCACTCTCGTCGGATCATCGGCTGCCGCTACGTGCGGAATTAGAAGCACAACTAGGAGCAAAAGCACGAGAGCCTGGAGGCGCATCTGAACTCGATAATATCTCTTTGCACAAATAGTTTTTGAAAGTGGGATCCGTCGGTGTCACGTTTAAATAGAAGAAGGGATGTGAGTGCTCGGCAATGATGGACTTCGCCCTCTCGGCCTTTGCAGCGATATTCGCTATAGTCAATCCAGTGGGAAACCTCACGTTCTTCGTTGCACTTACGGAGGGATACACCCAGGAACTCAAGAGGAAGGTCATAAACAAGGTCATACTGGTTGCCTCTGCAACGCTCCTGATCTTCGCGCTCGTGGGTAACTACATATTCATGATATTTCAGACGTCCATTCCGGCCTTCAGAATTGCTGGCGGAATCCTCCTCTTCTCGATAGCCTTTGTCATGGCCTGGGGAGGCAGACCGGGCACAAAACTCACGGAGAGGGACAGGTCCGAGGCTCTCGAGATGGAAACGGTGGGGGCGGTTCCGCTTGGGATCCCCATGTTCGCGGGACCCGGGTCCATCACGACGGTGATGGTGTTCATGGCCGAAGTCTCGTCACCCAATATGGACGTTGTCAAGGCTTCGGTGATACTTGCAGCCATCGTGGCAACGATGGCGGCCTCCTATGTCCTGCTTACTTACAGCGACAGGATTACGAGAAGTATGGGACGGATAGGCGCACTGGCATTCTCGAGGATAATGGGTCTCATACTCGCAGCGATCGCCGTGCAGATCATCTTGGTCGGCATATTCGGAGCCATGGACATGTACTACTTAGGATAGCGGGGCCGAGTTCACAAGCTCAGTCCCTGCCCTGGGGGGACCAGCACGCTTCTGACGGGCGATCCCTGAAGGCGAGACGGCAATCCTATATCAGTGAATCCTGATTCCCGTGCTGTGCGTGCGTTTCGCGTGGCTCGTGAGGCAGCAGAGGAGGCTAGGCTGCTCCTGCAAGAAATCGGAGCAATGGACAGGACGAAGAGGATAGTTGAGCGGGAGGGTGCCGTGATGATACCTCTCCTGAGCACGGTCGTGGAACTTCCCGAACTTCCAGGGAAGATCGTGGAGGTGCCTTCGGTTCCGCTCAAAAAGGAACAGGAGACCCCATTCAGCATCATCGCGCGCAGTCTCGACATTCCAGTTTCTGCCAAGGCAAGGCTACCACGAAAATGGGAACTCATCGGAGACATTCTGATTCTGAAGCTCGATCCATCGCTCTCCGAATATGAACGGGAAATCGCGGAGGTCTACGCGAACGTTCTGGGAGCGAAGTCCGTCCTTGAAGACATTGGCGGCATCGGCGGGGAGTTCAGAGAGCCCAAGCTGAGGCTAATCTCGGGAAGTGATACGACGACCGTTCACAAGGAGAACGACGTGCTCTTTAGGCTGGATGTCACGAAGGTCATGTTTTCCTCTGGGAACATCCACGAACGGATAAGGATGGCGAGGATCTGTCAGCCAGGCGAGACAGTCGTGGATATGTTTGCGGGCATCGGGTACTTCTCGTTGCCAATCGCAGTTCACTCCAACCCGAGAAAGGTCTACGCTTGCGAGATCAATCCAACGGCTTTCGAATATCTGGAGGAGACTATCCGGTTGAATCGAGTCGATACTGTCAGACCGCTCTTCGGTGACTGCAGGGACATTGCGCCTGAGGGGGTCGCTGACAGGGTTATCATGGGTTATCTCTGGGGGCAGGAATACTTGGGGAAGGCGATGAGAGTGGTGTGCGAGAAGGGGCTCATCCACTATCACGAGGCATGTCATAGAGAAGATGTCTTGACCCGTCCAGCGGAATCGGTGAAGTCAGCGGGACGGAGAGAGGGACGCCGTGTGCGAATTCTGGCGACCAGGAGGATTAAATCCTATTCTCCGAACACCTACCACGTCGTCGTGGATGCTGATGTGGAGTGACTTCCCCAATCCTTCGTCTTACCTCCATCCCAAAGGCTCTGGGGTAACGTTCAACTACCGTTGACGTATCCAATATCTTGAGGTTTGAACCAAGGAAATGGCATCACCGTGGCGAAGAAAATACCATCATCATGCGGGAACTTCTCTGACCTGGACATTGCAGTACCAGGCCCTGTCAGCGCAGGGTCTATGGTCGTCGTGTCCGTGACGGTCTACATAGGGATTTACCACGAGGCGGGGGTGTATGACCACCTGTCCATGTTCATCGCACTGTCTACCACGAACTGCACGGCCTATCCAGGTCACCTTGGAACCAACGTACCCGCTCAACACCCGACATGGTACTACTATTCCACCTCCACCTTTCAGAGGGCTTTCTACTTCGACACAGGTTTCACAAACCCAGTGACGTTCTACGTGAACGGGTACATGGGGGCTGGCTGGGACAATGCTGACCGCTTGGTGGTGGCAAACTCAGTCGCTGTGGTCTACCCGGGCTGATTGCATCAACCCTCCAGCGCATGGAAACGCTGGATGGAATGCCCGCTGGCGGTTAACAACCTCCTCAGGGCGGCATCGTATTCTTCTGGCTTGGCGGTCAGCAGTGCCTCAGCGGCGGACTTTAGGTGAACACCGAATCCACGCTCGTCCTCCGTATACTGCCAGTCAAACCCCGTCTCGTTGAGGGCGAGGAGGAACGCGTACTCTAGGGCCTTGAAGGCCTTTGACCTTGTGGTGTCTTTCCGCACCTCCATCGCTGCCGCCGCTGGACCACCCGTTCTATAGACTCTCGCGATGCGATCGCAGAACCTGGCGACCGGAGACAACTTCCTGTACTTTGGAAGGTCGGACAGGATTCTCTCCTTCTGCGCGGTCTGGAAGGCTTGCCGCACGAACTGTGACGGCGACTCCTGCGAGGAGAGCGACCTCTCGTAGAACTCGTTGGCTGCGTCTTCATCCCCGAGGACTGCCTTGAGGGCCTCCAGACCTGCCTCCTGCCAGTACGTGTCCAGGACCTTGGCGGGGGACGCCTCGTCCAGGATGACGTTCTCGCCGAGGTTCTTCACCATGGCCCTGAGTGCCTCCCGCTCGATCTTGTTCGGTCTAAGCGACTCGATGAAGGCATCGGAATCGTCGTCGAAGCAGTTCATCCCCACGGCGAACACCCGTCTCTCCATCGCGATACCCTCCTCCCTCACGTCCTTCATGTGGTTGTCGATGAGCTCCCTGTCCGAGACACGCCCGCTCATGTACTCGGACCTCCAGCGGTCGCTCACCTCCGTGAGCGTATTGAGTGGGCAGTCCTCACCGCCGCTGGCGTGCCTGAATCCTGGCTGGACCCGCACATCCAGTATCTTGGCTCTCTCCGGATGGAGCATCCTGTTCAGTATGACGCTCGCGATGTTCCGCTTCGTGCTAGACCTGAGGCGGGAGACCTTGAGCGAGATGCCGGCGGGAATCCAGCGGACCTCTATGAAGGTGTCGTCCACAGAGTCCAAGGCGGCGTAGCCACCCTCGGTCTTCTGAAAGGGATACCTCATCCTGCCGATGGTCTCTGTCACATACTCCTCCGGTGGCTTCCCGATCGTCCCCGTGCAGACCATCTTGTCCTTCGTGCTGAATATGAATAGCCCGTTCCTGCGCGCGATGTCCGCCACGGCCAGTAGTCTTGCATCCGGGTCGTCGTAGTGCTGGAATCCTATTAGCAGCTCCTTCTTCGCCTTGCCACGTTGCGCGTACGCGATGTCCTTGTTGCCTACCCTCGCAACCGCCAGATAGGGCGCCTTCTCCTGGATTGCGAGTAGCAATGTGGCAGCGTATGCTTTTGAGAAGGCAGGCCCGAGGTTGGCGAGCCCGCTCAGTTTCTTCTTGTTATCCTTGAACCTCAGTTGCTTGAGCAGCCTTGCCCTCCACTTCTCAAACGGACACTTCCTGCATTCCCCCTCACATTCTGGAATGAGGGGGTCTGGCCCGTCGCGAAGCTTCTTCGCCCTCGCGATGAGCTCCCTTTCCTTCTTCTTGGCGGCCGCCCTGGCCTTCATGCGTACCGTGCTCCGCTGCCTCATCCCTGTTCAATACGGGAGCCGCCAATTAACTCTTTCGCAGCGGACCAGTTAGCCCGCTCTCGAAAACTCTTTAGGAGCGTCCGAGATTATGTCTCGATATCATGTATTGCCCAAAATGCGGAGCTGAGGTCGAGGAGAAGGCAACCTACTGTCCTCGCTGCGGACACCGAATCAAGCCGAAATCAGGGAAGTTCGTGGACGACGCTGGACGAATCACAGGTGAGGCCATAGAGGGTGCTGTGGACCTCACGGAGAAGGCCTATGAGAAGACGAAGCCCGTCGTCAAAAGCGCAGCGAAGAAGACGAAGGGGCTCGTGAAAGGTGTCGCCAAGAAGCTCAAGGGGGACGAAGAAAAGTCTTAAATCGACCTGACTCTTGCACCGTAGCATGGCCGGTTCCAGGTTCGACCTCATTGCGAGGGGAGCGGAAGAGGTAGTCACGGAGGAGGAGCTAGCTGCACTCCTCGACGGGAAGGAAAGGATACGCTCCTACGTTGGCTTCGAACCGTCTGGCCTGATGCACATCGGTCAGGGCTTCGTCATTGCCCGCAAGGTCGTGGACTTCTCCGAGGCTGGGCTGGACACGATCATATTGCTGGCGGACTGGCATGCATACATCAACGACAAGCTCGGCGGGAACCTGGACAGCATCAAGCTGTGCGGGGACTACGTGCGGGACTGCTTCATCGCGCTGGGCGTGGACCCAGGCAAGACCGAGTTCCTTTTCGCACACGACCTCGTGGGCAGGCGGGAGTACTGGCAGAAGGTGCTATCCATATCCAAGAATGCCACCGTCTCGCGAATGAGGAGGGCCATGACGATTATGGGGCGAAAAGAGGAGGACGCCGACATCGATGCCTCCAAGCTCATCTATCCCGCGATGCAGGCCGCTGACATAGTCGAGCTGGACCTCGACATCGCGCTAGGGGGTATGGACCAGAGGCACGCACATATGCTCCTGCGGGATGTGGCAGACAGGATTGGTGCGAGAAAGCCCGTGGCCGTGCACACGCCACTGCTATCCGGACTGCAAGGTGGCGGGAGGATGGACTCCTTCGAGGGCAAGATGAGTAAGTCAAGGCCAGAGACATTCATATCGATTCACGAGGAGCCTGATGTGGTTGAGCGGAAGATCGGGAAGGCGTTCTGCCCTGAGGGTGATGTTCAGGACAATCCTGTGCTTGAGATCTGCAGGCTGATTGTCTTCCCCGAGATCGAGGAGTTCAAGGTCGAGCGGGAGGAGAAGTTCGGCGGGGATGTTGTTTTCGCCAGCTATGAGGAGCTCGCAGAGGCGTTCGCAGCCAGGGAGCTGCATCCTAGTGATTTGAAGACAGCCACGATACGGTATCTCAACGAGGTCCTAGAGCCCATCCGGAAGTACTTCGAGATGAATCCAGACAACTACGAGAAGATGATTGAGCTGACATCGTAGTGAGCGCGATGGACAAGGATGAGATTCGCCAGATGATCTGGGACGTGATGGAGGGGAAGGACATCGCTCTTTTCCCTCGCCCAGTCCACGGACGTATTCCCAACTTCAAGGGTGCGGACGCAGCCGCAAGGAAGATGGAGCAGCTGGACATTTGGCGTGAAGCGAGATTCGTGAAGTGCAATCCAGACAGCCCGCAGAGGCCCGTCAGGGAGGCAGCTCTTCAGAGCGGCAAGACGATCTATATGGCCGTCCCCCGCTTGAGGGAGGAGAAGTGCTTCATCCGAGTGGACCCTGACTATGCGGGGTCGCCGCGAAAAGCATCGACGATACGAGGCGCGTTCAGGTACGGAAGGGCCGTCCACCCCCATGAGATGAACCCAGTCGACCTGGTTGTCGCGGGCTCTGTTGCCGTGGACCGAGCGGGCGGAAGGGTCGGAAAGGGTGGCGGCTACTCTGATCTGGAATACGCTCTTGGGCGGGAATTCAGCATTCTCGATGAGGATGCGCCAATCGTGACCACCGTCCATCCGATTCAGGTCTTGGACATAGACATTCCCATGCTGGAGCACGATGTGCCGATTGACTTCATAGTTACGAGAAGGTACACAATCGAGTGCAGGAGGAGGGGGAAGCCACGGGGAATCCTCTGGGAGAAGCTCGGTGAGGAGATGCTTGAGAGCATTCCTATTCTGAAGATCCTGTCGAAATCGCGAAAAGGCTTTATGTGAGCGGGTCGTTGTTGATACGCCAGGAGACCGTGGACGGCTGACGGTGCCTCCGGGTGCTGAGGAAAGTCCCCCCTCCTACAAAAGGTGGACTGGTGCAAGCCAGTTGTCCGAGAGGGCAGGCAAGGGCGCAGAAACGACACAGCCGCTGGACAACGCGATGATTCGTTCGGCGATGAGGTCTCCAGCGGATCTGGTGAGACGGCGACTCCCCACCGGAGCAAGTCCAAATTAGCAGGTAGGACGCTTAGTCGAATGCCGTCGGAACAGAAGGGGGCTTACGGCGGTGACCTGGCAACTCCTGCGTCCTCATCGGGCAGATTCCATTCTCCGACCTGCTTCAATATGCGCTGCAGTCGGTTCAAATAGGGGTCTGCAGTGTGATTGCGGATCACCTGACTGGAATGCAACCTTCCTATCATTCTCCCACGGCAAGAACTTCAATCCCTTCGTGCCCATTAGGCAGGACTGCGCTCGGTGGGATTGCCGGGCACCTATGTTTCCTAAAAGGCGAGTGAATCCGGACTCCTTCTGAAAAAGAGCACATCGGTCGTTTCTATGCAAACACATCCACGAGGTAGTGCGTAGAGTGCGTGAGGGGGCCATGTGAACGGAAGGGCCTGTGTGGCGACTGCAGTCGCGGCTATCGCAGTCCTCCCAAGTGCTGGCTCGCAGTTCATGGACGGAAATGCCGATGACAGAGCCCGAGACGAGATATGATTCACAGCCATTCCAGCGCTCCCCGTGCCTCATCGCCACGATACTCTCGCGATCGGTACTCTTGCACCGGTGAGGATGGTAAATCACCTTGCGACTAAGACGGGCCCAAAGCGTCAGGAGGGGCGAACTCAGAACCTCCTGTGCTCCCCGTGACCCGGCCTCAGGCACGCGCCGTGAGTGCAGGTGTCGAAGAACTCGTATACGATCTCCGGAACGCCCAGCTCTACGGGAAGACCGAATCCTTTGATGACATCATGCGAGATGGGCTCGTCGTGCGAGATATAGCCTCCCGTCAGGTACTCAGCGAGGCTCTTGGCCTCCTTGGCCTTCATCCTACGCTTTAGAAGCCATCGCACGAAGTTCTGGACCTCGGAGATCGACAATCTCGCGATGTCCGCAAGAACAATGGTCTTATCGTCGATCGCCTGAATAGGCTTCCTCTCAAGAATGGAGACGAGCGAGTTCGACGGAAGTCCGTCTATCTGCGGGTCGAGCGGGCCCATGACGCTAAAGCGCTCCATTCTTATCTCGTCAGCAGCGAGCGCTATCATTGTCCCGCCAGACATCGCATAGAAGGGGACATGCACTGTCACCTTCCCCTTGTGCATCTTCAATGCGATAGCGATCATCTGAGCCGCCAGGGCAATCCCCCCGGGTGTGTGAAGGATGAGTTCAACGGGCTGTTTCTTGCCAGCTCGCTTGATGTTCAGAAGGACCTTTTCCGAGTCCTCGATTTCGATCTCGGGATAGCCCTCCCCCTTGACCCAAGGCTCCTTTCTATGAACCATCGTGACGACTTTCGAGCCCCTCTCCTTTTCCATCCTCGCTATGATTCGCTCCCTTCTGGCGAGGATTTGATTCCTCAGCTCCTCTCTCCAGCTCCATTCTCGGTCATCCTTGTTCGTATTTTTCACCTCCTCTTGAGTCCGACCAAAGGGACGATGAGTAGCGATACGCCCGCAACGACGAGGGTCGCCTGAACACTCACGAATAGAGTGAGAAGCAGGCAAAGGAACGCTCCCAGCGTCCTCCCTGCATTCAGTGTAAGCTCTCTCACCATTATAGCATTTTGCGACGAGGCTGCCCTGTCCATCGCGAGGGCGAAGAGGAAGATCGGAAGGAGTGGCAGAAAGAAGTATATGACGCCGATTGTGATGCCAAACGCGACGAGATTGGAAACGAAGGCTGCAAGGAGCAGAAGAGGTCCGCAGATCAGAGCAGCCAGATTGATGAAGAGCATCCTGTTGCCCTTCCTGTCTGAGAGCTTTCCAGCAACAACCGACATGACGCCGCCAGCGACGCCAATGGCCGCGAGTATCTTGCCCAGTTCGAACTCCTCTCCCACGAAAAGGAAGGTCGCAAGGGGGATTGCGATTGTGAAGACGCCTTCTTGTATGCCCTCTAGGAAGAAGCCAGCCGAGGTGTATGATTTCACCTCCGTGCGCTGCACCCTCGGCGTGTACTTCCTCGCGAACTTCCTCCAAGTGAGGAGCACGAGTGTCGAGGTCACTATCAAAAGGATCAATGCAACAGAGAACAGGACATCGTACCCAAGGTTCTGAATGGTTGCACCGCCCGCGAGCGGGCCGAGGAAGTAGACGATTGGGAATACGAGGAAGGATACGCTGATGATGAGGCCCCTGTTCTTGGCGGTGGTCAAGTCGATCATCGCTATACTGAGGGGTATCCAGAAGAGGACGACAGATAGGGCTATGAGCACCGGAACAGCGTTGAGGAGTGCGTGTCCCGACAGGAACAGGAAACATCCGAACGAGACTCCAAGAAGAATCAGGCCGAGTGTCATCGAGACGTCTGCTCTGGGGAATCTCGTCCTCGAAAAAACGAGCACCAGAAGGGTTGCCAGCAGGTATTCGAGCAGGTAGAGCCAGGCGGCCTGCTGGATGCTATAGCCCTCCCTGATCAGGAAAACGAGAGAGAAGGAGCCTGCAAAGAACCAGGCAAGGACAAGGATTGCCTCATATGTCAACAATCGTGCTAGCTTTCCGAGCACCTTCCGTGATATACAGAGGGGATATTAAGCCATTTACAACGAACTGTACCGATATTTTCATATTCCCCGGAATCCAAAGAACTAGTGATGTCGAGGGAGCTAGTAGTTCTCGTGAAGAGCGAGGAGATGACGGTGCGGAAGAAGCGCTACAATCCGTTCTACGGTCACTACTGTACTGCCCGCGAAATTGAGCAGAGGACTCGGGGTCTCTCGCCAGACGAAGCGAAGACCATAGCCCGTGTCCAGGAGTTCACCAAGCACGAAAAGATGGTCTTCAGGATTCTTGGGATCTCCGATCTCAGGGTTCGGCTCAGGTACAGGTTGGCGAGGGACGAGAGGACGCCCATCGTCATTTGCGGCAGGAGGATGTTTCGGGGCGTCCCCACCATGGGCGACCTCTCCAAGCTCGTTGGCTGATTTGGGCAGGAACTGTGATGCGAATCTCCTGCGGTGTCCCTTCCAGGCGGAAGATACAAATATCCATAGTCGAATCCAACTCTCCAGATGTGTGGGGGCCTCTGCCGATTGAAAGCCTCAGCTGCTTGCTTTGCGATTATCCTCTCGATTCCGGTCATTGCCTTTACCGTCCCGTCCATCGGACATGAGAATGACCAGCATTTCGCTCACGTAATGAAATCCCAACCGGCCTTGGGCTCGGAGGAGAACTACTCTGTCGCTATAGGCGATGGACACATGCATTCTCTGCATTCGAGCGGGGCAACATCAATCCATGAGAACTCAGATGTGGCGAAGTCCAGGGGTCTCAATTGGATATTTCCCACCGACCACAATGTCGTGCCGCCGCAGTCCGAATGCGATGCTGAAAACAGCGAGAGCTTCAGATGTTTGGTGGGTGAAGAGGTGACAACTTGGGACGGTCACATTCTAGGATGGGGCCTGAAGGAACTCGTATCCTGGAACCTGGGACCCGATAGAGACATGAACGATATCTTCGAGGATATCCACGTTCAAGGCGGACTTGCTGTACTGGCGCATCCCATGGCCCCAGACGCGCCGGATCGCTACCAGTATTTCGGTGTCTATGAGGACTTTGACGGGTTGGAGGTCTATCACGGCTATGGCGGGTTAAATGCAGCGTTTCCCACCACGATGGACGGCGACGCACTCACCAAATGGGAGGAGTATCTGAATGCGGGCATCAGGAAGACGGCAGTCGGTGACAGCGATTGTCACGATGGCAACAACGTTTGGAACGAGGGGGACCTTCTGAATCTTCAGGGTGCGATAGGCTTTCCCAGGAACGTCCTCCTGGTGAAGGAGTTCAGCCGGCAGGGGATACTGGAAGCAGTTTCCAAGGGGAGGCTCTATGTCACCGACGGTCCGGTTCTGAACTTCACAATTGATGGTCACATCCTCAGCGAGACGATTCGATCCTCGGTTCCGGCAACGCTCAACGTGAGCGTATCCGGGTATGCCAACGAGTCCTCTCAGGTCAGGCTCATAAGAAATGGATCAGTCATAAGCTCCTGGTCAGTGGGAGCAGGCTGGTTCTCTGTTTCGGAATCCACGCTCGCCGACTCGGATTTCTGGTACAGGACTGAGATCCGGACCTTCAACGGAGGGATATTCAAAGGGGAGACATACGTTGCCTTCACCAATCCAATTTTCTTCGATTTGGAACCGTATGATCTGCCTCCTGCCCCGCCCAAGAACCTGATGGCCGAGTTGAGCGGGAATGATGTCTTTCTCTCCTGGGACCCATCCACCTCGGCAGATGTGGACCACTATCATATATACGTATCGAATTCGTACGGCAACTTCAGCTTCCTCTATCCGGTCGCGAGGACAGCGGGCACCAACTGGACGCATCAAGGGGTGGGGGTAGGCAACAACGAGGACTTCTTCTACATCGTGCGCGCAGTGGACAAGATGGGATATGAGGACAACAACACAAGAAAGGCAGCGAAGACCTCAAGGTTTCTGGCAAGCGGGAAGCATCTGATTTCCCTTCCTCTCGTTCCTGCTAATGATAGCCTCCACAGCATCCTTCAGACCGTCAGCCTCGACCGAGTGTGGGCCTATGAGTCCGGGCGGTGGGCGAAGTTCTCGAGCTTCAAGGACTACTCGGACCTGAGCTCCATGACGCACCTAGGCGGATACTGGCTTAACGTCACGCAGGACTCGTTTTTCATTCTGGCGGGAGCCGTGCCAGAGGAGACAACCATCGATGTGCGAGAGGGCTGGAATCTTGTGAGTTTTCCGTCCTTCCTTGAGATGAGCGTCTCGGACGTTATGGCTAGCCTTCCGCTCAAGCGTGTTGAGGGACCATCTGGCGGGCCGCCGCACCATCTGAGGAGGCTCACAGCACTCGACAGTCTCCAGCCATTCCAGGGATACTGGTTCGAGGTCTCGGCGAACTCCACATGGATCGTCCCCGGCTAGTTGTTGACAATCCACCAACATTCCTGCGGAACCTCTATCCACAGCCCCATTCCGGGAGAGAGAACGTCCGTGGGCGAGAGCACCCTCAAATAGTGTGGAGGAGCGAGCGGGTCGAAGCCCTCAATCCTCGTCCATGGAACCCCCGCCAAGACATCCCCAATCGTCCGATTCGCGAACGAGGGATAGCCTACGAGGTTCCATCCGTACCTGAGCTTCACCCAGGTCGTTGGCACCTTCACGCCCCAGACAACGAGGTCCCCCTCAGCAACCATGTGAATCCAGAATCCCATCCGGTTGTTGATCTCCCTAAGCTCGTTCAGAGACGGATCTCTTCCCGGTCTGTACGTCCTCCATTCGTCTCCAGTCAGGGTCGTGTTGTAGTATCTGACCATGTCATACTTCCCATCGATGGAGGCGAGCACGGATTCGATGCTGCGGTTTGGTCCGACGAAAGGGAGGGAAATGAGATTCCATCCGGCATTGATGTGCATGGTACCGACAAGCGTGAGGTTCGAGCAAGCAATGTTGTTGGACTCATCCGTCTCAAGGTACTTATCGAGTGGGTCAACCTGTACGCAGAACTCATGCTCGCCCGTTGTCATGTTCGCGGTCGAGAAGGGAATCGACGTTGAGTTGGCGGAGTGATGGAAGACATCCATGCTGTTGTTCCCTAGCAGGGTCCCGCCGCTCCTCGGGTTGCCTTGATAGAAGGAGACGGTGACATCAGTGGTGGGATACTCTCCAAGATTTGAGACATTGGCTGTGATATTGAGGTCCTTGCCCGCGACCACTGGATATGGCGAGAAACCAACGGTTGTTTCATTCACGCTCAGGTCTGGGAGATAGCTTGCATTGTAGGGGGCCAGCTTTGGGTCACCGACTATGGCGTCCATCCAGCTGAGGCCGATCTCGGACGCCATGGAGAAGCTCTCAGCGAGGGTGTATCCCTCTGTATAGGCCTTGAAGAGGATGTTAGGATGGGCCACGGCGCCCAGGTAGGGCTCGTACACATAGCCCTTGAGTCCCGTGACGCCATCTCTCAGGAGGTCGGCGACGAGCGACTGGCCGTAGGAAGTTCCATAGATGAAGCTCCTCCCGCCAGTGGAGACGTAGGTCTCCGCGAGGGCGCCGGGAATCCATTCGTTGTGCGGCTTTATGTCCACAAGCCTCACGTCATCGAAGACAACCGTTCCTCTGGACTCGGAGAGAACGGCCGATATCTGTATTCTCGTCTCGTTCCTGGGCTCGAGTATGACTTGGCCGAGAGAGACATAATTGGCGGTTGTTCCGGTCCTTGCGGAGCCGTTCAGAACGGTCACAGGACTTCCCGTTTCGTTCAGGACCCTTATCTGGAGGAAGGCGCCGTGATCCGGAGAAACGCCTGAGAGGTTCGCATAGCCGCGGATGTGATACCGCCTGTCAGGGGCGACGGTGACGTTCTGTGTCACCGCTGCGAGATTCGCATCAGCACTGGTTCGCGTGATCTGCACGGACCAGCTTCCGGTGCGAACATCTGTGCTGTTTCTCGATAGAATCGCAGTGCCCGAGCTGTCCTCATAGGTCCAATCATCGGGCACGCCATTCAGGTCAATGTCATCTTCGAAACCCGCGTTCTTGTTCTCTGGTACGTACCAGCTGCCGTCATTGCTTCCCCAACTCGTATACCCCGCAATGTCGGAGTGGTTCGTGAGAAATTCGTTCGTCTGATCGAGCATGACGTCAAAACCCTTCTGGCGCAGGATGAAATCAGCGTCTATCATCCAGTCGTTCCCAATCTTGTAGCCTCCACCCTTTCGCGGGTCCGTGTCCAAGAGGAATATGCCCCTTCTTCCAATGGCGAGTGTGGCTTTGTCTATCAGTGCAATCGCTTCCTCCTTTGTGAAGGCCGTGAGCCTGGTCACGATGTAGAAGTGATATTGCGCGTGCGAGAAAGGCTGCGATGAATTGAAGTAGGGGTTGGCAAGCCAGCGGAAGTTGCCAATGGAGCCAGAAAAGACATCGTTGATCAGCGCCAGTTCAGAATCGACCGAGGCGGAGTATTCCCAAGGTGAGTCGGAAACCTTCAGCGGGACTCCTTTCGTGGTCACGATGACATTTATCTTGTCGACTAAACCGTTGCTGATCATGAAGTTCTCAACCTGAGACCTGAGGTTGCCAAAGGTCGGGCGGTCGATGACCTCAGACTCCGTGATGGTCACGTTGCAGATCCTCTCCCAGGGTATGTTCCTCTGGGTCGCGAAGTAGTCCGCAATATCCATGGAAGTCTGCGAGTTCAGGTTTCGGATGACCATTACGTCGCTGTAGTTGACTATCTCGACGAACCTCTGCGAGAGCAGCGACATGGGTTGGTGGAGGGACCTGGAGAAAACTGGTTTTGTATCTGCCTCTTCCTGATTCAGGAAGGGAAGCATGAGAAGAATGGCTACGAGCAAGCAGAGCAATAACCTCTTCGAAGGCATCTGGACCGCACCTAATCGCGGTGAAAAATGAATCTTCCACGTATTAACTCTTGCTATCGTCGAGACAGATCGCGCTCGACAGATACCGCCCTCGCGGCCATCCTCTCGGTCACCACTCTTTTCGCAAGGTCGTAGAACGCCCTCTCCACGTTGTCCCCCGTCTTCGCGCTGGCACGTATGCATGAGGTGCCATCGCTGAGAACGGACCAACCAGGTTCTGGCGTGGCGCTCTCAATCTCCGACTTGTTGATTACAACCTGAATCGGGACGTCACCAACGAGATCCTTGACCACGGCAATCCAGTCTCCCACGCTTGCTATGGTCTTGTCATCCGTGGCATCGCAGACGGCGAGGACACCCTGCGTTCCATACAGATAGTCGCGCTTGAGGATGGAATCCTTGCCTCTCATGCCGGCGATGTCCCATAGGATCATGTCGACCCTGATTTCCGCTCCGTTCCAAGGAATGACGAGGGTCTTCTTGGCTATCTTGGCACCAACCGTCTTGAGGTACTCGTCGTCGAACTGGTCCTTGACGTACCGGCGAACCAGGCTGGTCTTGCCTACGGCAGGATCACCCACCAAACATATCTTCAGCTTGATAATCAGATTTTCCGGCGTGTCTCTCCCTCTTGCTGGTCGATTCTCCACTCCAAGGCCGTTCGCGTAAACCGGAACCACCCTGGAAATCTCCTTATGGATATTTAAATCTGGCGGTTTGATGTTCATTACGCATAGCCCAGACCGAGCCCTTCCTTGAAGATAGTCCTGTCTAGACTCCTTCTTAGCTTGGCGTCCAGCAGCCTCTGCTTTTCTGAGAGCTGCCCTTTCCAGCCGAATTGGAGAGGCCCCTGGATCATCCCTGGAGAGTCTATCTCGCTCAGTCGCTTGGGCTCTGTGCTCAGCACACTGTCTATCGCATGCGTGAACTCTTCCCGCTCGAACTCCCCTCCGAGGAATCTGTCCAGGATGTCCGAAGGCAATGGTCTGAATCCATAACCGGGCAAGGAAGCCGAGGCGACCTTGCGGGCCTCTGTCCTTCCTCCGATTCTGGCACCTATTGCTTTCGGATTCGGTCTGTAGAGACTGTCGACCTTTATCTGCCACAGCTCGTCCTCGGTTGAGATGAGGAAGTCTGAGTATCCTGACTTGCTCTCCTTGACGAGGACGGACCAGCCCTTTGGGTTCCTCTCGTACTTGTCGGCCAGCCTCTTCAGAATCTCTTCTCTGGTTCTGATCTCTGCCATGCCTCTGGAATATATTGAACTCAATGCTAGATAATGGTTTCCATCAGGGACAATTTAAATACGAAGGTGGCATTGATATGGCCATCAAGAGGAGGCTTTATATGGCCGTGGGCAGCAAGTTGGCCTGCATTCTGGTTGTGGTGTCCTTTCTTCTCCTTGGCGTTGTCGTGACTGGCGCAAATACCGTCTTTTCCTCCCCTCCCGACGAGGAACCTACCGCCTATGATCCAGTCATCGCGTCAGTGGTGGCAAACGTGTCGAGGTCGCAGCTTACTGACTATCTGTGGAGCCTGCAAAACTTCACAACCAGGTATGCGTATACCAACAACCTGAACTGGTCAGCGTCCTACATACTCGAGGAGTTCGGTTCGTGCCCATTCATGACCAATGAGTCTCAATACTTCGTATATTCTGGCAGGACGTATAGGAACGTCTACGGGGTCCTTCCCGGGCTCAACCCCGTCAACAACACCGTCTACATCGTGTCTGGGCACTACGACTCATACAGCACCGTCGACCCGATGAATGAGGCTCCTGGGGCGGATGATGATGCCAGCGGGACCTCGGTCGCCATGGAGGCGGCCAGGGTTCTGTGCGACTACAAGTTCAACTCGACCATAATATTCGCCGGATGGACCGCTGAGGAGCTGGGTCTCATCGGCAGTGACCACTTCGCCAAGAAGGCGAGAGAGGCAGGTATGGACATAGGCATGGTCCTTCAGTTCGATATGGTCGGCTACGATCCGTCGGGCCTGCTGGGTCTGGACATTGCAGCCAACTCGCCCTCCGCATGGATATTGGACAAGTTCCTGGAGGCCAATATGGACTACTCGATAGGTCTCGACCTGACGGACTACGTGACCTCTGGAGGGGGTGGAAGCGACCACGTGTCCTTCTGGCAGCAGGGTTACCCTGCCATGATGGGAATCGAGACCGTCTTCAATGTGCCGAATTACCACAAGCCCACGGATACGATTGACAAGCTGAACATGGGCCTCGTCACCAAGACGGCACAGGTCGCAGTCGCCGTTCTTGCGGAAATCGCGGGCATCCACACTCCTGGTGTTGGAGCCATTTATCTCAACAGGACGTCATATTTGCTGACGGACGATATAGGGATAACCCTCTATGATACCGACCTCAACGTGAATCCCGGAATTCAGGATTTCATCGATGTGGTTATCAACAGCACATCTGAGCCCACAGGTGAGCTGGTTCCACTCGTCGAGACAGGGCCGGACACGAACGTGTTCTTCGGAAGCATACTCTCGACGCCCGTCCCCGGTGTCCCAGGTTCCCTGACAGTTTCGCATGGTGATATGATTACAGCGACGTATACAGAGGTCTCCCCGCCTGGACTAAGACAGGCCAATGCCACTGCCGATGGTTTGCCTCCTGCGATCCGGAACGTAGCAGCAACTCCGGACGTGACCTCTGCCGTCATAACATGGGAAACGGACGAAGTGGCGGACAGCGAGGTCTCTTACGGTCTCACAACAGCACTCGGAAGCGCGGAGTCCGACGATGCCGTGAAAGAGCAGCACAGAATCATCCTCGATGGGCTGACCCCAGACACGAAGTACTACTTCGAGGTGGCTTCCACCGATATGGCCGGAAATCGCATCATGGAAGACAACGGCGGGCTGAAGTATTCCTTCAGGACCCTGCCTGGATACACGAAGGTCCCTGGATACGGATACGTCGGCTGGGTCAGGGACGAGGAGGCCACGGGCAACCATTTTACAGATCCCGAGGTTCTCGTGGGACACAGCAACAGGCGTTGGCCGACCTACGATGTCGACTACCTAGGCGCGGCCCAGTTCCCAACGGACCCGATACCTATCGGCGCTTCCGTCACGAATGCCAAGGTTGAGTTCTATGGCAGTAGGTGGATATATGATGGCCAGGCTTCACAATGGAATCTCAGGCTACTCGATAGTGCCATCGATCCCGGCTGGACGACGCATGCCTTCCCAGACATTGAGGCGGCCAGTGTGGAGGCCACGGTTCCTCCCACGCTCGCCAACTCGGACCTCGATGCTTGGCAGTGGAACACCTTCGAGTTCGACCCCTCCCAGCTCGGGCTACTGGAGTCCCATCTGCTCAATGGCAGAATATCCTTCAGGCTTGATGGCCCTCGATCTCCAGCAGTGACTCTCGGTGTCCTGTTTGCATGGAGGTCAGGTTACGAGGGCGGGTCGAGCTTTGCCACTCCCTACGCGCCGAGGCTGACGGTGGCATACACCACGACGGGAGATCTCTCCGGGCCGCTCGTCACCTCGATTGGTTTGAGCCCCAACCCGACAGAGGGAAGGCCTCTCTCCAACCTCACCGCCACGGTGTCAGATCAATTCACAGGTGCGAATGATGTTCTCGCGGCCGAGTACTTCGTGGACTTCGACCCCGGGGAGGGGAAGGGAGTGCCAATGGCCGCAACCGACGGCTCGCTGGATTCTGTGGTTGAGGATGTGAAGTATTCAATCGACGTGAGCGGTGTCTCAACTGGTCTGCACACCCTCTTCGTGAGGGGCATGGATTCCGTGGGCAACTGGGGACCCGTGCAGAGTATCGTGCTTAACGTGACGCAGGGTGACACGATACCTCCACTTCCAGCTGCGAACGTGACGGCAAGTCTGGAAGGGGCCTCCCTCGAGGATCTGAACATAACCTGGAACCTCTCTCCAGATGACGGCCTCGACGTGGCGAACTATGCCATTTACAGAGGTTCCGCGTACGACAACGGTGGTCAGGGCTACTCCTTCCTTGCGAGTCTTCCTCCGGGTTCGAGTAACTACCTCGATGCAGGTGCAGGACGCAACGACTCGAGTGACTACTACTATGTTGTCTGTTCCAACGACACCAGGGGCAATTGCGGAATGAGCGAGAGCCAGGGCGGGAAGAAGGTTCTGAATCTTCCTTCGGGTGAGCATCTTGTCTCGGTGCCCTTCCTTCAATCGAGCGCGGAATTTTGGAAGGACGTGTCGATGGCCTCGTACAGCTCAATCAGGGCGTACGACCCAACCTTCTCGTCGTCCGGATGGAGGACCTATGCTCCATTCAGGCATGTGGACACGCTCACGACGGTCGATTATTCCGTCGGGATATGGGTCAACATCACATCCAATTCGCAGCTGATTCTCGCAGGCTCGGTCTTGCCCCAGTTCACGATTCAGTTGAAGGCAGGGTGGAATCTCGTGGGCTTTCCTTCTCCCACGTCCAGGTCGGTGAGCAATGCCTTGGCGGGAGTTCCCTATCTCTCTGTCGAAGGATACGATACAGGCTCTCCGCCGTATTTTCTAAGAGAATTCACCCCGAGCGAGTTCCTTGATCCAGGCATGGGATACTGGATAGAAGTTGCCTCCGATGCAGTCTGGACGATTGCGAACTAGGCAACGGCCTCAGGGGCTTCAGGCGCGGCCTCGATTTCTTCAGCAGTCCTCTTCAGTGTCGGTGCAAGTTCGCCAAGATAGAGCCCGATGAACGAGTCCTGTTTCCCAATCCAGTCGGCCATCATCACTATGGGCATCATCACCGTGATGAACGGATAGTAGAGAGTCTCATCTTCATGCGCGCCTGTCATAATCTCGAAAGCCCTTGAGGCGTATCTTGCGAGCCCGTACAGGTGGCTGGAATAGTCGCCTGCGGTCAGGCGTGGATTGTATCCCTGCAGGGTCTTGAGGTTCGAGATCTCCTCCTCCCTCAGTGATATGAGCGAGAGGTTCGCAATCCCCTCCTTGAGGTCCTGGTAGATGTGCACGATGTTGTTCAGATACACGATTACCACGTCGTAGTAATACCATCCCTCTAGGAGGGCATCGATGTGGCCGATGTCGAGTGGCTTGTCGCAGAAGGACATGTCAATAAGATTGTACCTCGTCCCCCCGCTGACGTAGTTTGCCAGGCGGTCGTACCACCCAAGGTCATCCGCGGGGGCATAGAACTTCGAGGCGATCTTTCTTATCTTGTTGGTGTCCAGGGAGGTTTCCTTCTGAAACATGGTCAATGCCTGACCCAACGTCACTCTCTCGTCCAGAACCTCCATCTGATAGAAGAACTCGTGCCCGTGAGGCGATTCCACGAAGATCTTGTTGAAGTTGGCGGTGATATTTGTCATCAGATCGAAAAGGCTCAGCTGCTCCTGCTTCATCATCGATATCAGCTTTTTCTTGAAAGCGTTTATCTTGAAGTCCGGGTCGGTCATCGAGGACAGAACATGGTGGTAGAGGTCCTTTGCTTCGATGTACGAGTATTTCTGCGTGTCTATCAGGTCATCCAGAATTCCTGTCTGGCATTTGTACAGGATCTTCGCAATCATCGATTTTCTCAGGTTTTCCGACGACATGAACCTGTAGTACTTCTGAGATATCATGGTGGCGCCGGCTGCGAACCTCAGTGTCTGGACATAGTTCCATGTGTCGCCCGTGTTGTCCAGCACTGGGCTGTTGCTCATTCCAGGTGGTCTGAGTGCTATTGTCCTTCCTCCGTTCGATTCTCTCAGTCTCGATAGATTGCGGCGCACTTCGTTGATGTGCCATTCGAGCCTTGACTTGCTGATTCCTAGATCTAGGTTGTCGAGGAGGCTCTCTGCATAACCTCCAAGCTTGGTAACCATGTTCGACAGCACGTCGATGTCCTCCGAGCTGAGCTCGACTGTTCTCCTTGCCATAAAGTGGAACTCTCCCAGGACAGCCTCAGGGTGCAAGATTCGAATGGCAACGGATTAATATTCTTTTGAGAAAATCAAAATTGATTATCTATTTCGAGATTGAGAACGTCTCGCCCTCGCTCCATCTTGCCAGAATTATCATTATGGATAACGACAACGACATCATTTTTAAGCCGCGAAATGGGTGGAAAGACGACCAGAAGCTAAGAGATGGGGGTAGTCAGATACTCCAATACATCAGCGCCTTTGTTGCCCTGACAATGTCAGCTGTCATAGTGATAGCGCTGCTCAGGCAGAGAACAATGAAGGCCTTTCACAAGACGATTCTCATAATATCCATTCTCTTCCTCGTCTGCGCTATTTCTGCTCACCTCTTCATATATACGGCGGTTGCCCAGACGGACTTCAGTAGTTTCGTCACTGTAAGTAAGAAGATACAAGCAACATTTGACCTTCTGATGGGAATAATGGCGGGCGCCTTCGCTGTCGTCATCGCCAACCCCGAGATGATGGGCGCGAGGGATCTTGGCAGATATCTCCGCAGGGAGTTCCCAAGCGCATACATCTTCTACCTTATCATCATGACCGGAGCCATAATCTCCACCATAATCGCACCGGTGGAGGTGGTGTATGAGGGTGGGAGCACCTTCACATTCACCTTCCCTCTCTGGTTTATCGCGATGCTGGCCATCGCTTCGATTGCGACGGTCCTTTTCATACCCTGCAAGCTGATTAGCTACCTGATGAGGACAAAACTGCCGAAATCCGTGGTCTTCAACACCTACCTCATCCTGATTGGCATGGTCTCATACACATTATCCGAGCTGTTCTTTGAAGTCGTGCTGCCCAGTCAGTCCATCGACCTCAGAGGCATCGGGTTCGTGTTCGGGATCTTGATGCTCGGACTTGTGGCCTACGCTGTGAGGGGTCCGAGCTACCTTCAGGAGCTGGTCGTCCCGGTTTCCGAGGCGAATCTGGGTACACAGAGGAGGTTTGAGCTTCACGACGGGCAGAGCTATCTCATTGTCGACACGAGTCCCAATCTGAGCTTTGAGGTCTTCAGAGACCTCGTCACCCATGGATATCAGGGTCTCTGCATCACACGGCTCCCTCCGAGGCGGGTGAGAAGTGAGTTCTCCCTGGAGAAGACCCCTGTTCTATGGCTGAGCAGAGTTTCCGGTGACAAGGACACGATACGACCCTGGCCATTGGAGGGCATCTCTAGAGCTGTCGAGCACTTCGTTTCGACCGGCGAGAAGACGGTCGTTCTTCTCGACGGCCTAGAGTACATCATCTCTCACAACGATTTCCAGTCCTCGCTTACTTTGCTGCATGACCTCAATGAAAGGATGGCTATGAAGGACTCCATACTCATCCTGCCTCTCGATCCCGAGGCGCTTGAGGAAAAGGAGTTCGCCCTCATCAGAAGGGATCTAGTCGAATTGGAACCCTCTGCCGTGCGAAACATCATGAGAGAGGTGATCATGGAAGAGGATTTCACGAAGGGATTGACGAAGGAAAAGGCTGAGACCTAACCATTCTGGAGCGTGAAGGAATGAAGAAGCTGAGTTCGATGGTAGTGCTGTCTACAATCATCGTTCTGTCCGCATCGTCCGGGAGTTCGACAGGACAGGTTGTTCTGCCGAACTACGAACAAGGGAACTCGTGGATCTATTCTTCGAACATGACCTACCCCCCTGGATTCTTGCTGGCAGGGATAGTGGAGATGGAGATTACAGACGTCGAGTCGGTATTCGTCGACTCACCATACGAAACCCTCAGGAATGAGATCATCGGTAACGGAACCTTCTCGGGCGTCTATGAGGGCTTCAACGTCTCCGGGAACTGGACAATGGTGGGACTGGAGAACTGGGATGTTGTGAGCTACGAGATAGTCAGGTCCGAGACGACGCTTGTCTTCCGCGGTATCATTGATATGGGAGTTCCCCTCAACTTCTACCTGAGTGCGCAGAACACCACAATGAACAGCGTCACCCAGGATACTTGGGAGCATCCATTCGATGTAGACGATAGCGGGAATGCGACACTGCTGAGGACATCAAACCAGACCATGCTCGTGGAGGTCGAGGGAAGCGCGCCGCTCTACAACTCGACGGACTGGAGTGGTACTATCTTCGTGACCTATTCGTGCACGGAGAACATCGAAGTGAGCGTGCCTGCGGGATCTTTCCTGACCCATCACGTGACCAGGACCGAGTCCAGTGGCCTCGTCGAGGACAGCTATTACTCTACGGAGGTTGGGGCGGGTGTGCAAATCGAGAGGAGCATCGGCGGGTTCATTCCAGTTGGTGAGTGGGACCTGCTCTCCTACAGCTACTCGGCTGGGCAGCCGGCCAAGGACGAGGGGCTTCCGCTCCTCTACTGGCTCATCCCGGTCACCATAGTCATCGTGCTGATTCTCATTGCCCTCTTCATCGAGAGGCGTCGAAGATAATCAGGCCGTTGGACCGAGGTCGCTCTTGAAAAATTCCAGGTACGCTCTGTATGAGTTGTAGAGGTCAGCCTTGCTCGAAACCTCCATGGGCGAGTGCATCGCCAGGAGTGGCGGACCGCAATCGAGAACATCGAGGTTGTGCCGGGCCAGGAATAGCGCTACTGTCCCGCCGCCACCCTCATCCACCTTCCCGAGCTCAGCCGCCTGCCAAGGGATTTTCTTTGAGTTGAAGAGATTCCTTATCTGTCCCACATACTCGGCATTGGCATCGCTTGCTCGCGCCTTTCCGAGAGCGCCCGTGTATTTCGTTATCGTAATGCCGCGTCCCAGGCGTGCAGCATTCGCGGGCTCGTGAACCTCCTTGAATGTCGGGTGAAGGCCAACCTCTACATCGGCCGATAGAGATTTCGACTTGGCAATCATCCTCTTAAGGTCCATATCCCTGCACCCGGGTTCCACCTTCTCGACGAGGTCCGAGATGACAAGCTCGAAGAACCTTGACTGCACGCCGCTCACACCCTCGCTTCCTATCTCCTCCTTGTCGAAGAAGAATGCGAGGCACGTCTTGGCGGGAGTCTTCAGATCTACGATGGCAGCGAGGGAGGCATACGCGCACGCCTTATCGTCCTGACCGTAGGCGACGAGCATCGCCCTGTCGAACCCCAGGTCCCTCGGCTTCCCGGCAGGCACCGCCTCGAACTCGGCGCTCACGAAGTCCTCCTCCGTCATCCCGAACTCCTTGTTGAGGTGCTGGAGGACCTTGACCTTGATCTTCTCCTTTGTATCCTTGTCGTCCAGGGGCAAGTGCCCTACGAGTACGTTCAGCTCCTCGCCCTTGATGCCCTCGGGCAGCTTCCTCTCGTTCTGAACCTTGTACGAAAGATGTGGCAGGAGGTCGGGTACAATGAAGACAGGATCGTTCTCCTCCTCGCCGATGGAGATGTCGATCTCCTCTCCGTTGCCCAAGATGACCTTCCCATGCAGGGCCAGAGGGAGGTTCACCCACTGGTACTTCCTCACGCCGCCGTAGTAGTGCGTCTTGAAGAGCGCAACCTCGGAGTCCTTGTCCTCGTACAAGGGATTCTGCTTGAGGTCAAGCCTGGGCGAGTCGATGTGCGATGCTACTATGTTGATTCCCTCTGTGAGTGGTTTCCTCCCAATCACGAAGAGTGCAACGCTCTTGCTCCTGTTCACCTTGAAGAGTCTGGAACCTGGCTTCACTTCCTCCACGGAATCGAGTTCCACGAAGCCCTCCCTCTTCGCCGTGGACACGATCTCCTCGACGGCTCTCCTCTCCGTCTTCGCCCTTCTCATGAAATCCTTGTATCCATCAGCGTAGCTGAAGACCTTCTTCCTCATCGACTTGCTCATGCCCTTCCAAGCGGATTCCTTCTTCGCAGCAAGCTTCTCCTCGAGTTTGGGTTTCTTCGCCAAACATCCTCACCCCCGATGCAATGGGTAATTCGACCTTCTCGTATTAAGTTACCGCCAAGGGCGCAGTATCAAATGCGATTGCGAAACGTATATCCTTAAGTATGCCATAAACGATGAGCAGTCGGAAGGGAACCATAGGCTGGGATGGTATGAGCACTAGTTCTCGCGGGAAGCGCAAGAAGGTGGAGCAGGCCGCCATCATCGCCGAGACCGCCAGGCTCCAGCTGCGAATTGGGAGAAGCGCACACGGTTACGGCGTCATTGCCGCCATGGTTCTCACATTCAATGCCATATTGGCCTATTTGATGGAGATCACAGATATCTTCTCAGACCCTCCTTTCTCCTGGACAGCCCTGCTCCTCTGGATCCTCCCTATGGCTGTCGGAGCCGGTGTGGGTGTGGCAGCTCTCGCCTTGAAGTGGGAGCACTACTCTTATGAGAGGACGAGTGCGCACTTCATCCTTACTCTGCTGGGGATCATCATCCCCATCATCGGCCTCGTCGTCGTTCTTGTGTCCGAACTCGGAGTCTTTCGGATTCAGTATGCCCCGTGGATATATCCAGTATCGATACTCGGGTTCTCATTCGTAATGACCTCCATGGCCATGACCTGGCGGGGGAAGGGGCTGAGGAAGGGGACGAGCATCGGGTCTTCGATCATTCCGCTGGTCCTCCTCGGACTCATAATGGTCCTCTCCTCCCTTCCGCCCAGCTATCTTCCTCTTGTGATGGGCTACCTGGGAAGCGCCATATGTTACCAGCTCAGCGGGTCCATGCTTCACGTCCTAGCAAGCTCGACATCGGCTCATGAGCGCCACATAATCCGGGCGAACAGAGACAAGATGACATCGTTGCAAAAGGAGCTCGAATCAATGCAGGCACTTCTCGACTATAAGGAGAGGGCACTCCGTGGAAGGGAAGCACATCTGGAGAGCTACGACCGCGAGCTCTCAAGGACGCTCATGCTCGTCGAGTCCAGGCGAAAGGAGCTGGCAAAGTTCCAAGCGCAGATAGACAAGCGGGAGTCTGAGCTACTAGCGATGGAGAAGAGGGTAGGAGCCCTCAAGGCCGATGCCGATGCGAAGATGAGCGAGCTGGAGCTGGTCAAGAGCGAGGTCAAGTCCCAGCAGGAGAAGGCCAAGCGGGCCAGGGAAGATCTGACGAGAACGGCGGCCGCCATCCACAAACGGGACAGCAGGCTGAGGCGCAGGGAAATCCAATTGGATGCAAAGATGCGGGAACTCACTTCCCTCGAGAAGGCGATGGCCAAGGAGAAGAAAAGGCATGAGGAGTTGCGTCGGGAACTGGGCGCGAAGAGGAGCCAGCTGATGGACCGGGAGAAGGAACTGGACTCCATCGCACGGAAGGTCTCGGAGGTACCCTCAAGAGAAGGCGAAGCCCCCGCCTTGGAGGAGTGGGAGGAGCGTCTCCGCAGAAAGGAGGAGGAACTCAAGGCGTTCAGTCTGAGCCTGGATTCGCTCAAGACCGAGTTTGACGAGCGGGAGTCCACGCTGTCCGAGAGGCTTGAAGACTTGGAAAGCAGGGAGAGGGGCTATGTTGCCAAGGAACTGGAGCTGGCGGACCGGGAGTCGAATCTCAGGAAGGAGACGGAAGCCCTAGAGATGAAGAGGGCCGCCTTGAGCGAGGAGGCCGAGGGGCTGAGGGAGAGGGAGGAGAAGCTGAGAGAACTCGCGGGGAAGGCGAGGAAAAAGGTCACCGACTACGACTCATTGAAAGAAGAGATTGAAACGAAGAGGATCGAACTGCAGCACAAGGAGAGGACGATAAGGGAGCTGGAGGAGAGACTTGAGCGGGAGTCAAAGTCCATCGGGAAGAGGATGGAAGCGCTTATCGGGCGGGAGAAGGAGCTGGAAGAGAAGGAGGCTCTGGTGAATCTGCGGGTGCTCGGGGCACAAAAACCCAGCCCGGCGTCCGACCACGGAGAAAGAGAGAAGTCCCTTCGCATTCGAGAGGAAAGGCTCCGGGCGAAAGAGCGGGAGTTCAAGAACTGGGCATATCAGAGGGAGAAGGAACTCGAGATGCGGGAGCAGGCCATCCAGCAGAGGCTCAGGGAGGACATTGAGGACATGGAGGAGCTTGTCACCGAGGAAAGGAAAGTGGAGAAGGTCAAGACCGGCATATCGAAGCTTGACGACCTTCTGTACGGAGGCATCCCCTTCAACTCGAACATCCTGTTCGTTGGACCATCCTTCCTCGGGAAGGAGGTGGCCATCCTCAACTTCATAGCCGAGGGCCTGAGGAAGGGCATACCGGCAGTGGTCATAACTACGTCCAAGCCACCACAAGAGATCACAAGGGACATCGGGCCCATTCTGATGGAGTTCGTGGAGTATGAGAGAATGGGCCTTGTGAAGTGGATTGATGCCACGTCTCAGATCCCGCCAGAATCGCTCGGGTTTGATGAAGGCAAGGGTGTCTTCAGAGTCAATGGGGCAGCCGACCTGGACAACATCCTGGAGGGGCTGCACGAGATCGAGAGCCTGCTCGGCGAGGAGCATCCATACTTCAGGATCGCATATCTGAGCCTGTCGCCCAGCGTTTCCCGGTCGGAGCCCAATGAGGCATACGAGTTCATCCAGAGAATGATTAATGACCTCCGAAAGACGAGATTCGTGGGCGCCTTCGCTCTGGAGCGAGGGATGCACGACCAGAAGGTGATCGAGGCTATCGAGCATCAGATGGACGGAGCGATAATGTTCAAGGAGGAGGACAGAAAGACCTTCCTCTCCGTTCACGGGATATGCGATGTTCAGACGAGGGACTGGGTGCGGTACAAGCATACGGACCGAGGACTCATCATAGGCGCCTTCAGCCTCGAGAGGATCAAGTAGGAAAAGCAGATAAGGTCGCGTTCCCTTCAAAGGACGAATGATATTTGAGCAGGTTCGGAAGCAGGGCGACAACTTCTCCTACCTGATAGGCGACGAGGGCTCCGGACTAGCAGCGGTCGTCGACCCCTCTGGGTATCAGAAGGAGATTCTACGCATCATGGCCGACAAGAGGCTGAAGCTCAGGTATGTGTTCCTTACCCACTCCCATCCCGATCACACCTCAGGGACGGAGCATCTCGTGAGGAAGACCGGGGCGAAGGTCATCGCACACGAGACCTCTCGTGTGAAGAAGGACATTGGCGTGAACGACAGCCAGAAGATCAAAATGGGCAATCTCGAGTTCAAGATCATCCACACGCCTGGTCACACGTCCGATGGCATATGTGTCATCGTGGACAACAGGATGATGACGGGCGACACGCTCTTCGTTCGCGAGTGCGGGAGGACGGATTTGGCGGACGGCGACACCGTAAAGATGTACGGGAGCCTCAATCGCCTCAAGGCACTCCCTGAGGAGATGGAGGTCTGGCCAGGGCACGATTACGGTCCGAAACCGTCCTCGACGATAGGCGAGGAGAAGAGGGAGAACTACACGCTCGAGGACCGGACACTGGACGAGTTCATCGAGTTCATGAAGGAGCCGTGATGTTGATGTCCAGAGTGGCGCTTGTCACAGGAGCTTCGCGGGGAACCGGGCGGGCCTGCGCGATAAGGCTGGCGAAGGATGGATTCGATGTCATCATCAACTACCTGAAGAACGAGGACATGGCGAAGGAGACCCTGGCCCATGTCCTGAGGGCCGGCCGTAAAGGTCTTGTCGTGAGTGCTGACGTCTCCATGAGGAGCGACGTCAGAAGCATGTTCGAAACTGCGGGCAGGGAAATCGGTCTCCCACTCGTTCTCGTCAACAATGCAGGGATATATCCAAGACAGCTCTTCGATGAGATCGACGACCAGGACTGGAAGAAAGTCCTGAGGACCAACCTCGACAGCGTGTACCATTGCTGCAAGCTCGCGATTCCGAGGATGAAGGAGGAGGGCTGGGGCCGGATAGTGAACATCTCGTCCATGCTTGGGTTCAAGGGCTCAACACAAGGGGCTCACTACGGGGCCTCGAAGGCAGCAATCATTGGCCTCACAAAGTCCCTTGCCCTCGAGGTAGCGCGGTACGGCATCCTCGTAAATGCCGTTGCTCCAGGTGCAATCGACACGGACATATTGGCAGGCTACAATGAAGAGCAGAAGGCCAAGAAGTTCGGCGGGATTCCGGCTGGAAGGATTGGGATGCCAGAGGATGTGGCCGCCGCTGTCTCGTTTCTGTGCTCGGAGGATGCCAACTACATCGTGGGCGAAACGATACACGTCAATGGGGGATACCTGATCGTCTGACTACCTTCCCTTGAAGTTGGCCTCCCTCTTTTCCAGAAAGGCTTTCATCCCCTCTTCCTTGTCCTCTGTCGAGAACGTCAGGCTGACGAGTTCCCGCTCGTATGCGAGACCATCCTCGAGGCCGGTCTCCAGCGCCCTGTTGATCGCCGACTTGGCGAGCCCCACTCCTATGGGCCCGTTCTTGGCTATCTCTTGCGCCATTGCGTCCGCCTCCCTTATCAGGTCCTCGAGCGGGACGACCTTGTTGACGAGCCCGATGGACACGGCCTCCTTCGCGCTAATCATCTTTCCGGTGAAGATCAACTCGGCTGCGCGCCCCTTGCCGACGATCTTGGTGAGTCTCTGAGTCCCGCCAAATCCTGGGAATATGCCCAGCTTGACCTCCGGTACGCCGAGCTTGGCGTTCTCCGATGCAATCCTGATGTCGCAGGCAAGGGCGAGCTCCAGGCCACCTCCGAGGGCATATCCGTTGACCGCGGCGATGACAGGCTTCTCGATCTTCGCGATGGAGTTCATGACCTCGTGACCGAGAATCGTGAATTTTCTCATATCCAGCGGCGTCTTGCCGAGCATCTCCTTGATGTCGGCTCCCGCTACGAATGCCTTCTCCCCGGAGCCCGTGATGATGACGACTCGTACGTCTTCGTCCGCCTTGACCTCGTCCACAGCGTCCTTCAACTGGGACAGGACATCCGAGTTCAGGGCGTTCAGTGCATCTGGTCTGTCGATGGTTATCCTCGCCATCCTGCCCTCTTTCTCAAGATCCACGAAAGCCATCTCGCCACCCCCTACTCATAGTCGTAGACGCCCCTTCCCGTTTTGCGTCCCAGGCGGCCCGCCCGAACGTACTTCCTCAGCAGCGGCGAGGGTCGAAACTTCGGGTCTCCAGTCTCTCGGAAGAGAACCTCCATGACGTCAAGCCCGATGTCTATGCCTGTGTAGTCTGCCAGCTCGAAGGGACCCATTGGCCAACCGGCCCCGAACTTCATGGCCTTGTCTATGTCCTCGGGCGACGCCGCTCTTTCGTCCAGAAGGTTGAAGGCCTCGTTCAGCATGGGAACGAGCAGGCGGTTCACGACGAACCCCGGCGTCTCCTTCACCTCGATAGGCTCTTTCCCGAGCTTGATGCTGAGCTCCTTGATTGTTGCGAGCGTCTCGTTCGAGGTCTCGGAGCCGCGAATAAGCTCGATGAGCTTCATCACGGGCGCTGGATTGAAGAAGTGCATGCCGATGAATCTGTCCGGCCGCTTGGTTGCTGATGCCAGCTCAGTGATGCTCAGCGATGACGTGTTGGATGCGAAGATCACGTGCTCGGGGCATATGTCGTCAACCTCCCCGAACAGTTCCTTCTTGACCTTCATGTTCTCGAAGATCGCCTCGATGACGATGTCGGCGTTCTCTACCGCCTTCGCCAGGTCGGTGGTCCCCTCGATGTTGCTGATGATTTTCTCGACATCCTCCTGGGTCATCTTGCCCTTCGCCACTCTCTTCTCGAGCGGACCGCGGATACGAGCAAACCCGCCGTCCACGAACTTCTGGTCGATATCTCTCATGGATACCTGGTAGCCGCTGGCCGAGCAGAGCTGAGCGATACCAGCTCCCATTGTGCCGGCTCCAAGAACACAAATCTTTCTGATGTCTTCGACTTTCATATCCTCCCCCATTGACCGTGAAATGAGACGTGGTATAACTTAGTTTCTCTACTTGGCTGGAACGAACCTGAACCAGACCCGCCCGTCCTCGATTTCGTATGTCTCCAACCTGACGCGCATGCCAATGCTGCAGTCTTCGTAGCTCGCGTTGCCTATTCTCGAGAGAATCCTGAACTCCGTTCCGTCAAGTTGCACCATCCCCAGAACGAACGGAACGTCCTTCTCCATTCCCAGCGGGGCGCCAAGCATCATGGATGTGAACGCATACAGCTCGCCTTGGTCAGGAAGCTCAACCCATTCGAACTGGTCCGAGTTGCAGCCCGGACAGGCAACACGCGGGGGCCAGAAAGTCCCTCCGCATTGCCTGCATTTCGTCGTGGTCAGCTTTCCTTTCCTGAGATTGGCGAAGAACTGATGGATGCGGGTGTGCTCCTCGTCCTGGAGCGGGTAAAAATCGAGCAGGTAGGGCAGCACTATTGTCGTCATTTCGGCGACCTCCCAAATATCAGGATGCTGTGGACGTTCGCCGCCCCGCTCAGGTTGTGCGCCATAGCCATCTCGGCACCGTCAACCCGTCTCTCCTTCGGCACCTCCGACCGGAATTGCTGGACGACCTCCACGATCTGAGCGATTCCCGTTGCTCCAAGTGGATGGCCAGTGCCCAGGAGACCGCCCCTCGTGTTCACGGGCATCTTGCCTCCGATGTTCGATTGACCTTCCTCGATGAACCTCCCGCCCTCACCCTTCTCACAGAAACCGATGTCCTCGTACTCGATTATCTCGGAGATGGAGAAGCAGTCGTGCAGCTCTGCGAAGTCCAATTGGTAGGGCTCGATGCTGGCGGACCTGAACGCTTCCTTCGCTGCCACCTTGAGCGGGTGCCATGTCGAGAGGCTCTTGTAGTTGGCGAGATTGCTGCCCATGGAGCACTGGCCCGAGCCAATGATATAGGCGGGTGTGTCGGTGAACTCCTTCGCCCTCTCCTTCGTCGTGAGAATGACCGCCGCAGCGCCATCCGTTATCCCTGAGCAGTCGAAGAGCTTTATCGGCGGGGCGACCATGGGTGAATTGAGGACCTTCTCCACGGGAATCTCCTTCTGGAACTGCGCGTACGGGTTCGTCGTCGAGAAATGGTGGTTCTTCTCTGAAACCATCGCCATCTGCTCTTCCGTGGTGCCGTACTCGTGCATATGCCTCTGCGCACACATCGCGAAGAAGGGCGGCGCCGACGCTCCCTGAACGCCGTCCCATTCCCGCTCGAGGACGCAAGCCATGCTGGTCTGCGTTTCCAGTATGCTAGGAAGGTTCATCTTCTCCACACCCAAGCAGAGCGCGACCTCGCTCAGCCCCGTAACAATGGAAGCCCATGCCGTTCTGACAGCGGACTGTCCTGAGGAGCACGCAAGCTCTGTCCTCGTCACAACCTTGTGGGGAACTATTCCCACTTGCTCCGCCACGATAGGCGCGACATGCGACTGGAAGGCGAACCGCTCGGGCATGGCTGCGCCGACAAAAAGGCTGTCGACTTCCTTCTTGTCCAGGTTCTCAGCGTCATCGAAAACCGCCTTTCCAGCCTCCTGCACAAGCTCTCTCCACGTTGCCTTCCTCACGCCGAAGGGCGCAAGACCGGCCGCGACAACAGCGACATTCCTCAATGACAGACCTCCTGGCCTTTCAGGTGGATTACCAGAAGCAACTCTCGCTAATAACGTTTAGTCCCGATGGCAGATCATGGACTCATCCGTGAGACGGGTCCCGTGCACGCTGTTGAGGTGATAGGACGCATGGAACGTGTCAAGGGAGCAGAGGGCAGTGGAGACATAGCGAGGCAGGAGCCCTGTGGTTCTGCAACCGTGAGTGTGAATTTCATGACTTCTGGAACAGTGGCGAGAGGAGATCCAATGCTCAAAGAGAGGCTCCGTCGGCCAGATGGACAGCCGGTCTTGGTCGGAGGAAGACCGTTACGACTGGCTAAGACATGTGAAGCATCCGCACAGAGCAGCCTGATGGGAAAACCTTATTGATGGATTCGGCATTCTATCAGCCGCAGGGGTACCATGGGTTCTGGAGAGCAGCTAAGGGCAGCCGTCGTCGGTGTCGGGCCGGTAGGCGGCATATTGGCAGCTCATCTGGTGCACGGCGGTAACATCGTCTATCCTGTTGACATCCTGAAGGACCACCTCACAGCCATAAAGACCCAAGGTCTGAGGGTCTCGGGACTCGAGGACCTGAAGGTCGTGATACCCGAGGTCTGCTACGACATCTCCGAGCTGAAGGGGCGGGATATCGATGTGATATTCGCGGCGGTGAAGGCCTGCGTGCTTCCGAAGATCATCGAGAGTCTCAAGGATGTCATCGAGCCAGGCACGTATGTTGTGAGCTACCAGAACGGCATGGACACGGAGGAGATGCTCGCAGACGCCTTCGGCAGGGGGTACGCCCTGCGGGTCGTCGTCAACTATGCTGGCGGGTTCGTTGAGAACGGCCACGTGAGGATGACATTCTTCAACAAGCCAAACTACATCGGGGCGGCGTCGGATGATGGCGTCGAATTCGCCAAGCGTATCGCTAAGATAATGACCGCAGCGGGTCTGGAGACCGAGTACACGTCTGAGATTAGGAAATACGTGTGGGAGAAGGTGATACTCAACAGCGCGCTGGGCACCCTCTGTGCCGTCACTGGACAGACGATGAAGCAGGCGATGGACTTGCCAGAGACGTTCGACATCGTTCAGAACCTAGCCCGGGAGGGCATAGCCGTCGCAGCGGCGGCAGGTTATGAGTACGGCGATGACTTCTTCGACTTCTGCATCGACTACCTCCGAAAGGGCGGAGATCACAAGCCGTCAACACTCGTGGACGTGGAGTGCAAGAGGCCCACCGAGATTGAATTCCTCAACGGCAAGATTGTGGAGTACGGGAAGAGGCTCGGGATTGAGACGCCGTACCAGACCACGGTCACGAACCTGCTGAGGGCGAAGCAGGACCTCTATCTGAAGGGTGATTGAGTTGGGCGGGACCAAGAGGAAGAAGATCCGTGCGGCAGAGCGTCTTCGGGAGATCCTGAAGCAGCATTATGAGGAGCTGGACGAGGCCGCGAACGACACTGGGCGAGTGGCCTGGTGCTCTAGCGTAGGTCCCATGGAGGTCCTCGTGGCGTTCGGCTTCAAGGTGTACTTTCCCGAGAACCACTCTGCACTGATTGGCGCTAGAAAGCTGGCGGATGAGTACATCCCCGTTGCAAATGCCGTCGGTTACTCACCTGAGATTTGCTCCTACCTCACGAGCGACATAGGGGCTTTTCTCAGTGGCGAGACCCCGCTCAGGGATGCGTACGGAGTGTCCTCGATCCCGAGGCCGGATGTGCTGGCGGTGAACACGAATCAGTGTAGGGACCTCTATGAGTGGTTCTCCTTCTTCGGGCGCCGGTTCGACGCCCCGGTGGTCAGCATCCACCCGCCAAAGTACCTGGACGAGGTGGAGGAACATCACATCGATGATGTGGCGAAGCAGTACGAGGAGATGATCGCACAGCTCGAGAGGATAACAGGGGAGCAGCTCGACGAGGACAGGTTGAAGGAGGCGGTCGCGCTCTCGCTCGAGGCCACGGAGCTGTGGAAGGGCTTCCTGGACACGGCAGCCCATGTGCCATCGCCGCTGACCTTCTTTGACGGCACCATCCACATGGCTCCAATCGTCGTGATGAGGGGTCTGCAGGTCGCTGTCGACTACTACAAGGAACTCAAGGCCGAGATGGACGAAAGGCTCGAGAACGGGGTCGCTGCCGTGGACGATGAGCGGTTCAGGCTGTACTGGGAAGGCATGCCCGTCTGGGGACGCCTGAGGAAGCTCTCCGAGCAGTTCATCAACCTGAAGGCCTGCGTGGTCGCATCCACCTACTGCAACAGCTGGATATTCGATGACATGACGCCACACGATCCGATAAGGAGCATGGCCCTCGCGTACACGAAGGTATTCGTCAATCGCTCAGAGCCCGCCAAGGAGAGGTACATACTCGATATGGTGAAGAAGTTCAAGGTCGATGGGATAATCTTCCATGATGCCAGGACCTGCCCGGCCAACTCGAACGCAAGCTATGGGATGCCCCCAAGAATGATGGAGGACCACGGCATACCCACCTTGACGCTGGACGGTGACCTCAACGATCTCAGATGCTGGTCGGACGAGCAGGCGGCCACGAACATAGAGGCCTTCATCGAGCAGCTGGAGGAGAGGTAGTGTACTTCGCGGGAATCGATGTCGGAGCCTCTGCCACGAAGTGCATGATAATCGACGAGGGCAGTAACGAGCTCTCCTGGGCGGTGAGAAGAACGGGCATGGACCTCAGGAGGGTCGCTAATGACGTCTACTCTGAGAGCCTGAAAGCGGCGGGTATCGGAGCGGACGGAGTCACCATCGTCGCCACAGGCTTCGGGCGGAAGAACGTCGACTTCGCCGATTCCAGCAGGACAGAGATCAGCTGCCACAGCAAGGGGTGCCATCATTACTTCCCCCGTGCTCTGACGATAGTCGACATCGGAGGACAGGACACGAAGGTCATCCGCACGAACGAGGCAGGCAAGATAGTCGACTTCAAGATGAACAGGAAGTGCGCGGCGGGAACTGGCGCTTTCCTGGAAGAAATCGCGCGCAGGATGGACATCCCGATGGAGGAGATGAACGGCATCGCCCTGTCCTCCGGACGCGAAATCGAGATCGGAGCCTACTGCACTGTCTTCACTGCAACGGAGATCCTCTCCAAGGTCAGGGAGGGTGCAAAGCAGGAGGACATCGTTCGGGCCGTCTTCGGTTCGATCATCAAGAGGATCCAGGAGATGGACCCGCTCATCGGAGATGTTGTCCTCACTGGTGGAGTGGCTGCGCATAATGAGATACTGTTCGAACTGCTTGAGGATGCACTCGGGCGGGAAGTGCTGAAACCGCCAAAGCCGCAGTTCACGGGAGCATTCGGTGCGGCCCTCTATGCACTGTAGCTACTCTGGCGAGCCACAGAACCTTTCCCTGAGCACCCTGTGCAGGATCTTCCCTGTCGGTGTCCGAGGCATCTCTTCCTCAGTGATGAAACGCACCCTCTTTGGCTTCTTGAAGGCAGCCATTCTGCCTCTGCAGAACTCTATTATCTCCTCTTCGGTGCACTCCTTGCCATCCTTAAGAACGACCACGGCAGTAACCGCCTCCCCCCACTTGACATGAGGCTCGCCTATGATGGCCACAGCTCGGACCGCCTCATGCTCGCCGATCAGGGCCTCCACTTCGGACGGAAAGACGTGCTCCCCTCCGGTGATTATCATATTGTCCTTTCGGTCCACGAGGGTGTAGTAACCGTCCTCGTCCCTGCGAGCCATGTCGCCAGCGCTGAAGTATTCCCCCACGAAGGACGCTCTCGTCTTCTCTGGGTTCTTGTAGTAACAGTCGAACATCATGGGCCCGCGGGAGTATAGTTCTCCGACCTCGCCTATCGGGACCTCCCTGCCGTCATCGTCCAGGAGCCTGATGGTGTCTGTGCCTATGCATTCCTTTCCTATGGAGCCGAGCTTGTCCAGCTGGTCCTCCGGGCGTAGCAGGGTGACGAGGCCCGCCTCGGTGGAGCCGTACGCCTCGAAGAGCTTCGAGCCCTTGAAGAAGTCCATTATCTCCAGCTTCGTCTTCTTCCACACTGGCGCGGACGAGCAAAGGATGGAGCGCATCGAGGAGACATCGTACTTTGCCTTTGTTTCGCCTGGAAGCGAGAGTATCAAGTTGTAGTGCGTTGGGATGAGGGATGTGAAGGTTATCTTCTCGCTGTCGATGATCTGAAGCACTTCCTCGGGGTTGAACCTCTTCTCTTTGTGCACGTAGACGCTCGCCCCGATGTATGTGAAGACGAACGAGTAGAACGTCGAGTTCACGTGAAAGAGGGGCATCACGATGAGACCGTAGTCATCTGGTCTGAAGCTGAACTCGACCTCGTTGATTAGATAGAACGCAATGTATGAGCGGTGGGAGCGGACCACGCCCTTTGGCACGCCGGTCGTCCCAGATGTGTAAAGGATGACCCACGTGTCCTCGTTGGCAATGTCGACATCTGGCTCCTCCCCGCTCCCGCTCCTGAGGATTTGCTCGAGACCGATGTAACCTTCTGGCGGCTCGCCGTGAAGGCAGATGTATCTGTCCGGTGCAATCAGAAGCTCATCCTTGATCTCGTTGATCGTGTCCACGAAGTCGGAATGCACGACCATCACGGAAGTGTCGGAGTTTGTCAGGATGTACTTGAAGGCCTTTCCGGTCTGCCGCCAGTTGAGCGGGACCACGATGACGCCGGACTTCGCTGCGGCGAGGTAGACCTCCAAAAACTCGATGCAGTTGTACGAGATGATGCCAAGCTTGTCGCCCTTCCTCAGCCCCATTCCCAGGAGCGCGTTGGCAAGCTTGTTGACGCGGATGTTCAGCTCGGAGAATGTAAGGGCTCGCCTCTCGTCCTTGAGTGCCATCTTGCCCGGGTATTTGGAAGCGTTGACCCGAAGCGATTCTCCGATGTTCAGCCAGGCCATTTTCTCTCCCCCTGAGCTAATGCGTAATGCAGAGGGGTTCTTAAGGTGTTCTTTTGCGAGTGTAGATGACCTTGCACTGCTCGCCCACGAAGCACTCCTTGCACTCCTCTTCCAGTTCTTCCGGGTCGATGGGTTCGACGAGGACTTCGAATCCGAGCTCCTCGTACATTTCCATGGCCTCGGTCAGGCGGGGCTCCGAAAGAACGGACTGCTTCTCCCAGCCTTCCTTGGCGAGCTCCTCCTCCTTTGTCATCCTCTTGGGCGATAGCCAGCCCTGCTTATATTGGTTGTGCTGACCAATAGGCTTATGTGGCTTGACCGATTTCCTGGGGGAATGCCAATTGTTGAGTATCGTAATCCCACACTGGAGGACTTGGACGCGATTCTGGACATCATCAACATCTCCAATCGGGACAACCCTCTCTGGGAGGTTCACAGTCCAGAAGAGCTGAGGAAGAACACGTTCGGGCACGATGAGTGGGACGCGGAGGGTCATTGGGTCGCGGTGAGAGGAGAGAAGCTCCTCGGCTATGGCGGGGCCAGAATCACCAAGGATCGCCGGGAAAAGGGACAGGACGACGGATGGCTCGGTGTGTGGGTTCTTCCCGAGGAAAGGGCAAGGGGCATAGAGAACGAGATCATGCAGCGGTCCTTGGACTATCTACGCGAGAGAGGCCTCGGCAAAGCCAAGTGCTTCGATTTGAAGGGAACCGATTGGAGGGACACCGTCAGGCACGATCTCGGATTCAGCATAGTCCACCGCGAGTTCTTCATGATTAAGAGGGACAGAGAACTGCCCCCGCACACTCTGCCCGAGGGTCTCGGCTTCAAGGAATTCCTTCTGCGCGAGGCGACGGACAAGCAGCTTGAGGATCTTGTGATTTTGGAGAATGACGCTTTCTCTGAGGACGAGTACTACACACCGAACACGATGGACTCGCTCCGAAGGTGGAGGGAATGGTCGCCCAACATCGTCAGAATCAACTTCGCGACGATGGACGACGAGGTCGTGGGGGTCTGCATCTCCGAGATTGAGCTGGAGTACAACGAGGTTCACAATATCAAGGCCGGATGGATAAAGCTGTTCGGTGTCGCGAAAGCCCACAGGAACAAGGGCATCGGGAAAGCCCTCCTGCACAACGGGATGAGTTGGCTCTGGAATCAGGGGATGGACACGCTCTACGTAGCCGTCGATGAGTTGAACCCTCCCGCTGAGAGGGTGTATAAGTCGGTCGGGTTCGAAATCCGAGATGAAGGGGCCATCTGGAGTCTTGAACTCTAGACTTCCAGCAACTGCAAGCTCCCGTCAACGTCGACTCTCGCATAGTGCGCCTTGATGTCGTAGCCTCCGTAGTGCTTCGTCGAGAAGATGCTCAGCAGGCGATTGTCAAAGAAGTACCAGTAGCCTCTTTCGAACATCTGATGGCTCCTTATCGCCAGCGAGATGTCGTTGCCGTCCATGAACTCCTCGAAGATTCGGCGGCCGAACAGGTACCCGAACCCGCGCTTGAAGTTGAACTCGAACCTCTCCTCTGCGGGCATGTCCTCGCTCGGATCGCCCCACATCATCTGGCGGCTCGCCTCCTCCAGGTCCTCGAAGAGCTTGGCCTTCTTGAGCGTCTTGAGCTCGCCCAGTGAGAACGCCCCTTCGTGATGAGGGTCGAACGGAATCCCACCGTGGACGCCGAACACGCGGTTCCACTCGAGCAGGACGCAGTGAGGCATGGCCGCAAACACTTCCTGATATCGCTTGAATCCTGACTCCCCGATGCACGGATGGTTTGAAGCCGCGTGGCGGAAGCCGTAAATGTTGTTCATCTCCTCGCTCTCGTGGTTGCCCCTCAACATCACCACTCTGTCAGGGAAAAGGACCTTCAGCATGCCGATGAGGTTGATGTTCGCTATGTCATTTGGACCTCTGTCGACATAGTCGCCGAGGAAGACCAGATGGGGCTTGTCCCCCGGCGTGAGGAATTCCTTTGTCATGATCGATGCAGTCGTTCTCAGGTCCCCGTGAGTGTCCCCGACGAAGATGGCCGGGCGGGGTTCGTTGAGACGCACCAGCGCGTGCTCCTTCTCGAGGAGCGTCTTCAGCTCCCTCTGTAAGCGCTCGATCTGCCCAGCGGACAGCATCTTGACCTTGAAGGGGTCCTCCAGTACCTCCTCGAAAGCGATCTCCTCCACAGGGCACATCAAGGAAGGAATAGCGGTCGGTGTTCCTTATCTTTTCGGGTGTTCACAAGAATCCTTTATACGCGGCAGGCGTATCAGCCGTTCATGAGACCCTTGGATCAGGAGGACATGGAACTCGTGGAGATGGCCTGCGAAGTCGCCAAGAGATTCTCCAGCGTCAGATGGAACGGAAAGAGGCTGTCTGGTGTCGGCTCCGCCCTGCGCACGAAAGACGGTGAGATTTTCTCGGGACCGAACATCGACCATCCCGAATCTGCGCCCTGCTCCATCTGTGCAGAGTACACTGCTCTGGCGAAGGCATACAGCGAGGGACACACGGAAGTGGACACGATAGTCGCGTGCTGGCACAAGAACGGCGACGACGGAATCATACCCCCGTGCGGTAGGTGCAAGGAGTTCATGAGGCTCTTCGGCAATCCTTGGGTCATCATCAAGACTGACGATGGTCCGCGGAAGGCGAGATTGGACGAGATCCATCCCTACGCGCCTGAGTAGCGGACCACAAGTCTGCATCTTTCTCCCATCAGGCACCGCCAGAACCGGGAGCTTCGGCATACTTCTCGACCTCGATCTCGACGAAGGATGTCTTGGAGCCCTTGGGAGCCTTCTGCATGAGGATTTAGTAGTGCTCCTCGAGCCCCTTCTTGAGCCTCTCGACAGCCTCCTCCGTGGCACCCTGGTCAGCGACGTTCGTCACCGGGTCCGTGGCGACGTAGAACTTCCCTTCCTTCCTGACCGAGATCATCTCCTTCAGTTCATCACCAGAATTTCTATGGATGTGAGGGTATAAGATACGTGTGAGTGTTTCAGCTCAGGTGTGCCGACTCGTGTTGCCATACCGGGGCTTGAACTGTGGTGAATCCCCTAAAAGGTTCATCGACTGGGGAGCTGATTAGTCCGATGTTGGGGAGTGTTCAATAAGGAAAATCCATATAGGCTGGGGACATTGGAGGAACGGACATGAAAGAGGCCTCCAAGTGGTGGAAGCACCCCATCGCAGACCTGAAGACGGCAGAATACAACTTGAGAGGAGGCATGCTGAACGCGGCGGCCTTCTATTCACAACAGGCCGCGGAGAAGGCGCTGAAGGCTCTGCAGATCAAGAGGCTGGACAGATTCGAGAGGACACACGACCTCGTCTACTTGGCTAAGAGCGTCGAGGCTCCCGAGACCATTGTCAAGCCATGCGGGCTGATAGCGCCCTTCTACACGGTGACGAGGTATCCCGACGTCGAGGTTTCCTTCGGCGAGAGGAAGGTGCCTTCTGTCGTCGAGGCAACGAGAGAAGTGGTGCAATGGGTGGAGCGAACCCTGAAGTGATTCCCATGCTCAGGGAGTTCAGAAGAAGAGTGGCGAAGAAGTTCGGGATAGAGAGGATGATCCTTTTCGGCTCGCAGGTCACAGACAGGAGGAGAAAGGACAGCGACATAGACCTGCTGATTGTGAGCAAGCGGAAGAGGAAACTGAGCCTTCTTTCAAAGCTGTACCACGAATGGCACATCGTTCAAGAGATAGGCTACCCCGTCGATTTCGTGTGCTATACGCCTGAAGAGTTCGAGGTGTTGAGGAAGCGGGTAACCATTGTGAGGGAGGCGCTGAGAGAAAGAGTTGAGATAGCGTGACCCTTCGCTCGCGGGCGCAGCGACCTGGTGGGCTTTGGGGCTGGATATGGGTATCGGACATGCACATCTAGGGAGGCCATTCGGATTGTTCCCAACACTCCGTTCAAAGCGTCAGGATGCAACACATCTGTTTGATCCATACGTCTAGAACAGATCGTCCAGCTCGTCGTTGTACCTGGGCATGCTCCCCTTCTTCTGGAGGAACTGCTGTATCAGCTCGCTCTCCCGCTTGGTGTACATCTTGTCCTCTTCGAAGGTGAAGAACTTCGCATCCTCCTTCGCCTGCAGCTCTCCCGCCAACGTAGCCCTCATGTTCTGCGAGCCCGCGATGTAGACCACTTCCTTCGACTCGTCGGCTGAAGGTCGCCCTGTGCATATCTCGGCCTCTCTCCCAATCCGTGTGATGCCGACGCTCCTGGGATGAAATCATTAAATATCTGGAATCGGTTGCAGAGAACGAGAGGGAGGCGAACATCGTGGAGAGATTGAGAAGGAATCCGAGATTGAGAGGCTATGCCTTGATGTGGGCTATGGTTCTCGGCATGTTCCTGCAGTTCTGGCTGGCGCTAGCCGTGGAGGCGACGGTACGTACTGGAGGGGTCGCCAGGGGATACACAGAGACCGACAATGACCCTTCGCTGACTTGCGACGCCGATGTTGTTCTCGTAAGCATGGAGACCGTCCTGGAAGTGGACGAAGATGATGACGTTGCCTACATCTTTCTAATATACTGGTGGGACAACAGGACAGGTGCTTCGTTGCCACAGGCGCACCACTACTACATCTCGTCGACTTATCCAGGCCGGAACCCTCAAGCCGTGGAGAAGAATGTCTACACGTACGGTTCCACAAGCTCATCAGATCAGCTGACTCTGACTTGGTATGGAGTGAAGGAGAACGTCCGGGTCTACGTCACATGGTATGCATCGATCAACGTCAACAGTGGTGATTGCACAGACTCCGACTACGTAAGTGAGTACCATGACTACAGCTAGGAGTGAAATCGGATTGAATCACTTCCACCGTCTATTGGCACTCGGGGAAGGAGACCTGCTTAGGCTTGGGATTCCCATTGGACAAGGTGATCGTTCTAGCATGCGGGCATCGTAGTTCGAAACGGGAACGCTTATCTGGCCAGAACCCAATGCAAAGATGTATGGTGGGACACAACTTCGAGATGAACGGCCTCAATATGCAAAGCCGAAGTGCAATAGGCTTGGCGCAACGGATACATAGCCTTGCTGTTGCACTCACCTACATCACCTTCGTTCTTTTCGCCATGCCCGTGATGATTGACACCGTTACCGAGAACGCCACTGCAGGATGGAATCCCGAGCAGCAGATAAGCTCCGACAACGATACTGAGGACCAGTGGGATCCGGACATTGCGGTTGAGGGTGACGAAGTTTTCGTCGTCTGGGCTGACGATAAGGGTTGGCCGAAGAAACCTCCTCCCATAGACCAGAACTACGACATCTACTTCACCCATTTCGATGGTGTCTCTTGGGATATCCCACAGGTCATCACGACTGATGTTACGAACGAAGACCAGAACATCCCCGCAATTGCCGTTGAGAACGGAGATGTGCATGTCGTGTGGCATGATATGTTCACGAACGAAACTCGGAAAACCGGTGTTCACTACAGACACTTCAACGGAACTGAATGGGAACCTGTCGTCGTGATTGACACCAGTAACGTGACGATTGGCAATCTGGAGCCTGAGATTGCAGTGCAAGACGGTCAAGTGCACGTGGTCTGGGCGAATATCGAAGTCTCGGGTCCAGGCCTGTTCCACGCAGTCTTCAACGGTACGGCATGGCAACCGATTGAGGAGGTCACGGCGGACATTTGGTCGGACATGGCCCACGATGCTTCTATTGCCCTTGATGGCGACGAGGTTCATCTCACCTGGTCGGACAAGCGAGACGGGGACTATGATATCATCTACAGACACTTCAACGGAACTGAATGGGAACCCGAGATTGAGATTAGCTCAGACAGTACGACCGAGGATCAAGGCGCCCCATCAATTGGTTTTGATGGAGGCCGGTTGCATGTGGCATGGCGAGATAAGGGAGACGGGGACCCTGACATATATTACCGGCAGTACAATGGAACCACATGGCTGCCCGAAGTTGAAATCAGCGCCGACAGCGGCCTCGACTTCCAAGGCTATCCCAATCTCGCCGTCCATGGCGAGAACGTCCATGTGGTGTGGCAAGTAGGTGAGAACAACATCTGTTTTATGGTTGATGATTGCGACATTCATTATGCACACTACGACGGAACGACCTGGCATCCTGAGGAGGACATCAGCAACGATGTTGGGTTCGAGAATCAATCACATCCAAACATCGCCACCAACGGCGACGTCGTGAGCGTCGTCTGGCAGGACCAAGCCGACGGGGACTGGGACATCTACTACATGACGAGAACGGACGACCTCTCACCACCAGTCTCGTACGCGGAACCGATCTCGCCCTATTGGCAGACAAGCCCGAGCTTCGACGTCAATTGGACCGCGATGGACGGGTACGGTCTCGCGAACATCTCGCTCTACTATCGATACAGCCCAGACAACTCCTCATGGACACCGTGGAGCGAATGGGCGAACGACATGTTATCGGGAACCTTTGCAACCGGCAGCTTCCCCTTCACAACACCGCAGGGAGAGGGCGTCTATCAGCTCTACACAATCGCAACGGACGAGATTGGACACGTGGAGGACCCGCCGTCCGACTACGATGCAGCCTATGGATATGACATCACGCCACCATCCTCGTACGTGGACCCGATAGCACCGTACTGGCACAGCTCACCAGTGACGATTACAGCAACCGCGACGGACACGCTGAGCGGCGTCGGGAACGTATCCCTTCACTACAGATACAGCAGCGACAACTCCACATGGAACCCATGGGTTCCGTTCGGCATGGATACATCGCCTCCATGGTCATGGAGCTTCGACTTCCCCAACAGCGAGGGTCACTACGAGTTCCATTCAATAGCGACGGACGTCGCGGGCAACGTTGAGGGCAAGTCCCCTGCCCCAGAGGCAGAGGCCGGATACATAGTCGCGCAGCTGAACACGAGCGTGGATGCCATCTCTCCGTACTGGCACGTCACGTCGCCGGTCATGATAACTGCCACAGCGGATGGTGGCATGATAGGGATAGACACCGTCGAGCTGTTCTACAGGCATAGCACGGACAACGCATCGTGGGGCATGTGGACGTCATTCGCGGTTGACACGGGTAGTCCGTGGTCATGGTCCTTCGACTTCCCCGGAGGAGAGGGCTTCTACCAGCTCTACTCAATGGGTGTGGACAACCTCGGGAATATAGAATCCCCACCTCCTGGCTACGATGCCATCTGCGGATACGATCCCACACCGCCCTCCTCGTACGTCGAGCCCATCATCCCGTACTGGCATTCCCTATCGCCCGTTACCGTTGACTCAACAGCCCAGGACGCCACCAGCGGCGTCGAAGATGTCTCTTTGTGGTACAGGCACAGCACCGACAATGCAAGCTGGAATGCTTGGTCTCGGTATTCCACTGATCCCACGGTCCCGTATTCATGGTCCTTCGACTTCCCTGACGGGGATGGACACTACGAGTTCTACTCGATAGCGACGGACATCGCGGGCAACGTCGAGTCCAAGGCTCAAGCGGCCGAATCCATCGCGGGACTTTCCACGTCGGTTCCTGGGCCGCCAGGCGGTCTCAACGCCGTCCTGAGCGGGATCGGTCTGCAGGACGTGCTGCTCTCGTGGACTCTCTCTCCTGACGACGGGCAGGGAATGGACAACGTCGCGAGATACGAGATACACAGGGGGACTCTCTTCGACTCCTCTGGTTCGAGCTACGTTCTTCACACATCCGTTCCCGCAGGAACGGCCTCCTTCGTCGACTTCGGTGCGGGAGAGGGAGATCCTGACAACCACTTCTATCGTGTGTCAGCGGTTTCCGTTTCGGGACTGACGTCCTTCGCCTCCGAACAGGCGTCCAAGTTCATCCGCCCCCTGATGCAGGGACCGAACCTCGTCTCCGTCCCTCTCATCCAATCCAACGAGAGCATCGAGACCGTCCTTCAGACAGTCGCGTACGACAAGGCTTGGTCTTACGACTCCTCATCTCAGGAGTGGAAGTGGTACATGAAACACAAGGGATACAGAAGAGGACTCTACGACATCAACCACACAATGGGGTTGTGGGTCAACGTCACTCAGGACTGCAACCTCACCGTGGCGGGAGTCGTTCCCGCTCAGACCACGATACACCTGCACGAAGGATGGAATCTGGTATCATTTCCCTCCTTCAACTCCTCCTACACAGTCGGGGACCTGAAGGCCGAGACAGGAGCCTTGCGCGTGGAGGGATACGATCCCGCCCCGCCACATCATCTGAGGGTGCTCGGGGACGCGGAAATGCTTCTCCCGGGACACGGATACTGGGTGAGGGTGAGCGTCGAGATGGATTGGATCGTCTCAGTCGCATGACGTAGCCATCCGATTACCGCATCAGAACAGATCGTCCAGCTCGTCGTTGTACCTGGGCATGCTCCCCTTCTTCTGGAGGAACTGCTGTATCAGCTCGCTCTCCCGCTTGGTGTACATCTTGTCCTCTTCGAAGGTGAAGAACTTCGCATCCTCCTTCGCCTGCAGCTCTCCCGCCAACGTAGCCCTCATGTTCTGCGAGCCCGCGATGTAGACGACCTCCTTCTTCTCATCGAGCAGCTGGATGACGCCGTCGACCTCCGGCACCGATTCGATGTTCTCCTCCGTGAACGCGAGCCACTTCTCAGGCGGGAGCCTCTGCTTCTCGAGCTTCAGCCTCATGTCGCATTGCAAGCAGCGTCCCGATTCCTGGCGGGCGTGCTCCTCGCCGTAGCCGAGATGGATGAGGTCGAAGGACTTCGTCCTCTCCTCGAGCGGGAGCGACGGCATCTCCGTGCGCGTCCTACGGGCGAATCCTTCCTCCCGCCCGAAGTTCTGCGGGAACTCGACTTCCGTTGCGAGCGTCTCCTTGATGTCGCCGTTCCCGCCAAGATAGCGGTCAATCGAGATGGATGCGTCCCTGCCTGTCTGGATCGAGTCGATGACCGAGGCGGGCCCTTTGGCGGCTTCCCCGCCCGCGAAAATGCCTGGGACGTTGGTCGCCATTGAAGCGTCAGTCACGATTACCGGTCCTCGGGTCTGCACATCCTCGCCCAGGAAGGAGAAGTCGGGTGCCTGTCCGATTGCCATGATCACATAGTCGGCGTCCATCATCGTACACGTGGACTCGTCGTATTGCGGGCTGAAGCGCCCGTCGTCATCGAACACGCGAGTGCAGCACTTCAGCTCGATTCCCGTCACCTTGTCGTCCACGATCGTGATGCGCTTGGGTCCCCAGCAGGTGTTCATGTTCACGCCCTCGTTGCGGGCCTCCTCTATCTCCCACTCGAAGGCGGGCATCTCCTCGTCCGACTCCAGGCACGCGAGGTCCACCTTCTCGGCACCGTTCCTCAATGCGGAGAGCGCAACGTCAATCGCCACGTTCCCTCCTCCGATGACCAGAACCGTTCCGCTCAGCGGTTTGGCGGCTCCCGCTCGAACCTCCCGCAGGAAGTCGACGCCCCACAGGACGTCAGGATGGTCTGAACCCTCGATGTCCAGCCTTCTGCTGAGCTGCACGCCAGTGGCGATAAGGACCGCGTCGTGCTCCTTTCTCAGCTGCTCAAGCGATACGGACTCACCGACCTTCGTGTTCGTCCTCGCCTCTATCCCGAGCCCGAGTATGTCCTCTATGTCCTTGTCCAGCGGCTCGTCGGGCAGCCTGTAGCTCGGGAACGTCGAGCGCATCATCCCGCCGAGCTCCGAATCGCCCTCGAAGACCGTGACCGCATGCCCGAGCCTCCTCAGGTAGTAGGCGGCCGTCAATCCGGCGGGCCCTGAGCCCACGATTGCGACGCTCTTCCCCGTGTCCGAGCGGGTCTTGGCCCTGCTCTTCCACGAGCCGTCATCGTTCTCGGCGGCGTATCTCTTCAGCCCGCAGATGGCTATGGCCTCGGACACCTCTCCCCGCCTGCAGGTCTCCTCGCACGGATGGAAGCACACCATGCCGAGCGTCAGCGGGAAGGGCGCCTTCTCCCGCACGACAGCGGTCGCGTCAGCGTACTTCCCTTCCTTGATGAGTCGAACGTATCGCGGCACGTCGATCCCGATCGGGCAGTCCCTCTTGCACGGGACGAGGTCCGTCTCGCGGGTGGCGAACTCGATGCCCTTGTCCTGCAACGCACCTGTCGGACACACTTCCACGCAAGCGCCGCAGAACTTGCACTCCGAGTCGCTGAGCGTGGGGGCCACCGTGCCCACGACGTAGTCCTCGCCGTCGAAGATGAAGCCGAGCGCCTCGATTTCACGAAGGTCGTTGCACGCCCTCACACACCTCGTGCAGTTGATGCAGAGGTTGTTGTCGCGCACGATGAGCGGTTCCTGGTCCTGGCAGGACAGGCCTCGGGGGACGTATCGGGGCGTGTCCTCGGGGATGCCGATGTACTCCGCAACCTTCTGCAGTTCGCATCGACCGAGCTCGGGGCAGCATCGCTCCTCCCATGGCACGTTCATGGAGCAAGGTTCTCGGGGGCAACCCTCCCGCTGCTCGCACGTCAAACATACATGAGGATGCGTCGCCAGGATCTTGCTGAGGTTGCGCCTCCGCTCCCTGACAATCCGCTCGGTTTCCGTCCATACGATCATGCCGTCCTCGGCGGGCGTATCGCACGCGCGGATGAGCTCCTCCCTCCCGTCGACTTCGACCAGGCAGAGCCTGCAGCCCTCGAATTCCTTCGGTAAAGTGCATTCGAATTTCTCCTGGCCGCGATAGACGACATTGGCGGGCTTTCCGCCGTGACCCGGGGGGAGCGCTGGATGATAGCACAGCCTCGGTATGTAAACGTCCGTCCTATCAGCCGCCTGCAGAATGGTCTCCCCTTCCCCTGCGGAGACCTCGATTTCATCGATGCGGAGGGAAACCATGCGACTCAATCCCACCTACCATGAATGCTCAATCGCGTCTTCCTTGCACGCCTCTATGCACGGCGGCGTCGCGTCCTTGTCCACGGGCTTGCACGGTGCACAAGTGTACTTGATCTTCCACCTCTCCTTCTCCGTTACGGCGGGCATGTCTTCGGCCTCGATGTCGAAGTCGTTGGGCACCATGATGAGCACGCTGGCCGGGCAGACCTTGATGCACTCACCGCAGCTTGTGCACTTGTCCGTGTCGATGGTGATGAAGTACTCGCCCGAGCCGTCCTTGTAGCCGTAGTTGGCCTTCATGCTTTCCCCTTCTCGACAAGTGTCTTTCCGAACAGGGCACCGCCGACCGCGCCGGCGATTTGGGTATCGTAGTCCGTCTGAAGGGCCTGGACTCCGAGCTCCTTCTCTATTCTCTTGACGACACCCTCGTTCTTTGCGATGCCGCCCGTGATGGCGAACTCCTTCTCCACGCCCAGCCGCTCCAGGAGCGTGAACACCCGATGAGCCATGGCAGCGCAGTATGCGGCGATGACCTTGTTCTTCGGCCAACCCTCCCGGAGGAGCTGGGACGCCTCCGCCTTGGCGAAGACGACGCAAGTGCTGCTGACCTCGGGCGGCTCCTCATCGATCTCGAAGGACAGTCGACCAATATCCTCTATATGGACGCCTAGCAAATCCGCGAAAACCTCCATTCCCCTTCCCGTGCCGGCAGCGCACTTGTCGTTCATCAGAAAAGCCGTCACCTTTCCACGGTCATCGCAACGGATGGCCTTGCAGTCCTGCCCGCCCATGTCCAGGACGGTGCGCACTGACGAGCCGTACATCCAGTTCGCTCCACGAGCGTGGCACGCGATTTCCGTTATCGCCTTGTTCGCGAAGGGGACGTTCACTCTACCATAGCCTGTGCCGATGACGTATCGGATGTTCTCAAGGGTCATACCTGTGTCCCTGAGTGCCCAATCCATCGCCTTCTTGGCACTGTCTGGGCTGTCGGAGCCCGTTCTCATGTTGCTGTACGCGTAGAGCTTCCCGTCTCCCATGACCACCGCCTGGGAGCTCACTGAGCCTATGTCAACGCCGGCGGTGATTATCTCGAAATCCTGCCAATCCAGGTCTGGAGCCTTCCAGTTGTACTCCTTCCAACGCCAGAACTCGGAATCCTTCTTCTCCATCAGGAACCACCTCCTGCCCGTGCAGCGGCCACCTTGGCCGCCCCCAGGGCCGCTACATACTCAGGCTCCTCCGGGACTTTCACATCCATGTTCAGCTCCCTCCTCAGCGAATCCACGAAGCCTACGTTGTTTGCCACGCCCCCCACAAGGACGATATCCTGCTCAATCGAGAGCCTTCGCGCCATGGAGGATATGCGGCTCGCAATCGCGTCGTGGATCGCGCGGGCAATGTTCTCCTTTGAGGTCTTCTCATGAACGAGCGTGACCACTTCTGATTCTGCGAAGACGGCGCACTGTGCGTTCATCGGAACCGATTCTGTCGCCTTCAGCGAGAGAGGACCCATCTCCTCGACGGGGATCTCCAATGCCCTTGCCATTGCCTCCGTGAAGGAGCCCGCGCCCGCGGCACATCTTTCGTTTATGACGAAGTCTAGCACCTTTCCGTCAGCATCCGTGTGCATGGCTCTTCCCTCCTCTGCGCCCACATCGATCACCGTTCTCGCAGTCGGGATGAGCGTCGTGGCGCCCTTGGAGGCGGCGCTCACCTCCGTCAATTCATCCTGCTTGAAGGGGGCCTCAGCTCTTCCCGATCCGGTGGCGGTTACGTGAGCGATATCCTCTCTCGTAAGACCAGCGGTTCCGAGCGCCTCCTGATATGCCTCCTCAATTGACCCCTTCGTGTCGAATCCGACCAGCCTGCTGGACTTGGCGATGACGTTGCCATTGTCCATTAGAACCACCTTGACGAACTTTGCGCCGACATCAACACCCGCAACTTTCATCTCATGCCTCCTTTGTCACTCCGAGGGTCTCCATGAACGCGTCTATGCGGGTCATGGTTCTCGCCTCGTCGAATTCCCGCTCGTCTCCCATGTTGCCCTCGAATATCATCACCGGAAATCCGGCCTCCTGGATGGCGAGCCTATTCTCGGCTATTCCGAGACTCAGCCCCTCGCATCCTCTGTTGTAGTGCAGCAGGACGCCGTCGAGCTTCCACTCCCTTGCGATGCGTATCATCATGTCACTCTTGTACTTGGGCGAGTAGAAGTGCTGCCACTCCGGCTTGGCCAGGTTCCACTTCACCAGCTCGCGGAGAGCGTCGTTCCTGCTGTTTATCGAGATACCCTTCTCCATCGGAGTCGTCTTTGGCCCCCATGTCCCGTCCTCCTTGACCTCCCAGAGGCCTATGAGACCGAACGTGTACAGCGAGCCGATGGAGACGCATCCGTATTTCTCCAGGTATCGGAACACCTTGAGGAACGCCCATGGCGGTTGAGTATCGGTCATTACACGGCACTTCTCGTTCGGCACCGCCGCGATTCCTCTCTCAACGCGGTCCCTGACCTCGTCCCTCAGCTTCTCGTAGAACTCCGCGACGACGCTGCTGTGCTTCTTCAGCGTCCCGAGCACGTATAGTGAGTACATCGACTTCTCGTCCAGCGGGGCTGGAACGGCCTTGTTGTACGCGCAGATCTCTGCCCAGGTGGACGTCGAGCGAAACTCGTTCTTGACGGCCTCGATGAGCCTGTTGTCATCGTACGTTCGCCCGGTCACCTGTTCCATCCATTCTATGCCGTCGTGCAGCTGCCCGACGATGTACTCGATTCTGTTCTCATCCATCTCCTCGTACGGGCCCACCGCCACGTCCACGCAGTAATAGGGCACGCCTCCCTCGAGCTCGGCCGCGACCTGATACCACTTCGCGTGGCTGCAGCATATGTGGTCCGTCCAGATGAAATCGGGCTTAGGGAACTCCCCACCGAACGTGTACCTGCTCAACAGGATCGATCCCCAGTAGTTTCTCATATAGGAGCACAGGTCGCGCGCGAAGCCATACTTCTCCACCGCCTCCAGGCACTCGTCCGAGAAATCCTTCTTGAAAGCCGTCGACGCGGCGTAGGGCTCTCCTGTGAGCGGGTACACGTCATCGCCAAGCCCTGCCGGGACAGCGTCAAAGGCCCAGGCGCCGCCCGCCCACCTGATGCCGCCCTTCTCCTTCGCCTCCGCGAAGTCCTTGTAATAGCTGAGCCGAATGTCCTTGGCCTCGTTCCATGTCTTCAGCCTCTCAGTGGGATACTTGTCCGCCATCATATCACCTCAGAAAAGGTCCTCCTCCATCAGCATCTCCAGAAACGCCTCCACGCGGGTCTTGAACTGTCCAACGGGCACGGTCACGTCCAGCTCCAGGAAGAGGGTAGGCACGCCGTTGCTCTCAAGGGCCCGCTTTATGGCGGGGATGTCCAGCTCGTGCGGGTCGCAGAACTTCTGCTGCACGAGGATTGCTCCAGCGGCGTTGTAGTCCTTCGCAAGCGCGAGTATGTGCGGGATCCTCGATCTCTCTCCCCAATCCTTGCTGGGGCACCGCGGCCTTTCGATGTACCGCTTAGCTATGGATTCCATTGGGCTGCCGTTCGGTTCCACGGTGTTCCAGAAGTACCTGCTTCCTGTACAGTGGTCGTCCACGACGAGCGTGGAGCCGCATGACTCGACCATTCCGATGAACTCAGTGTCGTCGTCCTCGCTGCCTACTATCATCAGGCGCTGACCAACCTCCCTGTCCTGATTGCGGCCGTCGAGCTCCTTCAATGAATCCTCGATGGTCCTGCTGTGATCTTCCTTATGCGTCATCTGCCCGGAGACGACCATGTACATCGCTTCCAGTCCGGTGAGCGGGGGCTTGTCGCCCTTGCGCGTCTCGTAGACCTGCCTCATCAGCTTGCGGTTCCTGTTCATTATGCCGATGCCCCGAAGGAGGTCCTCATCCGTTATCTCCTTGCCCGTCCACTCCTCCACGGATTTCTGGAACTTCTCCAGCTCGCCAACAAGGTAGGGCAGCGCCCGCGGACTCTGAACATGGTTGGGCATGGGAAGGTAGTAGCTGTACGGGACGGGGATGTGCATCTCCCAGCTCGTGAAGGCCTGCCTGATGTGCAGGCACGACTGGGCAATCATGATGCCGTCCAGGTAGTCGTATCTGCCCTTCAGCCCCTGAGCGAGGCAGTCCCTGCAGAAGGGGCAGAACATGCCGAAGATGTGTGGCTCCGTCACATCCTGGGGCTCGTGGCTTCCCAGGATCCGAACAGGCAATACGTCCGCCGCGTACAGGATCTCCTCAGGGACGTAGGTGCAGAAGTAGCCCATCACCCTACCGCCCGTCTTGTCCTTCCAGTGCTTGGCGTATTCGTGTCTTGCGTCAAACCATTCTTTGAACATCTCTATCATTCACAGCCTCCTCTCCAGATTGATGAACTCGCTTCTCTCGAAGCCCAGTGATTTGAAGAATGCGAGCAGGTCGCTGCTGTCCCACGGGACAGCGGTGAAGACCTGCTTGATGCCCTTCCTCATGAAGTGGTCCAGCAGTCTGCGACCGAGGCTCTTGCCTATTCCCTGGCCCATGAACTCCGGGTCAACGCCAACCATGACGATCCAGCCGCTCCTCTCTACGCCGAACTCGAGCGTCTTGACCTCGCCTATGATGAAGCCCGCCAGTCTGCCCGCGTACTCGGCTGCGAGACACTCCTTCGGGTAGTCCTTGATGTGCGCCCCGAGCTCCTTCTTCCAGCCCGCCCTCGGACTCCTGCCTGTTATCTTGCGCTGGATTTTCATGGCCGTCGGAATGTCCTCGCGCTCGAGCGGTCTGATCTTGACTGGATTTCCTGGCATCAGTCCACCCTGACAATCTTGACCCTCTTGCCGACCCAGTCTGGCGGGAGGTAGATTCTGCCGCTGTTTCCGGCTCGCTTGACCTCCTTCTCTATCATCTCCTGGCCATACACCTCGAACTTGACTTCCTTTGGTTTCTTGAGATCGCCCATCTGGTCCTCCGCCTTCTTGTGGTCGAACAATGAGTGTGGGATGGTTATATTGTAACTACATTATAACGGTTTCGTTGACAGATGGATATCTGGGCAAAACCGGAGTGGACGTTTCCTTCTATCCGGGGATGTTCGCAACGCCTAGGGTCGGTCGGCGGGCTCCGATTCGGGGACGCAACGTCTAGCGATGATAGGCAGACTCCGTCTCTTTCCTCATAGACAGGGTATTCACCATACCCATCCCGTTCCTCTCAGTCAGTATGCAATCAGGCCTTCCGGGTATTCCTCACCAGTGAGGACGACCAACCCGATCTCGGCCAAGATGAACCCTATCGAGCATCAATCCTCCACCGTACACATAGCCGCCTTGTCCATTTCCAGGCAGACAGCTGTCGGCTTGTCCCCCACCCTCACGAACTTGCAGCGATTGACGTCAAGCTCCGAGAGGTCAGTCGCTCTGTGAAGGTCAATCTCCTGCCCCAGGGTGGTTGAAAGGGATCTCCTCGCAAGGTTTCTTATCTGAGGTGGTTCTTCTGGACAAGATGGAGATGAGTGAGAGGGGAAATCGACGGAAGATTGGTGTCATTCTGCTCGACCACGGAGAGCCGCCCGAGTACAATGAGCACACGTACTACTCGTTTCGCAGCTTCGCCGAGAGTCTCATCGAGATGGGCATGATCCCCAGGGTGGTTCTGAAGGCCAAGCGGGGAACCATTCTGATGGATAAGGACAGAATCTTTGCCACGGAACCCCGTCCGAATCCAAGCTTGATTGACGCCTGGCTCAGACCACACGAAGTTCCCGCCAGGTTCATACGTCCTCGCAGGAGGATAATGGGTCTGATCCCCGCCCCACGGAAGGGCCACTACCTGCTCCAGGGGACCGGGCCAGGTCAGAACGAGCCGGATTTCTTCCAGTTCTACGGTTTTCAGGTGTATCACCGCTGGCGACTGATGAACAACAACTCGCCCTTCTTCGGGCAGACCCAACCACAGAAGGAGGAGGTTCGACGGCGATTGAAGGACAAGTACGGCGACAAAGTCGAGGTCCGCTTTGCCTACGGCATAGATCCCTTCCCTGAGAAGCAACAGTGCCCGCATCACGTGGTCGCGGACTTGGTGAAGGCCGGATGCAACGGCATCGCGGTCGCGGAGCACTTTCATGTCATCTCGGATTCAATGTCCAAGTACCACTGTCGTCAACATGTGCTGGAAGGGATCCGAAACTGCGGGGCCGAGGTTCCCGTGGTGTTCGCCAATCAGATTGGCTGTCACAAGGAGTTGGACATGGGCGTGGTGCTCAAGGTCGAGGAGGAACTCTCCCAGATAAGCCCTGGCACGGACGTTGCGGTATTTCTCTCCAATCATGGCTTTCCCGTCACGAGGATAGGACGATACGATGCAGCCTCGGACTGCTACCACGAAAACGCGCGCAGAGCCTTCGAGAGCGCAAGAGATGCAATACTGAAGTCGGTCCAGTGGTCTGGTAGGCTCGAAGTGGTTCAGGTCTTCGGCCAGTTCCTCGAGGAGAAGTACAATCCGGGGGGGAAAAACACTCGACCTTTGGACGCTGTGAAGCGGGCAGCTGCCGATGGCTTCCAGCAGGTGATAGACATTCCCTACGAGTTCCCGGGAGACACTGTGGATGTGCTCGTCAAGCTTCGTCAGGCGTACGGTGTTGACCCTCCCCAATGGGACGAGAAGTTCGAAACCCGGACTGAGCGGTACGGTGTGCCGATAAAGATATGCTCCGCACTGTTTCATCCTGAGCGTCGCATCAATGCCTACTTCGAGAGGGCCTGCGAGGCCGTGGATCGCTGTCTGGCGCAGATGTCCGATTAGTGCTCAATCTACCGTATTCAGACGTCCACCCGAGGCTACCATGGGAGCGGCACGGAGGATCGAATGCAGAAGCGTTCATGTATCACGGCCGCCAGCCGGCCATCATGCCCTGTGCGTCCGAATGTAGTATCAAGTAGTCTCCCGTCATTTAACAATCGCGGATGAGTGGTTCGATTGAATCTGCCCGCCTTCCTTCTTTGGGTGACGCTGTTCTCCGTCTTCACAGTCGGATTCTTGTGGCCGAGGAGGAAGAGGGATTGGCTGTCAGCCGGTGTGCTGGAAGGGTTCCTTATCTCGCTCTTCTTTGAGATGTTCGGAATTCCTTTGACCGTGTATGTGCTTGCGACTCTCTTCGGCTTTGAGTTCTCAGGCGGCAGCGATACGACGCTATTCGGTGTTCCACCTCCCTTTCGAGTTGCTCTGCTCGTCATCGTCCTTCTGCTCGTTGCCGGAGGGATTCTTCTTGTCATGTACGGTTGGAGGAACGTCTATAGGGGAAAAGGGCAGCTGGTGACTGATGGGCCCTATGCCCATGTGCGTCATCCTCAGTACGTGGGCATTCTGATGGTGACATTTGGGCTCATCGTCTGGTGGCCAACAGTGATAACGGCCATCATGTGGCCCATACTGGCCTTTATGTACTTCCGTCTCGCCAGACGCGAAGAGGAGGAGATGAGGAAGGAGTTCGGCGAGGCGTACGATGAGTACTGCAAGCGCGTAAGAATGTTCCTGCCAGTCAGAAAGAGGGAGAACTCCTCAACGGACAGCGAAGAAGCCCGGTTGAGACAAGACTGAACGCCTCATTCGTGCGGCAGATGGAAATGACCTCTTGGTCTGGTGGGGTCTGCTTTGCCGCCATGAGCAATGGCAAACAAACTTATAGCTGAAACCTTTCTCTTGTGAGATTGCATCCATTGGGGAGGCGGTGACATGCAGAACCGATACGGATCTCCGGTTCTTGTGAGCTTCGGTATCACCAGAGAATGCGATCTCAAGTGTCCGCACTGCTACAGCGATTCGGGTGAGCGCGACAGCAACGAACTGAGCACTGACGAAGCGAAGCGCGTCATAGACGAGGTCGCCGATCTGGGTGCGAAGGTCATAATCCTGGACGGTGGGGAACCCACGTTGAGAAAGGACCTCGTGGACCTCGTTGCTTATGCGAGTGATTCGGGCGTGAAGCCCGTACTGGGCTCAAATGGCATGTCGTTGTCCGAGGACCTTGTCTCTCGTCTCATCTCCTCTGGTTGTGGCGGCATCGCAATCAGCCTTGACGGGGCAGACCCAAGGACCCATGATGGCTTCCGGGGCATGGAGGGTGCGTGGGAGCGCACGGCGGAAGGAGCAAGGAACTGTGCGAAGCTGGGTATGCCATTCCAGATAGCTCCTCTCATGTGGAGGGACAACTGGACCCAGCTCGAGGGGATAGTGGAGATGGCAAGGGCCCTGGGCGCGAATGCCCTGGAGGTCTTCGACTATGTCACGTCGGGCAGGGGCAGGGGTCAGAGCGAGTATGAGCTGACAACCAAGCAGAGGGAGACCATCATAGACCAGGTGATCCAATGGCAGTCGAAGGGGGACATAATCTTCCGAGTCATTGCGCTTCCCCAGTACTGGGTTCAGGTCGAGCGAACCGTTCCTGAGGATGAGGTCTTGGAGAAGTTCACGAGGAGCTGTTGTGCCGCCGGAACGAGGTACATCACCATCCTTCCGAACGGGGATGTCATTCCCTGCATGGTTCTTCAGACGAAGCTCGGGAATGTCAGGGAGAACAGTCTAGAGGAGCTGTGGTACGAGTCCCCCATTCTTGAGACTCTCAGGAACAGGGAGCTCTTGAAGGGCAGATGCGGTCGATGCAAGTACCGGGTCACCTGCGCGGGGGCGAGATGCAAGGCCTACGAGAAGACTGGGGACATGATGGCCGAGGATCCGACATGCTGGTTCCCGGACGAAGTCATCCTAGAGGATGAGTGACGATGAGAACGATGGAGTGGGAGAGCAACGTCTGGCTGGCTCTCAAGTCCGCTGTGACGGAGATGCCCATCTTCGTCCGAAAGAAAGCTCTTCGGAAGATTGTTGAGGCGAGCGAGGGGAATGCCAGAGGGAGGAACTCGAAGATGGTCAAGGCGGCTGATGTCGTTGCTGCGGTGAAGGAGGAGGTGCCCAGGAGCGTTCAAGACGTGTGCTTCAACGCCTTGCGAGACTACGGGATTCAGGTTCACTGAAACCTCAGGAGCGCCTGTCTTGGCATGACGCTAACCTGACGGGAATCTTGCGTGACAGGAGGATCCAATGTGGGGATGCTGAGAAAGAGAAGACAATCATTCAGCCTTCTAGTGGCCACCTTCGTTGGAACAATGGATAGCAATGCTATGGTCCCGATCATAGCCCTCTATGCCGTCTATCTGGGGGCAGGTCTCGAGATTGTGGGGTTGATAGTCGCCATGTACTCGATTGTTCACATCCCTTCAAACATAGTCTTCGGTCGCCTAGCGGATAAGATCGGTCGCAGGAATCCGCTCATACTGGGTCTGTCATGGGACGCCTTCAGCGTTTTTCTGTATTCTGTCGCAACGAACCCCATGCATCTGCTTCTGGTAAGGGCCTGCCACGGAATCGGCGGAGGGTTCGTGGGACCGTCATCAATGGCCATCGCGTCGGGATTGGCTCCGGATGACCGAAAGGGAAGAATGATGGCCCTGTACGGAATCGCCCTTGCGGTCTCGGTGATTGTAGGCTTCATGCTCAGCGGGATGATCGTGGGCAGATTCGGCTATCAGGCCCTCTTCTATGTGCTTTCCTTGAGCCTTATCGTCGCGGTCGCCTTTGCATTCAATGTCAAGGAACCCAAGGAACTCGGGCGGGTGAAGACCACCTTCGTGGAGGACGTCAGCAAGTTCCTGGGCATCCTGAGAAAGAAGCTGGCGCAGGCATCCTACACGGCCATATTCTGCCTCTACTTTTCGATGGGGGCATTCACCGTTCTCGTTCCTCTGTACATGAAGGGGTTTGGCATGACCGAGGTTCATGTTGCCATAGCCTTCTCGACTTTCGCGCTGCTGTCCATAATCATACACTATCCCAGCGGATGGCTCTCAGATAGATTGGGCCCCAAGGTTCCGGCAATCGCTGGACTTCTGACGATCACGCTTTCTCTGGTCCTTCTTCCCTTCTTCGATACGCTTCCGTCATTGTTGCCCGTCATGGCCATATTCGGCATAGGTCACGGTCTTGTCTTTCCCTCATCTTCCGCCATGGTGGTGCGCGGAACATCCCAAAACGAGCGGGGCTTGGGGACGGGTGTCTTCTACGCAATCCTCGTCGCTGGGGTCGCGGTGGGCGCTCCCCTGGCTGGCTTCATGGTCCCTGTGTTCGGCATCGACTTTGGATTCTGGGCAACTGCCTCGGTGGGCGTGATCGGCTCCGCCCTCATACTTGGACTGCTGAGGAAGGTGCGAGTCACAAGAACGTGAATCTTCAGGAGCTTCATGCCGGTACGAATTGTGGAGTCCCTTGGAATATTCGCCGACGAACCTCAAGTCGTTGACCCGCGTCCGTGGCGTGGCGATGTAGAATCGTTGGTCTAAATGACCAAAAAGAGTCGTCTGTAATGACGATACGACTCGACCCCAAGACCAAAGAAGCGATGAGGCGAGTAAAGGGAGTCAATTGGAGCGAGATGCTCCGCCAGAGAATACGAGAGATCGTCGAGGAGCACTCACGGGTGAATAAGGTGAAGGCCCTCTTGACGTCTCAGAAGCTCTCACGAAAGGCCGAGAAGGGGTACGATACCACCAAGACGATTCGATTCTGGAGGGATAGGCGATATGGCCCAGTGCGTCGTCGACGCTAGCGTCGTTGCCAAGTGGTTTCTTGAGGAGGAGTTCTCTGAGGAGGCGCGTCAGCTACATGATGACTACGCCGCTGACCTGGTGGAAGTGATTGCTCCGAGTCTGTTGCCCTGTGAGGTTCTCAACGCCCTTCGGTTCACGATGGTCTTCTCGTCTGACGAGCTGGAGGAGATCGCCAAGGTCCTGGACAGATTCTCGTTCACCCTACATCCGCTCGAGAGCACCCTCTCCCGGTTGACCGTAGGATTGGCGAGTTCAGCGGAGATTTCCGTGTATGATGCAAGCTATGCCGCAGCGCAACATCTGAATGTCCCCCTCTTTTCGGCCGATGATAGGCTATTGAAGGCCGTGTCGAGATATACGAAAGCCTTTCATGTTGATGAATACCGGACTATCAGGGACCGAAGCCTCATCGATTCTGCGGTGTGACCTGATATGTGATTGCCGTTGAAGTAGCGTTCGTTCATGCTGCGGAAGCTGTCCTCGAAGTCGTAGACCTTTCCCTCTGTTCCCGCAACAGCCTTGACGCGCTTCGCCCGTCTGAGGTGTCGTATGGCATCTCGCATTCTGGACAAGGTCAGGTAATCCCGATAAACCTCTTCTGCTCGGGTGGGCACAGAACGCCCTCGAGCTTGCATATGAGAATCGTCGCGAGCGCTGTCAGATGACACGGAGAGTGCCGAGGAGGTTGTGAGACCTGGTTTGGTTCGGCCCTGAGACGAAAACGGAAGAGGTCACTTTGCAGGATTCCAGGGCTTGGGAGGCAGAGAAGAATACGTGACAACTCAGAATCCATGGAGAAGTCTGACGTTCATACACAGCTCTCACTCAACATTGAGTATCCAGACTGTGTCGGCGTCCACCTTCACCCAATAGCCGTATCCAGCCTGAAGGACTTCCCAATTCTCCAAGACTCTGAGGCAGAAGGGTGACACAGAGAAATCATAGCCCTCTGCCCTCACACCCCCGACTGCTGCCAAGAGCTCTGAGACTGTGAGGAAGGAATTGAAAGACGGGAATCCGATCAGATTCCATCCCAGCTGTAGATGGATCGAAGTGCTCATTGGAACCGCTCCTGCGACAGTGAGATTGCAGTCACTGGTGACGTTCATCCATACACCCATGGTCAGGTTGATTGATCTGAGGTCTCCACTGTACGGCTTGAATCTCATGAACCATTTCCAATCGCCATCAGAGGAATCATAATACCATGCTTTATCGAAGTCGACTGTTCGAAGAACCCTCTCTATCGATTCGTTTGATTGAATCAGCGGGATGGAAACCAGGTTCGGTCCTTTGGGGAGCGGGCGAGTGAACTTGCCCGCCTGCCTGTCCGCACAGGCCCTCTCTCCGGCTGAATCCACAGTGCATACTCTGAAGAAGTAGTTCGAAGGGTCCTCGCCCAAGTACTGCACAAGGTACTCACCTGTTCCGGCAGGGGAGGTTCCGTGCAATGCGTATCCGATGCCGCTGGAATTGAAAGTTTTCGAAAAGTAGACCTCGTAGTGGTCGACTCTCCCGGGATCGTCTGGCGAAAGGTTCCACGTTAATCTGACATCACGGAAGGAGGGTCCTTCAAGCTCTGCCCATACGCCATCTGGCTTCGAGAGGGGAGGCGAGGCAAGACAGTCCACATAGACCTTGGGGAACGGAAGAATGATTGGGGTATCGTTCCAACTCAGACCCATAACGCGAGAGTCTGTGGGAAATGTGTGGAGATTTGCGAGGTTGTGTCCAACCCGCGAGCATGTGACCTCGAAGGAGACGGACCAGCTGTGTCCAACGTGGATATAGTCAACATCCCACATGAGGTATGTCAGGCCGTCTTTCTTGATGATAGAAGGCTCTCTTGACTTGCCAGTTTCTGGATCAACGGAGCTTCCAGGGACGTAGTGGATGTATTCGGGAAGACCGTCTTGGATCAGTGAGTCAGGGTCTCCAGGACTGGGATCATAAACTGCTATGCTCTTCTCAATCAGCCCTATTTCATCCCTCAGTCCGTCCATCGCGTGCGTGGAATTCGCAAATGTATACTTGGCTCCCGTGTCCTCCGCTATTCTCCGCAGCAGCCCTGCATCGAGTGCACCTTGATCACCTGCTATTCCGAATGTGTAGATGGATATGTTGTGAGAGCCACACCACGCCGCAACAGACAACGGGTCAGGCCCGCCAGTCATGAATCCGTCCGTAAAGAGAAATATCATCCTGCTGTGATTTCTGTCTCCAAATCTGTGAAGGTAGTGTGCCGTCTCATCAAGAGCTTTCCCCATTTCGGTGTAGGTTGGTGGCTCAGGCCATGGTCTGATTCTTGTTTCGGTGCGCAAGTCCGATTCCACATCATCGTAGTTCTCACTGAGCGTTCCTTTGAAGATGGGAACGCTCTCGAAGAAGACCACGGCAGCTCTGTCAGGAGGTCTCATTTGCTTCAGATATGTGAGAGCGAGACTCCTCTCCAGAGTGAAGTTTGCCTGACCTATGCTGTTGGACATGTCTATCAGGAAGACCACGTCCTGTGGTGTATCATAGAACAGAGAGGACCCAGTGCCCTTCACCTCAAGTGTGATGGTGGTCTCCGTGTCGTAGCCAGGACCTGCGGTCTCAACATAGATGACTTGTGGAGAGAGCGACTTGTTGACCTCCACGCTTGGATAAGGCCTCGTCACGAGAAGAGCTTTGCCGAAGAGGGAAGGATTGTTTGAGGATGTGGCATAGACCGTGGTGTTCTCATATGCGCTGGTTTCAAGACCGAGAGGTATCGTGACCTTGACCACTATCCCCTTTTCCATGAAAGAGCCGACAAGTCCAGTGTCAGGAACGCCGTCCCCGTCTGCAGGAGAGTCCGTGAGAGGAGTGATACCGTCGCCGCGAAACAGCTCGACATTCCAGCCGTTTGGCTCCGACAAGTACGTCACATCTATGTAGTCGGGACCGCTCCCTCTGTTTACGACAAGGAGATCGTAGGAAACCTTGTCCCCTGGTTCACCGTTCTTCCATTGATCAGGTCCTATGCTTATCACGGAAGGTGTCGGGTCCATATCGAAGTCCCAGCCCGCCCTCACAGAGCTTTCATCATCGTACCCATCATGGGTTCCGTTTCCCTCAGGAATCCTGGCAACGGACAGGCCGGGAGTGTGAGAGGAGTTCCAACCCACCATGTCCAAGAGCCGTCCCCAAGGATCGTACAGATAGATGTTGTCGCCTGAACTCGTAACGGCAGAGAAGAAGGAAGGGTCTATGGATTGAAAGACGGCGTAGGTGGGATTCTCCCTCGTGAGGCTGGTCGAGTTCAGGACGTAGACGGAATCGCACACGAGAAGATATCCGCCAGTGTCGACCTCCTCACCTTCAATCAGTATTATCTCCACGAAGGCATCGGATGAGATGAGCGGGTTGAAGAGAACCTCGTTCAGAACGAGCTTTGGGCCTCTATCCACCGTGGGAACGTCATTGTGAGCACCAAACGTCGGTGCCGGTTCTCTCACCCAATCGAAGGTGTACCTCAAACCTGTCCAATGTCTTGCGACGGATTCTCCCTCCAATGGGTCTGGAGTTGTGCCCCTCTGACCGTATGTAACCACATCGAGATACTTCACCCCCTTCACAAGGGCAACGAATCCTCCCTCATCATCCAAGGTGATGTCCACTGACAAGTCCATCAAGGCGCTGTCACCTATTGTTCGATATTCACCTGCGGGAAGTGTTCCTAGAGTCGAAAGATCGACGTCTCCGTGCCCATCTATGCGGAGGACGATGCCAACTAGGCTCCAGTCGGCTCCTCCGTAGTTGTATATCTCCACTGCTTCCTGACCATCCGGAGAGTCCCGAATCTCCGTCAATTGAAGCGAGGATAGTAGGGTCTTCGCAAAGTAGATCTGCCAGGTCGTCTGCGATCTCCTGTCCTGCCAGATGACGAAGACCTCATATCCATTCGAGGCCACTGCTGGGAATCGCTGTAGCGTGTTGTCATCATTCAGATCACCGTTTCCGTGAGTGTCATCCACCACGACATCCTGGGAGAAACCCCCTCCATCACCCCAAGTCAACCCTCCGTCTCCAGAGTATGTGAAATAGATGCTTTTGTCCAGGAAGACTGCATCACATGACCAAACAACATATATATTCCCGCCGCCCACGCTGACCCTAGGCGGGCCCATGTCTTCCACCGAAGACCCGCCATGGTCCACTCTGATCGGATCCGTCCATGTAACGCCTAAATCGTCAGAACGAGAGAACTCAAGAATCCAATCGAAGTCCTGCTCCCGGAAGGTCCACACGACGAGAACAGCGCCGTCAGCAGCCACCTCAACGTCAGGATTCTCTCTCACGATGCGGAGGGTTTGGCTGTCCGCTACCCGGGAAGCGGACCAATTCACTCCATCCGAGGAGTGGGCACACCACACTGCGGAGTAATATGTGTCATAATACTCTTGCCAAACGATGTAGACATCCGAAAGACCATGTGTGGCTATGGACGGTCTCACATTCCACTCGTCCGTGACGGAGACACGTCTCTCAGATGTCCAAGTGTGGCCACCATCGTGGGAAGCAGAGACTAGTATCTGGTACACGGGTATCCTTCCATCCTTCCATGCGACATAGACGGTCCCATTGCCCACAACCCCTATGGCGGGCTGTTGGCTGCGAATGGAGACGCCTCCGTGGTCCACTCGAGTTCTATTCCAGGTTCCGCCCCTGTCATGGGAATAGGACACCCATACCGACCAGTCGCCGCCCACTATCGTCTCGTAGGCCACGTAGAGGCTTCCCCTGTGGGACGAACTGCTCAAGTCTGCAGCGATTCTGGGCCTGTAGTACTTCCATCCGGGTGAGGAGAAGCTGATTACGACCTCCGGAGACCAGGTGAGACCTGAGTCTGTCGAGTTGGAATAGCATATCGAGGACCCGCCGGTTTCGTTGTTCTCCCAAACCGCGTGAAGAGAGCCCTGATCGTCAACAGTGATTGAGGGATAGTGAGCGTTCAAGGAAGTCTGATCCACTCTGATATTGGGTCTTGAGAACTGAAGCCCAATGGCTGGGGACGAAACGTCGGTGAGGATCAGTACAAGGGAAGACAGCATCACGAATAGAGAAACGACCAGAGAAAGCACTTTTCGCCCACGATCGCGAGCCACTGTATCCCTCCTCGACGGACTTGCGATAACTGTAATCTCGTTGCCCAATATATTTCTGTTTCGGTCTTGAATTCTAGAGTAGGGAGCAGTTTTCCAGGTTACTGACACGGGAATGAACTGGCAGGATAGAAGCTGGCGCTTTCTCTGTCGCCTCTTTTGCTGCTCGGAGCCCTATCTGCTCGAAATCGTGCAGTAACCAGTTCTTCGGGGAATCTCTCCTTGGCACGGTCTGGAGCAAAGAGAGGGACCATTCAAGAGGACGGCTCCACAATGCTTCCAGGATGATGGGTCCGGAGGTGGCGGTTCGCGCGACATTGCTTGCTGGTGTCATGGGGGCTGCGCGGCCTTTTGGCCCGGCGAATAGAAAGGAGTTTTCGGACACAAAAGTATTATATCACAGCCTTATACAGACTTTGAGTCTGTCCTCGGAGCCCACCAGTTGAACGGGAGGCTCCCTTGAGGGGTCAGTGAGTGAGGTAATCATATGATAAACTACTTCCCGCTCGTATCGTGCATCATATCGGCGGTATTCATGGTTCTTCTCCTTTGGCAGTATCTGAACAGAAGAAAAATCCATCAGCTGGTGTGGACTGTGGCTTTGACGTTTTGGCTCATCTCCACGCTCCTAGAGTTCCTGGCAGAGCCCGAGGTGATGGGCGGAAACGAGTTGATGTACAAGGTCTTCTATGTCCTAACGGCACCGTTGGTCGCCCTCTTCGGTGTCGGGTCCCTGTATCTGCTTACACACAAACCGTGGGGGAAGTACTTCCTAATCTACACGGTCGCAGTGTCCATTCCCCTCATCGTGCTCGGGCTCACAGCCTCTATTGATGTCGACAAGATATCGGAAGGTTTCGAGACAGCCGGGGGAGCCATGCCCTCATATGTTCGGGCCTTCTCACCCGCGTTGACGATTCCTGGGGGAATCTTCCTGATAGGTGGAGCCGCCTACAGCTTCTGGCTGGATAGGACGAGAAAGTACAACCTGCTCATAGCTCTGGGAGGCATCTTCCCGTTCATTGGTGGGTCCTTGGCGAGAGCCGGGGAGATAACTCTGTTCTATGCCTTCGAAACAGTTGGAGCTCTTCTCTTGTTCCTGGGCTTCCTGCTGAGCATGGAATACATCAAGAAGAGGGAGGAGACTGCGGAGCAAGAATAGGTGAAGAGTCTCTTTGAGAGTGACCCCTGGAGGTGTGTGGCACGACAGGAGCGGAGCACGGATCGGTTGTCTGGGGAGCGGAACTCAGCCGTCGCGTGACAAAAAAGCATATAGCAGTGAGTCGATTCAACCTGGTTATCATCTTGACAGTGGAGGAGGATGAATGCTGACGATTGTCCGTGTCAGAGTCTGGCTCAAGGAGAGGAACGAGAGGGGGGTTGCAGCCTACAGGCCTGGAAACCTCAAGAAGCTGTGGGAGCACGTGCTTGCGAATCACAAGGATTGGGATGGCTCCAACTGTCAGATCGTCTACATGACGCATAGGCACATGCGGGAGGACATCAGTCTCTTCGTGTACGGTGAGGACATGAACGATATATCGGAGTTCGCACTAGCCCATCTGGCTCCGCTCACGTATGTGCGCTCCCTCAGATTCATCAGCCTCATGAATCCGCGGTTTTTCCCTATTCCGAAGGACACGTTCCAGAGGCTGGAGAGATACACTCTCGCGATATCGTGCGAGCCCCGTCATCTGACGTCTGTCTACGATACGCTGTCCCGCTACAAGGGGACTGAATCGGTGGTGCCAAACTACCTGGCCTACACGCTCTCGGGCGGGGAAGGGGACCTTCTCGCCTCCTACTCGACGAAGGGAGAGTCGACTATGAGGAAGTTCGTGGACCGCTACATCCGTCCCCTCGACGGCGTGACCGATGTCAGCACCACACGGATATCGCGAACCAAGAGGCTCGTGTCCGCGGCTGAATGGAAGGTACATTTCGAGATATTCGTTCCAGAAGAGGGTCTGGACGTTGAGGAGATCGAGGCCTACGAAGATGACTGGATTTCTGGTTGCTGAGGCCTTTCCCCGAGGCCTCCGCTCGGGAATCTCGGATTGTCGTCTCTTATCCGGCGATTAAGGAGCTTCTCGGCGCCGAGGTGATGCAGTGTTGGCGGTCCTAGAGCACCCGAACGTTCTCGATTGCGCATATGATGGAGCCTCTCCTACTCATCAATGTTCGCAGATGCCAATCTCCCGTCCCTCAACCTCTCCAGCGTGTCTTCTAGGATTGCTATCATCCGCTCTCTGTACGATGCATTGCCCGGATACTCGCTGCTCCACTTCTGCCAGTATGGTCTCTTGTGGGCGATCTTGAACTTGAAGCCCTTCATCACCGTCTCGTAGGTATCCTTATCGATCTTCCTGACCCGCTGATCCGCCAGGATGTACCAGCGGTACCGCGTGTCCACGGGCGCGCCCGAATTCTCCGGCGCTGGCTTGTCTCTTCGCTTCATGGACCTGAATGTGAACATCCACTTGTCAGGGGCAACCTTCTCCTCCGTCCACACGCCATTGGGATAGTTCCATCTGTGCCGCCCGCCAACGGGCATTCCCATGTATTTCTGGCCGTTGAACTCCTTCAGATCGTCGTAGGCCACATCTCCCCCTCGTGTTTCACGATGTCCTTTGTGAGACTTAAACATCTCGGCAGGGGAGATGAGCGAAAGTGAATCCTACAGGAAACGCTTGAACCACTCCTGCCCTTCGTTGAAATCGAGCCTAATCTGCCCCTTCTCTAGACGTTGCCGTATCACCCCGCTGCTTGAGAGCGCAAGGATTTCCCGTCTGATTGCCCGCTCATCCATTCCTGTGTCGTGAAGTTTCTCTGCAAGTCCTTGGATTGTGTCATCCGCCTCGAGGGCCCTCAGCAACTGAGCCTGGTGCTCCGTGAACATGTCGCTCACCCTCATGCCACGAATGACTGGAAGCTTGGTCACCTTATCGTCAACGTGGTAGGTCTCAATGCCGTTGTGAAATCCCGCGAGGAGGGCGGCGTCCGCCAGTATCACAGTCCCTCCACTGATGTTCAGCATCACCTGGTTGCCCTCCACATTCCACTTCCTTATCGCGGCGTTCACCTTGTTCAGGCAGTCACGGAAGTCGTGCACATCCACCACAATTGTATCCATCCGGTTCGGTCCGTAGCCCTCGATCCTCTTCAGCCCAAGATAGCTCTGCGTCTCCAGCACGTCGCTGCCGGCGACGAGCACGAGCTTGTCGTACGAGAGCCACGACATGGCAGCGATTACCTTCCTCTCGTCGAACCCGTACGTGGATATGAGGATCTTCACGGAATCACTCAACAAGCAACTCTATGAACGGAGCCGCCTCAACTATCTTCTTTCTGGAGTCCTTCGGATCCGTCCTCACACTCACCAGCCCCTTCCTCTTCAGCTCCTTGATGTGATGGTTTATGGTGGCCTTGTGGATTCCGAGCGTCTTGGACAGCTCCGTCTGCGTGGTCGGCTCGTTGTGTTCCACAAGAGCTCTCAGAACCTCCTTCTGCTTTGGCGTTAGGGCTGCCGAGTACTCGATTTGGAGGAGTGGAAGTGGGAACTCCGCGAGGGTGTCGTCGTGGACGTATGTCGTCGGCACGCCCTCAAGCACGCATGCCAGAAGGGCACCGCTGCTCATTAGGCGCGTTCCACCGCCGATGTTGAACTTTGCGATGATGTTTCCCTCGCCCCTCTCCTTCCGTATGTCTTCCCGTATCCTCTTGGCGATCTGAATTAGGTCGAAAGCATCCCTCAGTTCAACAGGCCGCACAGGGATATTCCTCTCGTTGCAGTACTGGACAACTTCGTTGCGCGCCCTCTTGCTCCTCTCGTGGTCGCTGTGGTAGAAGATGACCCTTTCCAAGCCTTCTGTGGACTTGATTGACGGAATGAGAGAGGCGGGACGCCATCCGAGTGTTCCAAAGAGAGTAGCCATGGAGTTTGCCGATGTGGTTTCTCGCATTTCGAGACTTTATAATCTGCTACAAACTATATGATTATTTCTCAGACCGTCTCGGGATACCTTGATATCGACGATAACCCTAATCAGTGCCACGATGAGCAGCGAGAAGCCGCTTCACATCTTCTTCGATGCCGAGGGGACATTGTACCGCCTGCGCGAAGGGAGAACGAGCAGGGAGTTCTGGGACAAAGGTGAAAGGAACGTGAGGCGAGCGAAGGAGTACTTTGAGCTCGATCCGGAGGTCCCCCTTCTCCTGCGGGTTCTCAAGAGACGGGGCCATAGACTCTACATCCTGTCTAGGAACCACAAAGATGTCCTCCGCCCGCTCCTTGCGCACTTCAAGATTGGACGATACTTCGATGACATCATCATCGAGGACGACAAGGCCAGATACCTCGTGGAGTTCAAGCACAAAGAAGGTCTCGAAGTTCAGGAGATTGTCATGATCGGAGACACGTGGAGCCTCGATGTGTGTCCCGTGCAGCGGCGCGGCATAAGGGCCTTCCTTCTCGACCGCACAGGGGAATCGAGAGCACCTCACTCGATCAACGACCTGCAGGATGTTCTCCGACTTTCCGAGGAAATGCGGGACAGTCGGTCTCACTGTGAGACGGTTTGCGTATGACCTTTTCCTTTTTGAATGGATTTCGAACCTTGGGGGAGCCACACCATATATTGAGGTGATTGAACGAGGAAGTCAAAGATGGAGAGAAAGGGCGACTCGGAAGAAATATCTTGCGGGGAGTTCAAGGAGCTGATGTTGGACACACTGTTAGCGAAAGATGCCCTGGAGGGAAGGCTGGGCGAAGTGCTCGTGCTCCAGATGTTCGGCGGGGTGAACCGCTCGGTTGGGAGCATGCTGCTTCGCGGGGCCATCAACGTCGCTGTCCTGAACCCTAGCCTCCCACTGAGGTGCTTCCTGCGGTCATTCGCCGAGAAGCTGGCAATGTGCACACTGAACGACCTCGGTCGCGGTATGTGGGACCCTGAGGAGCTCGACATTGCCGACCTGAGCATATCCGTGGGGGGCATCACGATGCTCGATGGAATCTCCGATGAGCGGTCCGTCGACCTAGCAATGAGGATGATGCGCAGTATCGGTCCCTTGAGGACGAGGGGAGCAGAAACCGCCTTGCTCATGATGATTGATACCGCGGGCCTGGAGGAATTCGAATACAGCGATGGCCGCATCAGGGGCATTCCCACCACGTTGCTCAAGTGCTTCGACTACATTCACGTGGACGAGGGGGAGAGCATTCGCAGCTTGGCGGATAGCCTCTTCAAGATGTATTCCCAACGAGATCATGAAGAGGAATCTCTGGATCCGGATATCGAGAGGCTCGAGGAATATGTCTTCTCCTCTCAGCAATCGGTTGAGCCGTGCAGCAGCGAGAGGCTCCTGAGAAAGGTGAGGAGGGCCATAATCCATATGTCCAACCCGGAATCGGGAGAGTTCCACGATTTCTGCCACCCCGGCCTATTTGGCTCCATTGTGAGGTTCTCCGAGGCAAGCGCCCGGATGAGAGGCTCTGCTGAGGTCAGCGATGGCGATGTCGAGAGGTCCATTGCGCTCGTCAAGGACTGGTTGTCGAAGCTGGACATCTCCTCGAGGTGCGGATTGCGCGGTAGGTTGAGGCTCGGTGAGATGAGGAGAGAAGCTCCATCTCGTAGAATCGAGCCCGGGTATGTGTTGGAGGATGTGGTCCTTCCTGAGGACGTGAAGAGCGACATACTGACCGCCATCGCGGAGGTGAGGAGCAGAGAGACGATATACGAGGCTTGGGGCGCAGGTGAGACTCTGGAGAGGCACTCCGGGATTTCCGTGCTGCTGACCGGTCCGCCAGGGACCGGGAAAACGATGACAGCGGAGGCCATCGCCCGCCAGCTAGGAAGGAAGCTCCTCGTGGTGAACCTGGCGGGTCTGACCAGCTGCTACATCGGCGAGACCATGCGCAACATCCAGCGGGTGTTCGAGGAAGCAAAGGAGAACGGCGATATACTGCTCTTCGACGAGGCAGACGGTCTCTTTGCCAGCCGCACTCCCGTCTTCGATTCGGTCGATGCCCTTGTCAACAGGGACACGTCGTTTCTGCTCTCCATGATCGAGAACCATGAGGGCGTGGCCATTCTGACTAGCAACCTGCCTGTGAACATGGACTCCGCGCTCGAGAGGAGGATAGACACAGTGATTCACTTCCCTCGTCCGACACCGGAGGAGCAGGCCGAGATATTCGGGCGTCTGATGCCGGGCGGCGCGCCAGCGGACAGGGTGGACTATGCCAAAATCGCAAGCAAATATCCCCTCTGTGGCGGGAACATAGTCAATGTCGTGAAGCGCCTGCTGAGGACGGCCGCGCTGAGAGACAGCCTGAACATGGATCCTACGATACGTCCGTGGGACGTTGAGCGGGCCGCGCGAGCCGAGTATAGGAAGACATGCAGTATGGGGATTGCCGCCGAGGAGGTCGTGGGCTACGCTTGACCGCAGAGGATAAATCGAACTACGCGCATGGCAAAGCGATGATTCCCGCCGAGAAGATGGGGAGGATTCGCGAGTACGCCCTGCACATGGACTGGGATATCGCCTTTGGCGGGAAGTCGAAGGGCAACAGGCACCTGGAGAGGACGGTCAAGATTGCCCTGACGCTCGCCAAGGGGAAGGAGGTCAAGGAGGATATCGTCGTGGCGGGAGCCTGGTTGCACGATGTCGGCCTCCACCTCGGGAACGAGGGGCACTGCTTCAGCGGGGCCCGCTTCATCCAGCCGTTCCTGGATGAGTTGGGTCTGAGCGGGGAGGATATAGAGCGGGTAACGCACTGCATCGAAGCCCATGACGGTGAGGTGCCCGCCGAAACCCTCGAGGCAAAGATAGTGCATGATGCCGATACGCTCGACAAGATGGGCCCGCTCGGGTTCGTCCGACATGCGTGGAAGATCGCGAACATCACAGACTGCGATTCGGGCAAGCTGGTAGAGACTGTGAGGAGGCACCTGTCAGAGCGACTCAGCAGGATCTGCCTCCCCGAGGCAAGTGAGATGGCTGAAAGGCTCGACAGGGAGCTGAGAAACCTCCTTCGGGACCGGCCGTCGACGCTACGCCTGGTCTCGCTCGTGGCGGACAGATCGAGGAGCGGTGTCCCGACGGAAGAGATCATCGAGGAGCTCATGGAGACCGGGGTACTGCCGGAAAGGGTTCTGAACATCCTAAGAGATCAGCTGGATCCTCAGTGACTAGAACGGATACTGCTTTCCCAGCACCTCGGTGGAGGCGAGCGCCGCCTGGGCTCCCTGGGCGCACGAAGTGACGATTTGGCGGGCCCCACCAGAGATGTCCCCCGCGGCGTACAGCCCCGGTACGCTCGTGCGCTGGAAATCGTCGACCTTCACATACCCGTCATCGCGCAGCTCGGCACCCAGCATCTTCGCAATCTCGTTCTGCGGAACCAGGCCGATAGATATGAAGACACCATCGATGGCCATCTCCTTTCTCTCGCCTGTCTTGACGTTCTCGAGGAGAACGGATTCCACCTTGTCCTGGCCGTGGATCTCAACGACGCTTGAGTCCAATATCACCTCTATTCCCAGTCGCTCGATGTCATCCCGATATGCCTGCTCCGCCCGCAGCAGGGAACGCCTGTGCACGAGCTTTGTCCTCACACCGAGATTCTGAAGGTAGATGGCCTCTATCGCCGCAGTGTTGCCCCCTCCGACGACGATGACATCCTTCTCCTTGAAGAAGAAGCCATCGCATGTCGCACAGTAGGACACGCCCCTGCCGGTGAGCTGCTTCTCCCCCGGGACGCCCAGCTTCTTGTGGTCCGCCCCGGTGGCGAGGATCATAGCTGGGACCTCGTAGCTGTCCTTGCTCGTCTTCACGTGGAACAAATCGCCCTCCTTCTTGACATCAAGCACTTCCTCAAGCTCGTTTATGGTGACGTATTGTGCGGCGTGCTCCTTCATCTTCTGCGCGAGCTCCATCCCTGTGATAGACTTCTCGCCTGGATAGTTCTCGATCAGGGGCGAAATGAGAATCTGTCCGCCCGCCGTCGCCTTCTCGATGACTATCGCATCTATCCCTGCTCTCCTCGAATAGATGCCGGCGGCGAGACCAGCGGGTCCTCCTCCAACTATGATGAGCTCGAGGGTCATGCAATCCCAGGACTCGAATGCGAATGGGTTATTTCAAACTTCGCGGTTCGACACCATTTTATCCGTGTTGCGGCTTTAGATATGGTCGGCCATGATTCGAACCGAGGAACTGACAAGAACGTTCAATGGCACCGTCGCTATCGAAGGCTTGGACCTCGAGGTCTCCGAGGGAGAGGTCTTCGGTTTCATTGGCCCGAACGGTGCCGGGAAGACGACGACTGTGCGAATCCTGTGCTGCCTCATAGGCGCCACGAGCGGGAGGGCCTTCATCGGGGAGAACGAGTGCGGGCGGGAGCCCGATTCCATGTACATAAGGCAGATGGTCGGACTCCTGCCAGAGGCTCCCGGACTTTACGAGCGCCTCAGCGCGTACAGGAACCTGGACTTCTATGGCCGATTGTACGGAGTGAAGGATGGTGAGAGGGCCGAGAGGATTAAGCAGCTTCTGATGATGCTCAAGATATGGAACAGGAAGGATGAGGCTGTCTCCACCTTCTCAAAGGGGATGAGACAGAAGATAGCAATCGCACGCGCGCTGGTGCATAGGCCGAGGATTCTGTTCCTAGACGAGCCCACGGCAGGGCTGGACCCGGAGGCCGCGAGGACGGTGCGGAGGTTCATCCTTGACCTGAAGAGGGAGGGCGGGACCATCTTCCTCAACACGCACAACCTGTACGAAGCCGAGAGGCTGTGTGACCGAATCGGCGTCCTCAAGACCCGGCTGATAGCAGTGGGCTCGCCGGACGACCTCTCCAGGAGGTTCTGGAGCAGGACGACCCTCGTGCGCCTGAGGTCTCTCACGCCTCAGATAGTGAACGCCATCAAGGCGTTGGACTTCGTGACCGACGTGCGCGAGGAGGATGGAAGGCTGTTCATCGCGCTGGACGACCCCGAGGAGAGGAACCCTGTCATCGCCAAGACAATCGTGGACAGAGGAGGCGAGATCCAGAACATCTCGGAGTTCAAGCGCGGCCTGGAGGAAGTCTACTTGAAGCTGATAGGTGAGTCCACTTGAGATTGAGCAAGATATGGGTTGTCGCAAGGAAGGACCTGGCCGAACTGAGGACGAACAAGTACGTGATCTACACGCTGATCTTCATGCCCATCATCATGGCAGTCATCATTCCCATAAGCTTCATGCCTGCCGTCTACAGCGGCGGCTTCGAGACCTACGGTGAACCGGTGGAGCTGGACCTGTCTCTGAGCGTCACCTTCAAGAACAGGGATATAAACGAGACGATGGTGATGAACGCAACCGTAGAGAACTGCACGGTCAGGAGCTCCTACGTGTATTCCTCTCGAATACTCAACTCGACGCTGTTCGACACCAGGGTGAACGGGTCCGAGCTCGTCAACGTGTCGGTCCGGGACTACAGCGTCATCAGGAATTCGAACTTGTGGGATGTGGACTTGTCCAGGTCGTCGAGCACGGTGAACTCGGCCCACCTCAATGAGGATCCCTACGACATCAGGGTATTCGTGGACATCGTGCTGAACAGCATGATAATCTTCTTCATGATGATACCCGCGATAATACCCACCGTGATCGCATCGTACAGCTTCGTCGGGGAGAAGACGAACAAGAGCCTGGAGCCGCTTCTCGCGACCCCCACGACGGACGGGGAGCTGCTTCTCGGGAAGTCGCTGTCGATATTCATTCCCACGATGCTGGCAACCTTGGTATCGTTCGCGGTGTTCACGATAATCATCGACGTGGGCACCTTCCCCGTTCTCGGTTTCTATCCCGTTCCCACGCCCACCTGGATATTCGCTGTCTTCGTCCTCGGACCACTCTTCTCGGTGATGAGCATCGCGATGAACGTGTACGTGTCCTCGAAGGTGAGCGATGTGCGTGCCTCACAGCAGCTGGGAAGCCTGGTCATCATGCCCCTCGTTCTGTTGATGATTCTGGCCATCACGGGGATTATTTCGCTGAACATCGGCTATCTGCTGATTTTCACATTCTTCATCATATTGATCGACATAGGAATCGTGTACCTCAGCATAAGGACCTTCAAGAGGGAGGAGATATTGGTCAGGTGGAAATGATCACTTGTGGAGGGATTCATCCTCGATGTCGCGAGCGGCTTCGAAGAGGACCTCAGAGACCGTGGGGTGCGGATGAATGGTCCTTCCGATCTCCTCGTATGAAACGCCCAGCCTCGCTGCGAGCACGAGCTCCTGTATCATCTCCGCTGCATGCGGGGCTATCGCGCACGCGCCTAGGATGTGCTTCGTCTTCGCGTCCACAGTAATCCTGGCGAACCCGTCCTTCTTGCCTGAAATCCTCGCACGGGCATTTGCAGCGAGCGGAAACTCGCCCAGGCGAACGTCGAAGCCCCTCTCCTTCGCCCGCTCCTCGGTCAGACCGAATGAGGCGACTTCGGGGAAGGTGTAGATGCACCTGGGGATGTAGTCGTATTCCATCTTGGCGGGGATTCCAGCAATGTTGAGCGCGGCGACCTCGGCCTCCGCCCAGGCAGAGTGTGCCAGCATAGGCTCGCCGACGACGTCGCCGATTGCATAGACGCTCGGGATCGTTGTCTGCATCCGCTCATTCACGACGATTCCTTCCTTGTCGAGCTTGATTCCCAATCTTATCAGGCCCTCGTCTACGTTGGGCGCCCGTCCGACTGAGAGGAGCACCTTCTCGGCGCGAATCTCCGTCCCATCCTCATCATTCAGCGTCGCAAGAGCTTCCCCACCCGAGAGGTTGACCTCCTTCACCGCCACATTCGTGAGCACTCGAACGCCCCGCCGCTTGAGAATCTTCTCCATTGTTTCTCCGACGATATGACTCTCCATCGGAAGCAGACTGGGAAGCAGTTCGACGACCGTCACCCTGGAGCCAAAGGTGCCGAAGATGGTTGCGAACTCCACGCCAATGGACCCACCTCCGATGATGAGAAGCGACTCGGGAACGTGACCGATGTCCAGCAGTTCCTTGGAGCTGAGGATGGTTCTGCCATCGTAGGCGACACTGGGAAGATTCCGGGTGTGCGAGCCGGTTGCGACTACAATGTGGTTTGCCTCGATAGTTCCTTCGTTCTCCCCTGAAATCTTCACGACGTTCTCCTCCGCGAGCCTTCCCCGCCCGCGCAAGATGCTGACATTGGCCTGGTGGAGCAGATGCTCAATGCCTTTGCGAGATCTCATGACAGAGATCTCGGCGTTCTTCTTCGCCTTCTCAAAATCCAGCTTCGGGCTGCACTCGACGCCCATTCTCTCGCTACTTCTCGCCTCGTGCAGTATTCTCGCCGACTCGAGAAGAGCCTTTGTCGGGATGCATCCAGCGTTCGTGCAAACGCCACCCATGTTCTCCTCCTCGACGATTGCCACGTTCTTGCCGAGTTTGGCCAGCCTAAGGGCGCAGTAGTACCCCCCTGGACCAGAGCCGATGATAACAGCATCCTTCATAGGAATCCGAGAATAGGTAGCGGAACGTCCGATAAATAGGTATTTGTGCAGCGATTCTGGCTTGGTCCGAAAGCCTGGGACCAGGACGACTTCTGTGCTAGTGTCACCATGGACATTCGAGTCCAGTCAAGACAGCGATTCCAGGGTTGGTGGGATGGCCGACTCAACGTGTGTTCTCGCCTGACTGCGCTTTTCCAATCGCTCTTTCAGCAGCAATCACGGTGGCTCGGAGGGAGACTGGAGGAGTCTGGCTGAGATCCGGTCCACAATAAGTGGGGACTTGAAGGTCTTCAGTCCTCGAGAACGTAAACTGGATATAGGTTCCCTCTGATGTTATCGAGAGGTTCTAGAGATGAAGAGATATGAGCTGGTAGTGCTGGGAGGAGGTGCTGCCGCCTTCAGTGCGGCGATTCATGCAAACCGCCTGGGCGTCAAAACCCTCATGATAAACTCCGGTGATATAGGCGGGACATGCGTCAACGTGGGCTGCATCCCGAGCAAACACATTCTCACCGTCGCGGACGCCCTCAACACGATGATTAATCCTCGGTTCGATGCCATTGAGCATGATGGCAGTGTCTCGATTGATTTCGGGAAGCTCATGGACGGGAAGGATGACCTCGTTCTTTCTCTTAGGGAGAAGAAGTACTCTCGAGTTCTGGAACAGTTGGAGGACGTGGACTACATGAAGGGTAGAGGGCACTTCATCTCCCCCACAGAAGTGAAGTTCAATGGTCAAATCATCAAGGGTGAGAAGTTCATCATTGCCACGGGGTCCTCGGCCTCCGTTCCCCCTGTGGATGGAATCGAGGACGTCGACTACATCACCAACATCGAGGCTCTCAGCATGGAGAGGAAACCCGATAGCATGATGGTGATAGGGGGTCGTGCACTCGGCCTGGAGTTCGCGCAAATGTACCAGCATCTCGGCACAGAGGTTTCGCTTCTCCAGCGCAGCCCTCGAATCCTTCCTGAACATGAACCCGAGATCTCCCTGCAACTCGAGAGCTACCTCAGGGAAGAAGGCATGAAGGTCCACACCGGACTTCAGATAGCCTCTGTGAGGAGGAAGGGAAGCACCAAGGTCGTTCAGGCGAGGACGAAAGGGGGACAGATGGAATTCGAGGGAGAGTCATTGCTCCTGGCCACCGGACGGACGCCAAACACTCGCGATCTCAATCTCCAGACGGCGGGAGTCCGACTCGAGAGTGGGGCCGTGAAGACGGATCCAGAGATGAGAACGAGCAACCCGCACATCTTCGCAGCAGGTGATGTCGTGGGCAAGCCTATGCTTGAGACAGTGGCCGCGAAGGAGGGATATATAGCTGCTGAGAACGCCATCAAGGGCACGGGGATGAGAATGGACTACCTGTCGGTCCCACGTGCCGTGTTCACAAATCCAGCTGTCGCCTCTGTTGGTCTGACGGATGCTCAAGCGCAGAAGGAAGGGGTGGAATGCACATGTAGAACGATTCTGATGGGTCAAGTGCCAAAGGCATTGACGACAGGGGATACGCGTGGGTTGTTCAAGGTGGTCGCCGATCTCAAGAGCCACAGAATCGTGGGAGTCCACATCCTTGCGTCCCTTGCCGCTGATATGATACATGAGGGAGTTCTCGCGGTCAGATTCGGCCTGACCCTTGAGGACATCATCGATACTGTCCACATCTTCCCCACTCTATCGGAAGGGTTCAAACTCACAGCTCAATCGTTCTTCGAGGACATCGAGAAGCTGAGTTGCTGCACCATCTGACCTCGATGGACGAACACGTTTGTTGTAGCTAGTGAGACTACAAAACCTTTAAATCGATTCTTGGGATGCATGGAACAATGGTCGCGGTAGAGTCCAAATTGAAGCAAGGGCTTCCGAGGACCACCGTGTCTCTGTGCCCGGAGTGCAAGAAGAAGATAGACGCGGACCTCTTCATCGAGGACGGAGCCGTGAAGATACGAAAGAAGTGCGACGAGCACGGGGAGTTCAGAGACATCATGTGGTCCGACGCCGACCTCTACCTGAGGGCAGAGAAGTGGGCGGTGGACGGGATAGGAGTCGAGAACCCACAGATTGAGGACGCGCCATCCTGCCCGGAGTATTGTGGCCTCTGCAATCTTCACACGAGCCATACGAGCCTGGCGAACCTGGACCTGACGAACAGATGCAACCTGACCTGCCCGATCTGCTTCGCCAATGCGAACGCACAAGGCTACGTCTACGAGCCGAGCTACGAGCAGGTGGTGGAGATGCTCAAGGTCCTGAGGAACGAGAAGCCACTACCCTGCGTTGCTGTTCAGTTCTCGGGCGGCGAGCCGACCATATATCCGAGATTCTTCGACGTGCTCAGAGCCGCCAGGGACCTGGGCTTCGCGCAGATTCAGGTGGCGACGAACGGGATAAAGCTGGCAAACAGCGTCGAGTTCTGCATGAAGGCCGTGGATGCCGGACTGCATACGGTGTATCTCCAGTTTGACGGCTTGAAAGAGGAAAACTACGTCACGGCAAGAGGGAAGCCTCTCTTCAGGATGAAGAGGAAGGTGATTCAGAACATCCGGAGGCTTCCAGTCGAGAAGCGCCCGTCCCTTGTGTTCGTGCCCACGATCGTGAAGGGGCTGAATGATGATCAGCTCGGTGACATACTTCGATATGGGATAGATAACCGTGATGTGGTCAGGGGTGTGAACTTCCAACCTGTGTCCTTGGCGGGCCGGATTCCGGAGGAAGAGAGAAGCAGCATGAGATTCACGCTCTCGGACATGGTTCACAGGCTGGAGGAGCAAACAACGTTCCTGACAAGGGATGATTGGTATCCGGTGCCCTTCGTTGTTCCGATCTCGCAGTTCATCTCGACCATTCATAACGAGCCCAAGATAGCCTTCACCACCCATCCGGCGTGTGGTCTTGCCAGCTACCTCTACGTGCCTGACACGGGAGACCCCGTACCAATAACGAGATTCGTCGACGTTGAAGGACTGATGGAAGATCTCTGGCAGCTGGCAAGGAAGGCAGAGAAGGCAAGGACGAAGCTCATTCCGCAGCTCAAGGCGTTTAATGCGCTCAGAAAGAGGTTCGACGAGGCGAAGGCCCCAGAGGGCCTGAAAGCGACGAAGTTCCTCAAGGCCCTCGGAAAGATGTTTGACACTGGCACGAAGGAGGGCGTGTCGGAAATCGCATGGAAATGGTTCTATGTCGGGGGCATGCATTTCATGGATCTGTACAATTACGACGTCGAGCGGGTGAAGCGATGTGCGATCCACTACGCGGCTCCAGACGGAAGGATAATTCCGTTCTGTGCATACAATACAGGACCGACATTCAGGGAGGAGGTCGAGAAGAAGTTCTCGGTACCGCTCGAGGAATGGAGGAAGAAGCATGGAGAGTCTGCGTGATTTGGGGAAGATGACAGTCGATGATATGCTATGCATGCACTGCGGCGCCTGCGTGGGCACATGCCCCGAGAACGCTATCTTCCTGAACGAGGTCTTCATCACCATAAACGAGGACTGCAACCAGTGTGGTCTGTGCGTTCGGGTGTGCCCGGTGGGTGCCATGGACTATCCGCCTGGACACAAGCTCTCGCAGCTGGGGTGAGCCATGCGCTACGATGTCGTCATCGTTGGCGGCGGTCCTGCTGGTTCGACAACCGCCAAGTACGCCGCGATGGGTGGGGCATCCGTTCTCTTGTTGGAGAAGAGACAGGAGATAGGCTCTCCGGTGAGGTGTGGCGAGGGAATCGCTCGTGAATGGATTGACGAGGTTGGTATCAAACTGGACAGGAAGTGGATATCCCACGAGGTCGAGGGAGCCAAGGTCGTTGCTCCGAACGGGAGCCACTTCTGCATAAATGAGCGGATAGCGGGGGACGAGGTCGGCACCGTGATCGAGAGAGATATCTTTGACCGCACCTTAGTCGAAGACGCCATCCGAGCGGGTGCAGACGTGATGGTGAAGACCGCCGTAATCGATCTGATCAAGAGCGAAGGTGTAGAGGGAGTCATCGCGAAATCGCCTCAGGGTCGAATGGAGATTCACGCAGGCTGCGTTGTCGGCGCGGATGGATTCGAGTCTCAGGTGGGGCGATGGGGAGGGATAGACACGACTCTCAGACCTCGAGACGTGACGAGCTGTCTGCAATACAGGATGGCCAACATCGAGCCGGACCCGGACTACTGCGAGTTTATCCTGGGAAGCGGAGCGCCCGGCGGCTACATATGGGTCTTCCCGAAGGGCGAGGAATCCGCAAATGTGGGTCTCGGGATGCAGCTCTCCAAGCTCAAGAAGAAGGGCGAGCTCAGGTACTGGCTCGACAAGTACCTGGAGAAGGATGAGCGGTTGAGAGGGGGTCGAATCATCGAGGTCGTCTCCGGGGCCGTCTCCACGTGCGCCCCCATTGACAGGACCGTGGCGGACGGCCTTCTCCTCGTCGGGGACGCCGCGAGACAGATCGACCCAGTCACTGGTGGAGGAATCGCCAACGCGTGCAAGGCCGCGAAAATCGCCGGTGAGGTTCTGGCCGAGGCCGCTCAGGCAAGGGACTTCTCGGAGCAGATGCTTATGAAGTACGAGAAGGGGTGGAGGAATCGCTTCGAAGAGGCGCTGTACCGCAACTGGATGGCGAAGGAGAAGCTCGTCACTCTCTCCGATGAGGTGTTCGATATGATCATCGAGACATTGTCCAGGGAGAACCTCGACCATCTGTCTGTGCTGAACATCCTCAAGGTCATCCAGAGGGAGCATCCCGAGCTCGTTGAGGAGTTCATGGACCTGATCTAGCATCGATTCCTTTATTATGTGAACGCCTATCACCAAGAGGTCATGACAATTACTCACCTCTCCTCGCTGGATGAGGACGCTCATGGGCGGAGGGTCAGGATGGCGGGGTGGATTCAGGACATTCGCAACCTTGGCGGCATCGCATTCCTGGTTATGCGCGAGAGGGACGGTGTCTATCAGGTGACGACGGTGAAGAAGAGCGATCCTGAGCTGTTCGAGAGAATCACAAGCCTCCCCCGCGAATCTGTTCTGGTTGTCGACGGCACAATTCAGAAGAACGAGGAAGTCATCAACGGCTTCGAACTGATGGCGGAGTCCCTCGAGCTCCTGTCGAAGGCGGAAACGCCCCTGCCGCTGGGCGTCATCGATAAGGTTGGCGCTGACCTCGACACAAGGCTGAACAACAGGTTCCTCGACCTGAGGAAGGAGAAGATACTCGCCCTCTTCAAGCTCAGGGACATCATGGAGCGGGCCATGCGGGACTTCTTCGAGCAGAACCGATTCATCGAGGTCCACACGCCCAAGATAGTCGCGGCGGGTGCCGAGGGTGGTGCCACTCTGTTTCCACTCAAGTACTTCGAGAGCGAGGCGTACCTTGCTCAGAGTCCTCAGCTGTACAAGCAGATTCTCATGGCGGCTGGGTTCGAGCAGGTCTACGAGATAGCTCAAGCCTATCGGGCCGAGGCCTCGGACACTGTCAGGCACGTAGCCGAGTTCATCTCTGTCGATGCTGAGATGTCCTTCATAAGGTCCTCGGAGGATGTCATGCAGCTCTGCGAGAAGCTCGTGGATTACACCCTGAGGGCGATCAAGGAGAAGGGGAGTTACAGTCTGGAGCATTGGCCAGTGGACATGGTGCTTCCGAAATTGCCGCTCAGGAGGGTCACGCACGAGGAGTGCATCGAACACCTCCGCGGTCTGGGAAAGGGAGTGGATCCCGAAGGGGGCATGGACACAGAGGGGGAGAAACTCGTCGGGCAGTGGATTCAGGACGAGTTCGACGAGCAGTTCTACTTCATCACGGAATTCCCGACCTCCGTCGTCGGCAAGACGTTCTACGCCAAAAGATTGGATGACAACCCGGAGATGACTGGCTACTTCGACCTGGCTTGCCGAGGCTTGGAGATTGTCTCGGGCGGGCAGAGGGAGCACAGATACGATGTTCTAAAGAAGCAGATGGAGGAGAGCCGCCTTGACCTCGGGGAGTTCGAGTTCTATCTCAAAGCGTTCAGGTACGGGATGCCGCCTCACGGGGGATTCGGTCTGGGCGCCGAGCGCCTGCTGCAGACGATATTGGACGTCAAGAACATCAGGGAGTGCGTTCTTTTCCCAAGGGACAGGGCAAGACTCGTTCCTTGATTGAGTTGACGCTCTTCTCAGACTTCGAAGAGCATTCTCACATTCCTCTGTCATCGCCAATGAAGGCCTGCGCATATTTCTCGACGATATTATCACGAATGATATTCCCTTCGAAAACATGATTAGTGCTCCAGCCTCTTTTCCAGAAGCCCAGGTGATCGGATGAGGGCCTTTGAGGAGCTGTCCAGGCACAAGAAACTCGTAGGGGCGATAGTCCTAATGTCCATACTGGCCCAGGTGGCCGTTCTCAACATAGGCCACCTGATCACCTATGGCTCGGACTTCGTTGAAGACGCACTTGCCGGAATGAAGCTCCTGCAGATTCCGCTCTTCGTTCTCTTCGGAGTCCTTGTCGGTCTTCTGATGTCCGTGTTCTACATCAGGGCCTTTGAGGAGCGAACCTTGAGAAGGGAGGAGGCCGAGAGAGCGGATATCGCATCGACTGAGCGGGACATACTCGAGACCCTCCTGCGCGAGGTCTTCCCTGTAGTCGAGGACAAGATGCTGGGAAAGTGGAGACTCTCTCTCGAACTGGAACGGGGGAGGACCTATCTCTCTTTTGGACTGAGTCCAGAGGGAATATACGAGGCCTTCGTCGAGCACATCTCCAGGGGCATTCAGGGGCTCATCGTCACCCGCCAGAACCCATCGATTGTGAAGAAGGAGTGGGGGTTGGAGAAGACACCTATCGTATGGCTGACCACGAATCGAGGACCGAGATGCGTCGGGCCGACGAGCTTGGAGATGCTCTACAAGGGCGTTGCGGAATTCGCGGTACTCAGCAAGGATGGAATCATACTCCTCGAGGGCATCGAGTACCTCGCCGTGCACAATGGATTCAGGACAATCTTGAAGGCCCTTCACACGATTCAGGACTCGATCGCGACCAGCAAGTGCAGGCTTCTGCTGTGGGTCGACCCGACGTCGTTCACTTCCAGACAGCTCTCGTTGCTGGCCCGGTACTGCTACCCCTTCAACGATTCAAGCCAGGCATCTTCACAGATGACCGAGTTCTCTGCGATGGAGGCCCCCAAGGTCGAGGAGCAACCCTTGTAAGCTTTATTTCTGACCTCTCCTTTTGCCCCTTGAGGAGGATTTGATGAGAAAGGAGTTGCTGTTCGCCTCCATAGGAGGATTGTATGTGACCGCCCAGGTCCTGACCGCGATAAGGGGGGAGAAGCTCCCCTTCATGCCCGAGGAGTACAACTTTGTTCCCGCGGGGGTCATCGCGTACCTTTCCATCTTCTTGGTCGCGAACATAATCAACGAGAAGGAGGGGGAAAAGGAAAAGAACAGCCTCATAGTCGCAGGAATCTTCGCGAACTTCATCTTCCTTCTGAACCTATACCTGGAGGCGCTCATTCCTGAGAAGAGAGGCGTGTTTCCTGACTATGGTCACAGCACCTTCAACTGGCTTCTCGGAACCGAGGCGAGGATAGTCTTCGGGAGCCTTGTTGCATTCATGACGGCGATGTATCTTAACAATACGCTCTATCACAAGTGGAAGAGGAACATCTACGTGAAGTATGCGGTGATACTGATCCTCGTGATGGTGCTGGACACGGCGCTTTTCCATGCAATCGCGTACACGGGAACGATAAGCACGAATGACCTCCTTGGCAGCATCGCCTCCGTTTCCATACTCAAGATAATCCTCTCGATTGTCAGCATCCCGGTCTTCGGTTTCGGGCTGAAGGGATACTCCTATTGGGAGGAGGCTTCTCTCGCAGCGAAGGGGACAGAGGCCTAGGCTGCGAAAGCTATTTCTACGTTATAGGACCATTCACAACCGCGAGAAGGGAGGGAAATGAAGGAATTCAAGGTATATTCTGAGAACAAGCGTGGTGAACTGGCCAGAATCGCTGAAGCATTGGCCCAGAGTTCTGTGAACATCGAGGCAATCGCGAGCGAGAACTCCCATCCGAGATCCTTTCTGAGAATAGTGACGAATGACGTGAACACAACGAAGAAGGCGCTGTCGAGGGAAGGATACGAGTTCGAGGAGAAGAACATCATCGTGGTTGACCTGATTGACAGGCCTGGCGAGTTGGCGAAGCTCGCCAAGAGGATGGCGCGTGCGGGTGTGAACATCGAGTCCATATACCTTCTTGAGAAGGCGAGGGTCGCCTTGGCGGTCGACAAGCCCGATGACGCGAAGAAGATCCTGAAGGCGAAGTACAAAGGTTTTATCTGAGCGCTCCCATTCAATCCCTGAAAGGATGAGGGTCGAGGATTTTGACTACTCGTTGCCGAGGGGGCTGATAGCCCAGAGACCCACTGCTGTGAGAGGGGACTCGAGGATGATGGTGCTCGAGGACGAGATCAGGCATGAGATGTTCTCGAATCTTCCCAAGCACATGGAGAAGGGCGACGTACTCGTACTCAACGATTCGAAAGTGCTCCCGGCTCGGCTGAGGGGCAGACGCGAGACAGGCGGGAGGGTTGAGCTGCTGCTTCTGCGGAAGGAAGGCGCGAATTGGCTGTGCATGGGTGGGGGACGCATGAAGGAAGGCGAATCACTGAGGATTGGCGACTCCTCGGCAGAAGTCGTCGAGAGGTCGGGCGGGCGTCTTCTTGTCCGCTTTGACTCACCTGATTTCGATGCCTTCTTGAGGGAGCACGGCGAGATGCCAGTTCCACCTTACATCAAGGAGGAGTTGGACGATGGTGAGAGGTATCAGACCGTCTACGCGAGGGCCAAGGGGTCCATCGCCGCGCCAACGGCGGGGCTTCACTTCACCCATGAGATGCTTGAAGAGCTGTCATCGAAGGGAGTGAGAACCGCCATGGTCACGCTTCACGTCGGGCCCGGAACGTTCCTGCCCGTGAAGTCGAGGAGAGCGGAGAACCACGAGATGGGGGAGGAGTACTTCGAGATTTCCGAAGAGGCCGCTCAAGTCGTCAATGATGCCCTGGATTCTGACCGCCGTCTCTTCGTCGTTGGAACGACCACGGTGAGAGCGCTGGAAAGCAGCCAGAGCGGTGGGCGGGTTGCGGGATCGAAGGGCTGGACCGATCTTTTCATTCACCCTCCCTATGAGTTCGGGCTGAAAACGGACGCCCTCATCACGAACTTCCATCTTCCGCGCTCCACCGTTCTGATGCTCGTCTCGGCCTATGCCGGCAGGGAGAGGATTCTCGAAGCATACGAGGAGGCGATCAGGAGGGAGTACAGGTTCTACAGCTTTGGCGATGCCATGCTTGTGTTCAGGTGAAACTGTGTTCAAGATTCTGGAGGAGGATGAAAAGTCAAATGCCCGCGCGGGCGTCCTGAGAACGGCCCACGGGGAGCTCGAAACGCCCGCCTTTCTGCCCGTCGCAACGAAGGGAGTCGTGAAGACGCTCACGCCCGAGGAACTCAGGATGATCGGTGCCAACGGGATCATCGTCAACTCCTTCCATTTCCTCTTGCGAGGCAGGAAGGCCGTTTCAGAGGCAGGAGGTATTCACAGGTTCATGAACTGGGACCACGTCATCTTCACGGACTGCGGTGGCTTTCAGCTGATCAGAAAGGACTTCTCCTTCGGGCTGTCCGAGGAGGGAATTTCCTTCAAGCTCATGAATGGGGAGCCCTTTCTCCTCACACCAGTGGGGTCGCTTCGTCTGCAGGAGCAGATGGGATCGGACGTCGCCTTCTCACTCGATGATTGCCCTCCGCTTGGGAGCAATGAGAAGAGGGTGAATCTGTCCGTAGAAAGGACGACCAAGTGGGCAAGGGAGAGTCTAGCGGCCAGGGAATCTGAGAGTACGCTTCTGTTCGGAATAGCTCAAGGAGGATTGGATCGGAAGCTAAGGGAGAAGCACGCTCGTCGCATTTCGGAACTCGAATTCGATGGTCTCGGTATCGGCGGGTTGGGTCTGGGGGAGCCAAAGGAGATTACGGCAGCGATGGTGGAAGCGTCCTTGAAGGGTCTCCCGCCAGGGCTGCCGAAGCACCTGCTGGGGATAGGCAGTCTTGAGGACCTGAGGCGGTACGTCTCCATGGGAGTCGACATATTCGATAGCGCGTTCCCCACGAGGAACGCGAGGCACGGGACATTCTTCTCCAGAAAGAAAGCGCATGATATACGGAGGAAGCTGTTCGAAGCGTCCACGGATCCGCTCGACAAAGAGTGCGAATGCTACGCGTGCACGAAGTTCTCAGCTGGCTACATTCACCATCTGTTCCGTGAAAAGGAGATGCTCGCAATGAGGCTGCTCTCGATGCATAACCTCTTCGCTTTGGAAGAATGGATGGCGGAGACAAGAGCATCCCTGAATGAGGGTAGGTTCACTCCGCTTTGAGCTCAACGTCCGTCCCCGGCTCCTTCACAATCCGATAGTAGACCGGATGAACGTTCTCCTCGAATCCGGCCCTCTCATACAACGCCTTCGCTGCAGTTGCTTCCTGCCTCGTCCAGGCGAAGATTACTTCGATACTCTTCTCCCGCGCGACCTCCGTGATTCTCTCAAGCAGAGCCAGGGCGATTCCCCTTCTCCCGTAGTCAGGCCTGACGTACATTCCAGACAATTCACCCGTTACTGTCTCTCCGTCCGTTCCGATGGTCAAGGAGCAATATCCCACAATCTGGCCATCCCTCTTATCCACGAGGTGGACGATTTCACCCTTGTATTCTGTGACAATGCCCATCTCCTGCCATCTCCGGAGGAATATGTCGAAGTCTTCATCTCCACCGCTGTGCATCTGGTCCTCGTGGGATTGCGCAGCTGTCAGAAGAAGAACGTCATTGACATCCTTCTCGGTCATCTCCCTGATCATGATAAAACTGCATTCCCGCGGAGAGAATTAAGAGTTGCCCAATTGGCAAATCCCAATCACATTTATTAGAGTGAATGTATATTATCCTGCTAGTGGCGAAGGGGATTTTTGAGCGGGAACTCAAAGGCATCCTGCAGGGGGACCTGGAGATTCTCGATAGGGTCACCAGGACATGCGATCCGGAGGAAGCGACGAACTACAAGAGGATTTGCAGGAGTCCATTCATCGTTATGCGCGCGGCGGGTTCCTTCGGCGTGGACCTGATGGCTCTGCGCAGCGACATTGGATTCCCGATTGAGGTCAAGTCATCGAAATCCAGGACATTGAGATTCAGCAAGTCCATTAGGGTGACGAATCAGGCCGAGGACATGATAGAGAAGTGCGGCAAGGCGGGCCTCGTTCCGATATACGCGTTCAGGCTCAAGGGACAGCGTGGAGATGCCTGGCGGCTCTTCACTCTGCCCATCAGAAAGCATTTCGAGGGTCAACAGAGGGTGCTCTACAAGCGGCTGCCCAAGGCCAAGATAACACCAAAAGACTACTTCGTCCTGAAATGGGAGGACGGCTTCCCGCTCAACGAGTTCATCGATTATATCTGCTCCGACTGAGGCTCTTCGATGGTAGGCGCCTCCCCTGCAGCCTCAGATTCTCCATCTCTCCTCCTTCTCACGTACAAGGCGATCAGGACGATTGCGATGACGATCATTATGATGAGGAGGATGACCCACGTATAGTCCTCAACCCGAGGCTTGGCGGTCGTCCCCGATGCCTCATCTGAATCCCCTGACTCCAGTCCTCGCGAGTTCACCGCCCTGATGACGTAGTAATAGGTCCTGCCGTCCCCTAGGTCCACGTCAAGAAACATCGTGCTCTGGACAAGCTCTGCGTTCGCCTGGACCCTGGAACCGCCAGACTCCGTCATCCTGTAGATGTTGTATCCTCGCAGATTGGTGAGCGAAGTCCCGTCCTCGTTCCTCGTGGGGGCGTCCCATTCCAAAAGCAGGGCTCCCCTTACGTTGGGCGTTACCGTGAGATTCTCTGGTGGGAGCGGAACGGTCTGCACGACCTCGATGCTGTATATCGAGCTCCGGGCCTCGTTCCCGCTGCCATCGATTGCCCAGAAGAAGTAGATGATCGTTCCCGTCTGAGGCTGGGCCTCGATCTCGAACACATAATCGTCCCCGTTGAGCTGGTTCATGCTCTCGTTACGGACGACGCCGCTCGTGTCGGTGTAGTTGATTCTCACGGAACTCAGGAGGTAGTTGTCGACAACCGTGACCGTCAGGTTGACAGGTTCGTCCACCTGCAACTGTCCAACAGAGATGTGTGTGAGAGTGGGAGGGGTCGAATCGACGATTTCGATGACTCCGCTCGTGGAGTTCCAATTGCCCGAGGTGTCTCTCGCCCATATCGTGAACGAGTATGTCCCGATCAAGAAGTAGCTCCTGTTGGAGTAGAAGAAACCATCGGAGGCGGGGGCCATGCTCTCATTCGTCCAGAATGCGCCGAGCCATGTGATGTTGACAGCCACTGACTCGAGGCCGAAATCGTCGGTGACGTTGGCGGAGATGTTGACTTCGTTGAAGACCTCCTGGGGAGTAGGCTCAACGCTCAGCTGAGTTATGTTCGGCGGGAGATTGTCCACCATGCCCGTGGTTCTGAAGCTCCAGGAGAACTGGGAGCCCGTGTTGCCCGGGTCCGAGTCATCCCTTGCCTGGTCAGTGAAGTTCGCAGTGTACCATTCATCGGGGTTCAGGAGAACAGAAGGAACGAAGACGATGGTGTCTCCGACCCAAGAGAACGTTCCAGGAACAAGGGTCCGCGTCATGTTGTCCACGAGCGAGAAGGCGCCTTCGGTCGATGTTGCGTCCATGGCCTCGCTCCATGTTGCCTGTACATTCGGGTTCCTGGCGATATTTGAAGATCCGTCCAGTGGGACCGTGGACAAAACTGCGGGAGGCGTCGAATCAACCTCGAACTGCGCACTCGTGTTGGTTGCGATGAAACCATTTCCGTCCACGACCGTGAGTCCAATCACAACGTCATCAGCATCAATGGCATCGACGTTCCAGGTATAGGTGAACGGAGGAGATGCCATCCCGCTCGGCGTAAGCGCGGCTATGGAGCCAGAACCTGCACTCGAAGTGTAGTTCAGATAGACATCGAGGTTTTCGTTTGCCGTGAGGTCGTCTGCCATCCACCATTCAATCGTATGGAGGGTGTTTCCTGTCCAGCTTTCCGCTCCGATCGGGAGAAGGATCGAGCAGGACGGGATGGCGCCTATCAGGACAGTCGTGAAGTTCCATCTGTACTCGCCATACAGAGGATTCCCTGGATCGGAGTCGTCCTTTGCGCCGGTTCCGATGGAGATCTCATAGAACTGACCTTCAGCGAAATCGCTGTGAGATCCCGTCAGCGTGTCGTTGTCATAGGTCGTCGTGCTCCATGTCCACAGCCATCCGCCAGGGTCCGGAGTGGCCGTGATGTAGGAGTCAGAGGTGATGTTCATCGATTCGTCGAAGACTATCGTTATGTCCTGGTTCAGTGCTACGCTGCTCTGGCCGCCCGATGGGACGGTCGCCAGAACCTCAGGGCTCTTTGAGTCTATGACGGGAACGAGCGCCTCGTCGAACGACGCATAGCCATCTGCATCGATGACTGTGACGTTTATCGCGACATCTGTAGCGTTCAAGAATGGTGTGGTCCAAGAATACGTATTGGGATTCGGTCCGCCGAGCAACGGTCCGGCGATCGACCCTCCCATTGACCCGCCGCCGTATGAGAAGTTTATGTAGACGGTCAGCTGGTCGTTGCTGTCCTTCAGGTCGCTCATATTCCAGACGATATCGTGGGTGCTGTTTCCGCTCCAGTCTCGCAGGCCATCCGGTGCCATGATGTTGACCGTGGGAGCGGAAACCAGCTCGAAAATCGGTTTCCAGACTTCCACGCCTCCGTCCTTCGCTGCGCCGATTTCTGGAAGACCATCATTGTCGACATCCCCACAGGCGATTCCCCAGTACTCCCCAATGGTGGGCAGTCCGGGAAAGGACGGATCAGACCAGTTCATGATCCCTCCAGCGCCTCCGTTTCCCATACGGACGCCGATGCCCTCTGCACCGCCCCAGTCTGCGGCATAAACGATATCGAGGTTGCCGTCCACATCAAGATCGCAGAGCTCGACTCCTCCGTATCCTCCTGTCGTTGGAAGGCCGGACGAGTTTGCTTCCCAAGTTATCGAGCCGCCTGAGCCCCCATTTCCTGTGTATACATGCATACCCTGAGCGGAGCCGAAACCCGCAGCTGCCAAGTCCAGGTTTCCGTCGTGATTCACGTCGCCGAATGCGAGTCCCAGGTAGACCCCGGTCGTAGGCAGTCCCGTATCGTTCCTAATCCAGGAATCAGCCAACCCGGAACCGTTGCCTGTCCATAGCTGGACACCGATGCTGTCCATCGAACTCGCCGCGAAGTCAAGCTTCCCATCGTGGTTGACATCGCCTATGGCGACATCGTCCACGTTCATCGTGGATGCCGGAGGTCCTTCGTCCGAGCTCCAGCCAAAGTTGCCATCACCTAAGAAGATCATCGGACCCCAGTTGTTAGAGTAATAGCCCGTGGCAAAGTCCATGTCGCCATCGTTGTTCAAGTCTCCCTTTTCGAGTCCTCCACCGAAGAGCATCGTGGCGCTGGCCTCCTGAGTCCATACACCGGACCCGTCCCCGCTCCAAACATCCATACCCACTGATCCGGACAGTCCAGCCGAAATCATGTCCTGACTCCCGTCATGATTCAGGTCGTCAAACCTCATTCCACCGTAGCCACCACTCGTCGGAAGTCCGCTCGAGCTGTTTGCCCAATTCCCGTTTCCATCACCGAGGAAAACCCTCAGTCCCATCTGCGCATTCTGGAAGCCCGTGAAGCCAACATCCAGCTTGCCGTTATTGTTCACGTCCTCGAAGACCACATCCGCCCATCTGCTGCTCGTGGGCAGGCCGGTCGAGATTTCAACGTACCCAGTGATGAGGAATTCGGGACGCTCGTTCTCCCAGATCTCCACACCCCCGGCGTGGCTCGCGACGAAGTCCACCTTTCCGTCATTGTTGAAGTCGCCAGCGTCCACATCGATGTAGTTTCCGGAGGGCAGGCCACCCGATGCTTGGGCCCAATCCATGCTCCCTCCTGCTCCGCCGTCACCAAGCCAAACGCTCAAACCGCCGCCCTGATATTTCGCCGCAAAGATGTCAAGGTCCCCGTCGTTGTCGATGTCCTGAAGCGACACGCCCAGGTAATTGTCCGTGCTCGTGTCAAGGCCTGCGGAGTTCTCTGTCCAAACCATGTTTCCGCCAGTGCCTCCGTTGCCGAGCCAGACCCTCACACCATTTGCAGTGTAGAAGGCCGTTGCGACTATGTCGAGATTGCCGTCGTTGTTCACGTCTCCGAGGTCAACGTTGGCGTATCTCCCGGTCGTGGGTAGGCCTGTTCCTGTGTACGCGTCCGTCCAGTTCGAAGCCGGACCGGCCATTCCGTTTCCGGTCCAGGCCTTTGTTCCGTTTAAGCTGTCCGCGGCGACAACATCCGGCTTTCCGTCATGATTGATGTCTCCGACCGCAACACCCCAAAAGCTTCCCGAGTTTGGCAGGCCAACGGAGGAATCGGTCCAGACTATGCTCCCCCCGGCCCCGCCATTCCCCGTCCAGACCCTCACACCCGATGACGTTCCTGCGATGAGATCCATTTTCCCGTCGAGATTGACATCCGCTGCGGCCAGGGCATTCCAGCTCCCCGGAGTGGCGTCAGCGGTCCAAGACATCGATCCTCCCGCACCACCGTTTCCCAGGAAGACCTGGTCACCGACTATGTCTAGATTCCCGTCGTTGTTGAGGTCAGCCAGTATAAGATCGACAGTGCCCCCAAACAACGGGAGGCCGCTTGATTGCTCCACGAAGCTCCCCGTTCCGTCACCAACATAGACGTGCGTGCCTCCACCCTGAGCTGCAACGTCAAGGTTGCCGTCGTTGTTCACATCCCCGAAACGCACCCCGTAGTACTCTCTGTCCGCGGGCAGGCCGCTCGTCACGGGAGCCCAATCAAGATGAGTGTCCATCCCCAGGGTGCTGCTGGAATGAGTATCTGCCGAATGGCCCGGAGAGAGGGAGACGAATGAGGCTACAATCAGAAGGCCGACAATCGAATGGGCTATTGTCTTCCCATACTGTGCGCTGCCACCAAGCCATCTCGAACATCTGCCCATCCAATCACCAACAGAATCCCGAGGCCTTTCTCTGCCGTCAGCATGGAGTCAGCCGACCGATGGATGATTTTCCCCTTCTTATATGAACGTTTCGAGCCAGTTCTGGGGCTTGCGACTCAGGCTAGCCGGGACTCTTCATCTGACTCCTCAGTTGCTGTGTCCTCTGCAGCTGCGATTTCTTCCTCGTCCTCGGGCCTTCCTCTCTTCGCCAGCAACAGGATCACAACGACAACGATCAGGATGACAACGACGATCGATACCAGAACGAGGGTGTAATCGTCCTCGCTCCGCCCTGGGGTCGTTCCTTGGGCCTCATCCGAATCGGCGGATTCCAGCCCTCGTGAGTTCACGGCTCTCACGATGTAGTAGTACGTCTTCCCGTCCTCCAGCCCCTCGTCTAGGAAGTAGACGGTCTGGACCACCTGAAGGTTGACCCGAGTCGGTTGTCCTTGCGATTCGGCCATCCGATAGATGTTGAACCCCCTGAGATCGGTGAGTGGTGATCCATCCTCGTTTTGTGTTGGGGCCGTCCATTGCAGGCGGAGCGCTCCTCTCAATTGGGCCGTCACGGCGACGTTATCAGGTGGAAGGGGTCTCGTTTCGATGATGTCAGTCGCAAACATCGTGCTCACTGCTTCGTTCCCCTCACTGTCCACTGCCCAGAAGAAGTATGTCAGAGTCCCCGTGGATGGTTGACCTTGGACGATGTAGCTGTACAGGTCCGCGCTGACCCAGTCCATTGATACGTTGTGAACGCCTCCTTCGACATCAGTGTAGTTCAGGCTGACGGTCAGAAGGAAGTAGTTGTCCCTCACCGAGACGCCTATCTCCACTGGGGCACCAATGGGGGCCGATGCGCTCGGTTCGTGGGCGAACTCGGGCGGCGTCGTATCCACGACCGCGAACCCTCCAGCAGAGGAGTTCCACTTCCCGGAAGTATCCCTTGCCCAGACCGTGAACGAGTAGCTCCCGACCAAGCTGTAGGTCCTTTCGCGGAAGTAGAGATCACCAAGGCCGTGCGACATGGTGTCGTTCGACCATGAGAAATCGGGAAAAGTGACATTCATGAAGACGACCTGCACGGCGTAGTCGTCCGTGACGGTCGCGGAGACGTTCACAATGCCATTGACCTCCTGGGGACTCGGATCCGCTGAGACCCCTGATATCTCCGGTGGATCATCTTCGAGAACAATGGTGACGCTGTAGAGGGAGGTGGCGTTCTCATTTCCCGATGTGTCACCAGCCCAGATGAAGTATGACATCACGCCCGCGATTCCCTGAGCGGGAACGAGATAGCTGTAGTTGACTCCGTCGGCAGTGGTCATGGTCACATTGAAAGGTGTGGAATTCACATCGGTGTAGGCGAGCTTGACGCTACTCACTTGGTAGTTGTCCGTGACTGCCGCCTCCACGGGCAAAGCCGAAAGGGCAGACCAGGATGACACTGCAGTGTGGACGATGAGCGGTCTGGTCCGGTCCTCCACAAGGAAGCTTCCTGATGCTCCATTCCAGTTCCCGCTCGTATCGGCGGCCCATATCCAGAAGTCGACGGTTCCGACTGTGCCGTACACCTGCTCGTTGAAAAACCTCCCACCAGTTGCGTCGTACTGCATGGTGAAGTTGCCCGAACCAGCGATGTCTATCCAGACGTCGGAGAGCAGGTAATTGTCCTGGACATTGGCGGAGATGTTCACCGCCGCGAAAACCTCCGGGTTGGGCGGGACGACGGTTAAACCCTGAATTGTTGGCTGCGTCGTATCCACGATCTCGAACTGCCCGGCCGATGAGTTCGTGTTTCCGCTCGAGTCCTCCGTCCATATCGTGAACATGTGAATTCCGATTGCATCGTAGCTTCTCTCGATGTAGTACCGTCTGGAAACGCCATCGAAGAGCATCGAGACATTCCAGACGCCGGATGGTCCAGACACGTTTAGGTAGACTGCTCCAAGGGAGAAGTCGTCTGTCACAACCGCAGACACGTTGACCGCGAAATGAACCTCCTGCGGGGATGGTGCTGCCTGAACGTCTGCAATCTCAGGAGCGAGCATGTCAGGGACGGGAGCCGTTCTGAAGCTCCAAGAATAGGGCAAGACCAGGGAATTCCCAGGGTTCGAGTCATCCCTTGCTAGGGTGGTGAAATTCGCCGTGTACCAGCTGTCCCCGGCGAGGTCCGTATCAGGATCGAAAATGAACGTATCACCAAACCAATTGGTGGTTCCAGGGATCGGAAGCCACGTGGAGTTGTCGAAAAGCTCGAATGACGAGACAGTCGCACTCTGATTCATCCCCTCGTTCCACTGAGCCTGCACATTGGTGCTCCTGGCAACGTCGCTCTCTCCGTCTTGGGGGACCGTCAGCAGGATCTGCGGCGGAGTCGAGTCAACCTCGAATTGAGAACTCGAGTTCATGCCCACGGCGCCGCCTTCGTCCGCGACGTCTATTTCCACAACGACATCGGTGGCGTCGATGAGCGGGAGAGTCCAAGGATAGCTGCACGGGCAAGTCAGCCCAGACAGCGGACCCGCTATCGTGCCCCCGCCGCCCGAGTAGGAGTAATTCAGGCGGACCACGAGGTTCTGCTCTGCCGTGAGGTCATCTGTCATTGTCCAGACGATGTCCGTGCTCGCCCCGCCGGACCAGCTTTCGCCTCCGGAAGGTTGGCTTATGACGGCCTCGGGCGGGGAATTGGGAACGGGAATGATCTCGAACGTGAAATTGCCGAGGTCCCATGATGCCTGTTCTGACGAGTCGTATGCCGAGATGTTGATGTAGTAGCTCCCGGGCGAGGTGCCTGAGGTGTCCCACGACTCGATTCCGTCGTTGGCGGTGTCCCTCACGACGTCATTCCACGTTGTCCCATCCCCGTATGTGATGTTGATGTTGTTGGCGGGCATGACATTGTCGTCACTTGCCGTCCACTCAACCTGAACGACCTCGCCCACCACATAGGTCTGTCCCGAAGTTCCGCCAGGCTCCCAGGCGCTCACCCTTGGCGGGAGGTCAGGAAGGACGATATCGAAGCTATTGTTGCTGTAGTCGGTGGAAACCTGTCCGATGGAGTCAAAGACGGTGACGTTCACATAGTACGTCCCAGGCGAAACTCCGGACGTGTCCCAGTCGTAGACCCCGTCCTCGAGTTCGTACTGGGCTATCGGTGTTCCCCCAGCGGGAGAGGGACCATAGCTCAGATTGACGACGTTGCCGCCATTGGGCCAGGGGTTGTCATCATTCGCCGACCAGAGAATCGTGACGAGATCGCCAACAGCATAGCTCTGCCCCGGGGACAGTCCTGGCTGCCAAAGGGCCAGAATCGGCGGGTTGTCGGGCGGGGGCGCGGTTGTGAAGTACCAAGTCAAGTTGTCTCCGCCTGTACCGTCACCGTCGCCGTCGAGCGGGTTTCCCGCTAGATCTGTCGCCGATGCGTTGAAGGTCACCCAGTAGGTTGTGTCCCAGGCGAGGTTGAAGGAGGGGTCAAAAACCGAGGTTGTCGTTGGCGGGAAATGGGCGAAGGTCCCGTCTGTTGCGTCCCAAACAGTCGAGCCGTCCGTGAAGCTGAAGGAATCCTCGACCGAGGTCCAGTCCATGGGCTCGCTCCACTGGACGACGAAGTTAGCGTCATTCGCCACTCCTGTACCCGTGGGCGAGTATGAGTTCGCGAGGGGAGGAGTGATATCGCCTAGCTGACCGAAGCAGTAAATGCGCCCGCCGCCTCCGTGCGTACCGACAAAGACCATTCCATCCGCGACAGCCGGCGAGGAGTCCACGTTCCCGCCCGTGTCGAACCTCCATTTGTAGTTGGGAGGACCAGGTTGTGTGACGTTGAAGGCATATACGTAGTTGGACTTGGAGCCGATGAAGACCTGATTGTCAGCAATCGCGGGGGACGACCAGGTTGGGCCTATGTAGTACTGCCATATCACCGATGTGGAGCCGCCGGAGCCATATGGATCAAGAACGTACAGATTGCCGTCCACCGAACCGATGAAGAGCATGTCGTAGGCGATTCCGGCAGAGGACAGGAAGCTGGTTGCTGAGCCAGGATAGAACTCCCAAATCAGGCTGAGGTCGATCGCATCTAGACAGAAGAAGCGATTGGCAGTTCTGAGAAACGTGTAGCCATTCCCCACATACACCCTACCATTGAATATCACGGGTGAGCTGTAGATCGCGAAGTTGGTATTGAAAGAGTGATTCGCGAAGGCCGTGGGTCCTGGTTGATTTACCTTGATCTGATACACATAGCCGTCGCCGCCAGCCGCATAGACATGTCCGTTCCAAACCGCCGGAGCCGGATAGAGTCCCCAGTTGCTTGATCCCGATGTTCCCGTCTGAAATGTCCAAAGAACGTTCCCTGTCTCGAGCTCGATGTTGTAGACCTTCCAATTGCTTCCGCCAATGAAGACCTTGCCGTCTGCGATCGTTGGCGAACCATCACCCCAATTCTGGTTGCCCGTCGAGATGCTCCATTTCACCGTGCCGTTGTTGGCGTACAGACAGTATATCCTGTCCCCGCCAAAGACCACGTATCCGCTGTCGTAGGCGGGGGAGGATGAGAACCCCTCACCCCCGGCCACAAGTGTCGTGGTCTGGGTCTTCCAGGCCAGCGTTCCATTGTTCTGATAGAAGGCGAACATGAAGTCCTTTCTCGTCCCCGTCCAGTTGCTTGCTCCGATGAAGACCATCCCGTCCGCGATTGCGGGTGAGCTGTACGTTATCCAGCCTGTGAAATTGTACCATAGGACATCACTCGTCTGTGGCGCGGAAGCGGAAGAAAAGGCATTGTGAAGGGCGTCGTGCAGGTGCATCGGCCACGGAAAGACCGTGGTGCCGGTCGGAGAGGGCTCATCCCCCTTGTGAGCTTCGGCCAACTCTGGTGTTCCGCCTTGAACAAAGGGAAGGCAATTGGGAGACTGCAAAACGAAGAAGACCGCGATGATGAGTGCTGTGCTTGGCCTCCACACTTCAAACTCACCCCCTGCTAGACGAGCGGAACGATGACTAGCGCTCTTTCGGCCTTGAGTCGACCGATGAGACTGACCAGTTCTGCCCACACGATTGCTTGAATGTTTCCAGTCCTTATAAAGATGTCCCAAGAGCCAGTAATGGCCAGTCGAATCGTGTGCTCACTTGCTCCTAGAGATATACTGCCAGACATCGCAGCAGCCGATCTTCCAGGATATGTAGGGAGTGATGGCGAAGGCCATTGCCCCAAATGCCATGAAAAGCCAGAAAAGTGTCCACGAGAAGCCCGTGACGAGCATATAGATGCCCAGGAGGGGCGGGACGACCCAGCACGGGAGGACAAGGAGAGCTAGCAGAATCTTCCTGCTCTTGATCTTGCTCTCATCGCCCTTCTCGAAAAGGCGCGTAGCGACAACGCTGAATCCACACTTACAGACGCCACCAAAGTACTGGCAGTGCGTGCACACGAACCTCCAGATGAGAACGGTGCTCGCGATGCAGTAGACCGCGTAGGTCGTGGCTGCGAGAGAATCGAGCTGAAGGAGCAGGACGGTTCCGAGGCCGTATGTGATGATAGTGGGTGTGTTGTCTGCAAGGAAGTGGGGCCAAGACCGCGTCTCAGGTGCCTTCTCATGCTCGCTTTTGGCGTCACTTGGACCTCTCTGCCACTCTTCAGCCGCGTTCATCGCTTCAAACACCACCCATGCGTTTCAATAGAACTCGCTCGAAGTATCACATCCCAGATAGCCGATCGCGTCCGACCTGCACCTTGCGCAGTGGGTGATTTGCCTCACGAACAGCTCGCAATCCGCACGCATCCGCTCAACCTCATCTCTCCTGGGCGCTCTTTCGTGCTCGAATTCGCTCCCTCGAACGGGAATGAAGGGGATGACATTCATGACGTCAACGCCGATATCACCAGACGTCTCGGCTATCTTGGGCAGCTCGCGTTCATTGATTCCCGGAATCAGGACAGAGTTGACCTTGACGATCATCTCGCTCTCGATGCACTTTCGCATGCCCTCCCATTGCTTGGATGAGAGAATTCGGAACGCGTCCTTCCCCTTGGCTCTCTCTCCGCCGTAACGGACCCATGAGTATATGCGCTCACCGACCACAGGATCGATTGCGTTTACGGTCACCGTCACGAACCGGACTCCGAGGGAGACCAGGTCCTCCACACGCGAAGGCAGTAGAAGTCCGTTTGTCGCAAGGCATAGCGCGAGCTTCGGATGGTGAGCGCCAACAATCCTGAGGGTCTGGAAGGTCGCCTCGTTCGCCAGCGCATCGCCGGGTCCCGCTATGCCCACGACGGCCAACGAAGGAATCCTTTCCAGCACTCTGTCAACGAGACCCGCTGCCTCGTTCGGATCAAGTATGGTGGATGCAACACCGGGTCTCGTCTCATTGATGCAGTCGAACCTTCTGTTGCAGAACCTGCACTGGACATTGCACTTCGGCGCCACTGGTAGATGCATCCTTGCGGACCGCTTGTGGGCCTCCTCGTAGTAACACGGATGAAACCATTGCGCTTGATCGCCCATCATACTCACATCAGTCAATATCAGCCCTCCTCGAACAGCGATTCCTCTCCCGCCTGGATCATTTCCAAGAATGCCTCTACTCTGACCTTTATCTGGCCGATATCACCGTCCTGGTACTCGCTCCTAATGGTGAGGACGGGAATGCCCTTGCCTTTCAGCGGTCTCGAGAGCCGCGAGGCATCCAGCGTGTGGAGGTGACACCCCTGCAAGACATGGAAGACGACGCCCTCCGCTCGACTCTCCCTGATCTCGCGCATCACATGGTCCTCCCGCTCCACGTTCGGGGAGAAGCAGGGACATGTACACGGGTAGAGATACCGCTCGGCTATTCCTTCCATCATGGGCTTTTCTGTCCACTCGTCCACGACGACGGGGTCGTAGAATGTCCTGGTGCCAGAGCAGAACTCGTCCGATACTATGATGGCTCCTGACTCCTCGATGAGGTTCGGGAGCTTCCAGTTCGGCCACATGACAGGCGAACCCGCCAGCATGACCCTTGGTGCGGTCTCGCTGCAAACCCTCTTGCCCAGTGAAACCATGCTCTTCAGCTCCTTCGACAGCTTCTCCACTCCCTGAGTCCATCTCTCGATGTCATCGATGAAGCTCACCCATCCGACGAGGAGGAAATCCCTCCCCCAGAGGACATTGGCCTTCTTCCTCACGCTCAACAACTCCCTCCAGGCCTTGGAGGCCCTCTGATACTTCCTGATGGAGCGCTTCATGCTCCTCTTGTCAATCTTCCTCCGCGTCAGCTTCTCAAGCGACTCCCTCACGTTCTTGACCTCCTCGATCCATTGCTTTCGAATGGACTCCCCGCCCTTTACCCTGGGTATGTTCATCGTGAGAAGTGGAGCGATTTCCTTCAAGGCCTCCCCGAGCTTGAGCTTGGCATCGCAGGGCGAGGGCGCTATGATGTAGTCACAGTATCCGTAGAAGGGGAAGTCGTCTATCACGGCGCATCCCGCCATCGATTTCGCGAGGGGGCAGAGGTTCGGGTCCCCGAGGAAGCTCTCTCCCAGGCCGACGGTGGCGTGGTGTCCGCATCCTAGGCGCAGCGGGAGACAGCCGGAGGCATCGATGATTTCGAGCGGGACGAAGTGGCAGAAGGTGCCAACGACCTTCCCACCGTTCTCCTTGAATTCCCCGATCTCCTTGGCGCGCATGCTGTCCATCTGAGCCATCTCGTCAAAGTAGTCCATCGCCTTGGCTCTGTTCTCCAGCCGGGCAAGCTTCGCCAGCTCGGCCGAAATCTTGTCCTTTGTCCTCGCGATGATCTCGTTCCCACGACCGGCAACAAGGGACTCTATCCTCTCCCTATGGGCATCCTTGCCCTCGCTGGAATCGGCGGGATTCGAGCGCTTCTTGCTCCTTCCTATCAGTTTCATGGTATATCTCCTAGACGTCGAAGTGCTCCATGGATTTGGACCTCAGGAATGTCCTGCCCAAGAAGGTGGCCTGTAGGCAGTCGTCCTCAGGGCAGCACTCCACGCACTTATAGCAGTGGGTGCAGTTGCGATGGGTGACCACCTCCCTTGCCCTTTCGGAATAGACCTCCTGGATGCCCATCGGGCAGACTCTCGCGCACACCCCGCAGCTCGTGCACTTGGAGCTGTCTTTCTTGAGCTGGAACAGGGCCTGGCGGTGGAGGAGGCCCTGCATCGCTCCTGCAGGACAGATGTGGCACCAGAACCGGCGGATTTTGAAGGACACGGTGAGGAAGAAGAGCGTGGTGAGAATGGATAACCAGGGAACCACGGTGCTTGGCGGGAGCAGACCGAGGGCGATTTGCGGGTAGACATAGAGAGCCCTGTTCGGGTCGAGTTGCTCGTACGGGATGGCAAGGGCGGTCCTGAACTCGTACAGGCCAAACCCTGGAATGCCCAAGCTAAGCGTGTAGAAGATAATCAGGAAGAGCGCCAGGTACTTGGAGGCGTGAAGCACCTGTCCGGCTGCACGGGGAATGCGGTAGTACGAGATTCCCAGCTTCTTCCTCAGGAGGGAGAGCAGGTCTTGGGGCAATCCCAGCGGGCACAACCACGCGCACCAAACCCGCCCAAGCAGGAGGACGAGCACCACGAATATGAATAGGGGTAGAACAAGATCAGAGTACAGCTTGTTGAACTCCGCCGCAAGCGTGTCCTGGACCTTGTACACGACTGAGTACGTTGGAGCGTTCGCAAAGAACTTCGTCGTTGCATTCGGGAGGTAGATGTCCCTCAGGAGCGGGGATTCTCCGAAGGAGATGGCCCCGAATATCATGCTGTTGACGAGGATGAGGCTCGCTATCTGAAAGACGAGCCGCTTTCTCCAGATGCGCTGTTCTCGTGCCATCAGTGACCCTCACCCACGAAGGCGTTGACTAGGAAGAAGATTCCCAAGGTGATTATCAGAAGTGCCGCAGCGACCCTGAAGTAAAGGGCGTACTTCCTCGTCTGCCTGAGGAGGTTGCCCGAGAGCAGTCCGATGATGGGGTAGATCGTGGAGACCGCCGCATAGGCGAGGACCATCATCATCGCGAGGCCGAAGTCGACGGAAATGAGAAGCGTGGCAAGGACAGCCACTTTGAGGCAGGGAGTGGCTCCTCTGAAGGCACCCAGAACGAAGAAGGAAGCCGCCTTTGGTTTCGATTCGATCTCCTCGCAAGACTCGCCACCGTTTGCCATGACCTCGTGCCTGCCCTTACCCTGGGTCCGGGCGCTGCAAAGCGGTGACTTCCCGTGCCTTGGAAACAGAGGGCCCTTCCTGGGAAGCCTGTAGAGAACGTACCCGCCAAGGACGATGCTCAGCACGCCGAAGGCCATCAGGAAGTATGTGGGCTTCAGGTTCGATATCAGACCGAGCCCGGCTATCGCGGCGCCCAGCAGAATGAGTCCCAGGAACCTGCCCGTCACGAAGGCTATGCCGCTCCTCTTGCCCTCGATGGAGCAGCCGAGAGACAGCAGGGCGCAGATCCACGAGTTGCCAAGACCTCCGCCGATTAGCATGGCGACGACTATTTCCTCGATCACGCGGACTCCCTCCCCTTGTCCGAGGACTTGCGCCTCTGGCTGAAGTAGACGTTCAGGCCTATGAGCAGTATGATTATGAGGACCGCGATGAGGATTTCGAGCGTCCAGCCCACGTAGTCGCGACCTCCAAGGGCGATTTCTATCGTGTGCTTGGACCCGTCAAGGATGTAGACGTGCGGTGCCGTGTAGGCGCTCGTGAAGTCCCCCTTACCCTGATAACCTCCCTGGGCAGCGACTATCTCCATCTGACCGTCGCCGTCAACGTCTCCCAAGTCGATACCAAATATGTCGGACCCGAGCGGGGGGCTCTTCCACTCTACTTCGTGGGTGCTCCCGTCGAAGATCCAGATGTAACCCGCCAGATTCCCTATGACTATCTCGTTTATCCCGTCGGCATCGATGTCCGCTACGCCCAGACCGTAGGGCTTGGGGCCGATGTTCTCGCTCTCCCACACGCGTTCATAGACTGCAGGAGTCCCCTCGCCGCCGATGCCCGAGTACCTGAAGATGAAGAGGAAACCTGGACCATACCTGTAGCCGTTCGACGTGACAATCTCCAGATTCCCGTCTCCGTCCACATCGACGACCTCGACGGCAACCGGATCCCCGTTCAGGTCCTCGCTGAGCCATTCCCTTGTGTAATTGGAGCCGTCGAACTGGTAGATGTTGAGGTGACCTGCGCCGGGTGTCTCCCCCAATGCCACTCCCGTGCCGAAGATGAGTTCGTTGAAGGCATCACCGTCGATATCAGCAATGGCGACACCCCGCATCCTGCTCGCGTTTCCAGGGAAGAACTGATTCTCGAGCTCTCCCGTCTCCGCGGAGTAGACATACACCGCGCTCAGCGGGAAGTCCATCTTGTAGCCGGTGCCCACGACTATCTCATTCTCTCCGTCGTTATCTGCATCGCCGACGGCTATACCGTGGGCATCTCTCACGAGGTCGATCATCCTGAACCTGACACTGAAATCCGATCCGTTCAGAACGTGAAGGTTTCCGTCCCCGTCCCCTGCTATGACCTCCTCAGTGCCATCGCCATCCATATCGGTCACGTGGATGCCCCACAGTCTCTGGCCGAAGGGGCCCAGGTGCCTCGCGGCACGGAACTCGACACCCTTCCACTGGATTACGTTGAGGTAACCCTCGTAGTTGCCGAAAACAATCTCCTTGTTTCCGTCGTTGTCCAGATCGCAGATCTTGATGGAGTTGAATCTCCCTGGGGCGCTTCCGAGATAGGATACGTCGATCTCCAGCGCAGCCACTGCTGGAGCAGTTATGAGGAATGCCAGTGCGATTGCTGATACGAACTCATGTCTCAGAGCCTCACCTTCTCTCTCTCCTTCGGAGGATCCTCGATGTTCCGACAATCGTGATGGAGGTCGATAGCCCAACGACGGCAAAAAAGAAGACCACGCCCGGCAGCCAAGGAGGAATGAGCGGGGCGGGCTGCTCCTCAGCCAGTCCAAAGGCGTAGACCCTTATGGCGAAGTCCCTCCCTGAGGCAGTTGCGAGCATCTGTCCGTTGGGGGACCATCTCGCCGACATTATGGCGCCACCGATCACCCTGTTCTCGTCGAGAGTCTTGATCACGGCACCGTTCGTTGCATTGCGGATCATGACCATGACCTCAGCGACTCCAGATGTTGCGATGATGGCCCTCTCCTCGTGCCAATCCACGGAACGGACGCAGTTGGGGGCCTCCCATACGACGGACTCACCAGTCGTCGCGTTCCATTTCCGCACCTTGTAGTCCCTGCTTCCTGAGATCAGGTACTCGCCATCCGGGGACCAGTCCACGGAAAGGACCCCGCCAGCGTGTCCCGTGAGATTCATCGTGTTCGTCCAGTTGCCCGTCTCCCACACCTTCAGTGTCTTGTCGTCCGACGCAGACACGAGCCTCGAGGCGTCGGGTGACCATTTGACCTCCAGGACTCCATCCTTGTGTCCCGTCAGGTTCGCGATCACGGTCCCATTCTCAAAATCCCATATCTTGACCATGTTCTCCGGGATGTTGTGCATGTCGACCTTGTCGGTTCCCGAGCCAGATGCCAGAAGCCTGCCATTTGGGGAGAACTGCAGCGTGAGCACGCTTCCCTCGTGCCCGCTGAAGACCCGGTCAACTGTCCAGTTGGTCGTCTCGAAGATATAGATCAGGGTGTCGTCACCGCCAACCGCCAAGAACCTGCCGTCCGGCGACCAAGCACTAACTCTGGTGGGATAGTGATAGGGTATCTCGCACGTTTTTATTCCGTCGCAGCGCGTTCGCGTTTCAGCCGAGTAGTTCTCGTGCGAACCCAGTTTGACTATCCTTCTTCCCGTTGTAGAGTTCCACACGACGGTGGTGTTGTCAAAGAAGGTGCTCGATATCATTGAGTTGTCCGGCGACCACCGGACGGACCACATGGTCGCATTGTGCCCGTCGAGTCTCTCCCACATGAGAGAGAGGGTCTCAAGGCCCTGTGCCCGAGAGTGCTCGGGGATGAGCACCACTGGCATGAGCAGAAGCGCAATCGTCGAGAGTGCCACGGAGACTCTGAGCACTCGTCTCACTCCAACGACCTCCTCTTCAATCGTATCGCCACGAGAATGAGGCCATTTAGGGCAACGAGGGTCGCGATGGCGACAATCGACGGCAGGTACCCCTCCAACGAGAAGACCGTGCCCGAGGCGGTCCCCTTGTAGTCCGCCGCGGGGGTGATGATGATGTCGACGGAGGACCGCGCCTCCTCCATGCCGTATTTCGTTGCCCTGCCGCTTATGGTGACAGTGATGTTCTCGCTCACCTTCGGGGAGAGATACTTGACTCGCTGGATTCCGTCGGCCAAGGTGCTCGCTCCCGATTGGGAAAGCACCCCGTCCGTGACGTCGAACTTGATGAAAGCCCCCTCGACAGGCTCTCCCGCATAGGTGACATTGAACTCGATTACCATGAGCCTCTCGGACTCGAGTGTGTGCTTCTCGGGCACGATCTCAAGGGTCATGCCGGGAGCGAGCTCAGCGATGCCGTACATATAGCCATCGGCTGCACCTATGTATATCCTGCCGCCGACAACCGTCGGAGAGGAGTATGTTCCCCACAACCTCAGCCTCCAGACCTCCTCATGCGTCTCCACATCTATCACGTAGAGGTAGCCTTCCGAGTATCTGATGCGTGCTCCCACGATGACCTTCCCATCGGCAATGGCTGGTGATGAACCGCCCTCGATTCCCCCGCCCGCGTCCCTTGTCTCAAACATCCAGAGAATCTCTCCGGAGCTCATGTTGCCGTCGCCATTTGGATCACCGAGCGGGAGGGCGTAGAGGTGACCGTCCGTCGAGTGCACATACACAACACCATCGTGAATCGCCGGGGACGCGTAGACGAAGAGCCCGGTCTGGAACTGCCAGACGAGGTCTCCCGTGTCGAGGTCGAGACAATAGAAGTTGTGGTCGTTGCTTCCTATGTATACCCTGTCCCCGAACACCGCCGCACTCGTGTACTTCACTTCGCCGCCTGGAACCGCGCTGCGGGTGAAGTTCCATAGCTCGCTCCCGTTCTCGATCGATACCCTATAGACCTTGCCGTCGTTCGACCCGAATATGGCAGTCCCGTTCACTATCGCAGGAGTGCCGTAGATGCTTCCATTTGTGTGGAAGGGGGCAATGGTCTCGCCTCCTGTCTCGGAGTCGAGGAGGTACAGGTTGCCGTCCAAGGAGCCGAAGACCACCTTGCCATCCAGGTACTTCGCCGAGGAATAGACATCATCGCCAGTGGGATGAGTCCAGGATAGGTTCCCCGTCGTTCGGTCAAGGGCATAGAGACTGTCGTCCGATGATCCGATGTAGACCTTGTCCCCTGCAACCAGGGGCGACGCCCATATCTCGCCTCCTGTCGTGTAGTTCCAGACTTCCTTTCCGGTGGAGACGTTCACGGCATAGATGCGACCGTAGTCAGAGCCGAAGTAGATGATATCGCCCTTTGCCACAGCAGAGGACCGCACCTGGAAGTTGGCGTAGAACTTGAGGAACGTTCGATTGGCGGACGGAACGCTCGATAGAGAGTATCCCGTGTTGTTCAGGTTGCCTCGGAACTCCGACCACTCGCCCGTGGTCTCCGGTCCCCGCGTCTGATTGGCAACGTCGCCGTGCGCAGGCTCTGGTTGGGTTGTGTAGAAAAGGAAAAAGCCGACTATGAGGAGGAGGATGATGACCCTTGCCAATCTCATATGCTTGTCCTCTGATTTTTCGTGCTGTTCGTCCAGTCCACCCGGACTGTCGGCCATTCGAGCCTTCTGACCTATTTCCGACCAATCATATCAACCTTTCTAGCTGGACTGAACTTTTGCGTTTCGTCAACTTGCCTTACGTGACCTCAGAGTGGATTTGTAT
>JBHIFJ010000002.1:0-93638 GCA_046761045.1 Thermoplasmata archaeon
GAGTCTATCTCGAACAATCCGCTCGTTGTCCAGGAAGAGAGTCCACCAGTGTCCACGACCGTTGCGTTTATTGCCACTGTCGCTGAATCCTCGAAGGGAAGTGTCCATGTGTACGGTGAGGAATCACCCGCGATCCCTTGGGCGCCCGCAATCGGTGTCCAGGGTGCGCCTCCTGTGGTCGAATAGTTGAGCCAGACCAGCAGAGCCGCAGCAGAATCCTCAGCATCCGCAACGGTGAATACGATGTCATGAGGGGATCCACCCGTCCAATCCGAGACGCCAGTCGGACTCATGATTGTTATGGAAGGCGGATTGTTCGCTCCTCCCGCCTCGGACGAAATGAACTGCACGGCCTCCCAATCGTCTCCATTTGATCCCTGACCGCCATTGGCGCAGAGGGCTGCTATGTATATGGTGACGTCCCCGGTCCCGGGACCGGGAGCGGTCCAGTCGACCCGCCAGCTTCTCGCTACATCGCTGACATGGGTGGCCTCGCCAGCATCAATCCACACGTTGGTCTCTCCAGGCGCCGGTGCGAGGGAACCAGCCGTGACGGACATATCAAAGCCGCCCGTGGTTCCTGCTGGACCACCATTCGCTGTTATTGCTATCGTATATGTCTGACCCGGCGTGTATATTGGCGGTACGCCGACCACATCTACAGTCACGCCTGTGGGAACGGGTCTCGTGTGGCAGGCCCCGCAACCTTGTGAATAGCCGCTAATGCCAGTGCTCTTTGCCAGCACACCAATCGACAAGCTCGCTGCCACAAGCATTGTGACAATCAATCCTGCGTAGATCTCCTTTCTTTGAAGCATCTAATACCTCCAAGGGGTGTATCCCACCGAAATAACAGTGCTATACATAAGAATTTTGCACCCAGAACTCCCTGCGGAAAGCTCACTTCGAGTCCTTGATCCGCTGGATCGCATCAACTGGCGTTGGGTCAATCCCACGGCTCAGCGCGCAGTAGTAGCTTACGAAGTCCCCTATCATTAGTTCCTGGAACATCCTTGAAAGAAGGTTTTCCCCCTTGACTTGGATTTCGATGACTTTCGTCCTCTCCCTGAGTTGCTCAATCGTGACATTCATTCGAGCGCTTGTCTCATCATCCTTCAAGAAAATTGCACAGAAGCGCTCTGTCCCCTCGTCCTGGTCCCATCCCACGACCTCGTTGTGATTGATTTCAGGGAAACAGCCGAACCAGGCGTGCTTTTTGGAGTTCTCGTTCAGCTGGGTCTTCCATCTGCGAGCGATTGGGAGGTGTCTCTCATCCGCGTAGATCAGAGGATAGAGAGAAATGATTTCCAGCGCCACGCTATGGGCAATGTTCTCCTCCGATTCTGGAACAAGCTTTTCTCTCAGGGTCTTGAGCGAATGAATGACCGCTTCCATTTCTGTCATGAATCTCGGGTCATCTGTGGCAACGCGTGCTAATGTGGTGAAAAGGTAGCCGAGTGCACCTCTCGGTGGCAGACCCGTGGGGACACATGTGATGGGTAGATTCCTCGACTCGCAGATGTCCCTCATCCTTCCGTCCGCCGTGATGCAGAGAATCCTGCATCCTCTCCTAATCCCCTCATTCAGGCAATCCAGGGTCTCCGATGTGTTGCCAGAGTAGCTGATGCATATGAGGAGGTCGTCCCTTTTGATCCAGCTGGGCAGAGAGGGGTCTCTCACCACTAGCAGAGGTTTGCCCTGTTCGCCTAGCCAGATGCGGAGAATGTCCCCGGCAATTGCAGAGCCGCCCATTCCTGCAACAATGACGTTTTCCGATTCCCCTTGGAACTCCACTTCGGCGTCAAGGCCTTCTTCCATCTGGTCAGGCAGTGAGTATATGACCCCGAGCATGTCGGAACGGTCAATCGCCTTCCTCTCCTCATCGTTTCTCATTGCGCCCTGTATCGAACGCAGATAGATAATGTTTGACGGTTTGCTACCACAGGATTGGTAATTACAAAAAGCCTAATATGTGTGGAAGGAATAGGACATGAGCATGACATACCCAGGCATCGATAAAGCTCTTGAGGATCTCCGGAACGGAAGGATGGTCCTCGTGTTCGATGCAGAGGGGCGGGAAGAGGAGACAGACCTGACGATTGCGTCCCAGTTCGTGACTCCAGAAGTAGTCAGGACGATGAGAAGGGATGGGGGTGGACTGATTTGCGTAACCGTCCCTCCTGAAACGAAGAGGAAACTTGGTCTGCCCTTTCTGGCGGATATCCTGTGGAATGAGGGAAGCGATATTCCCGTTCTGAGGAGCCTCGTTCCGAATGACATCCCCTATGATGAGAAGTCAGCATTCGGGATTACGATAAATCACAGGAAGACCTACACCGGAATCACCGATTCCGATAGGGCACTGACCATTCGCGAATTCGCGAACTTCGCGAAGCGGGTGAGGTCACTCCACCGGGAGCCCGCAATCAATGAATTCGGGAGGGATTTTCGCTCCCCGGGTCATGTTAGCCTGCTCAACGTAGCGAATCCCGTTCTCAAATCGAGAAGAGGGCATACAGAGCTTTGCACAGCTCTCGTCGTGATGGCTGGATTGACGCCCACCGCCACCATCTGCGAGATGATGGGCGACGAGGGCAAGGCATTGGGCAAGGAGGATGCAAAACGATATGCGACAGAACGGGGTTTAGCGTTCCTGGAAGGGCATCAGATTGTTGAGGCGTGGGAGGAATGGTCAAGGTAATGGCATCCGGGGTGTTTGACCTGCTTCATACGGGTCATCTGCACTATCTCGAGGAAGCCAAGAAGCTCGGCGATGAGCTTGTTGTCGTTGTTGCCAGGGACTCGACCGCCAGGCGCGAGAAGCACGAGCCCATCACACCAGAGAACATCCGGAGAGAGCTAGTTCAGGCCTTGAAGCCCGTGGACCAGGCTGTCCTGGGAAAAGAGGGCGACATATATGAGATAGTCGAGGAACTCAGACCGGACATCATAGCACTTGGATATGATCAGACACATGATGAGGAGGCCATAAGGGTCGAGCTCGAGAAAAGAGGACTCGATGTTGATGTCGTGCGCCTCTCAAAGCTGGGAACCGACCTGAACGGCACCCGCAAGATAATCCAGAAGGTCATAAGCTGGTACAAGGTCAAGGCCAAGCTGGAATCCATTGAGGGTCGAAAGTGAAGAGGATTGGGATAGCCGACACGACGTTCGCACGCTACGATATGGCAGCGAGTGCGATAGACGAACTCAAGAGCCTCGGAGGCGGTTTCAAGATTATCCGCTATACTGTTCCGGGCATCAAGGACCTTCCCGTCGCGTCCAAGATACTGCTCGAGGAGCAGAGATGCGACATCGTCATGGCTTTGGGAATGGCCGGTGCACAGTCCATCGACAAGCAATGCGCGCATGAGGCATCACTAGGTCTGATCAGGGCGCAACTTCTTACGAATCATCATATCATTGAGGTCTTCGTCCATGAGGACGAGGCCAAGGATGATAGAGAGTTGGCATGGCTCGCTGACAGAAGGACGCGTGAGCATGCCGAGAATGTCTTCGACCTTCTATTCAGGCCCGAGAAGCTGAGAAAGAATGCGGGCAAGGGCATGAGGCAGGGTTTCGAGGACGCAGGACCATTGGAGGTTTGAGATGAACTTGGGAATAGTGGTAAGCGAGTTCAACTACGACATAACCATGGATATGCTGGAGAGGGCAAAGGACCATGCAGCCTTTCTTGGGGCCACCGTGAAGGAGATAGTCAAGGTGCCCGGGGTGTATGACACACCCATAGCCCTCAAGAAACTCCTTTCCAGGGATGACATCGATGGTGCTGTCGTTTTGGGCGCGGTAATCGAGGGGGAAACGGAGCACGATGAAATCGTGATGGGCCAGGCGAGCAGAAAAATCACGGATCTCTCTGTGGAGTTTGACAAGCCCGTGGGCCTGGGCATCACGGGTCCGGGAATGGGCAGGCTGCAGGCGGAGGCAAGAATCGAAAGGGCGAAAACGGCCGTGGAGAGCGTCGTGAAGCTCTACAACCGCTTGAAGCAGGTGTAGAGGACGCCAACGAAAACCTTTATCTACGTTCTACCCTTCTCATTTTCGAGCCTTCAGGAGGAAGCCAGCGACCACCTCGCGAAGGGTGCCAAGGGATTACCATGGTTGATGTCGAAGCGATTGAGAAAATCCTCAAGGAACTGGAGGCTCTGGAAGGGGTCTCCAGCACCATTCTTGTTTCCCGGACGGGCGAGTACGTTGCAGGCAACCTTCCAGAAGGGACTCATCCTAGGACATTCGTCGCCATGTTCGCCATTCTTCTTGGTGCTGCAGAAACCGCAACATCGGAGCTGAGGGAGAACCTCAGAAACATAGGCATCTGCCTGGAGACCTCAAAGGTGCTGGTCAAGGGGAATGGTCCCAAAGCACTATACGTCGTCGTAACGTCAAGGGATGCTGACGAGGACAGGATAATAGATGAACTCGAGAGGAGAAACGCTGAGATTCAGCAGTACCTCTAGATCTTCCTCATCCCCCTCCTCATCCATTTTGTGACAGACGAGTAGACGTATTCCAGTGTGCCGCGCATCTGTCTGCTCTCTCCCCCAGCCGTTGTTCTGCGCTTGGCGATTTCCTCGAGCACATCATCCTCGCTCGCTGGGCGGTACTCGAAGAGGGTATAGGCCTTGCCCATCTCCTTGAGTTCGTGCGAATCTGTTCCTCCTGTCTGGCCCAGTCGGAGCTTCTGTGCGAGCCTCCTCGATTTCCTGTTGTTTCTTGCGGTGCAGCGAGCGTTCTGGACTTCGACCGCTGAGAAGTGCTCGGGGTTCACCGACTTCCCGCCAACGCCTGACCAGAACCTGTAGGGATGCGGTGCGACCGCTAGCCCGCCAAGGTCCCGTATGTTTTCGATCGTCTCCCGAATCGTCATGCCGGGTGGTATCGGCTCGGCAACGCCATACGCGACTAAATGGCCCGCCTTTGTCGAGATCTCGAGTCCCTTTACCACAAAGAAGCCCTCCATGTCCCTGGACATCTTGTAGGCCTTCAGGGACCCTCTGACATCGTTGTGGTCCAGGATGGCAATTCCGTCCAGCCCAATCTTTCTCGCGTACTTCACTATGTCCTCGGGACTCTCTCTTCCATCCGATGAGAAAACGGAGTGTATGTGGAGGTCCATCTTCATTCGAATCACTTAACCTGAGACCCCGCAGGAACGTCCCTATGCAGAGTCACGAGCTCTCCATCCGCCTTCAGCGGCATCGCCCGCCCCCCGTTGAGAATGACGGCGGTCTTCCTCCCCTCTTCAAGCTCCATATCGAGAAGTTCTCCTCCACCAGCGTCCGCCTTTCCCCCCTTCCCCTCAGCCACCACTATCTTGATTTCTTTGAAACCCTCGAAAGATATTATTGGAAGGCCCTTGCGTCCGAGGACCTGGGTTCCAGGGGCGATTCCCTCTGCGAGAAGGAGTGACACGAGGTCTTCATGCTCGGCTGCCAAGAGCATTCCGTTGGACTCCACCCCCCTGAGTCTCGCGGGTTGAAGATTGCACAGGATGACCAGATTCTTCCCGAGAATCTCATCACTCTCATAGTGGCCCTTCAAACCGGCGACAAGCTGCCTCTCTTCATCCCCCAGGTCAACCGTCATCACGTACAGCTTCTCGGCATCTGGATGGTCCTCTATTGAGATGACCTTCCCCACCCTGAGATCTAGCAGCGATTCGACCTCGACCATCTCTCCTGGAAGCTCAATCTTCTTGAACAGGGGTGAGGGCTTGCCGATCTTCTGGCCAGCCTCGATGTCTTTGAGCGCCTCCTCCCACTCTTGGGCGTGGATATCCGATTCGTAGCCTAGCATGTCCCACAGCCTCGCAGAGGAAAAGGGAAGGAATGGAGCAGACATTACGCAGAGCGCTTTGACGATCCTGAGGGCGATGTGCAATGAGGTGCCGCACGCCTCCTTGTCAACCTTTACCAGTGTCCAAGGCCCGACGGCGTCGAAGTACTGGTTCCCGAACCGCGAGAGGCTCATGATTTCCTTCATCGAGTCCTTGAACCTCACCATCTCCAGATTTCCGTCGACCCTCTTCCATGTCCGCTCTATTCTCTCCAGCGCTTCCGAATCCCTTTTCGTGGTCTTGACGATTGGTGGGACCTCCCCGAAGTGCTTGTTTACGAATGTTAGAACCCTGTGAACGAAGTTTCCATATGTGGCGAGCAGCTCTGTGTTGTTCCTAGTGATGAAATCCTGCCAGGAGAAGTCCGAGTCCCTATTCTCGGGCATGTTGACCGTCAGATAGTATCTGAGGGCATCGACCGGGAAGTGGTCGAGCATCTTGTCGATCTCCAGGGTTATGCCCCTCGACTTCGAGAACTGCGCTCCCTCGAATCTCATGAACTCGTTGGCGGGAACATCGTACGGCAGGTTTAGATTCCCTCGAGCCATGAGCACGGCGGGCCAGAAAATGGTGTGGAAAGGGATGTTGTCCTTCCCCAGGAAGTAGTAGTGCTTCGCCTCTTGGTTCTGCCAGAACTCCTTCCATTTGTCTGGGTCTCCTTGTCTTCTCGCCCACTCCACAGCCATGGAAAAGTATCCCATGAAGGCCTCGAACCACACGTACACTCGCTTGTCCTCGTGACCTTCGATCGGAATGGGAATCCCCCAGCTGATATCTCGGGAAACAGGTCTGTCCATCAGTCCGCTCTCGAGCCAATTCCTGGTGAAGTTGAGGACACTGGGCCTCCAGTGTGTCTTGTCCTTGATATACTCCTTGAGCCGTTCCTCGAACGCGGTAAGCCTGAAGAAGAGATGGGTCCTCGTCTTCATCTCCGGCCTCTCACTGCAGATCGTGCAGTATGGATCGACAAGGTCCTCAGGATCGAGTATCTTACCGCACTCATCGCATTGGTCGCCTCTCGCTCCGAGATGTCCACAATGAGGGCACGTTCCCTCAACATAACGATCCGGAAGGAAGCGATTGCAGTTCTCACAGAAGGGCAGAGTCATCTCCTTCTCGTAGATGTGCCCCTTCTGCCAGAAGTCCAGCATGAAGTCCCTGACTATCTCAAAGTGAGTGGGATGTTCCGTGCTCAGAAAGAGGTCGAAGCTCATGCCAAACCGCTCGAGACTCCTCGTGTTGATCTCGTGATAGCGATTCGCTATGACCTCAGGCTCGACCCCCTCCTTCTCAGCGTACACCGCGGTCGGTGTTCCATGCATATCTGAGCCGGAGACCATCAGAACCTCATTCCCCTTCATGCGATGGTATCTTGCAAAAATGTCGGGCGGGAGGTAACATCCCGCGAGTCCTCCGACATGAATGACCCCGTTGGCGTATGGCCAAGCGACGCCAATGAATATCTTTGCCACAGCTCGAAAATAATGGTCATAGGATTTAAACCTGAGGTCATTTGCGTCAGAAAAGGTAATAACCGAAGAAGCTATCATCCGAGCTGGTGAGGGCATGGACATAGAGAAGATTAGGAAAGACATGGAGGCCTTCAATGAGAAGGAGGATGAGGAGTATTACCTGAACTGGTCGGGACAGAAGGACGATATGGACCTCACTTCGATCTACAAGGAGTATGAGCACCTTTTCACCAGCGACACAGTGAAGTTTCTGAAGTCCGAAGCGGAGGGGGCGAGCGGGGAGGACAAGAGAAGGCTTCGGCAGTTGTATGCAGCATCCTCTGGCGGCTTCCTTCAGAACGCCGTGAAGGAGCTCACGGACAAGAAGGAGCAGATGGAGGCCACCAAGGTCGTGAAGGTGGACGGCGAGGAGATTCCCTACAGGTTCTCCGTGGTCAAGCTCCTCAACTCCGATGACCGTGACTACCGCCAGGCCATCTATGACGGCAGAAACATGGTGATTGATGAGATAAACCCGGTACTGAGGGGCAGGGTGGAGGAGTTCCACAATCTTGCAGTCAGACTGGGCTATCCGAACTACATGGAAATGATGAGCGACATCAAGGTGCTTGACTTCCATTCATTGACGGATAGTCTCGACGTTCTGATGTCCCAGACCGCGAGACTCTACGAAGAAAAGATGGAGAAGCTCCTCAGTCCCATCGGAATCCCCCTCGCTGAGGCGGAGAAGCACGACATCGCATATCTTCTCAGGGCGAAGGAGTTCGACCCATACTTCAGGAAGGAAGAGGCGGTGCCTGCTCTGAAGCGAACGCTCTTGGGCATCGGGATAGATCTTGACAAGCAGCCCAACATAATCCTGGACACCGAGGAGAGGAAGAAGAAATCACCGCGAGCTTTCTGTGCCCCAATAAAGATTCCACAGAAGATCATGCTGGTCATAATGCCTCAAGGGGGGGTCCAGGATTTCCAAGCACTCTTCCACGAGGCCGGGCACGCGGAGCACCATGGTCTGACTGTTGAGGATTGCTCGATGGAGTACAAATGGCTGGGTGACAAGTCGGTTTCCGAGACGTACGCATTCATCCTGGAATATCTCTCCAACGATCGGAACTGGCTAAAGAGATACATTCCGATGGACGACTATTCGTCCTACCTCGAGTTCGCCTACCTGACCAAGCTCTTCTTTCTGAGGCGCTACAGTGCGAAGCTGAAGTACGAGATGCAGATTCACACGAAGGGGGTGTCTGGAATGGATGAGGTCTACAAGAAGACCCTCGAGGACGCCCTTGTCTTCAGACATCCGCCGAATCACTATCTCAATGATATGGATGACGGGTTCTATACAGCCCAGTACCTCAGAGCCTGGATATTCGAGGCCCAGCTGCGAGCGGTTCTCCAGGAGAAGTTTGGCGATGAATGGTTCCTCGATTCAGCTGCTGGAGACTACCTCAAGGATCTCTGGGCGACAGGCCAGAAGTATGATATCGTCGAGCTGGCTCAGATGATTGGCTACTCTGGGCTGGATATCAACCCACTGGTCGATGAAATCGTGGAGAACCTTGGCTGAGTCAAGCGCTCGATAGTCTTGTAGAAAAGATTATTAGATAGCACAAAATAACTCAGCTCCGGTGTTGAAAGTGGCCTCCGAAATGGGCAGATGTCCAACGTGCAGCGCATCCATTCCTCTCGAGTCGAGGGAATGTCCGGAGTGCGGCGAGGACTTCACTGGAGATATTAGCGTGCTTGAGGAGGAGGAAGAAGCCTACGAGGAGGGAAGAAGAGAACGCATCCTTTTCTGGATAGGCCTCATATTGGTGTTCCTTGGTGGATTCTTCTCACTCGGATCATTCGCCCACGATTGGTTCAAGATTCCCGTCATAGGCGAAGCCTTTGATGCATTTGGTTGGGTAAACAGGATATTTGCAACGGCTGGACTCGTCATTCTGATAATAGGCATAGTCCTTCTGATACTCTCCATGAGGCTCACTAGGGTCGTGAGCGAAGAGGACTACGAAGTGGGTGCCCCCTAAGCTACCCTCGAGTGTCAATGAGCTCCACTTTTACACTCTTCGGGGCAATCAACATCCCAAAGAGCCGAATCGGAGGGATGATTCCTCTCTTTTCTGGCCCTAGAAGAAGTCTTATATAGAAAGGAGAGAATTCGAAATCAAGAACTGGAGTTGAACTGCCGATGTTGGGAGATTTTGGTTTCAGGCCTCCGCAAGCCCCAGTGGAGGAGGGCAAGATATATGAGTGTGAGATCGAGGACCTAGGACGAGAGGGCGACGGTCTCGCGAGAATAAACAATTTCGTGGTATTCGTCCCCAACACTGTTGTTGGTCAGAAGGTCAAGATTAGGATAGTAAGGGTAATGCGCAGAGTCGCCTTCGGCGAGGTGGTCTCCGAAGATGTCGCGGCCGAGGAGGTCGCCACAGAGGAGGCCCCTTCCGAGGAGGCCACATCTGAAGAGGCACCGAGTGAGGAACTGCCTGCAGAGCCTCCACCAGCCGAGGAACCACCAGCCGAACCCGAGCCCGAACCCGAGGAACCACCAGCCGACGAATGAGTTTGCTTGTGTGCTTCGAAGATTTCCATTTCGCTGCGCTCTGACGAATTCTGAATTCCGCATTACGAAAATCGCTGTCCTGACAGTGGCTAGGTTGGAGAACTGGGGATTTTCATCAAGGGCCTTTTTGTGAAGGATAGTGAAATGCAATAAGGGTGAACGGGGCGTCCGAGAGGGAAAGAAATCTTCATATAGAACGTCGGAGTATTACACTCCGCTTAGCTAAGCATCCCTCCACAACAGGGCCGTTCAGTCTCTCTCTGGACGGCCACTTTTTTTCCGTCCTGTGGCTCATTACGATGCAAAGAGTCTGACTACGAGCATTTTCGGAAGCCGCGCCCATAAGAGACTCCCCTAGGGACCTAAGGCTCCGCAGACTGCAGTTCGTGGAATCTTTGGAGCGATACGACCTTAGCCTCCTCATTCGAGAACGACTCCACGGCCTCCGCGATTATCTTGGCTGCCTCAATCCTGGTGACGAAAGAGATGTTCAGATCCACCGCGAGCCTTCTCATCATATATCCATCCCGACGAGCTCCAGATTCCTCCGAAGGGGTGTTAATGACAAGGTCGACCATCCCGTCGCGCATCAGGCCTATTGCCGTTGGGCTCTTGTTCTCCCTGATTCTGTAGACAGTCTCCGTCTCCACACCTGCTGCTCTCAGGACAGATGCGGTTCCGCGGGTTGCACATATCCTCCATCCAAGGGCGCTCAGCCTCTTCGCGATGGGAACGATCCTCGGCTTGTCCTCATCCTTCACCGTTATGTAGACGCTACCCCGAGGGGGCAGATTGTTCCCCGCCGCCACTATCGCCTTGTAGAACGCCTTCCCTGGGGACATGTCTATTCCCATGACCTCGCCCGTGGACTTCATCTCAGGACCCAGGATGGAATCAACGCCCTTCAGCTTCTGGAATGGGAAGACTGGAGCCTTGACAGCTACCCCTCTCATTCTTGCCAGGCCAACATAGCCCAGCTCTCTCAGGCTCCTCCCGATCATGACCTTGGTCGCCACCTTGGACAGCGGAACCCCTACGGCCTTCGACACGTAGGGGACGGATCTGCTCGCTCGGAGGTTTGCCTCAAGTATGTAGACGACATCATCCCTCACTGCAAGCTGCAGGTTTATGAGACCGACGACCTCTAGGGCTCTGCAGATTCTCTTCGTCAGCCGAACGACCTCGTTCTGTATCCGCTTTGAAAGGGTTTGAGGCGGGATGACGCACATCGCATCGCCCGAGTGGACACCAGCCTCCTCTATATGCTCCTGTACGCCCGAGACGAAGACATCCTTCCCGTCAGCGACGGCATCCACGTCGACCTCAATTGCGTTGTCGAGGAACTTGTCGACTATCACAGGGTGGTCCCTAGTTATCTTCACGGCCTCCTTCATGAAGCCCCGCAGTTCTTCCTCATCGTGGACGACTTCCATGCCCCTCCCGCCGAGGACATAGCTGGGCCTGACCAGGACGGGGTAGCCCATCTTCTGTGCTATATCCCTGACCTCATCGAAGGAATAGCCTGTTGCCGCCTTCGGCTGCGTGATCCCCATTCTCCTCATGAGCGCTCGGAAGAGTTCCCTGTCCTCACTGATGTTGACATTCTTTGGAGACGTCCCCAGTATCCTAGTCTTGAGGCCGCTCTTCTTCAGATAGTTCTCGAGCGGGACTGCCAGATTGACCGAGGTCTGTCCGCCAAATTGGAGCATGACTCCGTCAGGCTCCTCCTTCTCTATGACGTTGATGACATCCTCCAAAGTCAGGGGCTCGAAGAATAGGCGGTCGGAGATGTCGTAGTCAGTTGAGACGGTCTCAGGGTTGTTGTTCATTATTATGGCCGTCATGCCCTCCTCCCGGAGAGCCACTATCGCTTGGACGCAACATGTGTCGAACTCTATTCCCTGCCCTATCCTTATGGGCCCGCTCCCTATCACCAGTACCTTGCCCTGCGTGAGCGATGTGAGCTCGCACTCGCTGTCGTAGGTCGAATAGAAGTAGGGCGTCGCCGCCTGGAACTCTCCTCCGCACGTGTCGACCATCTTGTATGTTGCCCTGCATCTCTTCTTGCGTACATAGGCCTCGGACGTCCCGGAGATTCGAGCTATTGTGTGGTCGCTGAATCCCATCTTCTTGGCCCTCAGGATTGACTGGGCATCGCCCTTCCGAAGACTCCCCTCCAATCTCACGATATTCTGGATTTTCCGGACGAAGAACTCGTCCCATCCCGTGAGCTCGCAGATTCTTCGGACGGGCATCCGCCGCCTCACCACCTCTGCAATCGCGAAGAGACGTCTGTCCGTGGGGTTCTGCAGTTCCTCTTCGAGCTCCCTTCTGTCCAGATTAAGCCTCTCGAACCCGTCCGCGCCTATGTCCAAAGAGCGCACGGCCTTCAGAAGGGACTCCTCCACGCACCTTCCTATGGCCATCACCTCCCCCGTTGACTTCATCTGGGTGCCTATGCGGGCGTCTGCGGTTCTGAACTTGTCGAAGGGCCATCGTGGTATCTTCGTTACGACATAATCGAGCGTGGGCTCGAATGCGGCATAGGTCCTTCCCGTAACGGGGTTCTTTATCTCATCGAGGGTCCTTCCGAGTGCGATTTTCGCGGCGACCTTCGCTATCGGGTAGCCCGTGGCCTTCGATGCAAGGGCCGAGGAACGGGATACGCGCGGGTTCACCTCGATCACTCTGTAGTCGCCTGTTCTCTGGCTCACGGCAAACTGGATGTTGCAGCCGCCCTCGATGTTCAGTCCCCGGATTATCTTGATAGCAGACGTCCTCAGCATCTGATGCTCGACATCAGTGAGCGTTTGAGCAGGAGCCACAACGATGCTCTCACCCGTATGGAACCCCATCGGGTCCAGGTTCTCCATGTTGCAGATGATTATGCAGTTGTCGGCCGAGTCCCTCATCACCTCATACTCGAACTCCTTCCATCCGAAGACGCCCTCCTCAACGAGGACCTGCTTGATTCTTGAGTAATGGATTCCTAGGGCGACCGTTCTCTTGAGCTCCTCCTTGTTCCTCGCTCTTCCACTTCCCGTGCCACCAAGGGTGTACGCGGGTCTCACGATGAGCGGGTAGCCCAGCTTCTCAGCGACGTCCAGAGCCTCATCGATGGAGCTGCATGCCTCGCTCTCCGGAATCGGCTCCCCAAGGGACTTCATGAGATTCCGGAAGGCATCTCTGTCCTCCGAGACTCGAATGGCTTCGAGGCTGGTCCCGAGGACCCTCACATTGTGCCTCCTCAGTACACCCCGCTCGGCGAGTTCAGAGCACATGTTCAGTGCAGTCTGTCCTCCCATTCCCGCCAGCAATCCGTCCGGCTCCTCCTTCTGGATTATCTTGCTGAGGAACTCGACTGTGAGCGGCTCGATGTAGACGATATCGGCCATGTCTGCATCTGTCTGAATAGTGGCGGGATTCGAGTTGACGAGTATTGTCTCATAGCCCTCTTCCTTCAGTGACCGAACTGCCTGCGAGCCTGAGTAGTCGAACTCAGCCGCCTGACCGATGACAATGGGACCGGAGCCGATGACCATGATCCTTCTCAACCTAGGCAAGCTCTTCCTCCATCATCCCAATGAATCGGTCGAACAGGCTCAGGCTGTCGCGTGGGCCCGGGGAAGCCTCAGGGTGGTACTGAACCGAAAAGATCGGGAGATCCTTGTGACGTAGCCCCTCAATCGTGCCATCGTTGAGATTTCTTTCGGTCACCTCCAGCGCTTCTGGCACATCGTCCACAACCGCGAATCCGTGATTCTGGGAGGTTATCCTCACTTTTCTGCTCCGTCCCTCGATGACTGGATGGTTGCCTCCTCTGTGGCCAAACTTGAGCTTGAATGTCTCCGCCCCAAACGAGAGCGCAAGAATTTGATGTCCCAGGCAGATGCCCATGATCGGAACCTCTCCCACGAGACGTTTGACCGTGTGCGCGGTCTTGTCCATTATTACGGGATGGGCTGGGTCTCCTGGTCCATTGGATATGAGTACTCCGTCTGGCTGGAATTCAAGAATCCTCTCTGCCGATGTGCTGTAGGGCACTCTAATCACTTCCGCCCTAGAGGCGAGGTTGTCTATGATGCTCCTCTTGACGCCGTAGTCCATCAGAACGACTCGTCTGCCATTCGGATTGCCATATCTGAGTGTCCGCCTGCAGCTCACTTCCGAGACCAGATTGCCCTCGGTAGGGTGTGGCATCTCTCTGACCCGCTCGAGAATTTCCTTGGTATCGGGACTCTTGGCGGTGCACACGGCAGCCTTCATCGTTCCGTGCTCCCGAATCTTGATCGTGAGCATCCGCGTATCCACGTTTGCGATGCCTGGGACGTCGTTCCTTCGCAGGAACTGGTGAAGACCCATCCTGGAAGTTCTGTGGGAAGGAATCTCGCAGCACTCCCTGACGACGAACGCAGAAGGCTGAATCCTTGGCGACTCGAACGTGGACGGATTCACTCCGTAGTTGCCGATCAGCGGGTAGGTCATCATCAGGATTTGACCCCGATACGACGGGTCCGTCAGGGCCTCGCAGTATCCTGTCATGTTCGTGTTGAAAACGATCTCCCCATAAGCTGTTCTGCTTGCACCAAAAGAATCACCCTCGAGGACCGTTCCATCTTCCAGCACGAGGTGCCCTCTCATTGGATGACCTTTGCGACATAGCTCTTCTCGCATTTTAGGTTTGCTAGTCCTTTGCACCTCCTCGAACGCCTGAGCAAATACATTTTATACGCCAATCACCTTTTCAACTGAGGTGGGGAATCTTGGCCAGGAAGCTTCTGTTGTTGTACCTGGTGGCCTTCATTGCTTTCTCTCTTTGTGCGCAGGTCACCGCTCAAGATCTGGCGGAAGTCCATGAGATCGACGAATACGAGAAGGACATGGCTGCGGGAGGGGCGGTCTCCTTCAAATGGCTGATATACAACAAGAATGATTCGAGCATTCTGGTGACAATATCCGGAAGCCCCCTGAGCGGGGAGGACTGGTCTGCTTCCCCAAACACGATGTATTTGGTCATAAGGCCCGATGAATCTGCAAACGTCACGATTGACGTCGAGTCCACGAAGGAGGTGGACAGGATGACAGTTCCTATCAACGTGTGGCTGAACGCCTCGCTCGCTGCGGACAAAACGGTCAATGATCCTCACCCCGTGGCCGCCACCGTCAACTTCCTCGCGGCCCCTGCGGCTCTGGAGCCGGAGAACAAGATATTCTGGTTCTGGGACAACCCCCTCCCTGAGCCCTTCAACGCGAGATGGATGACATTCATCATCAACATATTCATTTGGGCTGGAATCGCTGGCCTGGTGATAGGGGTGATCGATCCAAGCATCAAGAGAGTTGCGAAGAGATCCCGCAGTGAGCTGGACGATACCGTCTGGCAAATCATCCGGTTGCCTCTCTTTGTAATGATCGTTCTCTTCGGCGTCTTCAATTCGCTCATCATCTTGAGCCTGCCCTCAGAGTATATGGGTCCCATCACCCTCGTGTATGGAATCCTAGTCATTATCATCCTCACATGGCTGACCTACAGGATCTTTGCGGGGGTGATAGTCTACTACGGTCAGACGATTGCAGCGAAGACCGAGACGAAGATTGACGATGTGCTCATCCCAGTGATCAGGAAGATCGGCGGGATTCTAATCTTTGTGATAGGCATAGCATCTCTCGCAGCGCTCTTCGGCTTCGACATAACCGCATTTCTCGCAGGCATGGGTGTGCTTGGCATTGCGATAGCCTTTGCAGCGCAGGAGAGTCTGTCCAACTTCTTCAGCGGCATGTTCCTGCTGCTCGACAGACCATTCAAGGAGGGTGATCTGATTGAGATCAACGGCAAGCGATGCAGGATTGAGAAGATTGGGTTGAGATCGACGACGCTCTATCACAGATCGGCTCACAAGATACTCGTTGTCCCCAACAACAAGCTCGCAAGGGAGATGATCGTTAACATCGTGGAACCCGACCTCGCATACCGTCTCAGCTTGACCATCGGTGTGGATTACGATTCCGACCTCGACAAGGTGAAGGAGGTCATGGTCGCGGCGGCCAGGAGTCACCCGCATGTCATCCAAGGGAAAGGAAGGATGCCATATGCCAGGGTCGAGGATTTCGGCGACTCAGCGATAATCATGAAGATGAAGCTCTGGATAGACGACGCAGACAAGCGAAACAGGTACGCAGGCCAAATCCGCGAGCTAATCAGTAAGGCGTTCAAGCGAGAGGGGATAGTGATACCCTTCCCGACGCGGGACATTTACATCAAGGGCGAAGGATGATTACTCCACGCCTGGAGGGGAGACCTCCTCCCATTCTGGCGGGGCCTCGCTCGGCGGGGCGGGCTCACCCCATTGCGGTTGAGGCCCTCTCGGCGGCGGTGGCGGGACCTGTTGAGTGCCCACCGGCAGAATCTTGCCCGTGAGTATCCTTTCTCTCGCGGCTCTGTATGCAACGAAGAACAGTGCCAATCCTATCAGGTCTATGATCGATGTCGCGTTCGAATAGCCCGTCTGCATATCCGTCTCGTTCAGATTGATTGTGCCAGATGTTGGGAGAACGACCATCAGTATGACTATTGCGATCACAGAGGCAGCGATTCTCAGTCCAAACCCTCCCCATAGGAGGGCCTTCTTCTGAGCGCCTATGAGTTCCAGGACGAACAGGACCGTTGCCAGACTTATCGCTATTGTGTATGCAATGCTCAGAAGCGAGGCCGTTATTGTCATGTTTCTGAACTCCGCGGCGTCCATCTCAATCTCGCTTGGGTCCACGCCTGGTTCGATCGCCGACAGTGCGGCAAACATGCTAACGAAGAAGCTGAGCGCCAATAGAACTATCCAGAGGATTACGAGTATCAGGCCTGCCGAAACCCTCGATGCATGCTTGGGTCCGAACTCCATCTTGCCAACGTACAGCTCGTAGAGGGCGAGAAGGAAGAAGATAATCGCTACAAGGAAGATGACGAGGACTATGCAACCAAGTCCAACGACGACTGCAAGGGCCGATGGGTCGAGGGTCGTCGGATCCGCTACCCCTGCCAAAGGCATGAATGCAATGAATCCCAGTAGCGCCATTATCAGAAACAGCAGCAATCCATAGCTTGCGTACTTCAGGCCCGCGGGGGTGTGAAGCCTCCTAGTGATCGGAGGTGGCACGGGGTGGTCGGACGGAGGTCTGGTATCAGCATACAAGGGGTCCACTCCGTGACTGAAACCGAATGCCTCTTGATAAAGGTTCCTCAGGTCTTCCGATCCCGGTTCAGATGCTAGTCATTCTCACTGGTCAGCATATTGGCGACAAGCTCTCCGATTGCCGCGAGGTCTTCCGTATGCAGGATGCGGCCCGCCAAGACGTTGAAGAGGACGTTCGCGGAGCCGGGGATCTCATCATCCCCCTTCCACAGGATAATCGTGAGGGTGACCTTGGGGAAGACCGGAATCGCGACCGAGACGTCACCGCGGTCCGCCGTCCTTCCTCCGAGCCTCTCCGCAAGCGCCGGAAGGTCCTCTGGAGAGTGGGTAAACGCTTCCCTGATGGGCCGGATTGCCCGGCTCACGAACGCACCGTAGTAGGCATCTCCGCCCCAGAGGTCTCGGAACGAAGCCAATTCACCTGTCGGGTTTGACTCATCTGCACCCACAACATAGTGGAGGATTAGCGTCGCGAAGAAACGATTGGCCAGCGAGCCATTCGCGTTCCTGACGACCTGCTCATCGAAGTCCACGAGATACTTCTGCCCGAGGAAGGGGATTTCCAGAACGTTGTCCCTCAACTCCCCGAGGGTGTGCCTCGCCACAGTCTCCAGGTCTCTCGATTCCAGCTGCCTCCATGCCTCCCTCATGACACCATCGAGTGAGCTGGGCTTCTTCCTCTCGAGAAGGTCTGGCATCAGCCAAGAGCCTCCCTCACGCCTCTTCCCGCCAGTACTCCCGTGGCCGCCGCATTGACTATGTCACCTGACAGGCCTACCCCGTCTCCTGCCGCGAACAGGTTCCTTATGCTCGTCTGCATCCTTTCGTCGACCTCGACCTCCATCGCATAGAACTTGATTTCGGGAGCGTAAATCAGCGTGGAGTTTGCAGCCACGCCAGGTATGATTTCATTGAGCTTCTCCAGTGCCTCGATGATATCAGTGACTATGCGTCCGGGGAGTGCCATCGAGATATCCCCAGGTGTGACGTCTCTAAGAGTCGCCACAACGAGATTGGAGCGTAGTCTCTCCCAGTTTGACCTCCTTCCCCGCCTGAGATCCCCCATCCTCTGTATGATTGGCTTCCCGCCGCCGATTGTCGTTGCCAGTTCGGCGATGGACCTGCCATAAATCGTCGTGTTCTCCAGGGGCTCTGTGAGCTCCACGCGGACGAGCAGTGCGAAGTTGGTGTTCCTTGAATGCTCCGAGAGCATCGAGTGTCCGTTCACGCCGATGAAGCCGTCGTACTTCTCCCTCACGACGAATCCTCTAGCGTTCGTGCAGAATGTTCTCACAAAATCATCGTAGCTTTTCGTGTGGATGTGGAACTTCGGGTCCATGTTCACCCTCGTGACCGGGTCCATTATTATGCCAGGGACCTCCACTCGGACGCCGACGTCGATGGGTCCGAAGTGTGCCTTCATGATGCCTTCCGCAACGAGCTCCTCAATCCAAGGCGCACCCACTCTGCCGGGACACAGGATGACAGTTCTGGCGGGGATCTCTCCGTCCTTTGTCCTGACGCCCTTGCAGACCCCATCATCAATGACTAGGTCCGTGACCTTCGTCCTCATCAGGAACTCGACGCTTCGCTTCCTCAGGTCCCGTGCGAAGGACTCTATCACCTTTGGTGCATTGTCCGAGCCTATGTGCCTCTGAGGGATGTTGATGAACTTCACTCCCGCCGACGCTGCGCTGTGGCCGAGCTTCTCCAGCTCCGCCTCATTAGGCGTGTGTAGGGCTTCCGGCGCGCCGTGCTTCTGGAACACCCTGTCAACGTGATCCACGAGTTCCCAGGCCTGATCGGGGCTCTCGACGAACTCCATCAGGTCCCCGCCGATGTCAGGGCGCAGGTTCAGCCTCCCGCCCGAGAAGGTTCCCGCCCCGCCAAGACCGCACATGATGTCACAGGGCTTGCACTTCTCGCAGGCCCAATCGTCCTTGAGCGGGCACTCGCGCTCCTTCACGTCCTTGCCCATGTCTATGATTAGTATCGACCTGATGCCGTCAGCGAGAACATCCGCCGCAAACAACCCAGCGGGACCTGCGCCGACTATGATGACATCCTGAACCTTCTCCATGTGGCTCTCCTCTGCGAGAATCGAAATTAAGACCTACTCTGTTAAAAACCTACCGTTCTGCTGACATCGGAAGAGAAACGCTCCAAACAAAGATTTATTATGGCGTCCAGTATTCTTCAAGTGGAAGAAGATTTATGGCTATTCTCGATGTTTGGACACCATCTAGACTGACCAGCGATGCCCTTCGAGAAGTCCTGGAATTCAAGGATTCTATGAAGCTTCAGGAGTGCGTGCAATGCGGTACGTGCAGCGCCTCCTGCCCAGTTGCCGCCATTGCGGATTTCACACCCAGGCAGGTTATTCAACTACTGAACTTGGGGCTTGTCGATGAGGCTGTTCGCAGTCGCATGGTCTTCTTGTGCACGAACTGTTTCGCGTGCTCGGCCAGGTGCCCGAGAAGTATCCCTGTCGCAGACGTCATGATTGGCCTGCGAAACATCGCCTTCTCTCGTGGGCTGGCTCCGTTGAAGAGCCTCGCCTATTATGGGGAGTTCTCCGACATCATCTTGAAGCGAGGGAGACTGAATGAGCCTGAGCTCGTTCTCAGGTACGGGTTCAAGGCAGACCTGACAGCGCTCACGAGTCAAAGGGGCGCAATAGTCGCTCTGCTGTTGAAGGGGAAGCTGCCCATCATCCCGCCGAGAAGCGGGGTTGACCTTAGCGAAATCAGAAAGAGAATTACCGGTGGCCGATAGCAATGGACAGTCCGCTAAAGTACACTTATTTTCCCGGTTGCTCTTTGCACGCGACGGCTAAGGAGTACGCAATATCTGCGGAGAGTGTGTGTCGCGTGCTGGGAATCGAGCTCCAAGAGCTTGAGGGCTGGAACTGTTGCGGGGCCACAGCGTTGCCCTCCTTGGACTACGACTCGTTCGTCGCCCTCAACAGGGAGAACATAGAGAAAGCGGCTCGTGCTGGAACCTCCCTGGTAACTCCCTGCAACGAGTGCTTCAAGAACCTCAACGATGCAAAGAAGACACTAGAATCCCGGGGCAAGGCCTTCGACATCAAGATTCGCCATCTTCTTCAAGCGATTTATGAGGATGTAGGACTAGATGCAATCGCAAGAGCGGTCAAGAAGCCATTGAAAGGCATCAGAGTGGCATCCTACTACGGATGCCTACTTACTCGGACGGACCCTGAGTTCGATGACATCGAGAGGCCCGTCAAGTTGGATTTGCTCGCGGAGGCCCTTGGGGCCACGCCAGTTCCTTTTGCATCCATGATGAAGTGCTGTGGAGGCCCAATATTCCTTCCAGAGAGGAAGATTGCTCTATCGATGTCCAGAAGCATCCTCCATAGGGCCGAGGAGGCGGGAGTTGACCTTGTCCAGGTCGTCTGCCCACTGTGTAGCATGATGCTGGACCTTTATCAGGACCAGGTTGAGGGGGGCTCCCTGAACATTCCAGTTCTCTATTTCACACAGCTCATGGGCCTCTCTTTTGGCATGACCGAGGAGGAAATCGCGTTGGACAAGAATGTGATCTCGCCTGAACCCATACTTAAGCGAATGGAGATCGTTGCATGAATCGTTCTGTACTCGTCGTTGGAGGTGGCATCTCCGGAATGCAGGCAGCGCTAAACCTCGCCAATCAGGGGGTCAAGGTCACCATGATCGAGCGGGAGGCGAGCATCGGCGGAATCATGCCAAGGTTGGACAAGACCTTCCCCACGCTGGACTGCGCGATGTGCATCTTGTCACCCTTCATGGTCGACTGTTCTAGGAATCCCAACATTGAGATCATGACTCTGTCCGAGGTTGACTCGGTCTCCCGCGAGAACGGGGGGTTCAAGGTCAGTATCAAGAAGCAGCCCCGCTACGTCCTCCTTGACAAGTGCACGGGTTGCGGGACCTGCGAGGAGAAATGCCCGAAGAAGGTTCCGAATGAGTTCAACCAGGGGCTTGACCAGCGTAAGGCGGTTCATTTTCTTTTCCCACAGTCAATTCCTCTGGCTCCACGAATCGATTTCGAGAACTGCATCCACTTCCGGACGGGGAAGTGCAAGGCCTGCGAGAAGTTCTGCGAGGCGGGAGCCATAGACTTCAATCAGGAAGAGGAGATCATTGAGAGGGACTTCGACTCCATAATAATCGCCACTGGTGGGCAGCCGTATGAGCCTGTAGAGAGAAAGGAGTATGGGTACGGGGAGTATGACAACGTCATCACATCCATGGAATTGGAGAGGCTCCTTTCTGCTTCTGGGCCAACGATGGGAGAGGTCGTTACGAAGGACGGGAAACACCCAAAGAGAATCGCGTTCATCAACTGCGTCGGCTCCAGGGATGAGAGGGTGGGTCACGAGTACTGTTCCCGGATATGCTGCATGTACGGGCTGAAGGAGGCTTTCCTCGTCAAGGAGCACGACCCAAACGTCGAGATAACGATTTTCTACATCGACATCCGGTCCTCTGGAAAGGGCTACGATGAGTTCTACAGGAAAATCAGGTTCGAGGACAAGATTGCCACCTTTGTAAGGGCCCGTCCGGCAGAGATCGCAGAGAACGCGGACAAGACGCTCACTATCCGATACGAGGACACGCAGGCCGGTGGCGTTGACGAACTGACAGTGGACATGGTCGTTCTCAATGTCGCCATCGTCCCGTCACTGGGAACTCAGGAACTTGCAGAGAGACTTGGAGTTGAGCTCAACAACTACGGCTTCTTTGAGAAGGAGGACTTCAGCTCAGCTCCGCTTGACACCCCTTCCGCAAGCATCTACGTCTGCGGGATGGCGTCCCGGCCACTCGATATAACGGACAGCACGTGCTATGGCATCGGTGCCGCGTCTCGAGCAACATCGGACATATCGGGCGAACGCGTCTTCCCGCCGCGGGGAGGCTATCCGGAGCTTGAGACGGATGAGAAGAGAATAGGCGTCTTCGTCTGTCACTGCGGGAAGAACATCGCTTCGGTCGTGGACGTCAAGAACCTCACAGAGTTCGCGAAGGGCCTCCCTGGTGTCGTCTATGCGGAGGACAACATCTTCACATGTTCACAGGAAGGCCAGAGGAAGATCATCGAGGCCATCGAGCGCGAGAAACTCACCCGAGTCGTCGTCGCAGCATGCTCTCCCAGGACTCATGAGCCCACGTTCCAAGAGGCGATTCGGTCCGCTGGCCTGAACCCATTTCTTCTAGATATGGCGAACATTCGGAATCATTGTTCATGGGTCCACTCGGACAAAGAGGAGGCCCTGGAGAAGTCCAAGGACCTCGTGAGAATGTCCGTGGCCAGGGTCGCCAACCTAGACCCACTGGTCAAAACGACCGTCGGGGTCTCTCCCGTCGCCTGCATTGTTGGCGGCGGCATCTCGGGACTCACGGCCGCAAGGGACCTTGCAGCTAACGGATTCGAGGTTCACCTCGTGGAGAAGAAGGCCTATTTGGGCGGGAGGGTTGCCAAGCTCTGGAGAGTGTGTCCGAGTGAGGACGAGACTTCAGATGTCCTCAATCCGCTGATTGAGTCAATAACGAACGCAGGTAATGTCAGACTCCACCTGGCTTCGGAGGTCACGGAAGTTGACGGTTTTGTGGGCAACTTCGAGGTCGGGATCGAGTCCAAAGAGTACGTGACGGACAAGTGCAACGGGTGTGGTGAGTGCATCGAGGTCTGCCCTGTCGTGGTGGATGATGACTTCAACGAAGGGCTTACGGAGAGAAGGGCAATCTTCGAGCAGAACACTTACCCTCGGAAGTACTACATCGATCCAGAAACATGCACGCTCTGCGGTGAGTGTGTGAAGGCATGCCCGATCGGGGCGATTGACCTGTCGAGCAGGACGGATAGGATTACTTGCGGATCTCTGATAATCGCAACAGGATTTGAGGCGGGCGATCACGAGGAGCTTCTTGCCCACGGCTTCGGGTCTCACAAGGGCATTGTGACGACATCCCAATTGGAGAGGCTCATGCACAAGGAAGGACCGACTGGCGGGGATGTCGAAGCCTATGCAGGAAAGGTTGAGAACGTGGCAGTCCTCCTCTGTGCAGACATGAGGTGGGGAAAGAACGACTACTGTTCGCGCTACTGCTGCATGAGTGGGGCGAAGGCCGCCAAGGAACTCAAGGAGCGGTTCCAGGAGGCGAACGTGTTCGTTCTCTACGAGAACTTGAGGACGATCGGGGTGTATGAGGACCTATATGAGAAGGCGCAAGGCCTGGGCGTTCGATTCATTCAATACTCCTTCGATGAGATGCCAGAGGTCTCGTACTCGAACGGATTGAGACTGAAGGTCAAGGAGCAGTTGCTTGGAATTGAGCTCGATATCCCACTTGACCTCCTGGTTCTGTCTGAGGGCGGGAAGCCGGTGGAGGGCTCGGAGCACCTTGCCCGGAGACTCCGAATACCGTGTTCGTCTGAAGGCTTCTTCCAAGAGGCGCATGTGAAGCTCGCTCCTGTTGACACATCCAATGAAGGAATCTACATAGCTGGCGGCGCCCAGTATCCGAAGGACATAGCCGACTCGGTCTCACAAGGTTCGGCGGCTGCTGCCAGGGCGATGACGATACTCTCAAGAGAGGCACTCGACGTCGGCGGCATCGTTGCTCATATCACTCCCGAGATGTGTGCCGCCTGTCTGACGTGTGTCAGGATGTGCCCATATGGAGCCATATCCATCAATCAAGACAATCTGGCGGAGGTCAACATCGCAAAGTGCCGCGGATGCGGAATCTGCACGACGGAGTGTCCCGCGAAGGCCATCGTGCTGAGACACTTCGAAGACGACCAAATCCTCCCAATGCTGGACGAGTACCTTCAGGAGGTTTCCCATGGAAGCTAAGGACGTCGAGAGAATCGAGGGGACAAAGGCCGACTTCGAGCCGAAAATCGTTGCCTTTTGCTGCAACTACTGCGCGTACGCTGCAGCTGACCTGGCTGGGAGCATGAGATTGTCCTATCCCCCGAACGTTAAGGTCATCAGGCTTCCGTGTTCTGGGAAGGTCGAAATCGCACACCTGCTGAAGGCACTTCAAGATGGAGCGGATGGTGTCATGGTTGCTGGCTGTCTCGAAGGGGATTGTCACTTCATGGAAGGGAACTACCGCGCGAAGAGGAAGGTCAACCACGCCAAGCGGTTGCTCGAGGAGATAGGCTTCGAGAGCGAGCGGCTGGAGATGTTTAATCTCTCCTCGGCGATGGCTGGGCGCTTTGCCGAGATCATCGAGGAGATGACAGAAAGGATAAGGAAATTGGGGCCCAGTCCCTTGAGGACGGGGGTGAAAAGTTGATAGTTGGTGAGAGAAAGCCAATGGATGAAATCCTGGATATGATTGCGCCGCATGAAAGTGTGCTCTTGCTGGGATGTGGAACGTGCGTTACGGTGTGCCTCGCTGGTGGGGAGAGGGAGGTCGGGATACTCGCGGCTCAGCTCAGGATCCATGCGAAGAAGCAGGGAAGGAATCTTCGAATCGACGAGCACACGATTGAGAGGCAGTGCGAGAAAGAATGGGTCGAAGAGATCCGAAACAGGGTCGAGGGCGTTGATGCCGTGATGTCCATGGCATGCGGCGTGGGAGTTCAGTTAGTCGCTGAGATGTATCCCGAGAAACCCATCTTCCCTGCGCTCAACACGACGTTCATGGGCTATCCAGCTCAGCACGGGACGTGGTTGGAGAACTGTCGCGCATGCGGTGACTGCGTTGTCCACCACACCGGGGGTGTGTGCCCCATTACCAGGTGCGCGAAGGCCCTCATGAACGGCCCATGCGGGGGTTCCCAGGACGGAAAGTGTGAAATCGACAAGGATGTCGAATGTGCCTGGCAGATAATCTATGACCGCCTGAAAGCCCGTAATCGATTGGATTGGATGAATGCCTTTCAGCCTCCGCGGAACTGGACGACTGCAGGCTCTGGCGGCCCTCGAAAGAGCGTCAAGATCGAGGAGGTGGTTGAGTGAAGGCGGGAAGCAACCTGGAGAAGCTCCTCGAGGCGGGTGAGTTCGTCGTCACCTCTGAGATTGGCCCGCCAAAGTCAGCGGACGGAAGCATCATCCGAAAGAAGGCAGAGCTGGTCAAGGGTGTTGCGGATGCTGTCAACATAACGGACAACCAAACGGCGATAGTCAGGCTCTCGAGCATAGCTGCCTCCGTCATCCTGCTCCAGGAAGGGATTGAGCCTGTCGTTCAAATGACCGTCAGGGACCGAAACAGGATCGCCATCCAGAGCGATATCTTGGGTGCTGCCGCATTGGGAGCAAAGAACGTTCTATGTCTGTCCGGTGACCACCAGAAGTTCGGCAATCATCCCGATTCAAAGAATGTGTTCGATATCGATTCGATGCACCTCATCAGAGTGCTCAAGGACATGAGGGATGAGAGGAAATTCCAGTGCGGAGAGGAAATGGACGTTGAACCAAGGCTGTTCTTGGGAGCGGCGGCGAACCCCTTTGCCGATCCGTTTGAGTTCAGGGTTCAGCGGCTGGCGAAGAAGATCGATGCTGGTGCAGATTTCATCCAGACCCAGGGCATTTACGACATTGATAGGTTCGAGAGATGGCTCGAAGAGGCAAGAGACCTTGGCCTTACGGAGAAGGTCCACATCCTCGGCGGGGTCATTCCTCTGAAGTCCGCCGGAGCCGCCAGGTACATAAAGAACAAGGTCGCGGGCATGATTGTCCCAGACGAGGTCATCGATAGGATGAAGAACGCGTCCGAGGCCAAGAAGGAAGGCATCAAGGTCGCGATCGAGACAGTCGAGCAGCTCAAGAGCATGAAGGGTGTTCATGGCGTCCATATCATGGCCATTGAGTGGGAGGAGAAGGTCCGCGAGATTGCTGAGGGTGCGGGTCTCCTTCCGAGACCGAGCATCATCTAGATTCTCAAGAAGTCGTCCGCGTACAACCTCTTGTTGAGCAGTATCTCGGCCGCCTTCGCGGCATACATGAGGTCCTTGTCTGTAGGATCCATGATCGCAGCATCGAGCCCGTATGCGAGCAGCATCACGAGATACGTCCTGTTGAGAAGAGGCCTCTCCTTCGTGTTGTTGGAGACGTTGCTGAGTCCGACAACAGTCTTTGGTGCAGGGTCCGCGATCGCCTTGAACATACCCAAGGCCTCAAGGACCTTCATCCCCTGGTCCTGAGCGGCGCCGACCGGAAGTACCAGAGGGTCGAGGTACAGCCTGTCCGTGCTTATGCCGAACTCCATCGCCTTCGTGACCATCACCATCGCGAGTTCGGCCCTGCTGTTGGCATCGTTCGGAATGCCCTTCTCATCGAGGGTCAGGCATATCATCTCCGAGTCGTAGTTCTGGGCGAGAGGGAAGAGCGCTTCCATCTTGGCTGCCTCAGCTGTAGTGGAGTTGATGATCACCTTGTCCTTCGCGGCGGTTATTCCCGCCTCCATGGCCTGCACGTTCGGCGTATCGATCGAGAGCGGGACATCCACCGCATCCTGAACGCTCTCCACCATCCATTTCATGGTTCCAGCAGGGTCGTCAACGCCGGGGCCCGTGTTTAGGTCCAGCACATCTGCCCCGGCCGCGACCTGGTCTCGCGCAAGGTTCTGAAGGAACTCCGCGTCCTTGTTGTCTATCGCCTTCGATACAGACTTGAAAAGCCCATTTATCCTTTCACTTATGACTATCATGTGGGTCCTCCCCCGGGGTCATATAGCGCATCGATTTAAAAAGCTAAGTGAGTGGACAGAAAAATACAATAACGGGTGAGTAGTTCTATCCGTGAGGTGTGTACCTTGCGTCAGAAAATAGGGATTGTCATTGTGACTGTCGTGACACTCGTGCTTGTGAGCTTGTTGGGCTTTCTTGTCGCTGCGGACGAGGCTGGGAGATTCGACTCGTACAACGCCTGCTCCTGCCACGGTGGTCTCTCTCCCACAGTGGTGGTGACCATCACAGGTCTCCCCGCTCAGTACACTCCTGGCCAGACCTATGTGATTACGATTACTGTGACCGGTGGGCCTCCCCCCGGAGGCGCGAATGCCGAGGGCGGATTCAATCTGCTTGTCTCGGGTGGGACATTGACCGTGCCAGCGGGGTCCAACACGGTACAAGTCAATGCGCAGGGAGACCAGGCTGCGCATACATTGGCGGGAAACCACCAGAGGTCGTGGGACATCGAATGGCACGCCCCGCTACCTGGGGTCGGTGATGTGTACTTCACGGTTACTGGCAACTCGGTCGACGGGGACGGAACCATCAACGGCGACAGTTGGAGCCAGACCATCGAGATTGTATCGGAGGGACCTCCTCTACCTATGCCACCAACCGCCGATGTTACCTATCCTGACGGCGGAGAGTCCTGGACGGGCGGCTGGGATCACGCTATCCTCTTTGACCTGAACGACCCAGACAACGCCAATAACGAGCTAACTATCTGGATAAACTACTCGATCGACGGAGGGCTGAGCTTCATCCCGATAGCCGGAGCCCAGGGGATAGCAGGTTCTCCGAACCCAAACACCTTCACCTGGACCGTTCCATTTGATGACACAACTCAGGCAAGGGTGAGAGTGGATGTCAAGGATCCCGACATGAACTTCGGAACGGACATGAGCGCGGCGAACTTCGAGATAGACTCCACGCCGCCTGGTGTGGTGAGCGCTTCGCCCGTTGGAATCGATGTCGTGATAACGACTGATGTCCGCGTTGATTTCAGTGAGGGAATGAACCAGACCTCGGCAGAGGCCGCCTTTTCGCTGAAGGACACTGGGACCTGGACACCTGTCGTGGGAACCTTCTCGTGGGCTACGAACACCATGATATTCGCCCCTGACGCTCCGCTTCAGCCCGGAACGGAATACGCGGCAAACGTCACAACGGCGGCGAAGGACGACTCAGATCCCGGGAACAACCTTCAAGCTATGTACACTTGGACATTCACGACTGTGAGCGGGGGCGACACTGAGCCGCCAACGATATCCGACGTGACGGCAATCCCAAGCCCTCTTGAGTATCCGGGGAATGTGAACATCTCGGCTGTTATCCAAGACAATGTGGCTGTCTCAAGTGCTTGGGTGAATGTGACATACCCAGGTGGTGGGGGGTTCCTAGAGGAGCTGATGACATACGACTCCGCCAGTGATCGATACTACCTCAACCGGAGCTATCCTCTGTTGGGCAACTACAACTTCCTCGTCTGGGCGGAGGACTCGAGCGGGCTGAAGAACTCTTTGGCGGGACAGTTTGTGATCGGGGACACCACACCGCCGGCCATAATCCATGTCCCCGTGACCCTCGCCTTGGCAAACGATACCATAAACATCACAGCAACGGTGACGGACAACTTTGCACTCGCGCAGACGGACCCCGTGAAGCTTGACTACACAAACGTCACAGGATCACCGTTCAATGTGACCATGAGTTCGGCGGGAGGCGGCGACTACTGGCTCGAGATTCCCGCTCAACTCATCGAGGGCCAAGTGACCTACTTCATTTGGGCGACCGACACCCAGGGCAACGAGATCAGGACGGATGTGTACTCGATACAAGTCGTCTGGCAGGATATCTTCCCGCCAGAAATCGTCGGCGTGCAGGCGGTGCCCTCTCCTCAGGAGAGGTATGACGTCGTCAACATCAGTGCCACCATAAGGGACCTCAGTGGCGTCCTCGCGGCGTGGGTGATTGTCAGTTTCTCAGGCGCGCAACAGGCCAACCTGTCCATGACTGCGGGGGCGAATGACCTGTATTACGCGGAGAGCGCATTCGATAAGGTTGGAACGTACGACTTCACGATTTGGGCCGAGGACAACAACGACGTTCTCAACTCATCCTCGGGCCATACGTTCGAGATGGTCGACACAACGCCTCCTGCCGCACCCACGGGGCTTTCCGTCACCGCCGCAGATGAGGCGGGAACGCTCGACATTCAGTGGACTGCGAATACCGAGGACGATCTCGCGGGCTACGACCTGTACCGCTCAGATAGCGAGGACGGAACCTACACGAAGGTCAATGCGGCGCTGATAACGGGGGCGACATTCACAGACACGGGTCTTGAGGACAGCACGACATACTGGTATAAGCTCAAAGCTGTTGACGATGAGGGACTGGAATCCGCGTTCTCGAGCCCGGCATCTGGAACCACTCTCACTCCAGGTGAAGAAGTAGTTGACTACAGCTGGCTCCTCGCCTTGCTCGGGGTCATCATCATATTGATAGTCATCCTAGCAATCGCCTCCGCGATGAGAAAGAAGCCGCCCGCAGAGGAAGAGGCCCTAGGCGGATACGAGGAGGTCGGTGAGGACTTCTCTGCCAAGGAAGTGGAAGAAGTCGTGGAGAGGGCCGAAACCACGGAGGAACCGCCGGGGACAGAGGAGTGACTCCCTCTCGGGGCGCCACTCGCTCTGGTGGACCTGTGGCCTAGGCCCCCTCAGCTCCTTCCGAAGGACCAATGTCTTTGGTCTTGATTTTTGCTGTCTCGTGGGCCTTCAGTCTCCTGGCCATGACCTTCCCGATGCGGCATCGCGGACCGATCTCAACATCATCGCCCTTGACCTGGTCCGCATCAGTGACCTCGAGACGTATCTTCTTGCCCTTGATTGTCTCACAGCGCAGCCTCCCCATCGCCGCACTGCCCTTGACATCAATCTCAGGGGCCTTCAGGTGGCTTGCTCTTGAATCGCCAGTGATTTCCACGTCGATCTTCTCAGCCCTTATCGTGCCGCCCACGCGGAAGCTTCCCGTGGATTGGTAGTTCTTGGCGGCAACGTCTTTCCCGACCTTCAGCAAACCGGATTGGACGACATCTCCCTTGCTTGTGAGATTGCTTGCTATCCTGCATGCACCGGAGTTTGCGAAGGAATTTGTCTCCACGCCACCGTGGACCTTGAGGCTTCCTGAAGACTCGATTGTCTTGGCCTTCACGGAGCCGCCGACACTGAGGGCCCCTGAGTTCTTCAGCGTGTCCGTGCTGATACCTTCACCCACCTTGAGCGCGCCATGGGACTCCAGGAAATCGGTATCTAATGATTCCCCGATTTTGCACACGCCTACCACCTTGGTGTGCCTCGCCTTCAAATGGCCTGGCACCTTCCCTATGCCTGTGCAGCAGTATTCGTCGCCCTCGAAGTCGCCCTTGTGTATGGCGGGAAACATTTCGCGGACATTGGGAATGCTTATGCAAATCGCGTGCGCCCTCGGCTCCTCGTCTTCCTCTGGGAATCCGTTCCTCTCGTACCTCTCCTTTATCGACAGGTAGGTGCTCTCGCTTATCTCCCCCCTCGCGAGACGCTCCGCGAGGCGGTCCAGCACGTCCTTCTTCCTCGTCATCCTCACACCCAATGAGTCTCCATGAGCTCGGCTTGAGCCAGTTTCTTCGCCATCGGGTCCTGATTGCAGCACAGATAGGCAGGTGAGTTTGCGCTCTTCCTTGTTCCGTTCCTTCTCTTGCTCAGCATCTTCCTCACTTCGGGAAGTATATCTACTCAGCAGTATTTATACAATCGTCAGAATATAAATTGATAACCTCAACCGGTCGAAAGAGGAATACACCTCCGGAGATGATAACCTCAACCTCAAGGTTAAAATACTCGCAATCTGATTGGAACGTATGGACTCGCTTGAGGTCAAGATTCTTGGTCTCGTATCATCGCCGACGAGAATTCAAATCTGCGAGTTACTGAGCAAGGGCGTGGACCATCCTGACGAGCTGGCCAGGAGGCTCAAGCTCAGCCGGCAGTCGATTGACAAGCACCTCCTTGCCTTGCACAGGATGGGCATCGTCGAGCGGTCGGCCGTCTTCCCCACAGATGGGCGGCCCAAGATCGTCTACTCCCTCGGCGGCCCGGCTGCTCTTCTTCTCGGACGGATAGATGACTCGCTCCGGCTATACGCAATGACAAAGGCGAACGAGTACCGTGAGACGCTTCTGACGTTGGACGACGATCTCGCGGCGGGGCGGTTGGACGAGCAGGTCTACAGGCACCGTCGAAGGTCGTTGAAGAAGCAGTACGCTGACTTCCTGGCATGGGAGAAGAAGACTCGGCAGAAGTGAACCTGAAGAAACCCTTATTATCCAAGTAGCCCTTCTCTGCTCTCGTTGTCGATACGGTGGGAGGTAAGATGAGTGAGATAAAGAGGGCGCTGATTAGCGTTTCGAACAAGGCCAACATCGTTGAGTTTGCCAAGGGCCTGCAGGAGGCGGGTGTGGAGATTCTCTCGACGGGTGGGACCGCCAAGGTGCTTGAGGAGAACGGAATCAAGGTCAGACGGGTCTCCGATTATACAGGCTTCCCGGAGATGCTTGACGGGCGAGTGAAGACCCTCCATCCCAAGGTTCATGGGGCCATCCTCGCGCGCAGGGACGATCCCAGGCACATGCAGCAGCTTCAGGAGGCGAGCATTCCCACGATAGACATGGTCGTCGTGAACCTCTACCCGTTCGAGGAGACGGTTGCGAGGCCAGATGCCACGCTCGAGGACGCTATCGAGAACATCGACATCGGCGGCCCCTCCATGCTTCGGTCAGCCGCCAAGAATCACAGGGACGTGGCTGTGGTCGTCAATCCGGATGATTACTCCACAGTCATTGAGGAGATCCGCACGAGCGGGGACGTGAGCCCGGAGACGCGATGGAAGCTGGCGCTTGAGGCGTTCGAGCACACCTCCAGGTATGACACGGTCATCTCCAACTATCTCCGCTCGCGGAAGGAGGTCCCCCTCTTCCCTGATATGCTCGGCCTTCAGTACGAGAAGGTGCAGGAGCTGCGGTACGGGGAGAATCCCAACCAAAAGGCGGCGTTCTACCGGGACCCGTCCTCCAAGGCGGTGTCCGTTGCGACGTCGGAGAAGTTGCACGGGAAGGAGCTGTCCTTCAACAACATAATCGACGCAGACGCGGCTCTGGACATCCTGAGGGAGTTCGAGCGACCCGCCTGCGCCGTAATCAAGCATACGAATCCCTGTGGTGTGGCTGTCTCCGATGATCCGTACGATGCGTTCACGAGGGCCTACGCATGTGACCCGAAGTCCGCCTTCGGCGGGATAATCGGCGTGAATAGGACGATGACACCGGAGATTGCAACTGAGATCTCCAAGCACTTCGTGGAATTGGTCATCGCGCCCGAGTACCAGGACGAGGCGTTCGAGATTCTGAGCAAGAAGAAGAACATCAGGATAATGGCGACTCATGCACCCGTCGTGAAGGAGGATCCGATCGAGATGAAGATGTACAAGGTCAAGGGCGGCATGCTCCTTCAGACAGGTGCGTTCGCCGAGCTGGACCCGAAGGATGTGAAGGTCGTGACGAAGAGGCAGCCGACGGAGGTCGAGATGAAGGGACTGCTCTTTGCATGGAAGGTTATCAGGCACATCAAGTCCAACTCCATACTTCTCGTGCAAGGCGAGGAGACGGTGGGCATAGGTGCGGGGCAGATGAGCCGCGTTGATGCGTCCATGCTGGCGGGCCACAAGGCGGGCGAGCGGGCCAAGGGAAGCCAGCTGGCATCCGATGCCTTCTTCCCCTTCCGGGACGGTGTGGACGAGGCCGCCAAGGTCGGCGCAACAGCAATCATACAGCCCGGCGGCTCAGTCCGTGACCAGGAGGTCATAGACGCCGCCGACGAGCAAGGCATGGCGATGATCTTCTCGGGCATGAGGATGTTCAAGCACTGACCACGTGGGTAGGATGACCGAGTACAAGACGGCGTTGCGCTGGCTATTCAAGCTGCAGAGGTTCGGGGTCAAACTCGGTCTGGACAATATGCGCGAACTCCTCGGACACCTTGGCAACCCGCAAGAGAGGTTCAGGTCCATCCATGTCACGGGCACGAACGGCAAGGGCTCCGTGTGCACTTTTCTTTCATCCGCGCTCAAGGAGGCGGGCTACAAGGTGGGCACGTACACATCTCCACATGTTCTGAGGTACAACGAGAGGATGCAGATCAACGGTGAACAGATATCTGACGAGCGGGTGATGGAGTACATCAACACGATCAGGCCGATTGCTGAGGGGATGGGTGCAGATCCAACGAGTCATCCCACATTCTTCGAGTTCACGACCGCCATGGCTTTCTCCTACTTCGCTGATGAGGGAATCGACGTTGGCGTGATCGAGGTGGGCATGGGCGGGAGGCTTGATGCGACGAACGTCATCACCCCCGATGTGGCAGTAATCACGCACCTTGCTCTGGAGCACACTGAGCACCTCGGGAAGACGCTCGATAGGATTGCGAAGGAGAAGGCGGGGATAATCAAGCCAGGAGTGCCAGTTGTGTCAGCAGAGGAGAATCTCGTCATTCGGAGGACATGCGTGGAGCGAGGCTGCGAACTCACGGTCGTGGAGGACGACTATCCTTATGAGCGGACATCCTTTGACACATCAGGGCAGACGCTCTGGGTGGAGAGTCCGAGGAATGAACTCCGAACTCGCCTTCTCGGCTCCTACCAGCTGCAGAATGCGGCTACCGCCTACGCGACGCTTGATGTCTTGAGAAAAGCGGGACATGACATCTCGGAGGATGCCATCAGGCGTGGATTCGCAAATGCCCGGTGGCCCGCCAGGCTCGAAGTCGTCAGACAGAGGCCCATGGTGATAATCGATTCAAGCCACAATCCCGATGGGATGAGGAACCTGAGGGATGCGCTTCTCGAGACAACGAAGAATGACGGCATAACCTTCGTGGTGGGCGTGATGTCGGACAAGGACGTATCGCCAATGTTGGAGGCGATAGCTCCAGTGGCGGGAAGGATCATCTGCACGAAGCCGGATTACTGGCGGGCGATGGACCCCGACGAGATTGAGCGGGGGGCTAGGAAGCTCGTCGACAATGTTGAAGTCGTTTCTGCGGTTTCGGAGGCGATTGAGCGGGCTCTCTCGATTTCTGACGACGATGATGTGATATGCATAACGGGCTCCATATTCACGGCGGGGGATGCGACCCACTACCTAAAGGAGCTATGACAAGTCGTATTGGTGTGCTAGTCTTCATGGAAGGATTATACGCCCAAAGACAGCTCATGCACTTGCGTTGGGGAGGCGATCATGAGGAAATGGAGCCTCGCTACTGCCGTTGTTCTATTCTTTGCAGTTGTATTCCCGATGATGATGTCCGAGACTGCGAAAGCATCGATCCCGTACGTGGGCGGGGCGGTCCCGGGAACCATACAACGATCCAGGGTGTAATAGATAACGCCACTCCAGGTGCGACAGTGTTCGTTTACGATGGTACGTACATCGAGAACATCGTGGTCAACAAGACGGTCTCCTTGGTCGGACAGGACCTCAGACAAATCATCGACGGGAAAAGGTCCGGAGACGCTGTTCGGATATCCGCTGATTGGGTGAACCCGACAGGCTTCACGGTAACGAAGGGCGGGCCACACGGCGACGACGCTGGCATTGAATTCGATCACGCACAGAACTGCCGGATCGAAGGCAACCCGATCTATGCAAATGGTATGGACGGCATCCTTGCCCAAGGTTCCTACGACAACACGATAGAGAACAACATGATACACACGAATCTTCGAATTGGCATCTATCTGATATCATCGAACAACAACACGCTGATCGGCAACAACATATCCTTCAACATAATGGGCGTCTTGCTCGGGTATTCGAACGGCAACACCATTGCGGAGAACAACGTTGACTGGAACGCTGAAGGCATCAACCTTCGCTCGTCCAATGATAACTTCGTGGGATACAATACCGCATCGAACAACGGGGACGAGGGCATAGCTCTGTCAGCTTCGAGCGGAAACCTCATCGAAGTGAACAATGCATCGCTCAACAACATCGGCGTCAGCCTGGTGGGATCCTACGACAACAGCATCAGGAACAACACGTTCCTGTTCAACGATGCCGCTGGTGTAGAGCTGGGCACATCCAGCGATAATGTCGTCTACGGCAATACGGCCTCCTACGGCGGCGGGGGCATTGTAATATTGGACTGCAACGAGAACATCGTCTCAAACAATGTGTTGGCTCACAACACGTATCAAGGCATTCACGCACAGTTCTCTCAGAACATTACAATGGTGTCAAACACGATACTCCACAATGGCGTGGGGGTCAATCTGCTACTGTGCGGAAACGACACGATCACCCAGAACAATGTGTCCCTCAGTCAGGGAGCCGGAATCGAACTCGAAAGATGTCAATTCGTCAATATCGATGGGAACACCATCTCATCGGACAACGGCAGTGGCATCTATCTGGATGCCTCGCACAACAACGTGATAGTCCACAACACGATCCACAGGAACAACGGCAGCGGAATTTCTGAGCACGGCTGCCATGACAACACGATTCTCAACAACATCCTTTTCGATAACAGGGAGCCCGAGGGGTCCATCGTCGTGGAGATCTGGTTCTGGCTGCTCATCGGTCTGGGGATCGCGATAGGCGTCGGGGCTGCACTCGTTGTGTTCTGGATGCGGCGGAGTATGTCCTAGCGACTGCCTAGGAATTGCCCAAGCTCGGCCCCACTCGGAAGCCCGGCGCGCGTTCCCATCTTCGATACGCATAGAGCGGCGACAGCATTTCCGAACCTTCCACACATCTCGGGGCTCTGGTCCTCTAGAACTCCCGCCAGAAAGCCCGCTGCGAATGCGTCACCTGCCCCTGTTGTATCCAGCGCTCGAGTTTGAAAACCAGGGATCCTCCAATCTCCCTCCTCGCTCGCTACGAAGCATCCCTCGCTACCAAGCGTCACCGCAACGAGGTTGCAGCCCTTGTCGATGAGCTTGCGGGAACCCTCCTTGTAGCCCGCCCCACTGATCTTCTCGGCCTCCCTTCTGTTCAGAATCATGATGTTCGCCCTCTGGAGGAACGGCTCCAAATCCTCCCGCTCGGCATAGATCGCGCCTGGTGCAAGACTCACCAGTCGACTCTCTGGTAGCCGATCAAGAAGCGCCTTCTGCAGCTGAAACTGATCCTCACCACAGAACGAAGTCATGTGCAGCACCTGCGAGGACCCCATGAACTCGATGTCCAAATCAACCTCCGAAAGCTTGTCGTTGGCACCGGGATTTATGTACAGTGCCCGCTCACCCGAGGGGTCGATGAACGAGAACGCCGCCCCTGTGGGCTGGTCCTTTCGCATGACTATGCGCGAGGTGTCCACACCTATCTTGTCGAATGCGATGAGGATTTCCCTGCCCGCAGCATCGTCCCCTATCGCTCCTACGAATCCGGTCTTGAAGCCAAGCTTGGCGAGTGCATAGATCGTGTTCGCCGCAGATCCACCAGGAGCTGAGGTCTCCTCCTGAACGATGATTTCCTCATCGCCGGAGGCGATTCTGGGAACCTTGAGCAGCTTGTCCCAGTTCAGGGCACCGAAGCCTATGGCATCCATGGTTACCCCAGCTTTGCCGCCTGACCGCGGATGGCTGCCCTCATGGCCATGTGGACCTGGATGAAATCCTCGTAGCTCTCACGGTCCTCAAGCACATGGTAGTATGGATCCTCGTCTGCTCCCTCACGGGCTCTGACCGCATCGAAGACGGCCGTCTTTCCGCCTTCGTTCCATTTCTCGAGAATGAGCTGGAGGTTGCGCATGTCCTTCGTCGCCAGACCCACGCTTCCATACGGGACTGCGTACTCATTGCCGTTGAACACGACCGCCAGACCGCCCTTGTCTCGGACGAACTGCAGCATCTTCATATCCGTGATGCTGTCTCCCACGACGACGGACTCGCTCACGTCCGCCCCAGTTCGCTCCGCAATCTCGAGCAGCGCATCGATCTTTCGTGCACCGCCGCAGACGCTCATCTTGTTGATGACCTTGCCGACTGGGCGCTGCGCAAGTTCCTGCCAGAAGAATCTGTCCAGACGCGACTTCACGGCGGAATCGTTCGTTGGCGGGTAGAGGTCCAATATGTCCCTCTCTGCCTGCCTGATTACGTCCACATCCTCCTCCCCGAACTCGAGCAGATAGCTGTTGAGCGGGAACTTCGTGGAGGCTATGTTCGAGACCGGGATTCCCAGCCGCGAGCCTATGCGGTGGGCGTGCTGCTCGTAGCTCGTTGAGATTATGTAAACCAGCCAGTCCTGCGAGAGGAGCTTTTGCACGATCTCTTTGGCGCCGGGCACCAGCATTGCTCTGCTAGAGACCCGTGATATGTCGTCCTCGTTCACGTTGTGGGAGACGAGGAATGGCGCTATCAGTGAGAGCGTGTCCCCTGCCTCGTAGTTCTCCCTGCCCTCCAGGGCGAGAAGGTCATCGTAGCGGGATATGACCTCGAACATCTCCTTTCCGCGTTCGATTGAGGCCATGACCTCATACGCGTTGTCCTGTGGCGATAGCGGGCCCTCCAGGTCGAAGTAAACCAGCTTTGTCACGTTTCCGCAAAGGTGCTGGGGGATAAAAAGCCTATTGCTTCTGGCGGGAAACCTCTCGGATCTCGCAGTTCCTCTCGCTGGGGAACCTGGTCCGCAGGTTCACAAGTACCGCCATTGCCGCTTTGGCGATCAGGTGGGCAAGCACAACCAACCACGCGAAGCTGGCGATGTAGAGAGGGCTCGTCAATGGCACGCCGCAGAAGTGGCCCTCGCCAAAGACATGAAAGGGGCACCAGAAGAACCAGTTAGCCTGGAATTCCCGGAACTCTGGCACGATGCAGTGCCCAAGACTGTATCCGACCCCCTGTGTGTGCGCAAGGATTATGAGGAGCCACAGAAAGGCACCCAAGAACACTCTATGAAACTTCCCTCTCCTCGACGTGTCGGCAATCAAGTCTCTTCTGTCCCAGGCGATGTCGATTAGCATTGCCACTATCAACGCGACTAGGAGCCACCAGAGCACGCTGGCGGTGTATTCAAGAGGATGGTTGAGCAGCCCCCTCTGCAAAAAGAGACAATCCTTGGTTCGATAGACGTCCTCGCTTTGGGTCAGGTGGTATGGCCGCTAGAAGAACGGATGGAGTTCAAAGACAGGACAAAGGGACCAACGATCGTATTGAAAGCCCACTCCCTCTGTGTAGGCGAGTCGGGACATCACGGCGAATGCGATGAGGAGAGACATCCAGAACACCGGCCTCTTCGCTATTCTCGCCCTCCCTCACATCCAGAGTGTGGTTCACCAATGTTGCCCGTACGGTCCGAAGCCAGACTTTGCGTGCAGCACTCGTCCCGTGGCCAAGAAGAGACGACTGAGCGTCTACAACGTCGCCATCAGCGATTACTTCCACGCTCCCGAGGTCAATGACATAGACATGAGCATGTACTGAGGCAAGCCAGGCGGCGAGATTGCCATTCGGGCGGTGGACCACGTGGAAGTGGTGCGCGTGCATATTGCCATCCGGAAGGAGGGAGAGACCTTTGAGGAGGGCGATGCAATCAGGGACAGATACAACAGGACCATTTGGCGGTATGCCCCGTGCGAGGGGAGCGATGTGCACGGGATGACCGTGGAGGTCCATGCTATTGATAGGCCGGGAAACGTCCCCGTGGGAAGGATTGGGTTCTGACGGCTATCTCAGCAAGGGCGAGGAGCGCCCGCTGGATTCCATGAGTCAAGGCCTTCTGACACTCGCACTTGAATACTAGCAGTCGGATTTTTCGAGCCGTTGGGAGGAGGAGCATGAACATCCAGAGAGTAGTCATTCTCTTATGTGCCCAGATGGTTCTTCTGTCGCTCTCGGCCTTCGCCTTGGCGGGATGATGCCCAGCGGAGGGGGTGCCAAGACGGATGGGAGGAGAATGGGAACGGATGCTACCTCAGACGCGAGGGCCTGCGTCACACAGATCTCGTCTGAACATCGACGGGGACGGAATTTCCGACTTCGTAGAATGGGATTCGAACTCTCTCTGTACGTTGCCATCATGAGGTGTCAGGACAAAACACACGGGAACACTCGCAGAAAGGTTCTAATATGCCATTTATCAATATGACGCCAATGTCCAGCCAGTTTGCTGGCTTAAAAGGGGCGAGGCGGGGTATGACGATGAGAACGGACAAGAGGACATATAGAATCATATCAGGAATTCTCTGCGCCGTGCTTCTTCTGACCATGATGCATCAGGCTACGATGATGGCCTCAGCTCAGATCACGGAGAGCTTCGAGTCGGGATTTGGCGATTGGACCCCAGGCATGAACAATGACCCTGCGTTCTTCGATGTATCGATATCCAGTCTCTACGCTTATGAGGGCACCTTCTCCGTCAAACTGCAGTCCCACGGGCTTCCCCCTCCCGATATGATGACGGCATGGATCGAGCGAACGGTTCAGGCTCCCCCCAATACGTGGTTGACCATGGGACTCACATTCCAGTTGCTTGGCGAGGGCCCACTGGGCGCGCCACAGGAGGTCCTTGCGTACGTGGGAAACAACGACCCCCAGGACTACCCTGACTTCGTCGTTGTGGGAGAAATAAGTCAGTTGGGAATTTGGACAGAGTACACGCATATAGACACCTTCCTCTCCGGGCCGACGGGGCAGATATATGCAGCCATCGGCTACTACAACTCCTGGAACCCTAGCAGCCCGATGAGGAGCTGCTATGTCGATTTGGTGAACCTCACAGGTGTGAGCGATGACTACACTCCGCCAGTGATCTCTAACCTGCGACCGGGCAATCAAACGACGATCAGCAACAACAAGCCCGCGATAGGCGCGGACTACAGTGACGACCATGGAATAGACACGACCAGTGTGGTTCTGGAAGTTGACGGAGCTGACGTCACGGCTCAGGCAACCATAACAGTCTCAAACGTGACATACATGCCAGCCGCGCCCCTCTTGCAGGGCGTTCACAACGTATACTTGGAGGTCAAGGATGACACAGCCAATCACAACACCGCGACGGCGACATGGTGGTTCATCGTGGATTCGCTCGCACCGACGATATCAAACCTTCAACCTGCGAATGAGTCTGCAACCGGGAACACATTGCCCACGGTAGGGGCCAGCTACAGCGATGCGTCGGGCATCGACACCGGCAGCGTTGTCCTAATGGTGGATTCAATGGATGTCACAGCTCAGGCCTCTGTCACGGTCTCTGATATCACGTATGCTCCGGCGCTTCCACTGGCAGATAGCGTTCACAATGTCTCCCTAGAGGTCAAGGATCAGTCGAATCCGCAGAACACCGCAGTCAGGACGTGGTGGTTCTTCGTGGACACGCAACCGCCGGTAGTTTCGAACCTGCAGCCCGCCAACGGCTCGTTTACCAGCGACACGACACCTTTCATAGGCGCCAGCTACTCCGACTTGTCGGGCATTGACACCTCGAGCGTCATGCTTTACTTGGATGCGATAGACGTGACAGCATCCGCAACTGTGACGGCAAGCGACGTCACCTATGTCCCCGCAGCCCCCTTGACAGAGGGGACTCATGACATCCTCTTGAGCGTGGGTGACAACTTGGCTCCTCAGAACACGGCCTTCGAGGGCTGGTTCTTCACGGTGGACACACAGCCTCCCGTGATAACGAACATGCAGCCTCCGAATCTCTCGATTGTGAGCGAGGTCACACCTACGGTAGGCGCCAGTTATAGCGACGCTTCGGGAATCGATACGAGCAGCGTCTTCTTCCAGGTGGATGGTATCGATGTCACTCCATCCGCTGCCCTGACACCGACCGATGTTTCATACGTTCCAACCTTCCCGCTGTGGGACGGTGTTCACACCGCGTATCTAGAGGTCAAGGACAACTCTTCTCCGCAGAACACGGCGACGGTGTCGTGGTCGTTCACGGTGGACTCGACGCTCCCATTGATATTCAACATGCAGCCCGCCAATCAGTCCGCAACTGGGGACAGCACGCCGGATATCGGTGCGATGTATAGCGACGATTCCGGAATCGACGTTAGCATTGTGCTGCTCGAGGTCGATGGGGTCGACGTCACCACCCAGGCGACGGTGGGTCCGAACATGATAACTCACACTCCAACGATTGCACTCTCGGAAGGGACGCACAATGTTTACCTAGAGGTTGGAGACCAGGCGGTGCCCGCGAATACGGCCGTGGAAACGTGGTGGTTTGTGGTGGACACGCAACCGCCGGTCATTTCGAACCTGCAACCCGTGAACGAATCCACCCTTGGGCAGTCGACGCCGACCATAGGTGCTAGCTACACTGATTTATCTGGGATAGATACAGCCAGTGTGGTACTCATGGTGGACGCTGGGGATGTTACCCATTTGGCGACTATCACTTCCAGTGACATTACATACATCCCGAGCATGCAGCTCTCGGACGGCGTCCACAACATCTACTTGGAAGTGAGTGACAGCTCCTCTCCGCAGAACACTGCCGTGAGGACATGGTGGTTCACGATTGCTATCCAGCCGCCTGTGATCACGAACCTCCAGCCCGCCAATCAGTCGACAATCGGTGACACCACGCCGGTCATAAGCGCCAGCTACAGTGACGATACAGGAATTGACGTGGGTAGTGTCGTGCTCACGGTGGATGCAGTCGACGTTACCACTCAGGCCACCGTGACGCAGTCGGGTGTACTCTACGTGCCCTCGACCCCCTTGTCCGATGGCACTCACACCGTCTTTCTATCCGTGGCGGACACCGACATGAGGGTGGCAACAGAAACCTGGTCGTTCACAATCGACTCAATCCCGCCAACGACCTCGCTGACAATCACCGGGCCCAACTACACGGACGGGCTGGAGAAGGTGTACGTCAGTTCATCGACCCTTTTCAGTCTGACCGCTGAAGACGCAGCCGGAATCGAGGCCATCTGGTATCTGTATCATGCCTCCGGTGAGCCTGAGCCCGCCTATAGTCTATACATGTCCGAGTTCTCGATTTCCAGCTCGAAGCCCGATGGCATCATTTACATCAAGTACAAGAGCATGGACGATTTTGGGAACGAGGAGCTACCGAACATTCAGGAAGTGAGACTGGACAACACGCCGCCTGTCACGAGCATTTCGATTGGCAATCCGAGTCATGTGGATTCTGGCATCACCTACATCACATCGACTACGTCCGTCACATTCTTCAAGGATGATTTCGGCAGTGCGGTGAGCGAGACATGGTACAGAATATTCAAGGATGGTGTCGTTGAGGTCGATTGGACGCTCCACTCTACCGGATCCGTGTTCCTATCCGGCGATGACGGGCCGAGAGAGATTCGTGTCAAGAGCATTGACGTCCTGGGCAACGAGGAGGACGAGGTCGTCGAAGTCGTGAACCTGGACAATTCGCCGCCAAGCTCGAGCATCATCATGGGTACGCCCAGCTTCGGAGATTCGGGCACAATGTACGTTACGTCGTCTACGGCCATTTCCTTCTCCGCTGAAGACGGAGCCGGCAGCGGCGTCGCCTCCACCTGGTACGCCATCTTCATGGGCGTGACGCAGGAAGTCGGCTGGACGCAGCTCACCTTCGGCTCCATCTCTTTGTCAGGGGCCGATGGGCAGAGGGAGATACGATTCAAGAGCTTGGACAATCTAGGAAACGAGGAAGTTGAGGTCGTCGAAGCAGTCTATCTGGACGAAACGCCACCAACGAGTTTGGTCTCTGGCTATGACCCTGTAAACGTGACCTACGTCAACAGTTCCTTGGCGACTGTCATGATTACCGCAATGGACGATGCTTCCGGGATTGGATCGATCGGTTACGGAATCGATGATCCGAACTGCCCTAACATCTACGCCGGACCGTTGCTGGCGGGAACGATGGCTGAGGGCGAGCACAGGATATACTTCAAGGGCGTCGACAATGTGGGAAATGAGGAGGCGATACAGTTCGTAACTATTTTCTTGGACACGACGCCGCCGACCGCCGATGCTGGAGAGGATGTGCAGATTCGGAGAGGCGACACGGTGGTCCTTGACGGGAGCGGCTCGACTGACGGGCGGGGCGGAAGCGGGATAGCGTCCTATACTTGGACCTTCACCTACAGGGGCTCGACCCACAAGCTCGTGGGCGCGACCCCGGAGTTCGTGTTCGAAGACAGAGACGTGTACCTGATAAGGCTAACAGTTGAGGACCAAGCGGGGAACACGGGCACGGACACGATTACCATCACCTTCGCCTCGCAGGAGGTGGCGGGCGAGTTTCCGTGGTGGGTACTCATGCTATTGATTATCGTAATCGTCCTGTTGCTGGCACTTCTCTTGATGCGAAGGAAGAAAGAAGAAGAGCTTACTGAGGAAGAGAACAAGTAATCGCGGTGGTCATTTGAGATATGCGTTGCGAGCTTCACTACTCGTATCGGCACTCCTGCTGGGAGTTCTGGGGAACGCTTTCCTGATATCCAGCATCCAAGCATCGGAGGACGGAGGCTCCTCGACCTTGGGCTTTGTGTCGGCCTCCAACGGTCTGCCAGCAGGTGAGAGCCATCATGCCATCTGGTTCGGGGACATAAACAACGATACAAACCTTGACATCGCGACCGCGGGCTATTTTGGTGTGAGGGTGTGGACTGGTGATGGAGCAGGGACCTGGACGCTCGCCGCGAACGGATTGCCTGCAAGCGGATACGATGGGGGCGTCTGTCTGGGAGACATAAACAATGACGGGAATCTGGATGTCGCTGCTACCAACTATGACGATGGTCCCAAGGGCGTGAGCGTCTGGATTGGAGACGGTGCAGGTTCATGGACCCCAGCCTCCTCCGGTCTGCCGACAACGATGTGGTACACCGGCGTCTTCCTTGCCGACGTCAATCACGATGATAATCTCGACCTGGCCGTCGCCAATGAGGTGGGCGGGGTCTACGTGTTTCTAGGCAACGGTGCCGGTGTCTGGACTGAGGCCTCGGAGAACCTGCCGGACAGCGGTGGCTACTACGGTATCTGGATGGCGGATGTGAATCACGATGGCAACACGGACCTCGCGGTGGCAGGCGTAGGCATGCACGTATATCTGGGCAACGGTGCGGGTAATTGGACGGAAGCCTCGAATGGATTGCCATGGACCGATCAGTGGAACAGCGTTGCCTTGGGGGACCTCAACCTTGACGGGAACATCGATATCATTGCTGCGATGGACCAGAGTGGTCACGGCCTCCGAGCTTGGCTTGGCGATGGAACCAGCAACTGGACGCTGGCCTCCAGCGGGCTGCCGATCACTGGTACATACTACGGCATCACATTGGCTGACCTGGTCGGGGACAAGTATCCCGACATTCTGGCGGGCAACTTCGATGGCAGTGGAATAGAGATCTGGAAGGGTGATGGAGGGTACAGTTGGACGGATGCGTCCGCAGGTCTGCCAAGCGGAAAGGTCATTGGCGTGGCGGCAGGGGACATCGACAACGACGGCTACGTGGACATCGGTGCGGCGGGCGAGAATTTCGGCGTCCAGGTCTGGCGGAACGATGAAACCACGCCCCCGCTGAAAGTGGAAGTGCTGCAGCCGAACGGAGGTGAGGTCTGGAACAGCCTGGCCATGTACGAAATCAACTGGACGGCCTCTGGTGGTACGCCGCCTCTCATAGTGAAGCTGGAGTATTCGGTGGACGGTCTGTTTGGGTCGTACACGCTGATCAGCGATGGGGAAGCCAATGACGGAACATTCACATGGACGGTTCCGAACACACCGTCGGTTGACTGCTTTGTGAGAGTGAACGTCACTGATTCGGCCCTCAGGACAAACTGGGACAAGAGCAACAGCTCATTCACGATTGTTGGGACAGACACGAGCCCGCCGACTATCACCAACCTGCAACCCGCCAATCTGTCGATAATAAGCGATGCGACACCAGCTATAGGAGCCAACTACAGCGATCCGTCCGGCATAGACACGAGCAGCGTGATCCTCAGAGTGGATGGAGCCAATGTCACAGCTCAGGCCACTGTCACCTCAGCGGGCGTGTCCTATACACCGTCTGCACCTCTGCTGGGAGGACTTCACGATGTCTATCTCGAGATCGAGGACAACGCCCCAGCTCAGAACAAGGCGACTGCGGCATGGTCGTTCGAGGTGGACACCGACCCACCAACGATCTCCAACCTCGAGCCTTTTGAGATTGAGATAAGCGACAGCGCACCAACGATCCGTGCGACCTATGACGACCCCTCCGGAATCGACACTAGCAGCGTTCGCATGAAGGTGGACGGAGCGGATGTGACAGCCAGTGCAACAGTGACGGCCTTCGATGTGTCATACACACCGGCTCCCTTGTCAGATGGAATTCACCTCGTCTACGTCGAGGTAAAGGATCAGGCGACGCCTCAGAACGCAGTAAACCTGTCCTGGTGGTTCGTGGTGGACACGGTGGCGCCAACAATCGCGAACCTCCGACCCGCCAATCAATCAGCAACTGGAGATAGCACGCCGCTTATAGGAGCTAGCTACTCTGACGACTCCTCCGTTGTTCCCGGTGGCGTCGTGATTCTGGTGGGCGGAGCCAATGTCACGGCGAGTGCGATTATCACGCCCCTCGATGTTGAGTACACGCCTCCGGCTCCGCTCGCTGAGGGGGCTCACAGCGTCCGGGTTGAGGCGGGCGACGATGCCATCCCGAGCAACAGGGCGACTGTGGTATGGTATTTCACTGTGGATACTCAGCCCCCGGTGATTTCGGATCTACAACCGACCAACGGGTCCATCATAGGTGATGCGACACCCGCCATAAGTGCGAGCTATGTTGACCCGTCCGGAATAAACATCACAACTGTCGTCCTGAAGGTGGACTCCGTGGACGTGACCACTCAGGCGACGGTGGAATTCGACAGGGTCACGTATGTTGTTCCAAGCCCGATGGCGGATGGCTTGCATGACGTCTATGTCGAGGTCCATGACAACTCCTCCCCCGCCAATAGCGCGAAGAGGACCTGGTCCTTCACGGTTGACACGACCATCATCGACCCGGATCCGCCCGTGATAACGGACCTGCAGCCCGTCGATCAATCGATCATCGGGGTCAATGCCCCCACAATAGGAGCCAGCTACACGGATGTGTCTGGAATAGACACGGCAAGCGTGATTCTCAGAGTAGACGGGTTCGATGTGACTGCTCAGGCTACTGTGACGCCGCTGGACGTGACCTATAGCCCGTCATCGCCACTCTCTGAGGGCTCTCACAGCGTTTACCTTGAGGTGGCGGACGACTCGCCAAGCCAGAACATCGCAACCGCGATTTGGTCGTTCACGGTTGACACGGTCGCACCAGTCACGTCCGGTCTCCAGCCCACGGACCAGTCGATCATAAGCGACGATATGCCGATGATAGGCGCAAGCTACTCGGACGATTCCGGAATTGACCTGGCAAGCGTTGTGCTCAAGGTGGACTCCATCGATGTGACAGCATCCGCGACGGTGGGGGCGAATCAAGTGGCATACTCGCCCATCTCTCTGTCCGAAGGCATTCATGATGTCTATCTGGAGGTGGGAGACCAGGCGACGCCACAGAACGTGGCCACCAGCGCGTGGTGGTTCACGGTGGACACTCTGCCTCCAATGATAACGAACATGCAGCCCGCGCCCATGTCCACTATCGCTGACGACAAGCCGACGATAGGTGCGAGCTTCAACGATCCATCTGGGATAGACATACTGAGCGTTGCTGTGGTTCTGGACTCGATGGATGTGACCGCATCGGCTGTAGTGACCTCTGGTGGGTTCACATATGTCCCTGCTTCTCCTGTCTCAAACGGAGGCCACACTGTGCATGTGCAGGTCGGGGACAACTCCGCGCCACGGAACGTAATCGAGGCGCAGTGGGCCTTCACGGTTGATACAACGATGCTCGATCTGACGCCGCCAGTGATCTCGGACCTGCAACCTGTGGATCAGACGATCATCGGCGACAGCACCCCTGTCATCCAGGCCAGCTACGTCGACGATTCTGGAATCGACGAGAGCAGTGTGATCCTCATGCTGGATTCGATGGACATCTCCTCCTTGGCTGCTGTTACGTCCTCGGGCGTGATCTACACACCCATAGCGCCCTTGTCGGAGGGCTCTCACTCGGTCTATCTGGAGGTGGAGGACGATTCCTCGAATCGGAACAAGGCCGTAGAGGCTTGGTCATTCACTGTGGATGCGACGTCCCCTGTGATATCCAATCTTGAACCAGTCGACCAGACAAGAACGGGGGATTCCACACCTACCATAGGCGCAGGCTACAGCGATGACTCTGGAGTGGACATAGCGAGCGTGATGCTCAGGGTGGATTCGATGGACATCACCACCTCAGCGACCATAGAGGCAAGCGGGATTAGCTACACGCCTTCGAGTCCCCTCTCCGAGGGTATTCACGACATCTACCTGGAAGTCAGAGATCAGTCCTCGCCTCAGAACGTTGCGACGAGGAGCTGGCAGTTCACGGTGGACACTCTGCCGCCGGTGATTGGGAATCTCATGCCTACCAATGAATCCGTGATTTCGTACAGCAGGCCGACGATTAGTGCAACCTACAGCGATCCGTCTGGGATAGATGTCGCGAACGTAACACTCAAGCTCGGCTCGATGGACGTCACAGGATCTGCGGTTGTGACCGAGAGCGCGATAACCCTCACCTTCATCACACCCTTGGCGGATGGCACATACACAGTCTATCTGGCAGTCGGGGATCCAGTAAGTCCTCCGAACAGAGCGGTTGTGGTGTGGTCGTTCACGATTGCCGCAGAGCAGGAGGACACCGATCACGACGGACTGCCCGATGATTGGGAGCGGGACAACTTTGGGGACTTGAGCACAGGACCCGATGACGATGTCGACAGTGACGGATTGGGCAATTCCCAGGAGTACTTGCTGGGGACCGATCCGAACGATGCAGATACGGACAATGATGGTATCGGAGACGGCGACGACCCCAATCCACTGGTTGCAGAGGAAGAGGGAGATGCATTCGCTGAGGGGTGGTTCTGGGCCGCTGTTGCCGCGCTACTGGCCGTGATTGTCCTTCTACTGCTCTTGTTCTGGAGGAGGGAACCTCGGGAAGAGGATACCGAGAACAAGACACCGGAGCTGGATGAGTAGCCTCTCAGGGCAGGCACCTTACTCCTACTGCGAAATCCTTAAGAAAGACCAGAATATCTCCCTACCATTCACGGGGAGGTGGCATTGTTTTGCCTTTTCCAGCCACTCAATCCAGGAAAAGGCGCCAAGGTTGAGAAGATGGACCAAAGCGAGTCGGTGCTCCTTCCGCAGTCGGCGGCCCTGGCAGCATCGAAGGAGAAGGGGAAGACCTATCCTGCTGTGATTGTCGGAGCTGGTCCAGGAGGCATCGCAGCCTCCATCTATCTGAAGCGGGCGGGCATGGAACCCTTGGTCTTCGAGCGGGACGAAATTGGCGGGCTCCTGAGGAATGCGCATCTCATCGAGAACTACCCTGGATTCCCAGAAGGCATCAGCGGGCAGGAGCTCGTGGAGCTGTTCAGGCGGCAGCTGGTCCGCTGGAGAATCGATATGCGCATGGAGGAGGTTCACAAGGTCTCCAGGGACGGAGAGGTCTTCAAAGTGGCGGCGGAAACGGGGGACCTCTACGCGAGGTCAGTCATCGTCGCAACAGGAACAAGGCCGAAGAGGATAGAGATCGAAGGACTCGAAGACGTTGAGTTGTCCAGGGTCTTCTACGAGGTGAGGGACATTCCCTTGACCGGCACTGGCAACTTCCTGATTGTGGGCGGCGGGGACACAGCATTCGACTATGCGCTCAATCTCGCTGAGAGGGGGTTTTACGTTGACATCGTTCATAGAGGTCAGGAACCGAAGTGCATCCCGCTTCTTGCAGAGAGAGCGAACCGCTCGGAGCGGATCAGAACGCACAGCGATACGGAACCGAAGCTCGTGAAGGAGGAGGACCGCCAGCTTGTGTTCGCCGTGGACCGGAAGGGGGCCGAGAAGGAGATGGTCGCCGACTATGGTCTGATAGCATGCGGTAGGGAGGCAGAACTCGGCGTCCTCCCGCCCGAGTTCGTGGACAACTGGAAGGAAATACCAGGCCTGTACGTCGTCGGTGATGCGAGACGGGGAAACTACAGGCAGGTCGGGATATCCGTCGGTGATGGTATCCTCGCGGCAATGTCGGTCATCGAGTCATTGGAGGCTGAGGAATGAAGATTCTCGGAGAATTCGGCAAGGAGGATCTTGCGAAGGTCTACGTGGCATCAATGAGGGAGGGCGACGGCTACCTCGTCGAGTTCGTCGAATCACTGCAGCCGCCGATACCACGCGAGAGGAAGTGGGTACTCATTATCTCATCATCATTCGGCTGCCCGGTGAACTGCATGATGTGCGATGCGGGCGGTCACTACATGGGCAAGCTCACGACAGACGAGATTCTGCAGCAGATTGACCACATAGTGAGGAGACGCTTCCCTGAGGGGCGGGTCCCGATACCGAAGTTCAAGGTGCAGTTCGCGCGGATGGGCGAGCCTTCGCTTAATCCGAACGTGCTGGATGCTCTGAAGGCTCTTTCGGAGGCATACGACGCGCCGGGTCTCATGCCATGTGTCTCGACTCTCGCGCCAATTGGCGGGAGCGCCTTCTTTGAGCAGCTCATCGACATCAAGGACACCCATTATTCTGGCGGGCGGTTCCAGTTGCAGTTCTCTGTGCACACGACGGACGAGAGCAAGCGGGACGAACTCATGCCTGTCAGGAAATGGGGCCTTCGGGAGATTTCCGAGTACGGTGAGCGGTACTACCGAAACGGAGATAGGAAGATCACGCTGAACTTCGCGATGACGCAGGGATATCCGGTGGACCCCGAGGTGATTGCAGAGCACTTCGATACCGCCAAGTTCTTCATCAAGATTACCCCCCTGAACCCAACCTCGAAGGTCAAACAGACGAAGCTGGAATCCGTGGTGGACCCCCACAATGAGCACTCCATCCGACAAATCATGGACAGCTTCCTGGACCTTGGCTTCGACACGCTCCTCAGCATCGGAGAGCTTGAGGAGAACAGCATAGGCAGCAACTGCGGACAGTTCGTGAGCTGCATCCGAGGAGGCGGATGCGCCGTCATCAGGAGCGACTATGAGACATCGAGATACACCCTCAAGACCGTGGACAGTCTGTTAGATCAGAAACAATAGGAATGCGACCCCGAGCAGGATCATGACGACTCCCGAGAAAAGAATGATCGCTCTGCTGTTCGATCTCTCCCAAGTTGCGATTTTCCTGGCGACGAATCTGTTCGATGTGAATACCAGTATCAGGACCAGAGGAAGCACGAACATGATGTTGTAGAGGTAGAGATAGCCAACGCCCTCGAAGTAGGTGGTCTGCGATGCCAGTAATGTAAGCACGGCCACGTATATCCCACCGGAGCAAGGGAAGGTGCAGAGGCCCACGAGTAGACCCGCGACCAACGAGGACGGGAGCGTCGCCTTGAAGATCCAGTCCTTCGTCCTTGTCCATGTCTTTTCTGGCATCTTGAAGGTGAGCGGGAGGTTTGGAAAGAAGTATTGAAGCAGGCTCAGCGTTCCGAGGACGAGGATCAAGGAGGACCCGACGTAGGCAAGGAGGTGCGGCTGCCCGCTCAAGACGATAGCCCTTAGCAGCCCGATGCCGATGAAGAAGTAGACGAAGAAGATGGAGAGTATGTAGACCGCCCCCATTCTCGCCACATTTCCTCTGGTTCTCCTTATCACGAAGAGGAATGTGATGAAGAAAAGCAGAACCGCGATTGCACATGGATTTATCCCGTCGAGGAAGCCGGTGACTAGAACGAGCGGGAGGAGGGAGGCTTCAGTGCTTCCAGTGCCAGGGCCTTGGTCAAACCAGAGAAGAAACTCGCTTATGGGAACATCGATGGCGTATTCGCGGTCCTCACCCTCGAAACCCCAAGCGGTATATGTCGTGGGGTTACTCATCTCCTCCTGGTACACGAGGATCTTGCTCAGGTTCAGCGCAGACGAATTGGCCATCAGGTCCGTTATCACGTGCTCGGGAACGTGACCCTCGAAGACCATGGTGATATCCTTCTTGACGAACGTGGCGATGTGGCTCTGCAGATGCGAGGGAATGCCCAGCTGCTCGTTTATCGCGCTCAGTTCCCCTCTGTAGCTCCTTTCGTTGATGTAGTCCTTCTTCTGCACTGTCGACAACCCTCCGACCTGGAGTGTCGGAATGAGCTCCTCATCGATGTATATGGCGCATTGCCCGCACGCTTCGTTGTAATAGATAATCGCCTCGCCCTCGTTCAGTGTTATGTTCTCAGGTTGGGGGAGAAAGAGAAACGGGGCGAGAGAGCCGACGAGGAGAATCGCCACCAACGACAGGACGATTGAGACGAACAGAAGATTCTGGAATCTCTCTTCTGGTTGTCCTTCCCGCCCATACTTCTCCACATCAGAATTGGGGTCGTGGCAGGAGTCGCTCATGGAATCACATTGGCTCTGAGGTCTATCTCGACCTCAGGTTGTCTGGGATCGTTGCTGTTTATGTAGACGATTCTGTGCACTGGACCATTGTCAGGATGCAGGGTCGCGTCGTACGTTATCTTGAGAATCCCGGACTCTCCTGGGAGAAGGGTCTCACTCCAACCCTGCGGGTTGTTGTGCATTCCGAAGGTGGGACTGCTCCTCCCTCTGACGGTGAGAACCGCGGAAGTGCACCCGCATGATGTCGAGATGCCCGTTATCACCAGGTTCGAATCTCCGGTGTTCCAGATCTGAACAGTCGTTGAGACCTCGCGTTGGGATATGTCTCCGAAGTTGAAGCTCAGCGGGCTCACCGATATCTCGGGGGAGCCGAGACTGCTCATGAAGCTGTAGGCGAAGACAGAAACGAGGACCAAGATCGTGATCGCCAAAATCGCATAGCCTACCCTTCTGTTGCCCCTTCCACCTGACGAGTGCCCTCCATCTCTCTTGCTCGGGTTCACACGCACTTCGGATCCAGGATGGACCCTCTTTAGGTGATTGGGCAGGTTTTCAGCCTTCACCTTCACCTTGCATACAGGACAGCTCTCAAGGCCCATGTTATCACCTGTTGGCAACTGAGGGCGCGCCCGATTAGGGTCCTCCTCCTGGTGCTGTTAGACACTTCCCTTCTTTTATAGCTTCCTTTTGACAATCGGATGCCAAAGCCCTGATTGGATTGATGTGTGTAAGCTTTGCGCCACCTGGCGGGTGTGGAGAGGCCGAAGAGGATTACTCTCCTCTACGGCTTCCAGCGGAAGATTCGAATGGCTTATCCCATCATTCCGCAGTGATCGTCTTCCTCAGAATCCTCTTCGAGGGAATGCTCGTGCTCCCATTCCTCCATGTGCTCCTCGCATTCATCGTGCATCTCCTCTTGTCCATGGTCCCACTCACATTCTTCCTCGGATTCCTCGCAGTACTCGTGCTCCCATTCCTCCATGTGCTCCTCGCATTCATCGTGGTCGTCATGGTCGTGCATCATTCCATGGTCCATGGAGTGAAACCACCCACCCATGTGTCCATTGCCTGTCGTTCCCTGCATCATGTCTCCGCTCACTGAAGCGATTCCAACCACCGCTCCGGTCGTGAGGAGCGAAACGATCAGGAGAGTTGCTATCATTCCTGTCTCCAAACTATCACCTCGTTCTTCTTCGCCTGACTATCAGTTGAAACGATATTAATCACTGATGTGAAACCAGTTTCACTTTTGTGAAATCCCATTGTTTTCTCCTCCTAGAACCTTCGACACCCGGACAAGATTCGTCGAACCATGCCTTTCTCTCACGATCAAACCCTTCCTCTCTAGCTTATCGAGGAGTCTCGTCACCTTGACCTTCGAAAAGCCCGCCCGATACACAAGGTCCTTTTGCAGAATTTGACCACCAGCATCGAATATCTGCCTCAGCATTTTGCTCTCGTCCCCAGGCAGGAGTCTCAGTGCCAGATTTCTCATCTCCGGTGTCGAAGCGTCTCCACTCTGAATCGGAGGCGTTGGGACGAAGGCTGTGACCGGTCTGTCGACCCTGCTGGGTTGAGAGACTGTTAGAACGAGAATGATGATGAGAAGAAGGCCACCAAAGATCACGAAGTACATCCCCATGGGAAAGGACATCCCCATTCCGTGATGGCTCCACATGTCATCGGTCATGTCTCCAGTGAACCAGAGGGTCAGACCGATTCCAGCGACCAGGATGATGACGGCAGCTGCGACCCCGGCCACAATCAAAGCATTCCCGTTGCTCGATTCACTCACATGTCTCACCTCTCCGCTCTCTCGTGGCCGTCGATTGCATCACTCACCTGCATCTCACTTCCAGAGGTTGTCGTTCCGCCCTTTCCGAGCACGGCCCTCATCCTATCTATGAGCGACCCAAGCCGTTCCCTCACGCTCCCCGCGTTTGTGTAGAGCAGATATCCCAGGATCCCCATCCAATACGAGACGTACGCGAGGACCTCGGTCAGGGAAGGATCACCATTGTGGCCGAAGAGCGATTTCAGGATACCTCCTATCGCTCCTTTTTCGTGCAGAGGGGGATAGCTCCCGTCCGCGTTCACCTGGGGGTTCAGGTTCCACACCTCATCCACCACGGGCGGGACGATGCCAGCCTCGTTGAACTCGTGGACCGCCATTGCCGTGAGGCCAGCGGCGAACAATATCAGGAGGGCTCCGGTAACGGTGAAGAACTTCTTGATGTCCAGTCTCTGGACCCCTCTCATCAGGAGAACGAGTAGCACGAGCACGACAACCACTCCAACAACCACCCCGAGGACGGTAGCCACGCTGTCCTGGAGGGCGAGAGGGAAGAGAAAGAGAACCGACTCAAAACCCTCCCGCGCGACGGCCACGAAGGATATCCCGAAGACGGCGAAGATCTCACCGCCAGATATACGACTCTCCAGCTTCCTTTCAATCTCCATCTTGAGCTTAGGACCCTTCTTCGCCATCCAGAATATCATGAATGTGAGGACTCCCACCGCCATCATGGAGGCGACCCCTTCGAAGACCTGCGTCTGGAAATCCGAGAGCTGTCCTACGGCCAGGAATACGACCAGGGCTGCCACGATGCTCACTGCTATCGCACAGGCCCCGCCCATAACAAGGAACCTGTTGAGCGATTCCTTGCCGATTCTCTTCAGGTAGGCGAAGACGATGCCAACGATGAGAGCTGCCTCCAGCCCCTCCCTCAGCACTAGCAGAAACTGGGCTAGCACTGAGACTCACCCTCTCGAAACACAGAGAATACTAGGGCAGGTGAACCTATCCTTCTTCCTCCTCACGTTTGTAAGGAAGAATCCTCGGTCGCTTTACAAAAATATAATAGGCAACAGTACCTAATCCCTGACGATGAAGCTCGACGAAACCGATGCGAAGATACTCAAACACCTTCAGGAGGACGCGCGCCTCTCCTTCAGAGAGATAGGCAAGAGCATTGGGGTGAGCACCCCTACCGTGAGTTCCAGAATCAAAGTGTTGGAGGAGCAGGGGGTCATCAGGGGTTACTCAGCTGTAATCGATACGGGGGCGATTCAGGAGACGACGTCAATCGTTAGTGTGGAATGCCAACCGAAGCACTTGGACACGCTGGCCAAAAAGATCGGAAAGAACGAGAACGTCCGCGAGGTACTTGTCCTGAGCGGGTCGAAGATAATGTGCAGGTTCGTCTCCGAGAGCGAGGGAAAGATAGACAGCTTCCTAGCATGGCTCGAGGGTCTGGAGAACATTAAGCGATACTCCATCGACCGAGTGCTGAGGAGGACAAAGATAGAGCCCGATGCCGTCATATCGGAGGGGATCTCCATAGTCGTTCCCTGCTATGAGTGCAGGAAGCCGATAACCGACCATCCGGTCACTCTCAGAATGGATGGCAAGACTCACTACCTGTGTTGCGAATCGTGCTCGAAGCTCTACCGGGAGAGGTATGAGAGAATCAAGGAAGGAATAGCCCCCAAGGAGACTGGGGCGCATCATTCTTGATGCCGAGTGGATATGTCGATGCGAAAGGGGGTAGATGGGCTATGTTCAAGATAGGTTGGTTCTCCACGGGAAGGGACCCAGCGGCCAGGGAGTTGCTCATCGAGGTGCACGACAGGATTGAGGACGGAACGATTGCTGGAGAGATCTCCTTCGTGTTCAGTAACCGCGAGAACGGCGAGTTCAAGCAGAGCGACCTGTTCTTCGAGCTTGTGAGGGGTTATGGCATCCCGCTCGTTCAGTTCTCATCGAGCAAGTTCAAGCCGGAGATGAGGTCCCGAGGAAGGGAGAACGAGGATGTATTGGCGGAGTGGAGGAGGCAGTATGATCGCGAGGTCATGAAGCGCCTCGAGGGCTTCGAGATGGACCTAGGTGTCCTGGCGGGATACATGCTCATCGTCGGTGACGAGATGTGCAGGGCATACGATATGATCAACCTTCACCCAGCAGCGCCCGACGGACCGAAGGGCACGTGGCAAGAGGTCATCTGGGAGCTTCTCGAAGAGAGGGCGGACAGGACCGGCGTAATGCTGCACCTCGTCACGGAGGAGCTGGACCGCGGACCCGTGATAACGTACTGTGTTTTCCCAATCGTTGGCGGGGATTTGGAACCGCTTTGGCGGGACTTCGACGCGAGACTGGAGAGCAGGACCGTCGATGACATCGCCAAGGAAGATGGAGAGGGTAATCCACTGTTCGCGGAGATTCGCAGGAGGGGCTTCATACGCGAGCTGCCGCTCATTGTTCATACCTTGAGGGTATTCGCCGAGGGTGAGGTCCGCGTCGATAACGGAACGGTGATAGCAGACGGGAGGCCTGTCCCCGACGGGTATGACCTCACCGAGGAAATCGACAACGCCCTTTCCTAGGCACGACAGTAGTACGATCGTCTCGTCCCGATATCATGCAGATCACCGGATGGGACGACTCGCCAGCAATGCAATCCCGCTGTGAGAATGGGCTCAGGGACTGGAACGTCTTGTCACCGCCAGGAACCGCTTGCCCGGTCATAGAGACCGTCAGGGATAGCGACTACACTCTTCTCGTGACTGAGCCAACACCCTTTGGGTTGCACGATTTGAAATTGGCGGTGGAAGTGGTGCGAGAGCTGGGGATTCCCTGCGGTGTCGTGGTCAATCGCGATGGAATCGGGGACGACGGAGCCGACCGCTTCTGCGATAGGATGGATCTTCCAATCCTCATGAGAATCCCTCATGATGAGGCGATAGCCAGGGACTACTCACGGGGCGAGACCCTTGTCCATCACGTCCCGGAATGGAAGAGGGAATTCGGGGATCTGTGGGAGAGTATCAGGGGGAACATATGAAGGAACTCTCCGTGACTAGCGGGAAAGGAGGAACCGGAAAGACCACATTGGCCGCGGCCTTCGCCTCTCTCGAAGGGGACGTCGCGATTGCAGACTGCGATGTGGACGCCTCGAATCTTCATCTCGTACTGAATCCGGAAGTCCTGGAGACGCAAGAATTCAAGGGCCTGAGGGTCGCTCTCAAGGACGAGGAGAGGTGCAATGGATGTGGCGAGTGTCTGGAGAACTGCAGGTTCGGGGCCATAGACGAGAACTTCAACATCATGGAGGACAGGTGCGAAGGTTGCGGTGTCTGCGAGTACGTTTGCCCGGTAAACACCATTCAACTCGTCGAAAGAGTGTCGGGTCATGTCTTCCTGTCAATTACCCGCTTCGGTCCGATGTCGCATGCAAGGCTGAAAGCGGCAGAGGAGGCTTCTGGCAAGCTGGTCTCGGCTGTCAGGGAGAACGCCAGGAAGCTCTCAAGAGAGCGTGGAAGCGAACTCATAATAATCGACGGCCCCCCGGGCATCGGTTGTCCCGTGATCGCCGCCATGGCGGGGGTGAGCCTCGTTCTGATAGTGACCGAACCCACGTTGACCGGGAGAATGGACCTCGAAAGGATACACGGAGTCTCATCACACTTCGGAATACCCGCAGTGGTTTGCATCAACAAATACGATATCAATGTGGGGAACGCGAGAGAGATAGAGGAGTTCTGCGAGGAGAAGGGGATCGACCTCGGTGGCAGACTTCCCTACGATAACGTCACGACGGAAGCAATGATTCAGGGGAGAACCGTAGTCGAATACTCGGACGGAGACTTCTCCCGGGAGGTGACGAACGCGTGGAAGAGAGTGAAGGAGGCAATGACCTGACAAGGAATCGGAAGAGATCGGATCTTGATGAGTACATCGAGGACATCCAAAGGGAGATCGAAAGGAGGGAGGGAGAGATCCACTCCAGAATAATGCTCGAGGAGGCCAAGAGCCCAAAGAATGTGGGGAGGATGAGCAGTCCGGATGGAGCGGCCACGTTCAAGGGCCCCTGCGGAGATACGATGGAGGTTTATCTCAGGGTCGAGGGCGATAGAATAGTCGATGTCAATTTCCTCACCGATGGATGCGGTCCCTCGGTAGCATGTGGAAGCGTAATCTCCCAGATGGCAATCGGCAAGAGGGTGGAGGACGCCAGAAGAGTAGGCAAGGACGAGCTGCTAAGAGTCCTTGGCGGGCGTCCGGACGAAAGCGTCCACTGTGCCGAACTCGCTGTCAGGACCTCAAGGATGGCGCTCGAAAACGTTGGTCAGGCCTCGACCGAATGAGAGGCGAAGCGGTTGCGACTCTGACGACCATCAGAGGGGACTGCTGCTCGACACAGAGAGCCTGTCCTGATGGAGTTGCAGATGTGGGCGAGTGGAGTTGGAGTCTTGCCGAAGTTTTGGTCAGGGAGTCGGACATTCCTTCAGAGGGTCGTCACCTTGGACAAGGGGGATGGACGCAAACCAACATCACTCTCATCGATGAGATGCGACACCCCAGGTCGTCGGTCGAAAACGTTTATCTATGGTGCAAGTCTTCAGAGTGCTGGAGATGGCTGAGAAGGTGCGGATTAGGTTCTCACCGGGGGACGAAACGGTAAATGTGGACAAGGGCATGGATCTGCTCGATGCTGCCATCGAGGCCGATGTCTACATCGATTCCATATGCGGTGGTCGCGGTAAGTGCGGGAAGTGCAGGGTCATAGTGAAGGCGGGAGAGGTTTCCACAGAGGAAACGGAGCTTCTCACTCCCGAGGATATCGAGAAGGGGTACCGTCTTGCCTGTATGACAAGGGCTCAGGGAGACGTCAAAGTCCTCGTTCCCGAGGAGAGCCGCGCAGGGCTTCATCAGATTCTGACAAAGGCCGAAGTCATGGAGGCAGAGGAGCTCGACCCTCCGGTCATGAAGTTCCATTTCGAGTTGGGCGAGCCCACTCTCACCGATAACTTGAGCGACCTCGACAGGCTGAAGAGGTCCCTGAGCGACCACGGGATATGTGACATCATGGGCCACATTCCAGTCATGAGGAGGATGAGCGATCTCTTCAGAAGCAGCAAATGGGACGTGACGGCCACGATAGTGGAAGAGGGCGAATGCTACGAACTCGTGCATCTGGAGGCTGGGGACACGTCCGGGAGGAACTTCGGCCTTGCCGTCGATGTTGGAACTACGACTGTCGTGGCCGAGCTAGTGAACCTGAGCACGGGAGAGATCGTCGCCAAGAAGGCCGCCTACAACAAGCAAGTGATTCACGGTGAGGATGTACTCACGAGGATACTCTATGCGGAGGAGGAAAAGGGCGGGCTCCAGGACTTGAGAAGGCTGATCGTGGAGACGATCAACTACCTTCTCGAGGAGATGTTGAAGGAGGCGAAAGCGGGACGGAACGAGATATGCTATGCTGCTACGGCCGGGAACACCGTGATGACGCATCTACTTCTTGGGCTGAACCCCGCGTACATCAGGCGGGAACCGTACATACCGACGGCGAACTTCTTCCCGCTCATCAAGGCGAGGGAGGTCGGTCTAAAGATCAATCCCGAGGGCTATGTCTACATCCTTCCGTGTCGCAGCAGCTACGTCGGCGGGGACATCACCGCAGATGTGCTGGCCTCGGCCCTACACAAGACCGACAAGCTCTCCATGTTGATGGATGTCGGGACGAACGGTGAGGTAGTCCTCGGGAACAGGGATTGGATGGTCTCCTGCTCCTGCTCTGCCGGTCCAGCGTTCGAGGGAGGGGAGGTCGACTATGGCATCCGGGCGACGGTGGGCGCCATAGAGAAGGCCGCCCTCACGACGGACCTTGATGTCAAGTACAGCACGATTGGGAACGTAAGACCCAAGGGGATATGCGGCACTGGTCTGATCGACCTGCTCGCCGAGCTCTTCACTCACGGAGTCATCGACCGGTCTGGAAGGATTCGGCCATTGGACACTCCAAGAATCCGAGACGGGCCCGAGGGCAAGGAGTTCGTTGTCGTCTGGGCGGACGAGACGAAGATCAAGAAGGATATGGTCATCACAGAGGTCGACATCAGGAACATCATCAGGACAAAGGCCGCTGTCTATGCCGCGGCGACGGTGCTGCTGAAGACGATGAACTACTCTTTTGAGGACCTGGAGCAGATTTTCATCGCTGGCGGTTTCGGTAACTACCTGGACACGAGGAAGAGCGTATGGCTGGGCCTGCTTCCAGATGTCAATCCAGAAAAGTTCAGGTTCATAGGTAACGGGTCCTTGGCGGGTGCGCGCTTGACCATGATGTCCAAGAAGAGCAAGCAGCAGGCGATCGATATCGCGAAGAAGATGACCTACATCGAGCTGAGCGTGACTCCGATGTTCTTCAATGAGTTCACGTCCGCCATGTTCCTGCCTCACACGGACATAGAGAAGTTCCCAAGCGCCAAGGAGCTGGTCATATGACAGTCAAAGGGGACTTCCTGCCGATGTCCTTGGGCAGCCTTCCTCACACCGACCCAGGTAAGGCCGTGGAACTCGTCCTGAGATACACGCCCGAGATTCCAACCTGGCCTCAGTTGCCGCGCCTGGGTTTCAAGGAGAACATGTATGCTCAGTTCTCTCAGAGGATTCCTGGCGTAAAGATGGGGGACGACAAGATCTATGTCACGCCCGACCGAGCCGCTGATATCGAATCCTTCTATCAGAAGGTCATAGATGACGATCTGGAGCACTTCTCTTTGTCACCCGAGTTCGCCACAGCTTTCTTCGAGTTTGAGCGGGCGGTGAGGGGAAAACCCGCTATGATAATCCGCGGACAGGTCACGGGTCCCATAAGTCTGGCGCTCAATCTGACGGACGAGAACAAGAGGGCAATGCTCTACGACGACACGTACAAGGAGATCATAGCAAAGACAGTCAACATGACCGGACGTTGGATGGAGAGGCGGCTGTCCAGATTCGGACAGAGGACGTTGATCGCCTTTGACGAGCCCTACCTCGTCATGTTCGGGTCCGCCTTCCTGAACATCGGCAAGGAGGAGGTTGTGTCGATCTTCGGCGATGTCGTCTCCGGACTGACCGGAATGAGCGGGTTTCACTGCTGCGGTAACACGGAGTGGCCGCTCATACTCCAGTCACCGACCGACATGCTGTCCTTTGATGCGTACAACTACTATCACACCCTCTCACTCTATCCCGAGGATGTCGCTGATTTTCTCGAGCGGGGAGGGTTGATAGCATGGGGGGTGGTTCCTTCCACACCGGATGCCTTCGAGGCTGAGAATGTGCAAAGTCTTATAGGCAGACTTGAAAATGGTATTGAACTGCTGGCAGGGAAAGGCGTGGATAGGGAAACCATCCACAAGCAGTCCCTCATTACACCCATGTGCGGTCTTTCTGGCCTGAGCGAAGAACAGGCGGAGGCCGCGCTGAGGCTAACGAGGGAGATATCCAGCCACATGCGAAAGGAGCACGGTCTGGAGGACTGACATGGGAAAGACCATTGCCGTTTCGGGCAAGGGCGGCGTAGGGAAGTCCACGTTCGCAACGCTTCTGATAAAGGCACTCAGTGAGGATTCTGTGGTCCTGGCGGTTGATGCAGACCCGAACTCCACGCTTGGCGTGATGCTCGGTGTGGAGGTGGATCGGACAATAGGCGATCTGAGGGAGGATCTGCTGAAGAACGTGGGCGACCTGTCCCCCGCCATGTCCAAGCAGGACTATGTGGACTACAACCTCCGCATGGCCGTGGTCGAGAGCGACAGGTTCGACCTGATAACCATGGGCAGGCAGGAGGGGCCCGGTTGCTACTGCTACATCAACAACATCCTCCGGACGTATCTGGACACTCTCTCGGGGAACTACGACTACGTCGTCATCGATAACGAGGCGGGGATGGAGCACCTGAGCAGGCGGACCACGAGGGACGTGGACATGATGTTCATACTCTCGGACCCAACAAAGCACGGGATCGTCACGGCCGGCAGGATCAGGGACATGAGCGAGAACCTGGACCTGAAGGTGAAGGACAGATGCCTGATCATGTGCCGGATCGCTGAGATCCCTGAGCTCCTGAGCCCAGTCATTGAGGAGGCTGGCTTCGAGTGCAGAGAAGTAGTTCCGGAGGACCAGCGCATCGCGGAGTCATCCCTAACCGGGAATCCCCTCATCGATCTCCCCCCGGACAGTGTCGCATACGGGCGGGCGAAGGAGATTCTTGCCAAGCTGAACATCTAACCAGCGGACAAGTCAATTGAGGTCTATCATGAGAAAGGAGATTCCCCTTCGGAAGGAATATTCTGGCAGCGAGGTCGTTGCCGCCCTCAGGTCAACGGCATCCCGCACTGAGTTGTGTCGCTTCGAGTATGTTCCGGAAAGAGTCTACTTGAAGGGTAAGAAGGAAAGGGAGGTGTTCTCCCGCCTCCGACTGACCGCAGGCGACAACGAGATCCTCGTCCTGGTGGGAGAGGACAACTCGCTTCATGGTGATTCGTCCTACTCATCCATCACTCTGGATATCGGGGACGAGATTGACTGGGATGAAGGGGCATTCGAAAAGGATCTCTTGGAAGCTCTGCAGAAGGGACCAACGGATCGGGTCGAGTCCATTGCGGTGGAGGAGCGAGTGGAGGAAAGGAGGGTACTGACGGCACAGGAACTCGAGCGGATAGGAAGGGGCGAGATGACCATTCTCGCGCTTGTGCAGGGCGAGTACGGTGAGCGCATCGCCAAGAACGTCGAGGAAAACGGGCCCGAGGGTTTCAAGGTAGAGATTCTGACCCTCCCGGAGGGCTTGCCCCTCGTAGTCGACGATCCCGCCGAATTCCTTCCGGAGTCCGTGCCAAAGGCAGACCTCGTTCTCGCTCTTCAGGAGAACTCAAGCGCCGCCCAATTGGTGGCCGAGATAGTCAAAGCCGCTGATGCCAAGGCGTTGATCGCACCCGTGGACAACTCGCTGTGGCTACCGCCTGGGATGAGGAGCCAGATTGAGCGGGAACTCGCGAGAGCGGGAATCGCGGCAACCTTTCCCCGCCCGTTCTGCGTTCTCGATTCCGTCGGCGATTCTGTCATCGACAAGTTCGTGGAGTATTTCGGGAGACCAGAACTGGATGTGAAGGTCGACAAGGACACCGTTGCCAGCGTGGAGGTCCTGAGGGACTCACCATGCGGTTGTGGGAGGTTCGTCGCGAAACAGCTTCCAGGGACGAAGGTCAGGGATGCGGTGGAGAAGGCGGGGCTTGCGCACCATCACTATCCATGCCTGTCCTCCATGAACGTCGAGGACGACCTCGAGGACACACTGATGCACGTCTCGGGCCTGCAGATGAAGAAGACAGTGGACAAGTCACTTGAGCCGATCAGGAAGAAGGAAGCGAGCTATCTCGATCCAACGCAGATGTAGCTACTGTCCCACGTATTCCTTCAGGTACTTCGGGAGCCCGGAGGAGTCTCGGGGTCCCACGAGGACCTCCCATCCTGAACTCTCCCTGAGCTTCCCGCTCATCCTCGCCACCTGTCCCGGGATTATGATCTTCTTGTGATTGACCTTGCCCTCGATGCCACAGCTCTGGATGAGCTCCGTGGCGGTGTCGGCCGTGAACTTGTCCGCCGCGAATGCCGTCATCACGGACAGTCCCTCGGAGTCTGCCACCAGCAGGAAGCTCGGGACCTTGCTCGTCTCGATGTCCCCCGCCACGGTGAAGTACGTGAGCGAGAAGTTTGTCGTAATCATCACCGGTGAAGCCTCGTCGGGGCCGTTCAGCTCGTAGATGCCAGGCTTGACCTGTATGGGCTTCTGCGGGTCCGTGTAGATGTTCTGTCTCAGCGTGAAGAGAGGATACATTATCGAGCGATCGACATCCTTCATCACGATGATCGACGCATACTTCATCGTTCCCATGGCCGCCTCCAGGCCCTCCCTCGCGCCCTCGCCCTCGGTGAACATGATGACGGGATAGCCAAAAGGTCGGAACATCTTCTTGATCGCGAACCTCCTCACGAGAGTGAGTTCCTGAAGCAGCTTGCCAGGAGGCTTCCTTCCGAGGTCGAGAACGATATCCTCGACACCCGCCTCCTTCACCTTCTTGCTCAGCTCGGCCAGCTCCTCCAGCCCGGCGTTCTCAAGAACGACAAGCGGACAGTTGCTCGCCTTCGCGAGCTCCGCCATCCTCTCGTAGTTGTCCCTCGTTGCCGCGTGGATGAGCGGTCTGTCCGAACCGCAGATCTTGAGCCCCTCCTCGATGACCGCTGGATTCTGCGAAACGAGCACGAGCGGGGCGGAGGTCTTTCCCTTCACTGCGCTGATGGCAGCGGAGAACTTTGCGGGGTCGTCGGATTTCGAGCGGACAGCGATCATGTCCAGCTTCATCTCCTGTCCCACCCGCTCGAACTTCATCTCCTCCACCGCCTGGACCCTGGATTCGATGTCTGGAGAACTATCATCGACCTGCAGTGCGTAGGCCACCGGATGGTAGAATGTCTTCTCGTGTCTGAAGAGAACGACCTCGTCTCCCATCTCGATCTCCTTGTCGCCCGTGCCCACTTTGACGAACCTTATGGGGGGCGCGGCCGAGGACTCGAGCAGCTCCTTCGCCTCGTCCGAGACGTCGGGACACGCATCGATGCTCGCCTTCTTGTTTGCTAGCTGCATCGCGAATGCGAGGCACGTGGGGAATCCGCACTTCCCGCAGTTCGTCTGGGGCAGCTTCTTGTAGATGTCAAGAGCAGTGAGCGCCATCACTGGTCACCTCCGTGCAGCTCCTTGATGAACTCCTTGACGTACCTGACCGCATCGGGATGCCTCATGATCAGACCATCGGCTCCCGCCAGGAGAGCAGACAGTCCCGTCGTGGCCTCCCAGAACACAGCCCGGGATCTCCCATCGCCCAGAGACGGGTCCTCCTTGAACGCCTCCCTGGCATTCCACATTCGCGAGGTCGCGCAGAGTATCGGAACCTGCAGGATCTTGTCGCCCATGAAGGCGGCGAGGCGGATTCTCTCGATGACCGAATAGGAGTACTCGAGCCCGTATCCAAGCCCCGCCTGCAGCGGGTCCATGACGATGTTCTCGAGCTTCACTCCGAAGTCCGTGAGGAGGATGTTCATCTGCTTCGCCAGGTTGATGTCGAGATTGGAGAAGGCCACTATGCCGTGGTCGTTTGCCATGCTCGCGACGGATACGGACTTGTATGCCGCCTCCTCTGCCAGTCCGAGAAGGCACCTCTCGCCCGCCATGAGGTTGGACGCCATCTCCATGACCTTGGCATCCTTCTCTTCGTGTCCCGATCCGTAGATTATGAGGGGGACACCAACGGCCTCCCTCAATGCCCTGATGGTCTCCTCGGTCTCGTCCACTGAACGATCCTCCTCCTCGGGGTCCGTGCCGATCAGCCTGATGCAGATCATGTCCGCCCCATACTCCTCGACGCACTTCTTCGCCCATTTGGCTGGATAGTCGATGACGTCCTCGAAGGGTTCCCTCACAACCTCTGGATAGTCCTCTCGAACGACGTCGAATATCTCTATCGCGATTGGTGGCTTGTTCGGAAACTCTCCTTCGAAGCCGAGGAAGGGCAGGCTCGTCGCCCCGCCAAGTGTGACCTTGCTCGTCCTCGTTCCCCCCTCGTTCTCGAGGGCTCCAACAACAACCTCCCCAATCCTACCTACCCATTTCTCCCTAGGCAACTCCAATGCCATTGTACCAGGCCCCTACAGCATAGGCGGCATCTTCAGAGCCGGATGATCCACCTTCTTGAGGAACTCGAGCAGCTCCGCCGATTCCGTTGCGACAGTCTCGTCTGCGATCTTGTCCACGAAATCGGGTATGCCCAATTCCTCTGCCCTCTCTTTAAGTTTGTCATGCATCGCATCCTTGAGCTCCTTTGGCATCCACACTATCCTCGGGAGCCCGCCGTCGGCACTGATGAACTTCTTCGACAGGAGGTAGTACCTCCCGACACCGATGAATCCTGGAGTCTGCAGGCCGCCGCCGACAGTTCCGGCGAGGGTGGAGAACTTCATTCCCAGTGGCGTCATCCCGCTGTGCTCCCTGTTCACGACAGCGACACCATTTGCCTCTGGAACGATCCCAACGATGCACTCGAAGCAGCCGCACGAGGTCATCGGATCATCCATCATCGTGTAGATGTTGAACTTCTCCAGCCTTCCGTGAGAGTTCTCGTACACAGCCTCGTTCACACCCTGCCACTGGCCCTTCACCTCGTCTATCACGGCACCCATGTCTATGGGCTGGTTTGGGCCCGTTGGCGTGATCTGATTGCTCGCCTTCGCATCCAACCAGTTGATCGCACCACAGAGTCCTACTCTCTCGGGGGTTATCACACATACGTGGTTGGGCGCGAAGCTCTGACAGAGCGTGCAGGTGTAGAACTTATCAACCGAATCATCCGTCATTCCTCTCAGCCGCTCGTCCCTGTAGTTGTAAGCCTCCATGGCCTCCGGGAGGTGCTTCTGAATCTCGTCCGGGTCGGTGACTATGGTCACCTGAACACGGCTCAGGAGCCCGCCAAACTCGTCGTGGAACTTGGCGTGGAGGATGTCTCCGAAGTGCTTGAACCTGAATCCACTCTTGACGCCATCCTTGCTCAGCCTTATCCAGATGAGGTTCCTTTGGCCCGTGTGCCATCCACCCTCGGCGAAGTTGATGAACTGGTGGATTCTCCGTTCGAGGACAGACTCGAAGTCCTTCTGCATGTCCTTGCCGTAGACCTCGACGAGGATTCCGAGCGGGCTACTTCCCGCCTCCTCGACCTCGTCAACATCCTTCCCTATCATGGTTATCTTGCCGTCCTCGACCTCGTCCGCCTCGCGCATCTTCACCAGCTCAAAGACGGGTGTCTTGGACGGACCGCCGCACTCGACATAGGTGTCTGGTCTTCGAACGGTCTCGCCCTCGAAGGCGGGGCCATATGCGATGGGAATGTCCACCGCTCCGAGCTTGATCTGCATATCCCTGACCTCTATGGCCGTCTGCACCAGCTGGTCATAGTCCTTCTGGACGATGTACTTCCCTGGAATCTCCTCGACATCCTGGTCTGTGATGGTCGGGGAGCCGTTGAACATGACGGCGAACTCCGCCGCCACCTTTATGTGGTCCAGCGGACCAAGCTGAAGCACAACCACCTTCGGTCTCTTGCTCAGGTAGTCGTAGAGGCCTTCCCTGTCCCCTCTCTTCACACCGCCGAATGTCAGGGCAGCCCTTATTGCGAAGTTCAGTCCGTGGATCGCCTGAGTGAACTCACCAAGGGGATAGAGCATTATGTCCGTCCCCATCTTTATTCCCTGGTCCTCGAGCTGCCTGATGATGTCGAACGTGGCCATGAGGAGCATTCCCTTGGACTGACAGTCCCTGACAACCCTTGCGAGCGCCTCTGGGTCCCTGGCCTTGCCCACGAAGACCATGCATCCGGGAATGGTGTCGTCGACGAAGGCAATTCCCAGATTCCTGAGAACAGGGTCGCCCACGAAGCCGCAGTATTCCTGAGTGCCCGGTGGCGCCTCATTCGCATAGGGCTTGTCGTTGTCCAGATATCGAATGGCCTCGACGATCTCGGCTGACCACATGGTGGCCTCCCCCGCCGTCAGCGCATTCTCCAGAGTTGGATCGTGTCTTATCTTCGCTCTAACCTCTCCAAGCAGAGGGGGCAGGTCCCCGAGCTTCTTCACCGGTTTCGTCGTCCATCCGTAGAATGAGGGCAGCTCGTAGCCGGTGTCCGGGTACTCCACAGGATGCCCCGGTCCGTACTTCCTGAGAGCGCGGTTGAGAAGAACATCCGCATAGCCTGTCGCCGTTATGGCACCCGTTATCGCCATGCGGAAGAGCTCAGTTTGAGAGACCCTGGTCATTCCCTCTCACCCCCGTTTGTCGCGACCTCTGGCTTCTCGGCAAAGACCTCCGCGGCGGTCTCTCCGGTCCAATAGAGGACCTCCTTGTCCTCATCCATGCCGAGCTTCCACCTTCGGTTCTTCACTATGTTGACGAGCTTCCTGGCGGCCACATGCGGGTTCTGCTCGAATATGAAGTAGCCTCCGTAGACGTCCCTGGCTGTGTGCTCGGCTATCTGCACGACGAGGGGGCTTCCGTGTATGAACGGGAGGATGCCCACATGTGTTGGCCATCCGGTTGCTAGAAGCCAGGTCCCTATGGCGACTGCCTTCTCGCTCATGTCCTCGGGTGCGCTTGCCACGACTGGAAGGTCCTTTATGTCCACTCCCATCTTGTTGGCAATCATTGTGACCAGGTCGTGTATGCGGGAGTTGTCCACGCAGGCCCCCATATGCCAGATCGGCGGGAGCGCGTCGTTTAGCCCATACTTCTCGCCAAGCTCGGTGAGAACCTCCTTCAGACCCTCTCCCGCCTTCTCCCTCGTGGCGACAGAGGACGTGAGTCCCGCTCTAACCAAGGCTCCAGCCGCGCAGCCCGTCGCTACGACGAGTATATCGTTCTTGATCAGCTCCTTTGCGATCTTGAGATGGCCAGCGTCATGGCATGTCTTCAGATTGTTGCATCCGGCCAGGGCAGCGATTCCCAGGATCTTCCCCTCATTGATCCTGTCCACCAGGTACTGGAGGGGGTCGTCTGAGGCCTTTGACAGGATGTCTATGATCTGCTCCACGCTGAATCCGGCGCATGCTGCCTCCTTCTTCTCCGGTATCTCGATGACCTCGCCTCTGTTCTTGAAGGCCTCAATCGCCAGCTGTATTATTCTCCTCGCATCCTCCTTGGCGCTGGCCGGGTTGAACTCTATGTGAATGTCTCCAGTCTGCCTGCACATGTCAGATGTCGAGATCAGCTTCGTGTGATAGCAGCCCGCCCACATGCCCAGTGAGGGCAGAATGCATTGATAGTCGACGACCATCGCATCCACAACGCCAGTGGCTATCGCGAGCTCCTGGCTGGCGAAGTTGGTCGCAAGCGGTATCCCGCGGCGCATGAGAAGCTCGTTTCCCGTGCAACATATCCCAACGATGTTGATGCCCTCGGCGCCGACCTCCTTGGCGGCATCCTGCATCTCCTCGGCAACATCAACAATGACCTCGCTCAGCACCGGATTGTGGCCGTGGACGGCAATGTTGACAGAGTCCTTGCTCAACACGCCGAGATTGGTCTGGGTTATCGTTATCTTCGGAGTCCCGAACATGATATCGCTCAGGTCGGTCGATATGTGCTCGCCTGCCAGATCCGCCATGGCGCACTTTACGCCGTCGAAAATCAAAGGAACAGGGTCCGCGTCCACGCCCATGTGGGTTCGGTGCATGATCTCGGTGATGGACGCGTCGATATTGTATGGTAGGACATCGCATCTGTCCAGGATCTCCAGTCTCTTGGGCGTCAGGGTCGTTTTCAACCATGTCAACGGCTCGTGCTCCACCCTTGAGAAGTCCTCGAAGACCTTCTCGAGCACCTCCTCACCAATCCTCTTTGTGTCCTTGCCCTCCAGATCGATGCCGACCCTCTGTGCAACCGCCCTCAGTTTGTCCTCGTCCTTGATTTTGTACGCATCGGTCTTCCCCTCAAGGGTCGCATGCATCGTGTGCGCGATGTGCCTTCCGTGGTCCGAGTGAGCCGCGCATCCTGCGGCGATTCTGCGCAGCAGGTTCCTCGACACGATCGTATAGGCGGTCGCGCCGCAAACACCTCTTTGAGGGTCCTTTCCAAATGGATTTATCCTGCATGGTCCCTGGAAACATATGGTGCAACATATGCCGAGCTCTCCGAAGCGACATTGAGGCCGCATCTGCTCCAACCGGTCCCACATGCTCGTGGCGTCTATGTTTTGCTCGCACACTCTCGCCAATAGCAGCTCGGTTGCCGGGTCCATAGACTTCTTTTCCTTCGAGTCCTCAGCCATCGTATTCCTCCTACTCTTTAACCGTCAAAGCATCAGTTGGACACGCCGATACGCATGCCAGATCGGCAAAGCCTTCGCAGAGGTCACATCTGATGGCGACCTCAGTGACCGTGTCCTTCTCGATCGCATCAAATGGACACGCCTCGATACATTCCCAACATCCTGTGCACTTCTCGGCGTCGAACCTCACAAAGCCGTCCTCCTCCTGCGTTATGGCATCGTACTCGCAAGCCTCCATGCACTTTGGGTTCTTGCAGAACTGGCACCTCACAATGTACGGATTCCCTTTCTTCAGACTGACCCTCACTCGCGGGATGGGCTTGGGCTCGGCAATGAGGATATCGGGCCAATCCGTGTATTCAGAATGTCTCTCCCCGCATGCGCTCTCGCATGCCCTGCAAGCCATGCAGGTGCTCTTATCAAACTTGACCTTCTTCACTCACTTCCCCCAGACCACTCTGCCTGCAACTCGCCTTAGTTGTATACAAACTCCATTTATAAAGTTGACCTACTAGGGCATCGGTTCCTTTCCAAATTCACAAGTCTTCATTTGCTGGCTTTCTCGAATTGACTTCGACAAAAGACGAAGTTCGTTCTGCTCTGACGATTTCTAGTCCTCGGAGGCGAGTTCTCCCGCCAAAGCCCAATTTGACTTCTCGATGTCGTTGAAGACGATCCAAATGGCATCCGGCGGAATGCCTGCAATTCGGACGAAGGCATCCGTTATCGCCTTCGCGAGCTTCTGCTTCTGCTTCCTGTCCCTTGGCCACATATAGACGTTTATGAACGGCATTTACTACCTCCTCGGAGAAGGGAATGCCATTGTCCGAAAAAACGTTTGGCTTCAAAGCCCCAGTTTGCTACCGATGTCTTCTATTGCGGCGATCACATCCGAGCACCCCTCGTGGTCGATCGGGGGGATGTCCCTCATATCCGCCTCAATCAGGCACTGCGTGTAGGGTATTGACCCGATCATCTCGACGCCAATCTTCTCGAGCCTTGAGCGTGTGAAATCTTCCTCTCCAAGCGATTTGTTGAGGACCGCGACGACCTTGCTGATGCCAACGTCCTCAGCCAGCTTCTTGATTTTCCGAGCGGTCTCAATGGACCTCGTCCCAGGTTCCACGACGATGACGAGGACATCCACGCCCTCTGCCGTTCCTCTGCCGAGATGCTCGACACCCGCCTCCATGTCCATTATGAGCACCTCATCCCTGTCGAGGACGAGATGCTTGAGGAGGCGCTTGAGCAGAGCGTTCTCCGGGCAGAAGCACCCGCCTCCGCCAATCTCGATTGTGCCTAGGATGATGAGTCTGACGCCATCCTTCGCGACGATTCCGTACTTGTCCACGAGGTCATCGACCTTCGGGTTGAGCTTGAACATCTGTCCGTACGACGACCCTGGTCTGACGCCCGTTCGCTCCTCTATCAAATCCAGCATTCGGGAGAGGGGCACCAGGTTCTTCCTCCCCTCCTCGGACATGCCAATCGCGTACGCCAGGCTGGGCGAGGGGTCGATGTCGACTGCCAAAACCCTCATTCCGCGCCTTGCGAGAAGCCTTGCCAGTGTTCCGGCGAGCGTCGACTTGCCCACGCCGCCCTTCCCGGCGATGCCTATCCTCTGTGCCATTACAGACCTACTTGGAGGCTATCACAAACCTATGGTTAACGAAGTCCGCCCTCTTCACCGTTCCCTGAACAGTCCTCATCTCTCCCATTATGTCTATGCACGTTATCGTCTTGCCATTCACTTCGATCTTGGCAACGTCGTTCATGAGTTCCGTTTCCTCTCCGCCCCTTTCGATGTAGACAGTTGATTCGCACATGTGCTCACTGGCTGCGAATAGGCAAGGTCGATATATAACCCTTTTTTCCTGGGGGTCCGACTATGTGCGCGAGTATCTTCCCATGATGACGGCCTCGCCGACCTTGTGCTCCTCCACTTCTCTGTAGAAGGCCCTCTTCTCCGTCGCCTGCATTCTCTCGATGTCAAGGGCGTAGAGCTTGAAGTAGTACCTGTGCGTCCCGCTCGGCGGGCAGGGTCCTCCGTAGTCCTCCCTCCCGAAGTCGTTCGTGACCTGACGGGAGCCTGGAGGTCTGGAACTCTGCGGAATCTCTCTCGTGCCTGCCGGTATGTCTCCAAGAAGCCAATGCACCCAGGTCCCCATGGGAGCGTCTGGGTCATCGACGATGAGCGCAAAGCTCTTCGTTCCCTCCGGGACCTCCTCCCAAGCCAGATGGGGCGAGATATCCTCTCCATCGCAAGTGAACACGGAAGGTATATCTCCTCCCTCCTCGAAATCATTGCTTCTTATTCTCATGGACTCGCAATCCGGGTCTCCACTTATGATTCTTTCTCCGAAACCGCCTATTTCCTCGCCTTGTGAATGGCCACTGTTCCGAGAAGGAGCGGCTCGAAGCGCACATCGCTAAAGCCCGTCTCGCGCAGGATCGCCCCAACCTCCTCTGGCGGGGGAAAGTTGATCGCGGACCTGGCGAGATAGGAGTAGGCACCCTTGCTCCCGGACACCGCTGCGCCAATCGTTGGAACGACATTCTTCACGTAGCCGTGGAAGATTCTCCTCAGGACCTCCGGTTCTGGCTGGCTTGTTTCCACGATCACGAAGCTCCCCCCTGGCTTGAGTATTCGAAGAATCTCGCTCAGATAGCCTCTCAGCTCAGGATTCTTGTATAGAAGGTTGCGAAACGAGAAGGCGGTTGCCACGCAGTCGAAGGACTCCCCGTGGAATGGAAGGTGCCCGGCATCCGCGATCAGCAGGGAGTATGCATCTCCCGCTCGGCTGCTGGCCCTGGAAATCATCGCCTCCGAGAAGTCAGCTCCCATAATGCGAGTCCCGCTTGGGGCCTTACCACGGATGGAGGACAGGAGGTCTCCCGTCCCGCAACACAGGTCCAGGACCATGCGCGGGGAATCTGCCAGGCATGACTTCGCCGCCTCGCTCCTCCAGTGTTTGTCCAGGCCAAAGGTGAGGATGCGGTTGAGGATGTCGTATCTCGGGGAGATGCGCTCGAACATCTTCCTCAATGACATGGAATTGTCGCTCCTCCCTGTCACCATCTCATACCCTCACGACTGCCGATCCTTGCCCGCCCCAAAAGCCGTCTTACCGTCGTCAGGATGGGTGTGATATCCCTGTCCTGCCTGACATCGACCGAAACCTCCCTGCCAGTGGCATTCTCTGGAACCTGGATGATCACCAGGTCTAGGCTCCTCTTCCTGACAGGGCAACCAGCGATTCCGCGGATGTTCACGATGACCCCTCTTTGGGATATCGAGGCGGCAAACCAATGCAGCACGTGAACTTATGTATTTCTAGCGTTGTTCAGGATGATCTCATTCCTGCTTGCCGGTTTTCGACCTCTTTCCCAGAAACGACGTCAGGAGGAGCAGTAGGATGACAAGCAGGACTATGGTGTTCGCAACCGTCAGAACTTCGGTCATCGACATCGACCGAGACCTCGTGAGTACTCTGACAGTGTTGGAGGGCGTCTCGTTTCCTGCCGTATTATGAGATACCACCCTGAAGTAGTATGTCGTACCTGCCTTCAGACCTTTCCAGATGTATTCCGTGGCATTACAGTCTTCAATGGTGACCGACGTGGAATCGGTGAAATCGGACGTTCTCGCTCTCTCAATCACGTACCTATCGCAGAACTCATCCCGTACGGGACCCCAGCTCAACCTGACGCTATCCTCCGCTATGTCTGACCCCGATGGAGAGTTGAGTGTGACGGCAGTTGCCTCTGGGACATCCTCTGTCATGGCCGCTTCTGGAGGTGAGGAGTTCATCTTCCCCGTGGTGGCATGGACAGTCACTCTGAAGAAGTAGGCGGTTGATGGCGCCAGCGACGTGACGGTGTATCGTTCTGTCGCCTGGTTCGAGCTGGTCCCTGCCACAACAGCATCGGAGAAGTTGGCAGCGAAAGCCCGCTCGACTGCGTACATCTCAAAGCCAGTCTTGTCCGCGTTCGCATTCCAGGATATGTCCACGCTATCCCACGGTCTGTCAGGGTTGACAGCCATGGTTCGGATGCGCACCGCCGAAGGAAGAGTTGTCGCAGAAACCTCGTTGGAAGGCTGGCCTTGGAGAGAACAAGGCGGCTCCTCACCATACCCACTCTTGTGCAACACGACGACCTTGAAGTAGTATGTGGTGGACTGGTCCAGACCATAGACCTTGACCCTCGTGCCATACGATGAGGCGAAGTGTGTGCTCGAATTCGGGGTGAAGTCAGGCACGGTTGACATGTGCACCTCCACCCTGTACAGATAGCAGATGCCCTCGCCGTCAGGGTCCGGCTCTTCATAAGGGTGAGCTTCCCATTGCAGAACCAGTGAAGTACTTTCGATTTCGGTGGGCTCGAATAGGGTTACGGGGGACGCGACTGCTGGCTCAGTGAGGGTCAGCGGAACGAGGAGGAATCCGAGGGAAATCACACCGAAGATGACAAATATACTCTGTTTCATCCTAAGGCCCTCCATTTGCACTCAACCCTCACAGGCTATTTAAAACTGTGGTGGTACTGACCATGTTTTGCACCAGCCGACCGCCGAATGTGGGCATCGCGATGTGCTGCCTGCAACTCCCCTTCTGTCCCGCGAGAACGGCCGCCTCGGATTGTCCTCGAATACTGCCGTCTCCGGAGGCCCATCCAGTCTGTGCAGGGCTCTCATGGGATTATCATCCTGAGCCTCTTTCTCCTAGCTGACGACGAGGGATTCCAAAAGAATATTCGTAAGTTCACCATTTACTACACGGCGATAAGAGGAGAAGTGGTTGTATGGCTGCAAGGAGCCAAGGAATCTACGCAGATTTGGTTTTTAACGCCCGACTTGAGGACATAGACGAGGAAGTCGCTGATCTCATACGGCTCGAGGAGGAGAGGCAGGAAAGGAAGCTCATAATGATCGCGTCCGAGAGCTACTGTCCCCGCCCGGTGAGGGAGGCGGTCGCATCCGCCTTCGCGAACCTCTACGCCGAGGGGCATCCATCCATGAGGATGGACAAGGAGGACAGGAGGCTGGCGACGGACTATGAGCACCAGATGACCCACCAGCGGAGGTACGCGGACAGGAGGTACTACAAGGGCTGCGACTACGTCAACGTCATGGAGAATCTGGCGAAGAGGAGGCTGGCGGAGCTGTTCGCGACGGACGAGATATCGGCGAACGAGATCTACGTGAATGTGCAGCCGCTCTCGGGAGCCATCGCGAACAATGCCGTCTATGGCGCCTTCCTGGAGCCTGGCGATACCGTAATGGGGATGGCGCTGAACGCGGGCGGGCACCTCACGCACGGCAGCGAGGTGAACCGGTCCGGGCGGTACTTCAACATCATCCCCTACTACCCTGACGAAAGGACGGGAAGGTTCGACTTCAGGAAGCTCAAGAGACTCGCCAAGGAGCACAGGCCCAAGTTGATAATCGCTGGCTACAGCGCCTACCCGTGGAACATAGACTGGAGGAAGTTCAGGGACATCGCTGACGCGGCTGGCGGGGCGATTCTCCTCGCGGATATGGCTCACGTCGCGGGTCTCATCGTTGGCGGGCAGTTCAACAATCCGATAGGATACGCGGACGTGGTCATGTTCACCACGCAGAAGACGATATGCGGCCCGCGGGGGGCGGTTCTCCTGACGACGGACAAGGAGAAGGCAAAGATGCTCGATCGAGCGGTCTTCCCGGGAGAGCAGAGCGGGCCGCACCTGAACAGCATAATAGCGAAGGCGGTCTGCTTCGAGATAGCCAAGACCCCGGAGTTCAGGGAACTGCAGATGAGGATAGTGGAGAACGCCAAGCATCTGGCGAGCTCCTTCAGGAAGCTGGGGTTGACGGTGGCCTACGGCGGGACGGACAGCCACATGTGCCTCATCGACCTCAGAGACATCAGGACGAGGACGGGATACCAGCTCACGGGCGAGATTGCGTCCAGGATTCTCGAACTCTGCGGTATAGTGGTCAACAAGAACACCATCCCGTACGACGAGAATGCCATACACCCGAGTGCGATACGCTTCGGCACCACCTGGGTGACGCAGCGGGGCCTCGGAAAGCCTCACATGGAGAAGATCGCAGCCCTCGTGCATCGGGTGCTGACGAACATCCAGCCCTTCATGTACGTTGGGCGGGAGAAGGACATTGGCAGGGGGAAGATCAGGCTCAGGATACTCGAGGAGGTCAAGCGGGAGGTGGACGGGATCGTGAGCGAGGCGAGGAGCGAGACATCCGCCTCCGGACACGGCTATCCGCACTACTATATGGGCAGGGAGCGCATGGACGAGAGCCCGCTGATGGAACTTCACAAGGAGTCCCATGCCAAGATGAGGAGGGTTGGCGGCTCGACGATTCCGGCAGTGTACCACACCCGGAGGAAGGACTTGGAGAAGATAGACAAGTCGGCCGGCCTGATGGATGCCTTCGGGGAGGGGCTTCTCGAGGTCGTCGGATGGAGGGCGAGACCCTTCATCGATGAAGTGTGCACCGGACCGCTCCGAAGGATGGAGGTCGGCGGCAGTCAGAGAACCCTCGTCCTTGACAAGGACTGCAGGATCATGGATGACGTCGTCGTGATGAGGAGGAACCCCGATTCGCTGGGGAGGGACAGGTACATCGTCTCGACGAATGCTCAGAACGCGGAGAGAGTCAAGCTCTGGTTCAGGGCTCTCTCTGATTCCTACGTCATATTCGACGATGACATATTCAGGAAGGTCGAGGGCCCCGTCATAGTGAGGGACCTGAGGAACAGCGGGAAGACGAGCTTCGTTCTGCACGGGCACAAGAGCATGAAGATCCTGAGGAAGCTGGCACCCGAGCTCAAGAATTGGGACGGAAGGGGTTTCCTGAGGGCCTCGCTGGACGGCATCAACGTCATGATAGGATGGTCGGGGTTCCACGGGAGGTGCGAGAGGTATCACATAATCGTAGACGGGAGGAAGTCCGTTAACCTCTGGAAGGCCATCCTGGATGCGGGCAATAGAATGGGTGCCGGTCCCATTGGACTGGACGCCGAGCTCGAGAAGCGAAAGAGGCGCTATCTCCCGATATATGGCAGGAGGAGGACGCACGCGAGCGAGATTCTGAGGAGGCGGAAGGAGCTCCTGGACATCACGAAGCCGTACTTCGTGGGCCAGAGGGACTTCCTCAGGAAGCGGTCGAAGAAGAGGATCTATTCGTACCAGCCAGAAGAGATCCCATTGCAGAGGAGCTGCCTCTACGAGGAGCACCTGAAGCTGACCAAGGAGACCTCCATGAAGCCCTTCGCGGGATGGGAGATGCCCATTCTATACACGAGCATTGCGGAGGAGCACAGGGCGGTTCGCGAGACCGCGGGGCTCTTCGATGTGAGCCACATGGGAGTCCTGAGCGTTCAGGGGACCGGAGCGACTGACTTTCTCGACGCGGTCACCACCAACTACGTGAGGTGGCTCAAGCCATGCGAGTCGCAGTATTCCTACGTGCTGGACATCGAAGGACACGTCCTCGACGACATCTTCATCTACAAGATTGATGAGGATGACTACATGATCGTTGCCAACGCGGTGAACGCGGAGAAGATACTCGCTTGGCTTCAGGCGGCGAGCACGGGGACGTACCTCCTGAGTCGGGAGCACCCGACCGCTGATGTGAGCGGTGACGTCAAGATAAGGAACCTGAAGGACCCGTCAAGTGGGAAGGACCAGCGGGTGGATATCGCCCTGCAGGGGCCGTCCTCCCGCCCAGTGATCATGGGGCTCATCAGGGGCGAGAGGCTCAAGAGGAGATTCCGGGCTCTCTCGAAGTTCGAGCTCATGAAGGTTCGGTTGGCGGGCATTCCCGTGATCGTCTCCCGCTCCGGCTACACTGGTGAAGAGTACGGCTATGAGCTGTTCGTTCATCCCGGAAGCGCGCCCAAGCTGTGGAACGCGATCCTGGAGAAGGGGAAGCCATACGGAGTGAAACCGGCGGGACTCGGTGCGAGGGACTCGACGAGGACGGAGGCGGGATTCCCCCTGTGGGGCAATGAGCTCGCAGGCAAGCATGACATATTCCCCACGGAAGCCGGATACGGTTCATTCGTCAAGCTCCACAAGCCCTTCTTCGTGGGCAGGCAGAGGGCAGTCGAAGAGGCCCGGAAGCGGGAAAGGGAGATCGTGCGCTTCAGGATGGAGAGGAAGGGGATACGGGTGGTCAGGCCCGGCGCGTTCGTGATAAGCGAGAAGAGCGCGATCCTCGGAGAGGTCACCAGTTCCGTCGTCGTCGAGGGCATCCAGACCGGAATGGCGCTCATCCCACGGAAGTCCGCTGTCGAGGGCTCCCGAATCGGGATCGTGTTCCCGCCAAGGGGATCCGGTGTCGCGGAGAATCGGATTCCGAAGCTCATCAGATCTGGGTCCGCGAAGGTCGAGTGGGCAAGGATACTGCCAAGGTTCATGTTCGAGGAAGAGGTCGAGGGCGAATAGCTAACCGAGGGGGTCCCTGAGCTCGTTCATGTTGTAGAAGCATTCGGCAGAGATTAGGCCGCTCTCGATCCAGTTCTCTATCGTCGGGAACTTGATGCCCTCCACCCTCTGGAAGAGCCGCGATATCTTGAGCGTCCCCTCCTCCAGCATCTCCTCTATCTCCCGTGCGTGCTTCTTCGAATAGACGGAGCATAGAGGCTCCAGATACCCGTTCCTCCATCTGGGCACAACGAGCTCTGCATCGTGCGCGAGAAGGAGATTGAGGATTCTTGAATCGATGTGAGGCATGTCGCAGGCGATGACAAGGACCCGCTCGTGTCTCGCGTTCTTCAGGGCGGAGTATATCCCGCCCAATGGGCCCTTTCCGGTGACGAGGTCCTCGCGGGTGTCGACACCAGCGCCCTCGAACTCACCCTGAAGGAAGACATCATCCGAGAGCCGGAGGAACTTCTCGTAGCACGCCATGAAGAGCGGCTTGCCCTCGATCTCGTGAAGCTGCTTGGATTGCCCGAACCGGGAGGAGTTCCCGCCCGTGAGTATCGCCACCGAGACATCCGCCAAGGAATCACCCGAAATCGACGAAGCGCTCGCCGCTGTAGAGGTTGAACCGCTTTCCGCGCGCGAACCCGATGACGCCCATACCGTACTCCCTGGCGAGCTCTATGGCCTCGAGCAGGGGGGCGCTTCTCGACACCGCCACCGGGATTCCCGCCCTGAGGCATTTCCACACCATGTTCGAGGTGATGCGGCCCGTCACGAACAGGAGCTTGTCCGCGAACGTCCCCTCGTTGAGGAATATCCCTCCTATGACCTTGTCCACCGCATTGTGGCGGCTGACGTCGAAAGCGGATGACACTATCTCCATGTTCGCATCGAAGAGGAAGGCGTAGTGGTAGGCGCCGGTCTGCTTGTACACATCGATGCGGTCGGATATCCTCTTCTGCACGAGCGGGACATCGGAGGCCTTGATCCTGAGCGGGGATTCTATCCTCGCGATTCTGTCCCCGACCCTCTTCTGGATATCGGAGGGAGTAGTGCAATCCGTCCAGAGGATGTTGTAGTTTCTCCTGTACGCCAGGTCCGACTCCGACTCCATCGAGATCTTCACGTGGATGTTCCCGTCCTTCTCCCTCTCTGAATACGACTTGACATCGGACGGCGCGTCTATGAATCCCTCAGCGAAGAGATTGCCGTAAACGAACTCCTTGACATCCTGGGGCGAGACGATCGTGTCAAAACCGATGTTCTCATTGATTTCCAGGTGGAGAAATGTTTCCTCGGCGACCATATCCTCGATGTCCTCGACACTGCCCTCTCTCCATCTCTTGATTCTCACCCTTTTCATCCACCACGTCATCGGCTGGATTGGTAAATAAACCTTCTTCAGCGGGGTACCCTGAAGTCCAGGAAGACTCGGGGAAGTGGTCACTTCTTGTCCACTAATCACCGCTTGCATCTAACCCCGTGACCACCCTCAATGGATGTGAGGTGATGGATGTGGTCAGAAAGACGACGAATCGAAACGATCGCAAGGATTCCGGAGCCCCCTCCCGAGGCGTTGTGAGGATAGTCCGATTTGGGATTGGCAGCCGAGGTGCGGATTGGATCGCTGCCAGTGAGCTCCATGCCCAGTAGGCAGCGGCTCTCAGGCTTGGCGCTGGGACACGTCTGTGGCGAATGGAGGTCCCGTTGCACCTCTTCAGTTTTCACTCACCTCCCCCCTAAGCTCTTAAGTGGCCGCGCTCCTAGGGGTCTGCACAAGAGGGTTGATTATGACAGAAGAACCTAAGCATGGAAGTTTTACGCACATAGAGATTCCCGTGAAGGACACGAAGAAGTCCAAGGAGTTCTATGGCGAGATATTTGGATGGAAGTTCGAGGACGTTCCCGAGATGGACTACACGCTTTTCTATGCGCCGACACCGCCGCATGGAGGGCTGTTCGTCCCGGAGAAGGAGCAGCCCGCCACTGGAGTGCTGAACCATATCAATGTGGACTCGGTCGACGAGACATCTCGGAAGATCGAGGAGCTGGGCGGGAAGATACTCGTGCCGAAGACAGAGGTGCCGAAAATAGGCTGGTTTGCGGTCTTCCAGGATCCAGATGGCTCGGTTCAGGCGATTTTCGAGGGCATGCCTCAGCCCGAGGAGTAGTCCCTGAACGCGCGATTCTGCTGAAGCCGAGGGAATCCTTCCCGCAATACGTGACGGTCACCAGGCTGGGCCATACCGCTGGTCATGCTTCTTGGTGAGTGAGGCCGAGAGTTGAGCATCACCTGGAACGGACAATCAGGGCGGAATTCACTCTCTCAGTCTTCGCTCCAATCGGGTGAAGATGAACAGGCCGACAAGCAGGAGCCCCGCAAGCAGGACGAACTCGTTGCGCAAGGGCGTACTCGATTCCACGTTACCGCTGACCTGAGCTGAGTCGTCTAGACCGTCAGCTATCAGAGTCCCCGGTTTCGGCGGGAAGGCCTTTGGCTCCTCGCCCCTCGTGTCCTTGGGAACTTGCGGACCGCCCATCTGGTTGATCACCGTCCAAGTCCTGGACGATGAGACCTGGACCCAGTATCCCGAACCGGTGGTCAAGAAATCGGAGGCGCTCGCAATCTTGAGGAGATGCGGCGGTGAGGATGCGTTGTAGGATTCCACCTTCAGGGCGCTCAGGTCGGATATGAGGTCCGCGATGGTGTACGTCGTGCTGAAGGAGGGATAGCCGACAAGGTTCCAGCCGCTCGCCAGAGATATGTCCGTCGTCGTGGGAACCCTTCCCACCACGGTCAGGTTTGAACCTCCCGTCACATGAACCCAGAGGCCCATGTGCGTGCCGATCTGCGTCAGATCGCAGTAGCTCTTCTGGGGATAATAGCTGCTCCAGGTGCCAGCGGAGTAGTATCGGACGACATCGAAGTCGAGCGTCCTGAGCACCGCATCTGTTGACGGATTCTTCTGCTCGAGCGGGATGGAGACGAGGAACCAGCCAGCCGCCAGGTTCCTGACGAATTTTCCCGCCTGGGCCGAGTAGGCTACCGAGTTGTTGGCGAAGTCCACCGCTCGTATCTCGTAGAAGTAGTCGCTTGGGTCGCCCTCTCCCCCGTTGACGTGGACGAAGTAGCTCGTGTCCGCGGGGACGGAGCCGAGGAGAACATAGCCCGCCCCGCTCGGCTCGTAGGTCGTGCCGTAGTATATGTCGTAGCGCGCGACTCCCGACTCGAGGTCCACTGCGGAGTTCCAGGTTATGCTCACGTCCCGCCAGCCCGCCCCCTCGAGTTCGGCCCAGACGCCGTCCAAAGCCGAGGGAGGGCTGACATCGATGAAGAAGGGGCCTACGTGATATGCATCAGGTGCCCAGTTGCCCGCCATGTCACGGGTCCTAACGTGGAAGAACCAGTCGCTCCCGGTCGAGAGCTTTGGACTGGTCGTCCCCGCAATCGTCGTGTTGAGAATGGCATCCGGAAGCGTCGTCGGAGAACGCGTCCAGGCGAAAGAATAGCCGTAGACGCTGCTCGTCGCGTCCCACGCACCCGTCCAATTGATGTCTATCGTGTCATCCTCGGACCACGTTCCGATGCCGTGGCTCGAGGTGTATCCGTCGGGATTGAGCGGCGGAGTCGTGTCAACGCTGACCGTCCCGATTTTCGCCATCTCATTGTTTCCTACGTTATCGATCGAGTAATACTCGACCGTGTGAATGCCATCGAAGCCGATATCCGGCGGTGAGGCGTACTGCGCCCAGGGCGAGGCATCTATCCGGTACATCGTCATGTCGATGCCACTGTGATTGTCCTGGGTCGTGAGGACGACGCTGACATTCGAGATGTACCAGCCGAACTCGCCCTCGGTGCCAACGAGCGAATGAGTCGTCCAGGGCTCCTCGACATCGATGTAGAACGGTCCGATGTGGAAGGCGTCGGGCGCCCAGTTCTGTGCATTGTCCCTCGTCCTGATGTGGAAGTACCAGCTGTCGCTCGGACCGAGGGGGAAGCTCGTGGCATTCGTGTACACATCGCTTATGAGGTTGATGGGCAGCGTGTCCGGGAACATGGTCCACGTGAAGGAGTAGCCGTAGACGCCGCTCAGCGGGTCCGTCGCTCCCGACCACTCGATATAGATCGTGTCATCGGCCGACCAGACTCCCACCTGATGGCTGGAGTTGTAGCTGTCAGGATTGCCCGGTGGGCTCGTGTCAATGTAGAACGGTCCAGCATGATATGCACCAACCGCCCAGTTACCCGCCTTGTCCACGGCCCTTATGTGCACATACCAGCTGTTGCCGTCCGGCAGCGGATCGCTCGTCGTCTCTGTATTCGTCGTGTGAATGACCTCGGCGGGAATCGTCCCCGGGTCCGTGGTCCACTCGACCGCGAAGCCGCCTATCCCGCTCAGATTGTCCCAGGCTCCGAACCATCTTATCCAGATCGTGTCGTCGTTCGACCACTCCGTCGGCGTGTGCGAGGAGGTGTGGCTGTCGGGGTTTGTCGGCAGCGAATGGTCGATGGTGACCCTGACGGAATCCTCGGTGGAGTTTGAGCCGAAGTACGCTCTCGCGTATATCGTGTGATAGCCCTCCTGCACCCCTCCCGTGTTCCACTCGTAGTACCAGTCCGCGGTTCCATTGGCGAGGTCCCAGAGACCGTCATCGATCTTCACGTAGACCTCGTCTATCGCGCCGTGGCCCAGAAGAAGGACATCATCAACATAGGCACCCTCTCCCTGACCGCTCCCGTCGCTGTGGAAGTGGAATCCGATCTTGGTGGCGGTAGTCGGTATCATCACCGTTGAGCCCTTCCACCCGCCGGAGTCGCCCGTGTGCGGGTCCACGTAGTGCCAGGTTCCATCGTAGTAACTGGCGGAGAGGCTGTCGTTGCCCTCAGCATCGAGCCAGTAGTTGTACATCAGCGTGGCGGAATCGTACCCGCTCAGGTCGACGTCATGCTGCATGAAGGCCTCCATGTCGTGGTCGTACTCATGCCTGTTCTCATTCGCCATGCTTCCCGTGACGAGGACATCATCGACGCGCATGTGAACGTCGTATGTGCCGTGATAGAGGAACGCGATGTAGACCTCAGGATCGCCAGCCGCGGCGGAGAGGTTCACGTACTGATCTCCCACGGCGGTGGATATCCAGGTCCAGAGCCCGCCGAAGGCCGGATAGCTCACGCTCGTCGAGTAGAGCACGCTCGCGTACTCGTCACCGTCGTTGCTCTGATAATCCAGGTGGAAGGTGAGATTGAGGGATGAGTAGGAGGATGCATCGAAGCCCAGCGTCATCTGCAACCATTCTGTGATATCCGTTCCGGGACCGGCATCCTGGCTGCTGCATTCCGCAAGGTAATCCGTGCCCGATTCGAGGACCATGGTCCAGGGATGAGAGTTCGGCCCGGCGCTGAAGGTCGTCCAGCCCGGCGGAAGCAGCCCGCCGCTGTCGAAGTTCTCAGCGTAAGCCGTCTCCTCGAACTCCCCCGATTGAGCGGACCAAGCGCTGCTCATGCCCTCGTAGAACCTGTGGCTCGTGGTTCCCCAGAAGTCCTCGCCCCCGAGGCTCGAGCTGTCGCCCACCGCCCAGGTCCCGGGCCATGAACCCTCGAAGTCCTCCCTGAGGACGACCGTCCAGAGCGGGTTTGTCGCCAGCCCCGTGATGTTCACAAAGCCGTTGACGGAATCCTCGTCCAGCGGGTCCGTTATCCTCATGCTCGGATATATGGAGACGGTGACAGTCCCCGGCGTATCCTTCGGCGTATCCGGCGATTCGTCCGAGATGCGCGTGTAGCCTCCGGGACTGTAGCCGCTCTCGTAAAGCTCCATCTTGAAGGAGGTTATCGTCGAGTAGTCCTTTCCCATGCCTATGCTGAGGTAGAACTGGCTCTGCCCCTGCCGCCACTCGTTCTTGAAGTCCGTGTAGTCGAGCGCCATGAAGGAGGGGAAGTCGTGGTCGCCGCCGTTCCACCATGGTGACCTCGTCGCAGCGGGCTCGTTGAGCGCTCCCGTTCCAAGGGTCATAGGAGCGTCCCTGCCGCCCTGCGGGTTCAGGCTCCAGACGCCGAGGAGCGAAGGATCGTAATCCACCCTGTCGCGGAATCTCGCGATGGGCCACGGCAGTTCCTTGAGGGCCTCGTATGTCATCCAGTAGTAGCCGTTTCCTCCCCAGCCTGATCCCCAGCTCTTGCCCCAGGAATTGACTATCTTGAAGGCGCCCATCTCGCCCCCGTCGCCCTTGCTATCGTTGTATCCCACGATGGTGTTCGCGTGGTTGGGCGTTCCGGGGACATGCTCGGTCGAGTTGATGATGTCGTCCCCGCTGCCGAGGCCGCGGCCGTAGTTGCCGGCATCCAGAGCCATCGGCAGGACATAGCCCTCGGCGATCCAGGCCTTCAGCACGTCCGTGTTCTCGGGATCCGTCCACTGGTAGTCCCTTCCGCGGAACGGTGGCGCGCTCCTCCATGCTCCCTCGTTGCCCCATGAGGTCGCGTCCGAGGGATTGTAGGGCATCTCCGACCAGACGGAGTTGCCGACCGTGATGATGACGTTCATGTTGCCCGAGAGGCTGGAGCCAGAGTCATAGCCCCAGTTTGCCTTGTTGTACACGAAGGCCGGGCTCATCAGATGATCGTTGTTGCCGGTCGAGGCATCCGTCCAGTTCATGTCCTTCGCCTGGTTGTAGCCGTTCGTGTAGTATGCGATCGACCAGGCCGCGCAGGACCCCTGGCTCTGCTGGCTTCGAACCGTCGGGAAGTACGGCTCCTGCGAATGATCGACCGCAGGCTCGAGCATGGGATCGTTGATGTCGTCCACCCATGTTACCGTGCCCGGCATTGCTTCCCACTCAGCTTCGCTGGGGGGCGCGAGTCCCGTGCCGAGTCCGTCGTACAGGGCATTGTAGTTCCTCTGCGGGTCGCGCACGCCCATGAGCGCCTCTAGACTCTCGATCTCCGATGCCGTCATGATGTGAGACTCGTACTCGAATGTGGAGCCTGCTCCGATGTCCAAGGCATCGTTCGCGGGAGCCTCCGAGTTGGGAGAGGCGAACTGCCCGCCAGTGAGAGCCGCAGCCGAGCTCGCGATCAGCACGATGAGCAAAAACATGGTCTGGATGGTGGACCCATTCCTATTGCCTGACAACCGATTACCTCCTTGATTGGAAAATGGAACATAGACAGGTGCTGTTGTTGATTGATGCCCACATAGGCCTACCCATTCTTCCATGTGACCTGTGGTCGCCGAGAATCCGAGGATTGCTGAACACATCACAGGTCCAGGGACATGAATTAGCCGGTTACCAGATAAGGCTTTTGCTTGAGGCGTCCGAAGCGGAGCACCGCTGAGGGCCTTGGCCTTCTGTTGCTCCCGGCCTCGGGGATGTTGCACTATGGCAAGAAACGAAGAGGAAATCCATTCAGATGTCCATTCGGAGGCTGCTCCTTAGGCACTGGGCTTCCGCAGGAGGACGGCTTCTACCGTCCCCGCCGAAACCAATAATAGCATCTACATCTTTTGCAGACACGGAGGAGATGATCGATTATCTGAGGGATCTTGCCGCTCACTATCTCAGGATGTTCATTGGCGCCTGGGAATACTTGAAGAGGTCAATTCTCTTCTGGACGGGGCTAATCATCCTCTCGGCTTTCTGCCTGATATCCCTCATCGGACCGTTGGCGATCAGAGATCCCATCAACTGGCGGGCTCCGCAGGAGGACCTGATCGAACTGGATGAGTACTGGGAGATAGACACGAGCACCTCATTGTACGGAGGCTCGGGATCCACGGAATACCCCGTTGCGGTGCGTCTCAAGCCCGCCTTGTTTGACCCCCAGTCGGACAGGGTCTACTTCGCCTCGGGAAGGAACCTGATCGCCGTGAATCCGTCCACTGGCTGGAGGGTCTGGCTCAACACGTCTCAGGCTCCATCCGCGCACACGTGCTGCTTCGCTGTCGACTCGGAGATTAGCACGGCGCCCGTGGCGGTCAACTTCGGGAGCGAGGCGAGTGTGCAGGAAGAGGATCAATACGTAATCGTGGGAACGAGCGAGGGGACTCTGTATCTCCTGAGGGAGGAGCGCCTCGGCGGCATCGACGAGGGTCTGTCCCCGCTGCCCTCCGGTGACAACGTCGTCGTTCTCGACCTCGACGGCCTGGTATCGTCCATCGCCGCCTTCTCCGATGGTTGGGCGGGCCTCTCACCCAAGGAACGTATCTTCGCGGGAACGAGCAGGGGAACGCTCTACGCTCTCTCGCCCAACGGAACCGTGCTCTGGAGCCGCTCCCTTGGAGACAAACCAGTGCTGATGGCGAATCTCTTTCCCACCAGGAGACAGATGAGAAGCTCCGTCTGCGTTGACGATGACGGCGCTCGGATTTTCGTGAACGACGGCAATCTCAGGGCGCTCTGGACGGAGAACGGCACGGACGTGTGGACGGAGCAGCCGGGCGGGGTCTTCCCGATGGGCCCGAGCTGGAGCTCCCCACCTTTTCTTGCCTCGCCCACCGAAATCGAGGTGGATGGCGGCACCAGCTATGTCGAGCTCATCTATGCGGCCTCGGATGATGGCATTCTGTACGTCGTCTTTCCCAACAACGGCACGCTTCTGTTCTCGAAGTACCTCGATGAGGGACGCCTCACCACGCCCGTGGAGGGGGGAAGCAACATCGTGGTCGCCTCATCGTCGGGAACGGTCTATGTCCTGCGCAGGGACTCGGTCGCGGACCTCCCGAGGGGGTACATCAGGGGAACGTCTCGCGTGGAAGGGGAGCCGACGACGCCGCTCTACGACGTCGGGACCGGAAGCATCTTCGTTGGCGACTCGGAGGGTTATCTCTACTCGCTCAGGGTCGATGGCACCGTCTCGTATCGGATCCGCTTCGAGGGTCGGATTCAAGGTCATCCCATTGTTTGGAACGACGAGATGGGAAGCGGTCATCTGCATGCCTCCGTGTTCGTCACGAATTCCCCGGGGATGGCTCACGCGATATCGTCGGTCGGAGCGTACCTGGCACCGCTCGCTCCCGGATGCTACCCCTCGGGCAACTGCTACGCCCTGGGGACGGACAATCAGGGCAGGGACGTTTTCGCCCAGCTCATAGCCGGGTTCTCGGTCGTCTGGCTCACGATTCTTGTTGCCCTTCTGACCGTGGGCATAGGCACATTTCTCGGCACCGTCTCGGGCTTCTTCGGCCGTTGGTGGACGTTCTTCATACTTCTTCTCGTCAATGTGAGCTTCGCCTTCCCCATCCTTCTGCTCGCCATCCTTCTTGCCATCGGCTTTGAGGCGCACCCGTTCTCCCATCCTGTCATCTTCTGGATTCTGGTCGTTGTTCTCTCCGCGCCGGTGATAAAGCTCATCGACGTGGAGACGAGGGAGCTGAAGTCCTCGCCTCATTTCTCTAGACTGAGATCGGGAAGGAGCAGGCGGGACCACTACCTTAGGGACGTCCTCCCGCGGATGCTCGTCCGCGGGGCCTCCTACTCGAAGATAGTCATCCCCGCCTTTCTCTTCCTGTTCTTCGCGCTGGAGTTCATTGGCCTAGGGGACATCAGGACGCCCGGCTGGGGTCAGATGCTGATGCTCGTCCAACAGTCCAACGTCCTGGCCTCTTGGTGGTGGCTTCTGTTCCCGGGCATATGCATCTTCCTTCTTGGATTCGGATTCGCGCTCCTCGGGCAGTCCCTCGAGGAACTGGCGAACAAGCTCTACAGAGGTGCGTTCGAGCGGGGGTCGGAGCTGGACGAGACCGAGTCTCTGGAGCCTTCTCTGATGGGCGAAGGCGAGGACATGGCCGAGCCGAGCGAGGTCGATGCGCGGGACGTCGGGCCGCCGGGAATATGATTCTGAGTGGAGTGTGGTGCTCTGATTGCATTCGCAGGTCTCATCCTCGGTGACCTGTGCGAAGTACGGCGGGGCAAGCATCATCGTGGCCATATTCTTCCTCGGCTTCAATCTCATCGGACTGCCCGCATACCCTTCGGCCTATGACAGGTTCCTGTTACTGGTCAGCATGGGATCCGATGTGCTGGTCGTCTGGTACGCATGGAACTGGAGCTGATTCAGAAGGGGGAAATGTAGTAGTACCTCTGGTTCATGACGGATGGAAGAGGCGGGAAAAATGGAAGCGAGCGAAAGGACAAGCAGTGAGGGGTGGAAGAAGTTCGTGAGAAGACACTGGAAGATGTCGGCGTTGATGGTTGGAGGGGTCGCGGCAGCTGCCGCTGTGGCGCTCCTGGTCTTCCTGTGGGTGGTTGCCGACGCGCAGGCGACGGGCCTCGTCCCGGACGGACTTGGTGAGTGGACCGTTGGCTACGTCTTCACTTTCCTGCTGCAGTTGATACTGTGGGAGCTCATCCTCGTGGCGAGCTGGGTGATCCCGCTGGCGATTCTGATGTATCTCCTGTGGTACAGGAAGCTGCCAGCCGAAGAGCGGAAGGAGTTGGAGGGAGGGCCCAAGCGCAGCAGGTCCGCGGGAGAGGACAGCGGCATATCGTTCTTCATCACACTTGTTTGGTTGGCCATCGTGTGGCTTGATGGTAATTGGAACCGTGCCTTCCAGGATTGGTCATTCGATGATTGGGTCTACTCGTGGCTGGCGGCAGCTCTGGTGGTCCTGGTGATCGTGGGCATTCCCGCGATAGTATGGGTGGTTTGGACCCTCAGAAGGAATGGTGGATGACGGAGACAGCCGCACCCGCGTGAGAACATCGTGGCGAGAGGGTCGTCGGCGCGCGACCGCTCAGAACAGCTTCGAGAAGTCGTCGTAGACCTTCTTCCTGTGCCCGATGAACAGCACGACCGCCTTCTTCGCCTCATCGATCTCGTATAACGCTCCGTGGTCCCCGATCCTCAGAATGCGGAAGTCCGAACACCTTAGCAGCTTGCCCCTCTCTGGTCGGCTTGCCAACTCACGAAGTTTGCCCTTAGTCCTCTTCCTCAGTGCCTTGGCACATTTCGGGTGAAGGAGGACCTCGCAGCTCATTCCACATCCCCTTGTGTATGGATGATCGCGAGGTTCCTTGTGGATTCCAATCTTGCGGTTTACAGGAAACGAAAGCCGATGGTCATTGCTCTCGACGAGGAGCACGAGCTGAACACGCTCCTGAGGCGATTCGTTCCACAAGAAGAGAGGAAGAGATAGAAGGTCCACTACCCCGGAGCGATCCCGTTCGAGAGGCTGGTCAGGACACCGGATGAGATCGAGAGGATTCTCTACGAAGGACTCGATTCTCCCCTAACCATCATGAACACAGGATTCCATGTTCGGGGGGAAGGCAAACTCTGCGTGTTGGACAGCCTGGAAGAGGATCTGGAGATGGAGGAGCTGTTCCTGCGTGACATCCGAACCCCTGAGGGCGTCGAGGACTTCTGCCTCCTGCTGATTGCCTCTGGAAGGCTGGACTATGGTCGGCTGCTGGAGTTGGCGAAGGAGAAGGACCTGGTGAACGCCGTAGGTTGCTATCTGGACATTCTGAGCGACACTGGAGTCACTCCAGACAAGGCAGAGATCGAGGAGCTCCGGAAGAACCTTTCCAAGCGGAAATCGGTGTTTCTGAGGGAAGAAAGGAAGTATGGGAAGAGTGGCTGGGAAGGGAGATACGAGGGCAAATGGAACGTCGACCTCTATCTCGACATCGGGGCCATCCGACACGGAGTGAGGTCTCATGGACTTCCACGAGCTGCCGGAAGAAGTCAAGAATCACACTGAGAATCAATCGCTGTCCGTACTGGAGATGGTCAAGGATGACATCGTGGCGGCCGTGACTGGGCGGTAGGAGGCCTCAATCTCACTCTTCCCCTTTCAGGAACTCGAGAATCTCGCCCTTGAAATCCACGAAGTCCGCCGGTCCTTTCCTCAGAATCTCGAAGACGAGCTCATCATCCACGCTACCGTATCTGTGCACAATTATGTTCCTGAAGCCTCTCATCAGTCTCAGTTTCCCCGCCAGATCGCTGGATATGACCTTCCCCTCTTCCAGCTTCCTGAAGAGGTCCTCCTCGCTGTCGGGGAGGCCCAGCCTCCTGTTGGTGACTACTATGCCACAGATGTCGATCACGCACTCCACGGCGATGTGCAGGAGCCTCTCGCAGGCCCTCCTCTTCTCGATAGTCTTGTACTCCTCCAGGCTCTTGGGAGAGATCTCAGCGAGCTCCTTCAGATAGGAATCCAGCTCGTCCAATTTCGCGAGAATCCTATCCGTGTCAAGCATGAACACCCTCCAAATACTCCGATTGAATCCTGTGGAAGTGCTCGAACTCCTTCACCGTCTGAAACGCGAGGTCATAGAGGGCGTCCTCGTCCTTGACCATCAGGGTCTCGCCTTCCCTGATGACCCTCATCCTCACCTGCAGTGGCAATTGCTGGAAGATGTGCATGTCATACCTGTCATCTGCCAACGCCAGGTACTCAAGTCTCTTCCTTGACATGCTGAGATTGTCATGAGACCCGCTCAGGACGAGACAGAGATCGATATCGGAGAAGGGCTCGCCTCTCGCGGCGCTTCCGAAAAGCATCACGGCCAGAATATCTTCATCATGAGCCAGCATGCTCCTGAGGTCATCGGGCAATCGATCCTGGACATTGTCTGCTCTCATCAGACCACCGAATCCCGTTAGATGCTATTATCAGTTTCGACATCAACAGATGAATCTCTGAATCGGTGAGCGCTCAGAGTCGTTTTGACGGGGGGCGTGGGAAACAGCTCCAGAGTCAGGAACAGAGTCAGCAGACTGCCGTGATCGACGTATAGATGACCCAGATGGATAGGAAGACGAAGAGGATACTCACGACCGTTGCCAGCATGTCCCTGAGATTCACGCGACCCTTTCCGTACGCTACCCCTATGAAGACGAGGCCCGCCACGCTAAAGGAGGCGAAGATGATGGAGCTTTCACCGAACCGGTCCATACTCTCTCCGCATTCGATGGAATCGAGAATGGGTGCGGTGATGAAGAACAGGATCAATCCAAGGATGAACACGAACATAGCGATCGATGAGTAGTGTCTTGGTCCCACGATAGTGAATCCTGCCGTGAGTATGAAATCGTTTTGGTAAAAGCGTCATTCTGACCGCTCGTCAGGGAGCCACCCGACAACCTCATTCAAGAACCAGAGAAAGAGGACCGCAAGGGACGCAGGGACCATTCCCATGACGACGAAGGCGAAGAATGCCCAAGCCCAGAAGCTGACACTGCCGAGCATATCGAGTCTGTGCGAAATCAGTCCCACAAGGAGCAAATAGCCGGTCCCGCCCACGATAACGGTGAACCAGAACAGCTTGACATAGTTGATTCCTCTACCGTCCTTCCTCCTGAACAGGCTCATGGACCCTCCCGCTCAAACCATGGGTGGCGGTCCTCATAATCGTTTTGGCGAAGGAGCTCTGCGGGAGGGGAATCCAAGCTGAACTGGTGGACAGGCCGGAGAACGTGGCGGAGAGCGTGACCATCGTTGGCGATCGCGGTGGCGGGGAGGCGGTGGACCTGGAGGACCTGGCGGGCGAGTTCGAACTCCGCGGGTAGCACTGCTGCCGCCGCGCTATCGCGGTTCTTCAGTAGGGCGAGGGAGCTCCTTCCGGACATGGAGGAGTCGGATTGATTCGTCCCGCCACTGACGCAACACCCATTGGTCAGTGAGTTGCCAGCAGGAATCATCATGCGGGGAGGAGGGGATCTGACGGCACATCCGCACTGTCGTTCGCGAGAACGATGGTCGCATGTGCGAGTCGAAGGGGATGCGCGGGTCAGCGCCGCTCATCGACTGAAGCTTCGCCCAGGTTCTGAGCGAACGCCGGGCCCTTGAGGCATCTCACCGTGCGCAGTCCTCTTGAATGTTAGCGAAAAGGTTATCTATTATGATAACTCTTACTGACATAGGCAAGACGATTCTATGAAGGAAAGGGAATTCCTTGAGCTGATGGGCAGAGAACCGACAATCACGACCAGGCAGGTGGCCGCCATTCTGGGCGACCAAAGCTATGCCAAGCTGTACCTCCACAGACTGGTGAAGAAGGGCCTCATCCGGAGGCTCAGGATGGGGTTCTACACCGTGTACGACGACCCGGTCGTCTACGCCACCTACGTCTACCATCCGTCCTACATCTCCCTCTGGTACGCATTCCATCACCACGGAACGACGACGCAGCTGCCCAGGACGATCGAGGTGATGACCTACAGGAAGGGGGCGATCCCGCAGGTGGAGTTCATAAGAACGCGGGAGCTCTGGGGCTATCATACCATAAGATACGGTGATTTCAAGGTGTTCATGGCAGACCTCGAGAAGGCGGTGATCGACGCGGTGACAACAGAGAGGGTGCCCCTCGACGAGATCCAGGCAGCGGTCCGGGAATGCGACACTGGGAGGCTTGAGGAATACGCACTGGGGATGGGTCTGAGCGCGATGAAGAAGATAGGATACGTGGCCGAGACCACGGGGCGCTTCATGGAATCCCTGTACGAGAGGGTGAGGCACGACAGGAACTACGTGCGCTTCTTCGCCGCCGAGAAGGGCAACAGATGGAGGGTCGTCGGTGATTGACCGAGAGACGCTGAGGAGCATCGCCAGGACCAAGGACATAAGCAATATGAGCTTCGCCGAGCAGGACTACTTCCAGGAGATAATCATGCTCGGTGTCTCGCGGGAGGCGCCTCAGCTGACCTTCAAGGGAGGCACTGCGCTCTGCAAGTTCCACGGTCTCAACAGGTTCTCGGAGGACCTGGACTTCGCTGGAGAGATCGCAAAAGGAGACGCACGGAGGATATCCTCCTACCTCGAGAACTTCGGATACCCCACTGAGGTCTCACTGAGAACAACGAGATCGGGGTCCTTGCTGACCTTCGTCACAGAGGGGTTCCTCTATCAGGGCACGCCCGAAGGCCTGGGGAGGGTTCAGATGGATGTGGGTAGAGGCGCGGTCTCAGACGCCGAATGGACCCCCTTCTTCTCTCTCTACCCGGACGTCCCCATGTTCGGGCTGAGGGTCATGACACTGGAGGAGATCATGGCCGAGAAGGTGCGGGCACTGCTGGTCAGAAGGAAGGCCCGCGACGCCTACGACATCTGGTTCCTTCTGAACAAGGGCGTAGGGATGGACTTGGAACTCGTCGAAGAGAAGCTGACGCTGTACGGCATCGAGCTCGGGCCTGCGCTCCTTGGGAAGGCCCTTGATGAATGCGAGCGCAACTGGCACAGGGAGCTGAGGCCCCTGTTGTCCCAGATTCCAGAGTTCGATGGAGTCAGAAGGGAGGTCAGAAAGGGGTTGGGGACTCGCCGCTAGCGCGTGGGCCTCGAGGACCGCAGACGGATCTTGTCGTACAGGATGGGGCCTGACCGACGAGACGACGACCCAGCAGAACACGTTCACGGTCGTGGGCAGCGTCCTCGTCGTGCTGGAGGTGCGCGACCCGGCGGGGAACGCGGACCAGGACAACCTCCTCGTGCAGGTGATAGCGACGGACGGCGACGGGCTGTCGGGTTGGGACGAGGAGAACGTCTACCTGACCGATCCCGACGACGCGGACACGGACGGCGCAGTTCCAGCGGGAACCGCCCGCACGAACCGCCCTATCGAACGAACTCGATGTTCTCCATCCTCTCGAACTCCTTGTCGCCCGTGAGGAAGGTCAGCCCGTGCTTCCGCGCCAGAACGTAGCCCAGGGCGTCCACGTAGGAGATTCTCCTCCGCCGGTGCGCGCGCTTGAAGTCCGACGCCCGGAACAGGTCGTCCAGGTCCGGCTCGAGCAGGTTGGGGTTCAGGTCGTCGATGAACGTCCTGATCCTCCCCTCGGGCACCGCCCCCGCGAAGGCGTGGATGAGCTCGTACAGGTTGCAGAGCTCTGTGACCACGGGAACGTCCCTGAACCTCTCGTAGGACGGCTTCCCCTGCGCCAGCTCCACGAGGGCGTACGTGTCGAAGAAGAACCTACGCATGCTCCACTCTCAACCTGTCCTTCAGCGCCTGGGCATCGATTCCCGCGCCCTTGAGCGCGCCGAAGACGTCCCTCCTCGGTCTCCGCAGCTTGCTGAGCTGAAGGACCACCCTGTCGTTGGGCTTGAGCCCTTCCCTCCTCGCGACCTCGATGGGAATCCGCACGCCGAGGGAGTTCCCCCACTTGCGGACCTCCAATTCGACTTCCTCTGTCATTGGTTATACAATGTATAATTCATGTATAAAGAGTTATCCGAGGGGGT
>JBHIFJ010000003.1:0-89908 GCA_046761045.1 Thermoplasmata archaeon
ACAATTCCAGAAAGGACTCTTTTTGGTCATTTAGACCAACGATTCTACATCACCCTGGCTGGAAGGGTATCAGCATCCTTGCAGGATATCAACCTGTTCGGATTGAATGACCAATCGTCACCATGAGGAAGTCATGCGGGAAGCGGGTGCAAATAAGGCCCGGGCTACTCGCTGATGACTCTCGTGGCCTGGAAAATGCCGTCTTGGAAAAGGAGAGTATAGTAGTTTGGACTGTGGCTCGTCCCCCTCATCTTGACGCATCTGATTCGTCTCTGAACATTGACCTCATCCACGTTCTCCATCTTGACATGGATGATTCCATCCGCCACGAAGTCCTCTCCGAACCTTCCGAAAGCCTTCTCGCCTATGTTCATCTCGCTTATTATCAGGCACGTCGCCCCAAGGTCCTTGAGCCATTCGAAGAGCTGGAAAAGCTCCTCCCTCGGGTACTCGAACCTAGCAAGCGTCTCTAGAATCGAGAGTGAGTCGACAGCGAACAGGATGAAGTCGGTGTTCTTCTTCAGGTTGGCCGCGTACATCTTGAAGATCTCGACCCAGCTCTGGTCCTTCAGTCTCTCCAGGTTTTTCCGGATCAGACTGAGATCGACTATGCTCAGCTTGTCCTCCACGTTCTGCGGGTCCATTCCCATCCCCCTCATCTGCCTGACCAGGCTCTGTCTCCCCTGCTCAAGGGATAGATAGGCGCCCACCTTGTCGTCCCTGAGAGCGTTGTTGTAGAGAACGCTGAAGGCAAGGCTGGATTTCATTGTGCCGGGCTCTCCGCAGATGAGGACTATGTGCCCCTCGGGGATCCCGCCATCCAATTTCTCATCGAAGCCAGCCACATAGCACTTGATTCTACCATCCTCTTCTGTCAACGGTTGCTGAGAGCCTCCTGAATCGATATTAAGGTTTTCTTCTGAATATCAACAATCGAAATATCGAGCCGCCCAGTAAAAAATAAAAGGGGGAGTAATCCTGATACACAAAGCGTTGAAGTGGATACCGGCCCATCGGGGAGACGGTGAATGTGATTAATAGAGATTTTTGAACTGGGTTTGTTACCAGGAGAGGCGTCCGTCCGAACGAGCAAAAGCCTTATTTGTTACCAAGTATGTTACCCGGTCGGTGAGCAGATGTTTTTCCCGGAGAAGACCCTGAAGAACCTCATCATATCGTACGTCAAGGATGAGGAGAGATCGATAAGCGGGCTGGCTAGGCAGCTCAACCAGGACGGTTACCCCATTCACCGTCTCTTTCTGACGGGCTATCTACGTGCACTCGCGGACCTAGGTATCGTCAGGGAAAAGCTGATACCGCCCTCGAAGGTGTATGCGACTTCGGCGACCCGGGAGAGGAACATCTATGAGATGGTGGGGGAGAAGTGCAAGTCCTCCGAGGTCCCTGACAGGGACAAGCCAGTGCTGGCTGTTTCCGTGCTGGAGGAGCTCTTCCGTAGGCCCGTGTTCCTCCAGGAATTGAGAGAATGTGGATTCGATGAGGTTGGTGCGGAAAGCGTCAAAGGAGAGGACAGGTTGGAGGCAAGGAAGACGCTCATCAAGAGCGGCATTGAGATTCCGGGCAACGACCCGGCGTATACGGCCAATGGAGCCCTCGAGGAGCCTGCCACCCAGATTCTCAAGGACCTTGTGCTGGACAGGTTCGATGTTCATCATCTCAAGGTCGAGACAAAACAGACGAAGCTCGTGGATGTGTAGCTAGGCCACTGAGGTGGACGCTCAGACCCAGTGCCGGTTGTCCTAAGGCCTTCTCGGTCCCGCGACCCCGCGAGCGCCGGTAGTTCGTGGTGAGGCTGCTCACTTCCGTGCCTGGCCCGTTACCCACGATCAGGGTGATAGTTTCGATCCTCCGACCGACTTTTCACCGCCTCCTGCCCCACAGGACAGGACCTCATCGTTGGCCAGAGGGCCAACACCAAGCTGATGACGCCGCCCTCAGTTGTCACCCCCGCTGACGACGGTTTCGGTGTATAAGAGGACGCCGAGCCCTCCGGTCAAGCCTAGCAAGCATTCAAGGTTCTCGTGGGTATATATAGTTTGAGAGCGGAACGCCGAGCCCCGCTCAAAGCCTTTCAATCAGCTCAACCAGAACCTCGTTCGGATCCTCGAAGAAGGCTATCCTTGGTCCACCCGGACTCAGGCGAAAGGGCTCGTCCGTGACGGTCCCGCCAGATTCTTTGACCTTCTGCAATATGCCATCCATGTCGCTCGTCTCCAACGCGATGTGGTCGAAAACCCTGTTTTCGTATTCCGCCTGAGTGTAGCTCTCCTGCCGGTTGTAGTGTGTCAATTCCAGTCTTGCACCGCCCCCGGGAGCCTCCAAGAAGGCAATCTTGGCGTCGTTCTGCGGAACCTCCCTCCGACTTACCAGCTTCAGTCCGATGCTCTCGTAGAAGGCAATCGTTTCCTCCATATCCTTCGCGCGAATCGATGCGTGCGTCAGCTTCATGCAATCATCTCTCTGGAGCTACTTCTCACTGAGCAACTTGATTATCGCTTCAGCAGGCTCACCGTCGCACTCGATTAAGGCCTGTCGAGCCTCCTCAGGAGTCACGTTGGCCTTCTCGGCAACCAACTGAATGTCCTCCTCAGGAATCCTCGGACCCTCCTCGGCCCTTTCGAACTCCTGGGCCTCTCCGATGATCTGATAGGTGACCTGACCTTGAACCTCCATCTTCGTAACTGCGGCATTTGGAATGACGTACTCCTTCTCCAATGTCCTGATGACCACTTCCTCGACATCCTTCAGCTCCTCTGTCTTGATTCCGAGGCGCTTCATAGCCGCCTTCATCTGCTTGGGACTCATCCTTCCTCCAGGTATCATCTGACACCAGAAGGTCGTCAAACATTAAAATCTGTTGCATCGCCCTTAAATATCGGCCAAACTTTCCAATCAAGGATGCGAATCGCGGTCCTTCTTCGAGACAGATGTCAACCCAGGCGGTGCAATCTGGAGTGCATCAAGTACTGTCCCCCAGTGAGGACTGGTACAGAGACGATTATCATTGGCGAGGACGGCAAGCCTGTCATCTCAGAGGAGCTTTGCGTGGGTTGCGGCATCTGTGTGCACAAATGCCCGTTCGATGCAATACGCATCGTGGGTCTCCCCAAGGAACTCGAGGGCGAGATCGTCCACCAGTACGGGATGAATGGTTTCCGGCTCTACAGGCTCCCGACGCCCCACAAGGGAGAAGTCATGGGGATACTCGGCTCCAATGGCATCGGGAAGACCACCGTGATAAGCGTGCTTTCTGGCGAGACCGTCCCGAACCTCGGGGACTACGAGCGGGAGCCCTCATGGGACGCGGTCATGGAGAGATACGCAGGGACGGAGTTGCAGAACTTCCTCAGGGAGGTCGCCAATGGAAACCTGCGGACATCGTTCAAACCCCAGTATGTGGACAAGCTCCCAAAGGCTCACAAGGGGAAGGTCGGGGACCTTCTGGAGAGAGTCGACGAGGCGGGAAGGCTTGACGAGATCTCGGAGGAATTCGGTGTCGGTCACGCTCTTGACCGCGATCTGGCGAAGCTCTCCGGCGGGGAACTTCAGCGGATCGCCTTGGCGGCCACTTTCCTCAAGGACGCCGATGTGTACTTCTTCGACGAGCCTTCCTCCTATCTTGACATATATCAGAGGCTCAAGGTCGCGGAATCCATACAGCATCTGTCTCAGACGAAGCAGGTGGTCGTGATCGAACATGATCTGGCGGTGCTCGACTTTCTGGCGGACAGCGTTCACTTGATGTTTGGTGAGAGCGGGGCCTACGGCGTCGTCGCCCAACCACGCGGCGTCAGAGTCGCCATAAACACCTATTTGAGGGGATTCCTGAAGGAGGAGAACATCCGGTTCAGGGAGCGGGAGATAAGGTTCGAGTCCCATGCACCGCGGAAGGAGTGGAGCGGGAGACCGCTAATCAAGTTCGAGCCTCTGTACAAGAGGTTCAAGGGATTCACTCTGAAGACGAGCGATGGCGTCATACGCGAGGGGGAGGTCGTCGGCGTTGTCGGGCCGAATGCGACCGGAAAGACGACCTTCGTGAAGATGCTGGCTGGCACTCTCAAACCCACGAAGGGGAATGTGGAGGCGGACCTCAAGGTGAGCTACAAGCCCCAGTATATCGAGCCGAAGTTCAAGGGCACCGTGCGTGAGGCCTTTCTCACAGAGGCGGGCGAGGATTTCGAGACGAGCTACTTCGAGACCGAGATTGCGGCCCCGCTCAGCCTGCCATCGCTGATGGAGCGGCCCATTCCCACGCTCTCTGGCGGGGAGCTTCAGTGCGTCGCTATAGGTCTCTGCCTCGCAAGGGAGGCGGAAATCTATCTGATCGATGAACCCTCTGCCTATCTCGATTCGAACCAGAGGATGGAGGCGGCCAGAGCCATTAGGAGGGTCATGGAGAGCAAGGGGATGAGCGGCATGATAGTGGACCACGACGTCTACTTCATCGATCTCGTCTCGGACTCCCTGATGGTCTTCAGGGGCGAGCCTTCTAGAAAGGGAGTCGGGGAGGGCCCCTTCGAAATGCGTGAGGGCATGAACAGGTTCCTCGAGGATGTGGCGATAACCTTCAGGCGTGACAGCGAGACCAACAGGCCGAGGATTAACAACCTGGATTCACGACTGGACCGCGAGCAAAAGGCCGCTGGCGAGTATTACTACGGCTGAGCGCGCTTCTTTCTCCAGTACAGGTAACTGATGATTACAGCCAGAGCCGCGGCCAAAGCGATCAAGTCGAGATATTCAAAGAACCCCTCGAGGGTATGCAGCTGGCTGCTGAGGAAGTAGCCCGTGAGCGTCAGGACGCTATTCCATATGAGGGCGCCAAAGAACGTCGAGACAACGAAATTGCGCAGGTCCATCTTCGCGATTCCGGCCGGAAATGAGATGAACGACCTGGTCCCAGGGAGAGAGTGTCCGATGAAGATGGAGATTCTGCCGTACTTCTCGAACCATCGCTCTGCCCGCTCAAGATGCTCCTCTCTCAGCCTGAAGTACTTCCCGAACCTGAGAACGAAGCCCCTACCGAAGTAGAGACCGATGAAGTAAGCGACCGTGGACCCCAGCGTTGCGCCCACTGTCGCGACTATTATGACCGCCCATAAGACAAACTGACCCTCATATGCCAGGGAGCCAGCAAGTGGCAGGATCGCCTCGCTCGGAATGGGCGTGATTACTCCTTCGATGAACATCGCCAGGAAGATGCCAGGGTAGCCCAGTACAAGAACCAGGTCCCTTATGAAACCAACTACAACCACGATAATCGAGGACATTTGGCGGCGACTATGAGGCGGACACCTTAGTTAATGTTTTGCTCCCACGTACTGGCCGGTCGGCTTGGCCACAACCTCCTCCTCGACTATGAGCTCTCCGCGCAGGAACGTTGCCAAGGGGAAGACACCTTTCCACCCCTCGTATGGGGTCCAGCCGCATCTGGAATGCAGGTCATCTGCTCTGATTTTCCGCGGTTTCTTGAGGTCGACGACAATCATGTCGGCATCGTATCCGATCTCGATCTTGCCCTTACTCAGGGAAAGCAGCTCCGCTGGTCTCTCACAGACTGCGTTGACGAACCTCTTGAGCGGTAGGCTTTTCAGCCTGACCCTCTCGAGCAGAAGAGGGATCATCGTTTCCACACCTGGCATTCCCGCCGGGGCGGAGTCAAAACCCGCCTCCTTCTCCTCCAGTGTGTGAGGTGCATGGTCGGATGCGGCCACATCGATTCTTCCATCAGCAAAGGCAGACCAGAGGGCGTTCTGATCGCTCTTGTGCCTGATGGGTGGGTTCACCTTCGCCAAGGCCCCCAGGCCGCAATTTACATTGAGAAAGAGGTGATTGGGCGTCACCTCGCTCGTGAGCCCTGCACCAGCAAGCGATTCCACACCCCTCTTCGATGACAGGTGGGCTATGTGGATTCTACGAACGCCAACGAGCCGCTTTACCATCTGAATTCCGCTCACCTCAGCGCTGTCTGGCCTTGCCGAAAGGTGGTCCTCGAGCCTGCTTCCCGCCGCATCTCTAATCCGATTGGGATCTTCACAATGAACGGAGATGAATTTTCCCACCGCGGAGAGTTCCTTTCTCAGGCCAAGCAACCCATCGAAGTCGCGGACCGCCAGATCCCCCGTCGAGATGGTCAAGTAGGTCTTGAGCGCGGTGGCGACCTCCGCGAGACCTCTGATATCGCTGTTTTCCGTGAGGGCCGCGTACAGCCCGAAGTCGACAAGTGCCTTCCTCTCCACAGCTTCGGCCTTGTCCTTAATCCTCTCCGGGGTCGTTGCCGGAGGGATCGTGTTCGGCATGTCGAAAACGCATGTAATTCCGCCAAAGGCCGCGGCTGTTGTGCCCGACAAGAAATCCTCCTTCCCCGTCATCCCAGGCTCGCGGAAGTGCACGTGCAGATCGATGCCAGCGGGAAGAATCAACCCGCCAAAGCGCAGCTTCTCGTCTCCCTTGAGAATCCGCTTGATTTCCCTTATCTTCCCGTTTTCCACGCCAATGCAACAATCCTGGGGGCCTCCACGAACGTATGCGCGACCCTCAATGATCTTCATCCTTTCCTCCTAGGACGCGTCTCTCAATCTCCCCTCTCGGCGTTTTCTCCCCGAAAACCTCAGCGGAGAACCTGTATATCCTCGTGTCCTTGCTGAGCCAGTCCTCTGGCTTGAGGCCAGCCTTCATGCACGTGTTCGCCAGGAACTCCTCGACGCTCCATTCCCAGTCAACGGCGACTTGAGGCAGGAGAAGACCCCTGAAGATGCCCTTCCTGGCGATGAGTCCATCCTTTCCTATCTCGATTTCCGCCAAGTATTCCTTGGGCTTCTTGACTATGATCTCTTCGGGCGGAGTGAGCAGGCTCACCTCGATGACGATGCTATCCAGCTCATCCTCCCTTAGGGGCGGGAATCTCGGATCTCTTGTCGCCTCCTGCGCAGCCTTGACGAGCGCCTCCCTCAATGGAAAGAAGGGCTCAGGATATCCGATGCAGCCCCGGAGGAGTCTCTCTGGGTACGTGTCGATGGTGACAAAGACGCCTGACTTCGCCTCGAAGCTCTCGGGAAAATCGGTCTTGTACCCCTCGCCGCGAACATAGCTCTCGATTGTGCCCCTCGCCGCCCGAACGGCACGTTCCCCCTCTTCCTCGGAGTACATCCGAGCACATAATCGGGATGCACAACTTAAACTCTTGGATATTCACAATCTTTAAATGAAGACACCTCATTGGGAGAACTCGTGCTGAGCAAAGGGGATCTGTCGGTTCCAGTCATGGAGGTCATGTCGAGGAATCCCGTCTCTGTCGGACCGAAGGAAACCGTCGACAAAGCCTCAAAGCTGATGAAAGACAGGAACATAGGCAGCTTGGTGGTCGTGAAGAACGGAAAGCCCGTCGGCATAATCACAGAGAAGGACATCGTGGCGAAGGTGGTCGCCGAGGACGCCAAGCCCTCTGCTGTCAAGGTGAAGGAGATCATGAGCAGTCCCGTGAAGACAATACATCCCCATGACTCAATCGAGGATGCCGCCAAGCTCATGGCCGAGAGCAAGATCAGAAGGCTTGTCGTCGCAGACAAGAAGAAGCTTCTCGGGATCGTGACGGAGAACGACATTCTCTCCATATGGCCGAGCCTCATCGAGCTTACGAGAGAGGTCTCCAGAATATCCTCTGAGGACTATCAGGTTCGGGGCGTTCGGGGTTATTGTGAGATGTGCCGTGCTTTCACGTATGACCTCCAGGAGGTTCAAGGCCAGCTTGTGTGCAGGGATTGTCGCGAGAGATAATCACAACAAAAGCTTTATTATTGGACCCAAATCCTTCCGCTGTGAGAATGAAGTTTGTGAAGATTTCTCAGGATGAACTGACCAGGGTAAGGCAGCTCTACGAGAGCATCATGTCCTTCGCCTGTCACGGACTCTTCTTTCGCGAAGGAATCCTTTACGGCACGGAGATCGCCAACATCGCGAAGAAGACCGAGGACACCTACTTCGACGTTGTCGCCAACATCATGAAGGCTCGAGGGTGGGTCGATTCGATCATTTTCGGGGACAACGAGGCAATCGTCAAGGGTTCCATTGAGATACGGTCGGGGGGCGGCACGGAAACGTGCCACAGGATTAGAGGAATCATAGCCAAGGTGTACGAGGAACATCTCGGCAGAAAAATGAGATGTATGGAGATGAGTTGTGAGAGTACGGGAAAGAACAGCTGTGTGTTCATAGTAGAACCAGAGACCATGGAGTGACGAATATGGAAGAAATGCTCAAGGAGTTGAGAAAATCGTGCGGAGCGGTTGCATCCGCTCTTGTTGGAAAGGACGGTCTAGTGATGTCGTCCGATGTTCCAGACGAAGTCTCCCTCGAGACGTTTGGAATCATGAGTGCGACAATAGTCGGAGCCAGTGTCACGGCCGCAACAGAACTGGGAAGGGAGGAACCCTCAAAGGTGACTGTGGACACCGGAGATCTGAGGGTGCTGATCTACAATGCAGGCAAGCGGAGCCTCCTGGTCGTCGCTGTTCCAAGTGATAAGAGCACAGAGGAGGTCGACGAATCCGTCAAAGACATCCTGGCCCATGCGAGGGAGCCCAAGTGAGACCCAGCTCCTTGATTTTCTCCTCCGTGGGTTCTCCCTTTCTGTCCCATCCTCTCGCGATGAAGTAGTTGTCCAGCATCTTCTCCATCTCTTCTTCCGTCACGACATGGCCCTCGGACGCCCCTTCTGGAATCGGCATGGTCAGAATCCGCTTCGGCAGCCTGAAGTCCTCTCTTGTGATACCCTCCCTCAGGTTGAACATGTGCTTGAGATTGTTGACTCTCTCCCCCGTCTTCAGGATGTCCGATTCTGGAAACTCCAGGCCAGACACGGACTTGAGGATGTCAATGAAACCCTCCGCTAGGAAGTATCCCCGCGAGAATTTGCACACACCAAGGATGTCATAGACCGTCATGAGGTCCTCGAGCTCCATTATCTCGACCCCCTTGCCTTCTGCCGTGAACCTGTTCACGTTCTCGAATTTCCAGAACTTGCCGGTCAGTTCGAGGGCATATGCGCAACTGCGGAGGTGGCATGCACCTCTCGAGGATGTCATGAACGCAAGTGCCATGCCCTTTATCCCCCTGACATCGTAGGCGGGCGGTTCCATCCCCTTCACATGAACAGCGTAGTCCTCGGCTCCCTTTCCGATTCCCTTGCTGGCTCTTTTGACACCTTCTGCAAGCACATCACCCAGTCCCTCCCTCCTCGCGATCATCTCGATGAGCCTCAACTCTGCCTCTGGATCCCCGAATCTCAGTTCCATCCCGCCTGCGTCCTCCTTCGTGAGAATCCCATCCTCGAAGAGATCCATCGCGAATGCCACGGCGGCACCCGCGGAGATGCCATCGAGACCGTAGAGATCGCACATTTCGTTCGCCTTGGCAAGCTTCTCGATCTCTCCCATCCCGCAGAGGCCGCCCAGTGAGAATAGCAGCTCATACTCGATGCCATCGATTCTTAGTCCAGCGTATTCTCCTTTCTCGATGGAGAAGATTCTGCCACACGGCTTGGTGCAGGCGAAGCAGGCATTGTTCCTCTCTGTGTAGATTGGAGCCCAATGATATGGGTCGATTTCCTTCCTGCCGTCAAAGACGCCCTCCCGCCAGTTCCTCGTCGGGAAGGTCCCCTTCTCCGCGTTCATCCATTCAAGGAACTCTCCCGTTCCGTACTTCGTGTCGTCATTGAAGGCAGCGCTCTCAATCATCCTTTCGTGATACTCGAGACAGATATCCATCAGTCTAGTTGCGTCGTCCGGCACGAGGTCGCCCGTTCCCTTGACAGCAATCGCCTTCAGGTTCTTCGAGCCCATCACAGCCCCGAGGCCGCCTCTTCCAGACTGCCTGTCCTCACAGTCAATGCACGCGAATCTGACGAGATTCTCCCCTGCGATTCCTATGGCCGCGATGACCGCATCGCCCTCATCCTTTCTGATGGCCTCTGCCGTCTCTCGTGTGTCCTCTCCCCACAGGTCCTCCGCACTTCTCACCTCAACGTTCTCGTCGTCGACGATTATGTAAGAGGGTGAATCCGCCTTTCCTGAGACGAGAAGGAGGTCGTATCCGGCCCGCTTGAGCTCACCCCCGATTCTGGCTCCCATCACCGACTCAGCGATCGTTCCAGTCAGCGGAGACTTCGCGCAGAAGAGCGCCTTGCCTCCTGTTGGTACTGGGAAGCCATTGAAGAGCCCTGGAGCCATGGCAAGCAGGTTTGAAGGGCCGAGGGCGTCCGCGTGCGGCGCCATCTCGTCGTACAGGAACCTCGCGGCGAATCCAATCCCACCAAGATACTTTTCGGCAAGCGATTTCGGAAGCGGTGACTTCTCAGACGACCGTGAGGCGAGATTCACTTTCAGGATTTCCCCCGCGAATCCCTTCATCTCCTCACCTCCGCCAGGCTTCTGGCATTCTCATACTTCTCTGGAATGCCCTCCTCGTAGGTTATCGCCTCAAGCGAGCAGAACTTCACGCAGGTCGGGTCGCCGTCGCAGAGGTTGCACTTGAAGGCAACATCATTCCTCATGTGGATGGCATCGAAAGGACAGGCCTCGACACACTCCCCGCAGCCTATGCACTCCTCGCGAACGACCTCAATCACAACACCGCTCACCTCCTTGATGCACTCGACCGGGCAAACCTCTGCGCATTCCTTGTTGCATGAGGCCCCCTGATTGCATACGACGGGAACATTCCTGTCGATGCCCTTCCTGTGAACCCTTATTCGAGCCCATTCCTTGTTGGCGAGCTCTTCGTGATGAAGCGAGCAGGTCATCTCGCACATTCTGCAGCCAGTGCAGAGCTCCAAGTGCGGAACAATTGCCCTCATCCTATCCCCCTCTGAAATCTTTGGCAGGAATAAAAAGGCTGTTGTGTTGGAGCGAGCATATCGCTTTCAATCGACAGCGAGATTCTAGTCCAAGTCGATATCGGAAAGCCTTGGTGCAGGAACAGACTCCTCTGCCTTGATCCTGGACTTTATCGCGAGTCTGACGGCACCCCGGATGTTTCCCGTCTGTTTCACTCTTACTGCTCTTCTCAGGAGATCGATAGCACCGGTCGTGTCCCCTCCCTTCTTCTCAACATGCGTAATCTTGGATTGCGCCCTTCTTACGGCGTCCTGAAATATCTTCATCTGCAGGACCGTGGTCTTTGCGATCTCGGCGCTGAGATTGGCGGCCCTGGTCGCCGAGAGGTAGTCGCCGCTCTCGTATGACTCCCTTGCGCTGATGAGGACGACCTCTGCTCGGGCAAGATCGGAAGGCACCTTGGACAGCTCCTCGTCGATTCTCGTCGACGCGCTCTCAATTGCCGCAACGGCGGATTCCCTAACACCTTCGTCACCGACCCATATGTTGGATCCGCAATCCGGGCATGTGCTCAACTCGGGGCCGACCTCTCTGTTGCACATCGGACAAAGGAACTCGGAGATGGACTTCCTCTCGGTCTCGAAGTCCAGCCATATCGCGGTTCCACAGCTTGAGCAACGGTCCTCCAGGAGGCTGACGACCACCCCGCAGACCGGACATCTGTAGTTGACATCCCTCTCTCTTTCCCTGTTGACGTAGTCGATTCCGCAATGAGGGCACTTGGTTGCATTTGGATCCACGATCTCATCGCAGAAGGGACATCTGAACTCGATTTCCTTTTCCTTGACCTCGATTCTGGGAGAACCACACATCTCACAGGCCTGGCCCTCAAGAGGACTCCCGCATACGAGACACATCGCCGTCGAATCCTCGGTCGGTGCGGGCAGCGGTTCCACGCCAACCTGTGTGTGCTGTCTATCCTTCTTGGGCTGGGCAGAGGGAGCTCCGCAGATGGGACACATCTCTTCGTCCCCATAGACAGCAGTGCAGATTCTGCAGACCCTCATCCTAGATGGCCGCACGAACAATGCAGACACTTCATTGATAGAAAAGCTTTTGGTGGCATTATCAGACCACGGAATCAGGTGGGTTGGACATCACTTTTCAGACACTGGGGAGGCAGCGCAACGATTTTATATGATACAAAAAAACGTACAAATGAGATTAAATAGTGGGACCAAGATAAAGAATACTGATGGTGAGAGTGAGGTTCCTATCACTCGTTCTTCTTTCATCCTTTCTTGCATTTGGATTCATGATGGCGGGGGCTTCGGCCGGAGAAATGTTTGGTCAGGTTGCCGACATCGGCATGATTGACCAGACACAGCTTTTCTTGCGCGTTCGCTCGGATTTCGACATCATTGACAGTGGAAGCGTCATCCCCATCTACGTGACTGTTGTCGATCAGCACGACGTTCCCGTACCTGGTGTGACAGTGAAGGTCTCTGTTGTGTCGCCCTCTGGGGAACGAGTTGACTCGTTGTACGTCACGGATTCCAATGGCGAGGTGACATTCGACTTCACAGCATCCACTCAAGGTCAGGATGAGTACGCAATCGAGTTCTTCGCGGAGAAGGTCAAATGCATACCCGATAACGACCGCCTATCAATGGTCGTCTTCGCGCCCTCTCCCCCCTTAAGCATCGAGGACGGAACGGAAGCGGTCTCCGTGGGGATAGGTGTTCTCGTCGCTGCCGCCTTTCTCAGCACGGAAGCTGGCTGGTACGCGATATTCAGAACGCTGATATTCCCGCTGTACACTAGACTCAGGAAGGAGGAGATACTCGATCACTTCGTTCGTGGGCAGATTTACGGTTTCATAATGTCTCATCCAGGCGAGCACTACAATGCCATCAGAGGGTATCTGAAGGTCACGAATGGAACGCTCTCACATCACCTCAGGACATTGGAGATGCAGGGCTTCATAAAGTCACATCGAGATGGCGTCTTGAAGAGGTTCTATCCCGTTGACATGAGGATCCCACGGGATAAGGGCATAAAGCTCAGTGATCTTCAGATGGGTATGGTGGAGGTGATAAGGAGCTCCGATGGCGCCACGCAGGCTGACATCTGCAAGGAGCTCGGAGTGAGCCAGCAATGCGTGAGCTACAACCTCCGCAACCTCAGTCGGGAGGGCGTTCTGAGGTTCGAGAGGGATGGAAGACTGAAGAGATATTATCTAGTAGACAACTGATGCAGGCAAGCGGGCCCGTGGGCAGTCGTTGGGGCCCACCTCGTAGGCACGAGGTGTACCAATAAGTTTAAATATTATACAAAACACCGTACAAATCTGCTTTTATACGCTATTCGAAATTCGTTCTACAGTTGGGTGCGGCTGCTTGTTGAGTAGACGCGCCGCGTAGGACGACAACCTAGAATTTGTGAGTAACCTGCATGCAGGAGGAAAAATGATGAACGGGAAGAAACTAAGTGGAGTATCCGTCATCCTTTCTCTTGTTCTCGTGAGTGTGTTGGTCGTGGGATTGTTCCCGATCGGCGCACTCGCAGGAGAAGAGACAAGGGCGGAGAATATCTTGAGGGTGGGCGCCCAAGACGACACCAAGACCAGAAATATCTTCGGTGCAACAGATGTGTGGACATCGAATGTCTTGACGCCTGTGTATGAAGGTGTGGGTCAGGTAGACCCAGACACCGAGGACCCGATTCCCTATATCTTGAAAGGGATCGATGCCGATGACGATGGTGTATTAGATTTGGATGAGTACGGGGTCTACGGGAAAGAGACAGGAACTGAGGGCCGTGAGGTCACTGCCTACTATGATATGAACTGGGTGTACTCTCATGACGGCGTCCAGATGACCATGGATGACCTGCTTTTCGGATACCACATAAACGCGCTGGATCCCCTCACGATATCCCTGGACGTTCTGAAGGACAAGAACAATCTCCCCGGGTCAAACTACTCAACGAGCCGGTGGCTGAACGTTTGGCCGGTCCAGGGCAGCTGGGATCCTGCAATACCACTCGGACCCGACACTAGCCTGACATTCGCCCTTCATTTCTCGCAAACGGCAGACTACGCCAACTTCGTGAAGTACACGCTCAACGGTGCAACGGTAATGCCAAGACATGTCTGGGAGGGAACGGGCAAGATCTGTTTGGAGGCCACCAATGGTGTCTGCACCTCTTGGAAGGAGAACATTCACGCGGACTTCGGCTATGCATACGATCCAGTGACGCACAATGGCGTCCCTGCCGCGGCGCAGAACTCTTTTTCATACAGTGCCGCCGAGGAGTGGTTGCCAAGCGATGATGAGGTCATTGGAACTGGAGCATTCGAGTTCGACATCTGGAATCCCGGTGTGTCTGCCTTGCTCAACAGGTTCGAGGACTACTTCGGCGATGCCCTTGCCTGTACCAAGGACCCTGTGTCAGGGAAGTGCGCTGGCGAGTTCTACAAGTACATGCACAAACCCTACATCGAGGGGATGCTGTTCAAGATCTACAAGACGGCACAGGCAGCCGTCTTTGCGCTTCAGGCGGGAGAGATTGACGTTGTCTCCTGGTCCGTTCCTCCTGAGTTCGTCGGTGGACTGTTGGTCGACCCGAACATAGGAATCTTCAACACCGCCGAGAAGGGTTTCTTCTATCTTAGCTACAACATGAGGATGTCTCCATTCGGCTATCCCAACAATGATCCGTCGCTGGGTGACGATGGTTTGTACCTGAGGAAGGCAATGGCCCATGTCATCGACAAGAAGACGATCGTGACGACGCTGCTGCAGAACTTCGGCGTTGCCGGAGACCAGCCGGTTAGTCCCGCCTTCACAACATTCTACAACGGCTCGGTTCAGAAGTATGATTTCGAGCTGGATGCCGCAAGGCAACTTCTGGATGACCACTATACGGTTGGCGGACTCAGTCTCGGCTACGGACCCAACGGATACAGGAACCTTCCGACCATAGGAGACCGCCCTGTCGACATACTGTGTCCGCAGGCAGACTACGATCCGATCAGGGCATCAGCATGCAACATGATCGCGGCAAACGCGAGGGACGTTGGACTGAACTTCCACGCAAAGCTCCTCGCATTCGGAGAGATCGTGACCAGACTCGACAATCGCGACATGGAGATGTGGGTCCTAGGGTGGAGAATCGGCTCAGATCCTCCAGACTACTATCACGCCTTCTTCTATTCTGGCAATGCACCTGCGGGGCAGAACTATGAGGGATTCCAGAACGAGACCTTTGATAATCTGATTACCGCCGCTCGGGCAACGCTAGACGCAGACGAGCAGGCTGAACTGATTAAGGAGTGCAGCGGAATCCTCATGGATGCCGTGCCCTACGATGTCCTCTACTTCAGAACGAACATCGAGGCCTACAGGTCGGATAGGTACGACAATTGGACCGTCGGACCCGCCGGATCCATTTTCGGAGGGTCCTTCTGGTCCAGGATAGGAATCCATGCGCCCTCTCCGGACGCATTGACGATTTCACCGCCAGTGATGAAATCCGATGTTGCATCAGGTTCGACCGAGGACGTTGCGGCCACGGTGAGGGATCCTGACGGCAATGTGGTGGCAGGCGCTCCCGTTCAGATGACACTGAGCGGTTCCGGGGCCCTCGGCAACCTGAGCATTCCTGGTGGAGAAACCGGAACTACCGTCAATGGCGTGACGAACATCAACGGGAAGTTGGTCGCGAAGTACCTCGCACCCACGGTGGCGAACGAGACAGAAGTGTTTGTATCCGCGCAGGCACTAGAGTTTGGGGAATATCCCGCCTCAACTGTGCAGTTCTCCCGAGTGGATGTTCATCCCCCAGGCACCCAATTCCTATCGGTACTGGTGGAACCGACCTTCTTCGCTATTGAAGAGGGCGGTACGATGACAATCGAGGTGACGGTTACCGACCAGGCCGGCGTGGCTGTGGATGGAGCGCTTGTCAATCTGGTGACGATTCCGTCAGGACCAACGCTCGCTCCAGACTCCGGAACAACGATAGTTGGATCAATCGGTACGATTGTCTTCACTGCGCCTGAGTCACTTCCGGAAGGCCTGGAGGAGCAGCTGTACACACTGACGGTCACCGCCAACCTGACCGGATACCTCCCAGCCGAAGACTCGAAGGATATCACTATCCTAGCTCCGACTTTGGCTGGAGGAGGCGGCGGTTCCAGAACGGAAGTTCCGGCGCTCGATGTCGTCGCGACCGTGGCGGTCATCGCGCTCGTGACCGTGAGCCTTGCTGTATACCGTGGAACGAAGAGAAGGTAAACCCTTCTCACCCTTCCCTTTATTTTTGGGCCCCGCGACGAGCCATTCGTGAGCCCACTGGCTACAAAATCCCGTACAAATGACGTTAAATATTAGATGAAGTATTGTTTGGCTCGGTAGTTCTTATGAGACTGAGAAGCTTCCTCATCAGGAGGGCCTTACACACAGTCATCACGCTTGTTGTCATCCTGGTCCTCCTGTTCATAATCTTCAGAATGATGCCCGGGGATCCGACGAGATTCTTCATTGAACCGGGACAGCCACCGGACGTCAGGGACCGGCTTCTTGTCGATTTTGGATTCTCCAAGTGGACGACCGCTCCCGGAGTCTATCGTGTGGCCTCCTTCGAGGCCTTCGATGATGGTGCATACGGGATCAGGGTGGAAGTCAATGCCACAGGCGTCATCGAACCCCCTGAGTTCCACAATGAAACCCTTTACTCTTCATACGTGAGGGCGAAGCGATACTTCCCGAGCGAGGATCCCTTGGTGATTTGGAATGTAACGTTCTCCGAGGCTCCCACGGGCAACATCACCGTGGGCCAGACCTTTAACGTTACTTTCGATGTGAAGTCACCGGAGGGAATGACAAGGATAGTCTCAATTGACCTGGTTAGAAACGATGACCCCAACCAGACGGTGACGCTCAACCTCACAGGGTCAGGTGCTCAGATTGGCGCGAGCGGTCAGTGGGGGAGATACACCACGACAATGAGCGCCACTCAGCCTGGGTTCTATAGAATGACCCTGTCCGTCCATGATTCCACGCTCGGTCTCACAGAAGAAGCGGAGTACGGCTACGCGGTCAATCCAAGCGACATTCATCCCTTTCAGCTCGTTGTTGGTGAGGGCAACATTTTCACCTCACGCAATGTGTTCGCGGAATCGATCGGGGAGCTGACCCTCGCCGTCAAGGTGGAGGTCGAAGGCAAGCTCGTACCCATCGACGACTCTGGCTTGGTGGGATATGTCACCTCTCCGACGGGAGAGGTCTCCACGCTCCAGCCCCCTGATCAGCTGATACACCCTCAGATAGTGGTTCCGCTTCCAGTGTGGGAGCAATTCTGGGAGTACTTCACTTCCATGATAACAGGTGATTTCGGGATTTCCTTCTTCTCCAAGCGACCTGTTTGGGTTGAGATTGCCCAAAGGGCGCCCGCCACAATCCTCCTCTTCGGGACCGCACTTGCTCTTTCTGCCCTTATCGGCATCGGCATCGGAGCGATACTGGCGTGGCGGCGGGGAACAAGCCTGGAGATGTCAGCCATCGTTGTCAGCCTGTTCTTCTACTCCATGCCACTGTTCTGGTTTGGATTGATTCTGCTCTGGGCATTCGGCTTCAGGCTTCAGTGGTTCCCATTGGGCGGGATAGGCGGTGTGGACGAAGCCGGAAGGCCACTTGAAGGCCTTGCCTATATCGCCGACATCTTGTGGCACATGACACTTCCCCTGGTCACGCTTATGATGGTCAATCTGGCGGGATACGTCCTCCTCATGCGAAACTCGATGCTTGAAGTTCTCGGAGAGGACTATGTCACAACCGCAAAGGCCAAGGGCCTGAGCGAGAGGACCGTGATGTACAAGCATGCGGCAAGGAACGCGCTTCTGCCCGTTGCCACGGTCATCGCCCTTGGCGTGGGTGGCGTCATCAGTGGTGGCGTTCTCACGGAGACGATATTCTCCTGGCCCGGAATGGGCTACTTCCTTGTAACCTCCACGATACAGCAGGACTACCCAGCGGTTCAGGGTACATTCTTCCTCCTGGCAATAATGACTGTGCTGGCGAACGTGGCTGCAGACGTGCTGTATGCCTACCTTGATCCAAGGGTGAGGTTGTAGCATGGTGTCCAAGCAGAGACTTTATGAGAGGTTTCGAAGCTACTACAAGGCCTTCAAGCAGAACTGGGATCTCTTCAAGGCGAGCAGGATTGGCCTTGTTGGTCTTGGAATCCTCGTGTTCTTCTTGGTGATAGCTCTAATCACGCCGGCCCTGAATCTTCGCGATCCCATAAACTGGAGAGCCCCCGAAGAGGATCTGATTAGGGTCGACCAGTACTGGTACGTTGACACATCAACGGTGCTGTTCAAGGCTGGAGACCCCATCAACACATCCATTGCCTTCAGGCTCATACCAAAGGAACTAGACCCCTCTTCGGATCGAATCTATTTCGCCTCCGGAGATAAGGTCATTGCCCTGCGCCCGTCAACAGGACAGTCCGTTTGGTATGTCGGCAGCGAGTCCGATAAGGTTTGCTGTTTCCAAGCCGATTCCACGGTGACCGCGGGGCCGGTCGTGGTCAACTACGGTTCGGTCGACAGCCCGGAGTTCGCAGACTGGGTCCTGTATTTCGGAACTGAGAGCGGGGAGTTCTACCAGCTGAATGAGGCTGGAACCCTCGAGATCGACCTGACGAGACGATCCTCACACATACCAACGGGGGAGGATGTCTTCACGGCCACGCTCGATAGCACCGTAACGGGTATTGCCGTTTTCGCGGACGAGACATCCAATCGAAGGGCATATGAGAGGGTTTTCGTCGGGACCGAGGAGGGGAAGGTGTATGCCTTTTCCAGCATTTGGAAGGACGACGAGACCTGGTTCTACAATGTCAGCTCCAACCAATGGATGAGAGCATATCCGCAGGAACGTCCCTTCCCTCAAGACCGGCACGTCATGGCATACAGTCCAGAGTCAAAGAAGGTCCTCCTCGTCAGCGGAGACAACGGTGTTGGGTCTCAGAGCGCGGACCTGGTCCAGACGTGGATATTCAACCTCACCAGTAAGGAGTGGACTGAGTTGGACAACCTCTCGAGTGCGCCCCCTTACAGGCGAGAGAGCGCAATGGCCTACGTTCCAAGCTGGAATTCCGCACTGATGTACGGTGGGAAGCAGAAGACCTCAATACTGGATGATATGTGGCAGTTCAACTTCACTACTGAGAGATGGAATCAGGTGAACTATAGCGGCGCCCCCGATTGGAGAAGCGGGCACTCGATGGCATACAGCAGCGGTGACAACGCAGTCTACATGTTCGGGGGAAGAGTTACGGACCTTAACAAGACGTTGAAGCTGAACCTCACAAGTCTTACGTGGTCTGATGTGCCGACTAACTCAAGCGCAATCGCCCGGATGGGCACATCCATGATATATGATGCTGCGAAGAACAGACTCATCATATTCGGTGGCGAAGAGTACGTTGAGGACAACGATAACAATCAGACCAAACTCTTGAACCTCTCCTCAGGTCAGTGGGGATACATCGAGAGCCCTCAGGACCTGACCCCGAGGGCATGGCAGTCCCTCGCCTATGACAGTGTCACGAACACTGCAATTCTCTTTGGCGGTCTCGGCACGAACCCCGAGCGAATACAGGAAACGTGGCAGTTGAACCTCACGACCGACAACTGGACTCAACTGAACACAACCCTCATGCCCTCTGCACGTCACGGTTCCTCAACGGTCTTCTTGGACAGCTCGGAGATGTTCCTCTTCGGGGGAGATGACTATCAACCCAGCGAGCTTTGGAACATGACAGCGCCTCGAGGACCAATCGTGATGGCGGATCTTCCCTTGATGATCAAGAATTCTCCCATGTTCTCACCCGCCGTTGCCTACTCCTCGGGCGGGAGCTATTCTGGTGAATACCTTGTCTTCAATGCTGGAGGATATCTGGCCAATGTCTTCACAAGGAACGGGTCATATGTATGGACCGATGAGGCCGCTCACGGATACATCTTGAACGGCACAATACTGATAGGAGACGATTGGTCTACGGCGCCGATAATCTCCCAGCCAGAAGGCTCTATTCCTCCCCTGATATTCCTGGGGACCAGCAACGGTTTCATACACGCATTCTATCCCGAGGACGGAGGGGTCTACGAACCTTGGGTCACGATCCCTCCTGGAGAGGAGTTCCCGGACGGAAAGCAGAACCAGAACAACTCCATAATCGGGATACAGGTCGCGAGGACCATCCTGGACATAGATGGGGGCGTTCTGACAAGGCCAGAGCCGTATGGCTCATACGTTTACGTGGGCTCGAGCACGGGCACCTTCTATGCCATCCAAAGGGACAGAATCAGGGAGCTGCCCGCGGGCAGGGCGCGCGGAATCTTTGAGGTACCTGTGCAACCAAGGGAGCAGTTCGTGTTCAACACACCCCCCTACTATCTCGTCGGGTCAAGTATCGTTCTCATTGCTGGATACAATGACAACGGAACCGCGAACGACTGGACCGATGACAGGAGCACGATATATTCCTTCAACACAGATGGCACTGTCTCATGGAAGCAGACATTTGATGCACGGATTAATGGCGCACTCAATGTGTGGAGGGACGAGCCTGGTTCCCGCCATCTCCACAAGAGCGTCTTTGCCGGAATGACCGACGGAACGATTCAGGTCTATTCATCAAGCGGTGAGTACCTCGCTCCATTGCCGCCCACGTGGATGTCCTCCGTCCCAAGCGGAAACACGTATTGGCTCGGCACGGACAACCAGGGGAGGGACCTGTACAGTCAATGGATGTGGGGCACCCGTGTGGCTTTGACGGTCGGGCTGTTGGCGGCTTTCTTCTCCATTTCCATTGGCACGATCATAGGGCTGGTCTCTGGATATACCGGGGGCAAGGTCGACTCCGTTTTGATGAGATTCACGGACGTGATACTTGTCCTTCCAGGTCTCCCGCTCGTCATCATCCTGGCCGCTGTCCTCGGTGCCGGGATATGGAACATCATTCTGGTCATAACAATAGTGGGTTGGCCGGGAACAGCCAGAGTCATAAGGTCCGAGGTTCTCTCTTTGAAGGAAAGGCCGTTCATCGACTCAGCGAGAGTAACGGGGGCAAGTAACATCAGGATAATGTTCAAACACATTGCCCCAAACGTCCTCCCGCTCGCCTTCCTCTACATGACGTTCGCCGTGAGCGGTGCGATTCTCACCGAGGCGGCACTGAGCTTCATCGGCCTAGGGGATGTGAACACACCCAGCTGGGGACAGATGTTGATGTTCATCCAACAGTCCAACGTCCTGGGTTCCTGGTGGTGGCTTCTCCCGCCGGGTCTGGGCATCACATTCCTCTCGCTCGCGTTCTATCTAATCGGCAGAGGATATGAGCAAATAGTCAATCCACGTCTGAGGCAGAGGTGATCCGGTGGCGATGCTAGAAGTGAACAATCTCAAAACCTACTTCAGAATATTGAAGGGGACCGTGTACGCTGTTGACGGTGTCACGTTCCATCTCGATCGCGGTGAAACCATGGGCCTCGTGGGAGAATCTGGATGCGGGAAGACAACGACCGCGTTTGCCATCACGAGGCTCCTTCCGTCCAACGGTAGAATCGTTGGAGGCGAGATCATCTTCGATGGCACTCTCATTGGTCGGGCCGACTTCCCCACCGAGCTCGCGGAGGTCCTGAAGGAACCACTGTGGCTCGAGGAGACCAAGGCACTCGTTGAAAGAAAGATGAACAGGCTCGCCATCTCAGAGGGGGATCCCTCAACTGTGATGGAGTCAAGGATGCTGCTGGAGCAGGAGAGGGCATGTGTCGAGGAGGTCAATGCCATCCTCAACGATGCCAGCCTCTCAAAGGAGGAAATGAAGGGAGAGCTCGAGGACCTCGTTGATGGAGAACTCAATAGCTTCCTGGCAAGGCGGCGGAGGAGGCGAATCGAGCGGGAAATCGAGGAGAAGATGATGGATATCAGGTGGAGCAAGATATCGATGATCTTCCAGGGAGCCATGAACGCCTTCAATCCGGTCTACAAGGTCGGTGATCAGATCGTGGAGGCCCTGCTACGCCACGAGGACATGACGAAGGATGAGGCAAAGGAGAGGGTCCTTGAGCTGTTCGACCTCGTGGGTCTCGACCGCTCGCGAGTCACAGGCTATCCGCACGAGTTCAGCGGCGGCATGAGGCAGAGGGCTATCATTGCCATGTCGCTTGCCTGCAACCCGCAGCTCATAATAGCCGACGAGCCAACGACCGCGCTCGACGTCATCATGCAGGACAGAATACTCGGGGAGATCAGAGACCTTCAGAAAGAGTTCCACATTGCTATGATGATAATCACACACGACATCTCGGTCGTCGCAGAGGTTTCTGAGACGATAGGAATCATGTATGCGGGGAAGCTCTTCGAGTTCGGCGACATAGTCTCCATCTTCGAGAGGTCTGCGAACCCCTATACCATCGGGCTGACGGGGGCCTTCCCCAGCATCAAGGGCGAGCGAAAGAGGCTGATATCCATCCCCGGCTCCCCGCCGGACCTCTCAGCGCCACCGCACGGATGCAGATTCCATCCCAGATGCAAATTCGCACAGGACATATGCAGGAAGGAGGAACCCAAGAGCGTCGAAGTGGCTAAGAACCACTGGTCCATGTGCCATTTCGCCAGGGAGATATATTCGGGCCAACTCGCCTGAGGTGATAAGTTGGAAGCGTCAGAGGAAGCAGTTGCCGCGGAAATGGATGAGGACGTTGTCTATAGGGTCACGAATCTCAAGAAGCACTTCCCGATAAAGTCGGGATTCCTTGCCTCACTCTTTGGAAGGGAGAAGGTCGTTCACGCTGTGAATGGAGTTGATTTCTCGATCGGTGAAGGCGAGATTCTAGGGATGGTTGGCGAGTCCGGTTGCGGCAAGACAACATGCGGACGTCTCCTCGTCAGACTCGAGACGCCCACAGAGGGCCACATGTACTTCACCGGCAAGGACATCGCCGCGCTCAAGGGAAGGGAGCTGAAGGTGTTTCGCAGGGATGTCCAGATGGTCTTCCAGGACCCATACGAATCGCTGAATCCGAGATTGACAGTCTTCGCAACCGTTGCGGAGCCCCTGGTCGTTCATGGTGTGGGAGAGTCCTCGGATGAGAGGGTGGACATGGTGGCAAAGGCGCTCCAGTATGCGGAGCTGAAACCGCCTGAGGAGTTCATGTACAGGTATCCTCACGAGTTGAGCGGGGGGCAGAGGCAGAGGGTCGCGATTGCAAGAACCCTCGTGCTCCGGCCGAAGTTCATTGTGGCGGATGAGCCCGTGAGCATGCTCGACGTTTCCATCCGGGCTGGAATAATGAATCTCATGCTGAGCCTGAGAGAGCAGTACAAGATCCCGTTCCTCTTCATATCCCACGATGTGTCCGTGACCAGATATATGAGCCATAGAATCGCTGTCATGTATCTCGGGTTCATAGTGGAGCTCGGCTCATCGGAGGATGTCATCAAGGACCCGATGCATCCGTATACGGAGGCTCTGCTGTCGGCGGTTCCCGTTCCGGATCCAAAGGCCAAGCACGGAAGGGTGAAGATTAGGGGGGATCTTCCCAGCCCCATAGACCTCCCGCCCGGGTGCGTGTTCCATCCCAGATGCCTGTACCGTAAGGACATATGCGACAAGGAGCTGCCGCAGTTCAAGGAGGTGAGGCCTGGTCACTTCGCCCTGTGCCATTTCGCTGGGGAGCTTCCGATTAAGAGGCCTGATGACGAGGAGGTATTCGAGGAAGGTGTCTGCGACCTCTGCAAGGCCACAATCAAGAAGGGAATGCCGTTCGCGCGTTGCGACTGCAACAAGCTGTACCACGAATCTTGCGCCGGACAGCTCGGCGAATGCCCCGTGTGCAAGAAGGGTCTCCAGGTGGAGTGATGAACAGGTATGCACTGGTTATCGGGGTAGCCTTCGTCTTGGTGACAGTCTTCTCGGCCACCACTCTTGCCTTGACCGTAGACACGTACCAGGCCTTCACAGACGCCCGCATCAAGCTCACTCCATCGGCGGGCAACATCTACATCAAGGAGGTGCGAATCCCTCTGATAAACTCCCTGGACACGGATGTTCGCGTGACGATTCTCGTGGAGGTGAACAACCCTACGAGGCTGGACGTCTGGGTGTACAACATCGAGTTCCAGCTCTGGATGCTCAACGAGAGCACGATGGGCAACATTGGCAACCCTCAGGCGATGGAGCAATCGTACGTGTGGACGGGTGGCTTCTTCCGGTATGATGACCCTGACTACTTCGTTCCGTCGGGGGGGAACGCCACGCTCCTATCCTCGCTCACTGTGACATCCAGGCCAAAGCTCGAGGCTCTCAACAAGACAGACGCACAGGGGAGGTACTATCCTTTCATAAGGGCAGACATGAGATACAATGTCGTGGACCTGGACATTGCCGTTCCGGTCCATGGAATTTACTTCTTCAGCACGACAGGGGTGGAGCCCTATGAGGGTTAGCAGGAAGTCCGTCTACAGCGGGTTGCTCGCGGTTCTGTGGACCTTCTGCGGAGCGATTACTATGGCGAGCTTCTTCTTCATCTCCTTCTTCCCCGAGTATTCGCCCTTTGCCGAGGGGGAGATCGGGTTCAGCGTTATCTTTGCACCGCTCGCGGTCAGCTTCATGGTGGGTCTCCTCGCCAACGAGCACAATGTGTCCGTGATGATTCTTCTTTCGATATCGATAGTCTTCATTGCAGCCGTCATTGCGTTCCTGGCGGTGTACGCCCCCATTCTGTCCGGAATCGTGAGCAATGCCACCTATTTGCCGTCGACTGACGAGCAGAGGATGAGCATGGTCTTCTCCACGCTGTTTATCATTCCCCTGACGGTGATAGGCACGGTTCTCGGAAAGGCCGTCGGCGGAGTGGTTCTACCCTCCGAGGAGGAGCTGATCGAGAGGAAGCTCCTGATCGAGCGGACGAGGGAGTGGCACGAGCGGATGGCGAGAAGGGATCCGGAGTCGGAGAAGTCGGAATCCACCTCCCCAGAGGAATAGCCCGGGAAAGGCTTATCTACCTTCGGAATATCCATTTACAGAGGGCCTGTGGTCTAGTGGTTATGACGTCACCCTTACAAGGTGGAGGTCGGCGGTTCAAATCCGCCCAGGCCCATCGCCGACTGGCATCATTGTGCGCCGAGTCCTCATTTCGGGGAGAGACACGAGATTGCTTTCGGACAGGATTCTCTCGATATGCCTCAAACCTTGTCCAATCTGGCCGTTCACGGGGCTCTGTACGGATTTCACGCTGTGAAGCGGGGATGGTGAGTGTGTCTCAAATCCAGCCTGGCTGGTGAAAGTGTCCATCGATGAGTTTCCTTTGTCGAGCCGCGTTTTGAAGGAGGCGAAGGATCACCGCGCAAAATCGCGGCGAATGTGCGACCGAAGGCATATGAGTATCTGCGTGTGCAGCCTGCTTTATCTCGGCGATTCCCACGCCGAAGCGACCATGAGATCCTTCAGCTTCCCGAGGTCAACTCCATTAAGGAGATAGATCCTTGAGTTCTCGAGATCGATCATGTCGGACTTCAGAAGAGGTCCCATCGGCTTTGATCTTGGATCGTTCACTGCGAACCCCCCGCAGAAGTCATTGAAGGTCGGTATCACGATAAGCTCATCGGGGCTCCTCTCATATCTCTCCCCGCCTCCCTTGAACCTTGCTCTCAGCCAGCAGCGCTTCGTCATCCTCAGCCCGAGCCTGTCCACGAAAAGAACTGAAGGATGGATATGGCCCATGCACAGCACACTGCCTTCCATGGCCTCAGGGCTCGGCCAGCTGAATCCGTGGGAGAATCCCACATCATTCAGCCTGAAGCCCTTGGGATTGTGCGACACAACGCCTTCCGGGAGAAAGCCCAGGACATACGCATCGTGATTCCCCGGTACAAGATGCACCTCCGTGACGACTTCCAGGAGACCCTCAAAGAAGGACGGGATCTCCCTTCTCTCTTGAGGGCTGACCCCTTTTATCTTATGCTTCAGATCGCCCACGATGACGACCCTTTCGGCCTTGCATCGATCGATTATTGCGACCAGTCTTTCGAGCATTCTCTCTGTCTGTTTCGGGATTACGAATCCAGATTCGAAGAAGTCCAGTTCTATGCCGATGTGGAGGTCGGCCAGAATCACGGTCTTGCCGAAGAGGAGCGCAGGCTCGTCTGCAATGGGCTGTATTTCCAAGCAGAATCACCTATCTCTTCAGGTGGGCGTTGAGGACGTCGGGTATCTCTGAAATGATATCGGTCGGAAGGAGCCCGTAGCCCAGTTTCTCAAAGGCCAGGTCTCCAGCAGATCCGCTCACAAAGGCGCCAATCCTTGCGGTGTTGAACGGCCCCACACCCCTCGAAAGAAGGGAGCCGCAGATCCCTGAGAGGACATCCCCTGTCCCGCCAACCGTCATCGCCTCGTTCCCTGTACTGTTGAGCTTCAATCTTCCCTCCCCAGCGATTACGTCCACCGGCCCCTTGAGAAGCACGACGATATCGTTCTCCTTGGAGAAGGAATCGATTACACCAATCCTATCGTCCAGCTTCTTCGGAATCTCGATTCCACTAAGCCTCTTGAACTCTGCTGCATGTGGGGTCACTATGCACCTCTTTCCCCTGATGACGCTGAGATCCTCTGCCACGGCAGTGATTCCATCGGCATCCACCAGAAATGGAATCTCGAGTTCTGAGACGAGGTCTCTGACCGTTCTCAGTGTGTCCCCCTCCCGCCCCAGCCCAGGTCCTATGACGACGGCATCAACATCATCGACCATGCTGAGGAGGACCTGAAGATTTCCTGGGTTTAGGAATTCCCCCTCCAGAGGACGCACTATCAGATCGGGCGAGAAGGAGGCGATGACCCTCCAAACGCTTTCGGGAGTCGCAATCCGAGCGAGATCGCAGCCCATGCGAAGTGCGGATAGTCCTGCCAGCGCGGGGGCACCAGTGAACGGCCCACCTCCGACAACAAGGAGCCTTCCGTTGTCGCCTTTGTGGGATTCCATGGCGGGAAGGGGATAGTACACGAGTTCCCCAGGTCCAGTGAACTTCTCTGCGTCCTCTGGAATGCCTATGTCTGCTGTTATGATTCTTCCCGAGTTCTTCTCATTCATGCCTATCTTGACATCATGAAATGTGACGGTTACAGTGGGAATTATCGCGGTGTCTGAACCGAGACCGCTGGGCACATCTACAGAGAGAACGGGCTTTCCGGAATCATTGATGAGGTTGATAAGCGATCTGAGCGGTTCTCTGACTTCTCCCTTGACCCCGATGCCAAGGATGGCGTCTACGATGACATCGGATTTCTCTATCTCGGAGGCGGCGGAATCAACTCCCACTTGGACATCTCCATCATATCTCTCCAGGTTCTTCCTGGATATCTCGCTTCCAATGCTCTCCTTGGGCTTGGCCAGAACGATGACGGTCTTGCAGGTGCCGTGAAGAATCCTTGCCGCAACGAACGCGTCCCCTCCGTTGTTGCCGGTTCCGCATATGAATACGACTCTTCTTCCCTGAATCCCGAATTCCTCCAAGAGAGTGTCAGCAATCCTCTTCCCCGCATTCTCCATGAGCTGAGATGTTGGTACCCCAAGATATTCTGCATTTTTGTCGAGAACTCGAACCTCCTCAAAAGGAATCATCCGTCCTAATACCGCATTGCCATTACAAATCTTTCGGGAGAACTTGCTTATACTAGACCCATATGTTTATCGGTGCCGCCAAAAAGGAAGATTCTCTCACGCATTACGGCCGGCCTCTCGATGAACATCATCATACTGGCCTTTGTCAGTTTCCTGACTGACACTAGCAGCGAGATGATGTTGCCCCTCTTCCCGATATTCGTCACGGCTGTTCTGCTCGGGAATCCTATGATATTTGGACTCATCGAGGGGATAGCGGAGAGCACCGCCTCGCTGTTGAAGGTCGCCTCTGGCTTCTGGTCCGACAGAGCGAGAAGGAGGAAGAATCTCGTCGCGACCGGATATGGAGTGTCCTCCTTTTCGAAGCTGCTCTTCTATTTCTCAGTTTCATGGATCGATTTCACGGTCTGGAGGTTCTTCGAAAGGGTAGGAAAGGGAATCAGAACCTCTCCCAGAGACGCAATAATATCCGAATCGACGAGCAAGGAGACCACCGGCAAGGCCTTCGGTCTCCATCGGGCGATGGATACTGCTGGCGCCATCCTGGGGCCCCTCCTTGTGATTGCCCTTCTTCCCATTCTGTCTGGGGAAATCGGTGAGAGCATAAGAACGATCTTCCTGATCGCAGCGATTCCCGCCATAATCGCGTTCTCTATAGTCTTTCTCATCCGGGAGAAACCAGTTGAGAGGGCCCCGCCCAGGTCGTTCAAGGTGACCACCTCCCTCATCCCAAGGAACCTCAAGCTCTTCATCTTCGCCGCTACAGCATTCGAAATCGGCAACTTCTCGGTTCTCTTCCTCGTCTACCGCGGAACGGAACTGATCGGCAGGACGGAGTCCGTCATCGCATTGTATCTCCTTTTCAACATCACGTACGCGATTCTTGCCTTCCCGGCTGGCGCCCTTTCCGACAAGGTGGGTAAAAAGCGGATGATTGCCTTTGGCTACGGCATTTTCATAGTGACTTTCGCGGGTTTCATCTTCGCCTCCGATATCACCCATTTGATGTTGCTTTTCGCGGTTTTCGGCCTCAGCATGGCCACGCTTGACGGGGTTCAGAGAGCCTACGTGGCAGACATGTCACCCAGCAGCCTGAAGGCGACAGCGCTCGGCACCTATCATGCGTTCACAGGCGTCGCCAAGTTCCCCGCCAGCCTCATAGCAGGATTCCTGTGGATGTTCAGCCCCGCCTATGCTTTCCTCTACGGCATCATCATGGCCCTTGCGGGCCTGGCACTTCTGTCGAGGGTGGAGTAGCTCACTTCCTGAGGGCCTTTCCGACAGCCTCCTCGACGCTCTTGACCTTCTTCGAAATCGCATTCACAGTCCCTCTCCGATCGTCTATCTTGATGTATGTCGAGACCCGCTCGGTGTCCTCCAGAACGGCCATGTGACACCTTCGAATGACGTCCATGACCTCATCGTACTCCCCCTCAATCACTGTTCCCATAGGATTCATCTGATATTCCAGCCCGCTCTCATCTATTATCCTCAGGCACCTGGCCACCCACTTGCTGAGACTCACTCCCTCTCCGATGGGAAATATACTCACTTCAGCTAACATCCTAATCACCTAAGGCAGCACTCCCGCCTTTCTGAGCCTCAGAGCGCAGAAGTAGCAATAATCCTTTTCCTTGTCGTCCGTGTCCGCTAGGCAATTCGAGAACGTCATCACGCAGCTCCTGTTCGGGCAATGCCCTAGACCAAAGGTGTGACCCAGTTCGTGAAGGGCCTCCTTCGCTGCACGGGACTTGAAGACCTCCATGTCGTTGTCCCTCAATCTTCGGATTGAAATGAGAGCCGACCTCCCTCTGATGTCAGCGAGGCCAAATACGAAGTTCAAAGTGTCCTCATAGATGTCTACGTCGGTCACCCCCAGGACCTTGTCATGCTGATACTTCCTCGTCAAGTCCTTCAGGTCGGAGGCGAGGTACTGCTCCCTGCGTGCTCTGAAGGCAGAGGGAGGGACCTCTACCTCTGGAAGGACATCGACCTCACCGAAGACAGAAAGCTCTGAAGAGAGGTGATTGAGGATGGAGTCATCCACATTACCGATGGGAAGAAGAGCGATCCTCAATCTACCCCTTCACGACACCCATGGGTGACATTCGGGCGACAATGCTTGATAGTCCAGCGCCATCCGCTACTCGTACAACATCGAGGATGTCCTTGTAGACGTCAGGCGCCTCTTCCACGATTCCCTTCATGCTTGCCGCATGGACATATATCCCCTTCTTTTGGAGCTGGTTCTTGACCTGGTTCGCCCGGAACATCCTCGTGGCTTGCCTCCTGGACATTACCCGCCCAGCTCCATGACACGTGGATCCGAAGGTCTCCTTCATCGCCTTGTCCGTTCCCAGGAGCAGGAAGGAGTGGGTTCCCATGTCCCCCGGGATGAGAACTGGCTGCCCTATGTCCCTGTAGTCCGGGGGAACCTCCTGCTTGCCAGGGCCGAACGCTCTCGTCGCACCCTTTCTATGTATGCAGATTTTCTTTCTGTTTCCGTTGACCTCGTGCTCCTCGAACTTGGCGATGTTGTGAGCCACATCGTATATCACCCTCAGTCCGATATCCTCCGCGTCCTGATGGAACACCTGTTCAAAGGATTCGCGCACCCAGTGGAGGATCAGCTGCCTGTTCGTCCAGGCGAAGTTCGCACCGCAGGCCATCGCGGCGAAGTAGTCCCTCCCCTCGGGTGAATCTATCGGTGCGCAGGCAAGCTGTCGGTCTGGGAGGCTGATTCCATACTTCCTGTAGGCCACCTCCATCCTGCGGATATAGTCGCTGGCTATCTGGTGGCCGCAACCTCTCGACCCGGTGTGGATCATCACGATTATCTGGTCCAGCTCTCTGACGCCCATTTTCCTAGCCGCCTCCTCATTTCGGATTTGGTCCACCTTCTGGATTTCGAGGAAGTGGTTACCCGCCCCGAGGCTTCCCAGCTGCGACTTTCCCCTTTCGATTGCCTTCTGACTCACCTTCTCGGAGTCAGCTCCCTCAAGGCAACCTCCTTCTTCGAGGTGCTCTAGATCATCCTCCCATCCATAGCCATTCTCGACCGCCCATCGGGCACCGTCCTCGAGGACTCTCGTCAACGTCCCGTAATCAACCCTAACCTTGCCCTTGGAGCCGACTCCGGAGGGGACGTTGGAGAAGAATGTATCCACTATCTCCTTAAGCTTGGGTGCCACATCTCTCACTGTGAAATTCGTCGTGAGCATCCTCACGCCGCAGTTTATGTCGTAGCCGACACCGCCAGGTGAGATGACCCCTTCGTCGACATCCATTCCAGCGACCCCGCCTATTGGGAATCCATAGCCCCAATGTATGTCCGGCATTGCCATGGACTTCTGAAGGATCCCAGGAAGTGTCGCGACATTGGCAACCTGCTCGGGAGCGTTGTCTCTGATCACGCTCCTCATCATCTTCGAATCCACATAGATTAGTCCGCTGGTTCTCATTCCAGGCTTGTAGCTCTTCGGGATCTCGTATCGAAACTCATCCACTCGGTTAAGCGGACCATTCCATCTTGTCACGATTGCACCTTGCTGAAAGAGAGGTGAGTGGATATTAAAAGATTGCTCTCAACCGAGCCGACTGAAGGGGGAAGCGGATGTTGAAGTATGATCTCCTCTGCTCCCTGGAATGTTTTGAGAAGCACCCCCCACGCTGGTATCCCCTCACCCTATCGGTTGTACCTATAACCAAAATCCGCCAGAGCCAACTTTAGAGGCGGTCCTCCGCCCCCGTCTGTACCAAAAGCGCGACATCACTCATCTCTGGGCACGCTTCTCAATTGCACCTTCCTCATCAGTACTCGCTGAGAGTTCCCTCGATTCTTGCCTTCTTCTCGGAGTGTCGGTAGAAGAGGTAGCCGAGGAGCGGCGAGAGGACTCCGAAGAGCACGACGACAATCATTTCAATCTCGAAGGGAAGAAGCTCAGGAAAGCCCTTGGGGAATCCAATGAGGACGGATCTGAACGCGTCTATGGCATAGCTCACAGGTATCCACCTACTCACGTAGTCCACCACCACGGGTGGGAGCGCCTTGAAGGGGAAGAAGGCGGCACAGAATATCATGAAGAAGAACTGAAGGAAGTTCACGATAAGCGCCGCACTTTCCTTGATCTTGATCGTGAGACCTGCAATGACGAACGACAGACCAAGTATCCCCGACACCGTCAGGAAGAGAATTGCGAAAGCGAGAGCGATATTGTGCATGGGCAAGCCGCCGGCGACGATCGCCACGACGACCAGGGCAATCGAGGCAATCACGGAGATCCACAGGAAAATCGCGAAGATTCTAGATACGAGGTTGCTGAACTTGTTGGCGGGTGTAAGGTACAGTGTTTCAAGGGTCCCTCGAAACTGCTCCTCTCTTATGGAGAATCCCACTTCCCAAAGTATGAAGCTGAGGAAGATGAATATGATGAACCCGTACATCATGACCCCTGCCAACCTGCTTCCTTGCGGGGTTAGGACCATGTCAATCTGAGTGATGTGCACGACAGTGCCGTTGGCCGCATTCTGGAACCTCACGCTGAGGGCATCCACATTCTCGAGAGTTCCGTTCTCCCCGCCGAACTCGGTGATGTTGAAAACGAGTGTCTCGTGGCCTCCCCTCAGTGTCTTCGCATCCGAGTCCCACCAAGTTCCGTTGTCGCTTGCATTCCCCTTGAGCCGTATCGAGACATCGGCACTCATTCCATTGGGGGAGTAGAGCTGAATCTGCAGTTGCATGAAGATTGACCAATCGGACTTGCCTTCTGGATTCCTTTCGAGGCCATATACGTGGCTGGGATCGGACAAGTTGAGGAAGACCACCATTGCCGCCTCTTCTCCATGTGGGCCACTCACCACCTGGGCGAAATACCCTTCCACGAAACTCGTGGAATTATCCTCTGCCCAACCCACCAAGGATGCGTCCTCAAATGAATCGAGTGCCTGGGTAGGGGCCGAGAAGGCGAACACCGCAAACATGAACATGAGGACCATGAGGAATATCTGAAGGAAGATGGCCCCGAAGGAGAGAGGATATCTGGAGAACTCGACTATCGTCTTCTTTGACATGGAGAGAAATGTGGCAAGGCTTTGCCTGGGTGAGAAGTCGGACAGCCCGAAGGGCTTTCTTACCATATCCTTCTTCAGAACTGTCCCACCCCCTCGTTCTTCTTGATTCTTCTCTCTGTCCTAAGGAAGACGGTGTAGCCGATGAGCGGCAACACTGCCGCAAACACCAGGAGGACCGCCAGATCCAAGTACCATGTTCCGAAGAAGTATGCCACATCCAGGAGTGAGGCCCTCACACCGTTCGTCATCCACGTTGGCGGGAAGCTCAACGCTACGTAGCGAAGGAATGGCGGGAAAACGGTGATCGGGAAGAAGATGCCCATGAAGAACGCCACAACCCATTGCATCACCTGTATGAGCGAATCGGCCTCCTTCACCTTGAGGATGAGGGCACCGAACGCGAAGCTTATCCCCCAGAGCGGGATGATTCCTATGCCGATGAACGCTAGTGCCAGCAAGAGATCGCCCTGGAATATGTTGATTTGGAAGATGAGTGAGCCAATCAGCATTGCGAATGTAAAGGCCATGAGGGACCTGATCAGCGCATACAGGGTGACTCCGGAAAGGACCTCGGCCCTTTTGGCGGGAGAAGCATAGACGGACTCGAGCGTACCCGTCTCCATCTCCCTTCTTATCCAGTACCCAACGAGCCACAGCATCAGTGTTACCACTATGAACGTGTTCGCACCGATTAGCATGTACAGTTCGTAGTTCTCCGTTCCTGTCGTGTTCTCGAAATTCTGAGCCGCGGCCTGACCCGCAATTGCAACTCCGAGAAGTATGGGAAGAGCAGCCAGGATCACGGGGAGAAACATGTCGAACAATATGGCGCCCTTGTAACGGAGCACTATCTTGAACCTCGCGATCAGGACAGTCTTCGTAATCCCGAGGGATGCCCTCATGGAGAGTTTCGAGAGGCCCAAGCCCCTGTGAACGGTCTTCATCTGGTCTCCGCACCTTTTTCAGTTACCACCTCTCTGGTGTCGATGCTGAGTGACCTCCCCGTCTTGGCTATGAAGAAGTCCTCCAACGTCACATCCTGAGGGCTGATGTACTCGATGCTCGCCTCTTCTTCCACGAGCGCTTCTATGATCGCGGGCAACAGCCTCCTGCTGTTATCACAGATTATTCCCAGCTTCGTCCTTCCGTTCGTCTCATCCTTCACGACCGCACTCTTGATTCCTGGGATCGCCAGTATCTTGTCCCTCGCAGACTCCGGTATCACGCCTTCCACGTCAATCACGCTCTCCTGCGGGATTGAGGATTTCAACTCGTTCGGCGGCCCGAGGGCGATTATCTCACCCCTGTCGATGATTGCGACCCTGTCACAGAGCTCGTCGGCTTCAGCCATCAGATGGGTCGTGTAGATGACCGTGTGCCCCTCCTTGTTCAGGTTCTTGACTATGCTCCTGAGCCTCCTTGCTGCGTGAACGTCCATCGTCACTGTCGGCTCATCAAGGAAGAGTATAGGGGCATCGTTGATCAGCGATTTCGCAAACGCGAAGGTCATCTTCTGCCCGCTCGAGTATGTCTCCACGGTCCTGTCCACGAAATCGGACAGGTCGAGTAGGTCAATCAGATACTCTATTCTCTTCCTCCTGACATTCTTGGGGATGTGATAGAGCGCTCCGAAATAGTCTAGGTTCTCCCTTCCCGTCAGCTTCCAATAGAGACCGCGCTCCCCCATCAGCATGCAACCTATGGAGGCGCGGACCTTGTTCTCCTCCTTCTGAAGATTGAAGCCATTGATCCAGGCTGTCCCTGATGTGGGGAGCAGAAGCGTCGTGAGGCACTTGATGAGGGTCGTCTTCCCTGCGCCGTTGGGCCCGAGCAGTCCGAAGACCTCACCATCGCAAATCTCGAGGCTGACATTCTTGAGGGCCTCAACCTTCTTCACCCGCTTTTCCCCTTTCTTCCTCTGCTTCGATGTGAAGACCTTGGAAATGTTCTCGACCAGGATGATGGGCTTTCTCATTGGCAACCGACTAGGATGAGCACTTTATATAAAGGATTTGACCACAAATGACACCCAGTTAGTCATCCAAGTCCGGGTCGACTGCGTCCTGACTCTCCCTGAGAACGACATCACAAACTTCATATTCTCTACTAGCAATCATAAGTCAGATGCCAAGGTCTGGCGAGACCCGCAAGGAAAAGGACCGCCTGGACAAGATGGAACGGCGTCTGAAGTCGCTTCAGAGACAGCTGGCTGAGGAAAAGAAAAAGACGAGGAGCTTGGAGAGGAAGCTGGAGACCCGCATCAAGCGCGAGGGTCTAATAATGGACGCCCTTCGAATCACGAGTAGAACCAAGCGGGGCGATGCGGGGCTGATGGGCGAGCTGAACGATGCCGTGATGAGACTGGAGGAGTACCTGCTGAGGACCAGCGAACGGATAGACAACATCCTGAGCGCCCTGAGGAGCCACAGAGACTTCCTGGTGAAGATGAACAGGAGACTGGACAAGGTCGGGACAAGAGAAAAGATGATGCTCGAGCTCGACATAATGAGAAACACCCTCTGGATACTTGGCATGAACGGGGTCAGAATCGACGCCTCATTGGTGAGCGAGATAGAATCCCTGAAGGAGGATGCAGGGAAGGACACAGCCAAGGCTGCCGAACTCAAGGAAAGGAAGGATTCCATCGACAGGAAATTCGATGACGAACTCAAGAGAGTGGATCTGGAGAAGATATCACGCAAGAGTGGTGACATCCCTGGCTATCTGTGAGCCTTTTCGATTGCCGCGATTGTCTCCCTTGTGAGGAAGGCCGCAAGCAGCGACGTGATGCCGTCATCGTGCGGCGGAGAGACCTCTGTGAAATCAACGCCCACGAGCCTGCTTCCCAGGAGGTCGATGAGCTCAGAGACCTGTGTCGGGGTCAATCCACACGGCTCAGGATTCCCGACGCCTGGAGCAAATGCCGGATCAATGACATCCAAGTCAATTGACAGGTAGATGTCTCTCCTTTCCACTAGGCTGAGAGCCTTTCTCGCCACCGTCCCCATGAGCTTCTTCTCGAAGATCTCGCTGGCGGGTATGTAGGACAGCCCGAGTTCCTTGGCATCTGTCAGCTCCTCTTTGGAGAGGGATCGGATGCCAATAGGGAGGACATGGTCCGTGCCAACAATTTCTGATATGCGTCTGGTGACGCACGCATGGCTGTTCTTCTCGTCCTCGTATGAGTCCCTGAAATCGAGGTGGGCATCGAGGATGATTACACCGACGTCATCGAGCCCTGCCACGACTGCGGGAGTGAAGGAATGCTCGCCACCCATCGCCACTGTGATCTTCCCAGACTCCAGGAATTTCCCTGAGATACCCTTCACTCGTTCCAATACATCCTCCACTCTGTCGGGGCACTCCACATCTCCTGTGTCATGGAAAGGAACATCGTTCAGATCGATGCCGTGTTCGTAGACGTAGCTTTCGAAGTTGTATGAAGCCTCTCTTATTTTCTCGGGTGCAAGTCTCGCCCCCTCCCTGAAGGTGGAGGTTCCGTCAAAGGGGACGCCGAAAATGACAAACTCCGCCTCCGCCAGGTTCGCACGCGCATCGGCGAACACGAGGGGGGCTGGCCTCATCGGAGGAATCACGTCCTGGTTATCTTTCTTCTTCCCATCGCCACAAGGTACTGGATCTCACTGCCAGGATTGAGCGAACCTTTCAGTTCATGTGAGATTGCCACGTTGAACGTCTCATACGTGTCGAGATCCATGAGTTGGACCTCAGAGCCCATCACTGCAAGAACCTGAGCCTTTCTCTTGTCAATCATCGGGACCTTCACCTTGTGGGTGACCGGATGCACGATACTTCTCTTTTGCTCATCGAAAAGCCCGACGGCCTCCACCCTAGCCTTCGCTTCTCCGTGCTTCCCAGGTTTCGATATGGTGATGCCGAGTATCCTGCAGGGCTCCCCGTCTATCAGTATGTATCTGTTTGGCTTGAGGGTTCTCAATTCAGCCTGAGTCCAAGACATGGAAATTCCTCGCCAATGTAATGTGGGAGCCGCTTATAACACTTTCAGCCTGGCGCAAGCTCCGGGCAAGGCGATATCCAGTCAGGACCGATTGCTCCTACCGTCTGCGTCTCTTGGGCTTCTTCATGACAAGCAGAGAGACCGCCACGACTATCACGATAATGACGGCAATTGCCCCTATCAGGAGGTATGTCATGTCCCCGCCGTGGTCTACCGCCTTCGGTTCGATGACCGTGAGAATGACCTCATAGGGATCCGAGCTTATTCCTCCATCCTGGGCCTCAACCACCAGTGCGTACTCTGCCTCTGTGCCTGGCACAGACGTGGGCGCCGTGATGAGGAAGCTGACTTGTCCGCCAACGGTCATTCCGACATCGGGAGAGATGGTGGGACCACCAGTTTCGGGCGTCACAATGACTGTGGCTCCTTCGACCAGGTTTCCGTTCTGGTCTCGCACTTCCACTTCGAGTGGAAGGGTCCCTTTCGTCTGAACGATGTCACCAGCATCCCATCTCGGGAGAACAGACAGGAACGGAACTCCCTTGGGATAAATCATGATATCAGCCCTGACCAGCCCAGTTTCTTCATCATCGAATCTCGCACTACTGTATAGGGTGACGCGGAGGGTCTCGTTCGCAGTTTCATTCATTGTCGGGGCATGGTAGGTTGCTATGAAGACACCGTTTATGTCGGATTCACCGGTCACTTCGAATCCCTGCTGGCTCTGATAGGTGAGGTTTCCCTTTAGGATGACGAGACCCATTGTTACCGTCGCGCCCTCACGAGGAGTACCATCCAGGTTCCTCACGGTGGCTTTCACCGCCCAGGTGCTCTCCTCCGTTTCAGTGCTAGCCGTCATTGCCGAGGGAACCTCCAACGAGATCCTCATCGTCTTCTTCACAGGTGCATGTATCCCAATCCAGGACCACCAGGAACCTCCGAAAATGGAGCCAGCAGCCCCAACGGTCCAGTTCTCGAACCTATCCGATCTGTACGGCTCTATGTTGTTTCGGAAGTAGAGAACATCGTAGGGCATTGCATCCGTCAAGAGGCCACTGCATTCCTTTATGATTGCAGTCTGCCTGTCGAGATCGAGAGTGGCGCGCGCTTCGGTGATAAGGCCGTCAAAGGTCTCATTCTGAAACCCTGGATAGTTCTGTCCGGCCATGGCGTTTCCAGAGTAGAAGAAGGCGTAGTAGTAGTCAGGCGGATCGGAACCTATTCTCCAGCCGAGCACCCACATTTCCATGTCCCTGTTGCTCAGCCTCTGGATTATCTCTCCAAATGCCAGAAGCTTCGCCTCGATGTTCAGTCCCACATCCCTCGCTTTTGCCGCGATCATGTTGCATGCAGATGCTCGGATGGGATCATAGTCTGCCTGTGGGCATAGTATCTCGATCTTTCGATCTCCTATCGACGGGAGATTCCTGTATCCGTTGGGTCCGTATCCCAGGGCGGGGCCTCCTATTGTGTAGTGGTCATCGAGTATCTGTCTCGCTGCGTCCAGATCGAACTCGTACTTGTGAACCGACGCATTGTACCATCTCACGCTCGCAGAACTCACTGGCTGGTCCCCGCCGACGCCGAAGTTCTGAAGAAGCGTCGTCACGATAGTCTTCTTGTCGATCACATGAGCGATTGCCTTTCTTAGATAGAGACCATCGTCCCCATTCGCTGGGTCATTGGCCGGATAGCCGAATGGAGACTTCCGCATATTGTAGGCGAGGTAGAAGAACCCCTTCTCGGCGGTCGTCTTTATCTCAACATCGGGATCCTCAATCAGCGGATTGACGAACTCAGGAGGAACGGACCAGGAGACAACGTCAATCTCTCCCGCCTGAAGCGCAAAGACGGCTGCCTGTGCCGTCTTGTAGATCTTGAACACCATTCCATCAATGTAGGGTTTGTGCATGTACTTGTAGAACTCGCCAGCACACTTACCTGACACAGGGTCCTTGGTACAGGCAAGCACATCTGCCTTGTAGTCCCAGTACTTGTCTATTCGGACCGATACACCCTGATTCCATTCAGTGAACTTGAATGGTCCCGTCCCGATGACGAGGTCGTCCTCCATAAGCCATGATTGTGCCTTGCTGAACTGGAACGCATCCGGGTCCGAGGCAGGAACGCCGTTGTGCTTCACGGGATCGTACGCATACTTGAAGTCTTCGTGGATGTTCTCCTGCCAGGTCAAACAGATACCGCTCTCGGCCTCCCTGCACACTTTCCCCGTGCCCTCCCATATGTGCCTTGGAAGGACGCTTCCCGCGTTCAATGTCCAATCCCTGAACCTGGCGTAGGTGGCCTGCTGGGAGAAGTGCAATGCGAACGTCAGTGATTCATTCTCACCGACCGGAACCTGGTCATCGAAGTCTGCCTGGACAGGCCAGACGTTCAGCCATCTGTTGGTCGTGTAGTTGGTCCCTGGCAGGTTGTTCTTGTCTTTGAGGACATCGAGGGAGGTTGTGAGCGGATCCAGGGCGTTGAGGTGGTAGGCGAAGAGAATGTCGTCCACGGTTGCCTGGACACCGTCATGGAAGTAGACCCCGTTCAGGTCATAGTATGCCGTGACCTCACGCGGATCTGTGCCGCTCTTCTTTGCATAGACCCCATACTCGTCGAGCTCGAAGATCCCGTCTTCGTCAGCGTCTATTCCCAAGAGATTGTAGGGAACAGGATCCTCTGTTGCTGGGTCAACCTGACCTACACCCTCATATATGGGGCCCAGAACGTTGCTGCTCCAGACATCGTTCACGGCCAGCATGTTCCTTGACTTCATGTCGTCTTGGGCACCGATTTTCAGAATCAGCTCCTGTCTTGTCTCGCTGGCCTGAGCCATCTGCGCCCAGGTCCCGAGAAAAGCCAGAAGAACGAATGCCATCATCACAGCGAGAGCAATCACCCGTCCCTTCATTTCACGTCTCCTTTTTGCACCAGTCATGGTTCTCCCCGTCCATTCCAAAGCCCTAGGGGTTTATAAGAAATTTGGTATATCTTTTTGTATCACCGCTTCCATGCCAGAGCGACATTCCGTGTTCCAATTTGCCAAATAGCAGTGACCATGGGGGTTTTCTGTACAGATTCTCAACCTTGAACACCAAAGCCAGACACGGTGCTTGAGGTAGTTAGCCTCTCCTTCTTCTTCCGCGCCCCTTTGGCTTTGGAGCCTCCTTTCGACTCTGTTTTATTTGTCCTAGTGTCTCTTCCAAGGCCTTTCTGAGCTCCGGGGCGATCAGTCTTCCCGAGTAGAAGTCCGCTCTTGCGGCAATGCATATTTTCCCCGCGTACGCTCTGGCAATGGCCCCTCGTTGCCAGTACGGAGAACGATGGACGTCGGGATGCTGAAACAAAACACCATGCTTCGGAGGTTTCGTCTTGCTTTTCAGATGCCTGAATAGAGCTTTCTCGGCTCCGAGCAGTTGGATGGTTCCGGAGGGCATTCTTGCCAATCGCCCGAGACCACCGGCCAGATCGATAAGCCTGGCACCTATGATGGGTCCAGCGATCTCGGCGACATTCGGTGCAAACGATCTCATCTCGCTCTCGATGTATTTCTGGATGGAATCCTTGCTCGACTTGGCCTCCGCTATGAGACTCGCTAGTTCCGAGACAGTCTGCTCATCTTCAGGAGTTAGGTCAGATCCAATAGATTCCACATCGCTCATCTCCGGGATGTTCTTCCTGCCACCATGTTCAGAAATCAGCCGGATGAACGTGTCACTGTCGACGATCTTCTCCAGCTCGGGAAAGTGGAGCCCATACCACTCTCGGAGCCTGCCATGGAGGATGTTTACTGCCTTTTCCAGATCGTCCAGGGCATTGATCGCCTGCGAGATGTGACTGTCTCTTCCCACGGTCTTGGCCATTCTCTCCCTGGCCACCAGGATCATGGCCTCGTGGAGCAATTCCCGCCCGAAATCGTAGTCTTCTGGCGGTATGAAGGGAAGCTCGATATCTATCATGACCCCTCCAATCTTCTCCAGTCTGCTCTCCACGGCGAAGAATTCATCGAGGTCCTTGACAAGCTCCTTCTCCTCCGCTAGGATTCTGAAATCTCCTACCCTCTTCATTCTTGCCGCAATCTCCCTCGCGTTCTTTGGGAATGTCTTGTGTCTCACTATCCTATCCCCATCGAGGAGGAAAGAGCCAAACCAGGTCGTGAGAAGAATCAATTCACTTCCCCCGAAGGCGGACGCTAGGTGAATTCGACCTCAAAGTGATCGCCTTTTGGGACTATCGTTATGATATTTCGATGGGCAAGGTATTCAACAGCCCTTTCAACTTCGTCTGGCTCTATATTCGTGGCCTCGGACACCTTGTGTGTGAGATATCTCATATGGTCCTCAACAGGAAGAAAGAAGTGACCAGCGATCTTGAGCTTTGTGTGAATGAACTGGCCAACCCGCAACTCAGTGGTCGAGTAGTATGCCTCCTTCCCGGTGTGAAGGAATTCCCCCTTGTAGGCATTGCACTCCGGGCATCTGTATCGTGGGATGTCCGTCTCATCCGTTACAAGGATCAGATCGCCTCTTCCGCACCGCTCGCATCGCAGGTTGACAAGTGGCTCCTTCACGGTCTTCACATCGAGAACTGAGGGGTTGTCCGACAGTAGGGCAATGTCCGTCCCGCATCTCGGGCAGGCCGTTTCATCCTCTAACCTACAGTCGCAAATGGGACACCTTGTCATTGAACCCCAATCGGCACTCACATTATAGAAGTTTCCGAGCCGAGAAGCTCGCTATTCAGCGAGACCCTTGATCTCGTAGGTCTTGTGTATGCCCCGCTCCGTTATTATGCTCGTGATCAGATCCGCACGCGTGATATCGAAGGCGGGGTTTCTTGCCTTGGTGCCTTCTGGAGCTATCCTTGTTCCGCCAACTTCCAGAACCTCCTCCTCGCCTCTTTCTTCGATGGGGATGCTCTGTCCGTCGGCGAGGGAGAAGTCTATGGTGGTCGTTGGTGCCGCCACATAGAACCTCACCGCGTTGTCCTTTGCGATGAGCGCCTTCTCGTACGTGCCTATCTTGTTTGCGACATCGCCGTTTGCCGCTATTCTGTCTGCGCCGACTATGACAATATCGATTTCGCCAGACTGCATCAGGCGTCCTGCCGCGTTGTCCACGATTATTGCGTGGTCTATGCCCTCGTTTTTCAGCTCCCAAGCTGTGAGCTTTGCTCCCTGCAATCTCGGGCGAGTCTCGTCCACATACACGAAGATATTCTTCCCGCTCTTGTGTGCTTCTCGCATGGGTGCCAGGGCAGTCCCGTAGTCCACGGTTGCCAATGCCCCAGCATTGCAGTGGGTCAGAATGGAATCTCCACTGCGGATGATTTCATCGCCATTGCGTCCGATTCTGCTGCACATCTCTGCGATTTGGGATGCGTATTCTTTGGCCGCCTTGACTGCTGGTGTGCCTTTCTCAATCTCCTTCATGACATGGTCAATGGCATGGAAGAGATCGTGTGCGGTGGGTCGGGTTTTCCTCAGCCGTGCAGCTGCTTCGTCCAAGGGCTCCTTTCTCACGGCCGCGAGAGCGACACCGTACGCTGCAGTGGCCCCGATCGCTGGAGCTCCCCTCACGACCATGGTCTCAATCGCCCTGGCGACCTCCTCGACGGTTCTTGCCCGATAGAACTTGACCTCATATGGCAGGAGATTCTGGTCGATCAGCCAGACATTGTCATCGTGCATCCACACTGTCTTCAAGTCGCGGACATCCCCGTCAACGACGACCCTCAGGATATCACCTCTTCTTCAGCGAACTCAAGAGGTCGGACAGGCGAGGGGGCTCGAGTTCCTTCTTCATGTCGCTTTCCAGAGAGTCATAGTATGATATCTGGCCCTCCACTCTGGCGAGCTCCTTGAGGATGTCATCCTCCTCCTCCGACAATCTCCGGAGCTCCTCTTCAAGCTCTTTCCGCCTGAACCTCCACCGCTCGTACTCCTGTTGCAGTGCGTCGAGCTCCTTCATTCTTCACCTCATCGACTCGATTCTCACCATTGAAATCTCTCGAGGGACCGCCGCCTCCTTGACCGAGGCCATCACCCTGTCGAAACGCACCAATTGCCTGTTCACATTCTCAAGCTCTTTCAGAACGACCCTCTTCTTCCTCCTCACCCTCTCCAGCTTGGTCTGAAGGAAGTCCTTTCTTCTCTTCCACTTCCTCTGCTCCTCGAGAGTCATCAGGACGTTTCTCAGTGGCATCGTTTTTCTCGGTCCAATCACAGTACCGGATATAAAAGGATACCGCCAAGCCCTCTTGGTGATGTAGAATGAATGGTTGATGGTGTCCTTTCGTCCCTTCTCTTGGAAACTTCAAAGTGATGCTGGCTTTCTTGACTCACAATTCCAGAAAGGACTCTTTTTGGTCATTTAGACCAACGATTCTACATCACCAGCCCTCTTGCCCCAACCGTACTGTCATCCGATCAATGGGCGTGGATGGACTGACTTGAGGAGGGCAGCTCCGAGGGTCCAGTAGCCGGAGGGTCGGGCAAATCCATCTCTACGCCCCGCCGCCAACGACATCGTCGGTGAGGCATATCTCAGCAAACGCGTATGCCAGATTCAGTAGGGTTCCCACATGCATATCTTCCGAGACGCTGGCCGTCGCGTCCGCCACGAACCTGACCCAGAGGTCTCGAAAGAACGCATCCCTGGCGGTCGATTCGCAACAGATGTTTGTCATCACGCCGCAGATGACCACCTCCCTGATTCGTCTTGATCGCAGAATCGTGTCCAGCCCAGTGCCGTAGAACGCACTGTACCGATTCTTGTGTATGACCGAATCCTCGGGTCTCGGAGCGATGGATTCGTGGATGTTGGCCTCGTCCGTATCCTCTATGCAATGGTCATCCCACCACTCCCCCAGAATGCCGAGGTCGGAGCCATCTGGCCGGTGGATGTGAGCAGTGTAAATGACGGGTCTCCCCTCGTCATGGTAGTGGTCTATGAGCCTCTTCACATTCGGAAGTATCGCATTCCCTGCGTCCTCTAGTGACGGGACTCTCGACCCGATGAAGAACTTCTGCATGTCTATGACAAGGAGTGCGGAGCCCTCCATGCCAACAGGCGATCTGTGAACGTTGAACTTGCCGATTCTCCTCATCCATTCTTTCGACTTCCTTCTGAGATTCTCTGGGGTGACCCTATCTCTCATGGTTCGCGCCTGTCATCAACTCTCTGCCTGAAGTCTTCTGTGAATGAGGGAGTTGCGGTCATGTCTTCCATCCCGCGTCCAGGCATAGCAAGGCCTTTCCGCAGGGTTCATGCGAATTCATGATGAATCGCTGACGGAACAAGCACCAGTGTTGGGTCCCCAAGCAGCTACCTGGGCTTCTTCACGATTATGGAGTTCGCCAGGATTGAGTTGGGTATGGTTACCTGCTCGCCCTTGTCGGTCTTGAGTATGGTCCCGTACCTGCCTACAAGCAGCACAACCCCGCTGTGCTCATTCACCATTATTTGGTCTCCGACCTTGAGGGCCTTTGACACCGACGCATATGCGCTGACGTTTGCCGCGACCTCCTTGCCGCCTATTCCGAAGGATATCGCCAAGGCCAGGCCGAGAGCGCCAATAAGCACTGTGAAGGTCCAGACGAGTAGAGTTGTATCCACACCGATCAGCCCGAGGGCCATGACCACCGCGATGAATATGACGAGCCACTTGACCAAGGTTGCCGTGGTCTCAGCCGTCAAGGGAACATCTGCCTCCTTCATTGGTTGCTCAATCCGCTTGGAGAGCCAGGTCCCAAGCCAGAGACCGCCCAGGGCCACAAGCACGGCTCCAAAGACCCTCGGAAGGTACTCGATGATCAGCGTCACGAACTGGGCAATCACGTCGAACTTGAGGAAGTTCAAAGCCATGGCGATGAAGAACAGGAATACGAACCAGAACACGAGCAGGCCTAGTATGTCTGGCAATCCTCTGAAGCCAACGCTCCTCACGGTTTCCACGAGTCCGGTCTCCCTAAAGAGCTCGTCAAACCTCAGCCGATATAGAAGCTTGACCACCAGCCACTTCACGACCTTGGATACAATGTAGCCGATGATCAGGATCGCTATGGCGAAGATCAGTCCGATTATGACGAACTCCCATAGCCACAATGTTCCTTCCCACAACCACTGTATGAAATCAACCATTCTCTCATCTCCTCATAGGCACATCCCAGGATACTAGGGGATGCCATTACTTCCGCTCTAATAAACGTTTCTGAAGAACCGACTGGCTGCCTAATCAGTGAGGACTATGGCACCCCTCGGACATTCCTCAGCGCAGACCGCGCATCCCTCGCACTTATCGTCATTCAGGATTGCCTTCACCGCCACGATTCTTATCGCACCCTTCGGGCAGACCTTGGCGCAGAAACCGCAGCCGCCAAAACAGAGGGCATCAACAATCCTCGCCTTCAAGGATAAGTCCCCGTATCGTGCTTATGCTCTACCTCTCTCGAGGTCCTGTTTCCTCTGCCTCAGCTCTTCAATCTCTTCCTCGGTTCCCTCAATCGCCATGAGCATCTCGGGCTTCACTGAATGTGCTGGAAGGCTTCTTCGGAGTTCCTCCAGCTTCAGGGTGAGATCTCTTATTCTAGCCTCGATTTCGTCTGCGTCGTCCAACAGAAGTCCTATCGAAAGCCAATTAGATATAGCTTTTCAACGGCGTCCTCCGTTACCTTTAAGAAATCCACTCGCCTTTTGCGATGTGGAAGGGCTCATGGTCTAGCGGTTATGACGTCTCTCTCACACGGAGAAGGTCGCCGGTTCGAATCCGGCTGAGCCCATGCAAAAGCATTGCTGCTTCTAGAAATGGAGTCCTCGGGATTCGATGGAACTTCTTGCCGCAACTCAAATTCATCGTATCGACTTGGGCGATGGCGCTAGCTGTCAAGAGAGAATAGAGCGAGGAGGTCTCTCCTCTATGTGAACTCGTTCTTGGATATCGCTACCAGAATCAGGCCGATGAGGCCAAAGATGAAGAACCCGAACAGCAGTGAGAATATGCCGCCCACTATTGCGAGGCCGAAGTGCTTCCTCTGCATGGCGAATACACCACCCAATATCCCTATCAGGCTGAGCAATATCCATATGATCCCGCATATGGCGAAGATGCCGCCAAGGTCGAAACCAACCGTTGGGATTGGCAGGAACAGTGAACCTGCCCATATCATCATCGCTCCGCCTATGATTCCAGCTAGCGCACCAATTATTATGAGGATACCACCGATAACGGGCTTGGCTGTCTTCTCCACAACTGGGCCCGCAGGATACGGTGGTGGTCCTGCGGTTTCTTGCATCATGTCCATCCCGAGGCGGGATTATTCTCCATCTATTTTATTGTTTTCCCATTATTCAATAGAACTCGCCGATTCAACATGCAGAACGAACATCCAGTTCCTGCAGCGGGGAATGGCCGCTGGCACATCCTTCCTCGTGCGAATCTGGGCGTCCAGGCGGGAATGCAGCTAGATCTGGTTCAGGAAGTAGTCCTGATCCACTATCTCATAGACATTGGACCCCTTCTTCCACGGACGCAACTTCCTCATCCGTGCGAGCGTTGCCAGGGATGCAGCTATGTTCTGGGGCCTCACGTACTTCGACTTGATGGACCTCGGCCTCACGTACCTCAGATTCTCGTTCCTCTCCAGGGCCGTCTTGATTCTCCTGGAGACGTACAAAAGATTGGCCTCCAGCGGATCCGGATAGTTCTCGTCTCTGAGCCTGAATCTTCTATCCTTGCCATCGAACTCGATGTGCCCGAGCTTGAGGAGCACAAAGGGGTAACCGCTCAGATAGTCCTCTCCTCTGAACACCTCATGACGCGCCTCCTCGAGGATGTCGGCAAGTCCGTCGATGACATCTATGGATTCGTTCGCCTTTTCGATTATTCTGTCTACGAAGATGACCAGGCGTCGCCTGTACTCCTTGCTGAACTTGCCAGTCCTTCGGAAAGTCTTGCCCAACGTCATTGAATTCCTTCTCTGCCGCTAGCCTCCTCATTTCTGTGATTGTTTGCCAGAATAAATATGTTTGTCAAGTCCCTCGGAGGCAAAGTGGCTTCAATGTCCTCGTCATCATGTTGAAGTCCATCCACCAGCCAAGGAGGATATTCATTGAAAGCGGGCGTGAGCAGGACATAGAGATGATGTCGGAGATGTCTCGCGAGGACCTCATCGAGCTTGTCTTCCTCCATATGAGGAACCTCTACGCGGTCGATGGGCTGTACTTCTTGGGCATTGAGGAACGGTATGGCACTTCGATCGCCACCGAGATTGATGCCTATGTGTGGAGGCGGATGGGAACGATTGAGGCGAGGAGACTGAAGAAGAGGCTCAATCTTCAGGGAAACGATGTCAAGAGCCTGATGAAGGCATTGAGGCTGACCAGCTGGGCGCTGGACATAGAGGACAAGGAGGTCGAGGTGCTGGAGAATCGTGGTCTCATCAGGAACACGAATTGTCGCGTCCAGACAACAAGGGCAAGAAAGGGATTGGAGGAGTTCCCGTGCAAGGAGGTCAGAATGGGCTTTATGGAGTCTTTTGCCAAGGAATTCAACCCTGACATCGAGGTCAAGTGCATCGTCTGCCCACCGGACGAACATCCTGAGGGTCTGTGGTGCGAATGGGAGTTCTCAAATGAGGGGAGTGATGACTAGCCTTCCGTCGTGATTCTCCCCACTGCATTATTGCCTGTTTCAGCACCGGCGGATAATCCTCTCCAGGTGAATCTATCTGCGATTGTGTGCGGGGCGTCCTGTCACCAGGGAGAGCATCATCCCTACTATGATGAGTGGAGACTGAGCGGCCACGCAGACTCATTGGACAATCTCAGGTTCGCCATCGGAGCGGCGGAGGATTCTTGCCTTGAGTGTCATTCTGCCGACTACATCCTCGCCAACGCCTCAAGCAAGCCTGCGCTCGAGACCGCCAAGTACGGAATCACATGTGCGCTTTGCCATGACCCGCACAACGCACAGAATCCGAGACAACTCCGCTGGCCTTCTGACGAACTTTGTGCGAAGTGTCACAACCCGGAGGGAGCGCTTCCCGGAGATCCGATATATCACCCCCAATCATCGATGAGGGATGGCAGAAGCGGAGCTCCCATTCTGGGCGAACCCTTCATGCCGGACGTTGAGTGCGCTGATTGTCACATGTACCAGCCTAACATCACAGGACACAGTTTCAGACCGAAGGCTGAGGCCTGCGTCGGATGCCACAGCAACTACTCGATCGAAACTGCAGAGACCCAGATTAGTGACTGGGGAACCCAGACGTGGACGGTGATTGTTGAAGTCCACGAGACAGTTGTGCTTTCCGAAAGAGCGATTGAGGATGCCCCAGGCTACGGGTTCTCAGACAGTACCATAGACATTGCCGTGGACCTCTGCAATGAGGCGAACTACTCGTTATCCTTCGTCGTCGCTGATGGTAGCGGCGGTGCCCATAATCCCGCCTTTGCTAGTGCGCTCCTGAACTTCTCTGAGGATAGAAGCTATGAACTCATTGCACTTCTTACTCCAGGAACTGTGAGAGGCAGAGTCGTCGATGCCGCCGGCACTCCAGTCGAGGGCGTCCTTATTGAAAAGGACGGAAAAGTGTGGGGGACATCAGAGGACAACGGAACATTCGAGTTCAGGTTTGCCCCCGGTACCCATTCTTTTGACCTGAAGCTAAAAGGGTCCTCTGTTGGAAGCATGGATTCAGTCGTTGTCGGAGGCCAGGTGGCAAACGTTGGTGACATCGTTGCGACAGGTGAGGATTTGGGGGCTCTGATCCTCCTGGCCGTTGGCATCATCATCCTCCTGTCGACCATTGTTGTATACTTGCTTTTCAGACTCAGGAAGTTGGGATCCCACAGAGAGGAGGACTAGATCTCAGTCTATGGGAGAGGAACAAGCGATTCTGATCGCCCCGAAGACTTCGATTGACACATTCTGGGGAAATCGAAAGCCCAGCCGTAGTGGCGTCATTCAACCAAGAGGAGAAGGACGCGTCCTTCAGGCAAGGAACCAGATTACAGAGGAAACTACAATGATGAGGAGAATGACCACCAGTCGGATGAGTATGCTCAGATTCTGGTTTATTGCCTCGATTCCCTCCACGATTACAAGGTCCTTGTCCAATCCCCTATGAGTCATCTGCTATTCACCTTCCAGCTCTCGAGATTGTCGTCACAGGCTCAGCTTTTCAGAGATTGACTTCCTCAGCTCGTCGACACCAGTGCCCTCGACATCCAAGCCAAGGGCTTTGGCAACCGCCACGACACCCTTCTTGTTTGCCAGGTCGACGGCATCCATTACTTCGATACTCAACTGATCGTCAGTCCTGCCCTTTGTGCTGATGTTGAGGGCCCTTGCAGCTCTCATCACCATAGATTCTCCGGGAATAGCCCCTCCACTCTCATATGATTGTCTCAATTCCCTTTCGATTTCCATCCTTCCTCTTCGAAACTCTCCCATCGCCTTTCCAAGTGCTCTGGCAAGTTCCGGAATCTTTCGTGCTCCAAAGAGGAGAACGAGCACAATGACTAAAAGGACAACCACCTCGGGTCCAGGATCAAAGAGTCCCATGTCAATACCTCCTTCTCTTCGAATCCATTCCGGTATTCAGTCCCATATGTCCACCCGTGCTACTGCCCCGAACCATTCTTCCCACCGCCTTTTTCCATTCTCACAGATAGAGAGTAGCCCAGAGCATAGAGAGCGAGCATGGGTAGTGATACCATCATCATGGTTATTCCGCTCCCATCAGGAGTAATTACCGCACCAAAGATAAATATTGCTACTGCCGAGTATCTCCAGTTTCTCCTCCAGAAGCGCGCATCGACCACACCCAGAAACGTGATTCCACTCATTATGATTGGCAATTCGAAAGCAAGGCCGAAGGAAAAGAGGAAAAGGAGAGTGAAATCGACAAACTCTGATGGATTCAAATACGTATTGTCCACGAGATTGAAGGCGATGGAATAAAGGAAGTCATATACGAAGGGGAGTACAAACATATAGGCAAAGACTGCACCTGTAATGAAAAGCAATGCAGAGGGAACGGAGATTTGCAGTAGAAGCCGTTTTTCTCTGCGCCTCAGAGCTGGCGCGAGGAACCTCCCCATCTGGTGGACGATTACGGGCATGGCGAATAGAATCGAAAGAAACAGAGCGATTTTGAACTCGACAAGGATGGCATCCGTGGGACCCATAACAGCTGTTTCCACTCCTTCAGGTACGAGGTCAGCCTCCATTTTTCCAAAGAACTGAATGGCAATTGGATGGAAGACATTCACGGTCGGGTAGACAACTGGGAGACCTAGGACTTGGGTTGTATCCGCTTCCACCAGAATGAAGATAACAAAAAGGAGCATGATGACCGCCAATATCCTGAGGATTCTCTTTCTGAACTCGTCAAGATGGTCCAGGAACCCCATCTTTGCGCCTTCCTTCATATCTTCGACCCCGGCTCCAGCCTCCACACCCTAGCCCAGGCCCTCTGCGTCGTCTCAGCACGACCAAGGCGGCAGGCCGAATAATGAAAAGGATGAATCCGATAAAAGACTGTTGGTTCGCTTCAAAGGATAGCCCTGGCGGTCGATGCGGGAGTCATCTCCTGAAGTATGTCTGAAAGGACGGCGAATGTTAATGTGGTTTGGAGCCTGTTCTTGCCAATCTAGGATTCCCTCCACCTAACCGGAGGACACAAATCCACTTCACAATCTCGATCCGACTGAGTGATCAAAACTGAGGAAGCCGACTTTCTACTGCTCACTTGTCTCAGCCGAGATTAGCACTTCTTCTGACACATGCTCATCAGCGGCTGGAGCCTCTGAGACCTCCCATACCGAAATGATGGGGAAGATCTTCGTGAACAACAGAAAGAGAAATGCGAACCCCGCCAAGGCGCCAGCAGTTATCGACCATTCGACCCATGTTGGTACATACGATCCCCACATCATTCCAATCTGAGGCCGCGCTAGAGCTGGAACAGTGATTATGAAGCGTTTGATCCACATACCTATGTTTACAAGGACTGAGGCAAAGACGACACCGGTGATAGTTCTGGTTCTTGGTATGGCGAGGATGAAGGCAGGTATGACCAGCCCTCCTATCACGAAAGTCCAGAAGTAGAGCGCATATGAACCGCCAAAGATTGCCTCCAGTAATTCGGCTTCGCCTTCCATCCCCACATATCCAGAGGTCAAGTATTCGCTTACAGTGAAGTACATGTACGCAATGTTAAGTGTTAGGAGCATTAGTCCGAGGTACTGGAAGTGACGAGGCGTCAGGAAGTGCTCAAGGCCATAGACTTTGCGGAGTATTGCCATTGCGATGATTATCGATGCAATGCCCGAGAAGATTGCACCGACAACGAAATAGGGCCCGAATATTGTGCTGTGCCAACCCGCTCTCGACGTCATTCCGAATATCCACGATACGACTGTGTGGACGGAGACAGCGATAGGCACTATCAAAACTGCCATTATGCCTATTCCCCGTTCCAGTCTCTTCTTCTGTTCCTCAGTTGCTTTCCAATTCAGGGAAAGCACACTGTAAAGTTTCATTCTCCAAGGAGAGACATTCTTCAACTTCTCCTTGCATCTCGCGAGATCTGGAATCATTGGAAGGTAGAGATAGATGATGCTCCCACTAATGTAGGTCGCAATGGAGATGAAGTCCCAGAGGATTGCCGACTGCATTCTACCGAAGAGAAGGATATGATGCAGTCGGTCTGGGCGGCCCATGTCCACGATGATCATGGAAGCACCTATGACGAGGGCAAAAACGGTGATGGCCTCCGCCATTCGGGTGATAGGCCTTCTCCACTCAGCCTTAGTGAGCCTCAGAATCGCAGAGATGAGGGTTCCCGCATGACTTATTCCGATGAAGAAGACGAAGTTTGTGATGTACAAGCCCCAAATCACTATGTCCCACATCCCAGTAACCGCAAGACCTTCGGAGAGCTGGACATAGTACGCGTAGATGCCTATGGAGATAATCACGAGGAGGATTGCGAATGTTCCGTAGAACCCCCTTCCTGAGCCTATCAGGGGCCTGAAGATGATTTCTTCCATCTCGTCCTCAGTCAGGGAATCCTTGTCCATTTCTCACCAACTCTAGCTGCGGGGAAGGTAGTACACTCTTGGGTGCGTGCCAAACTCTTCTTTGAATCTGTAGGCATACCTCTCCTTGGTTACCTCTGAGACTCTCAAGAGATCCTGACCGTTCGACACGGCATCTTCAGCCAAGTCACCGTAGTATATCGCCCCTGAGGGACAACCAGAAACGCAAGGGGGAAGCAGCCCTTTCTCACCATGAGTTACACAGAAATCGCATTTCTCAACCACACCTCTCTGGTGTGGCCAGGGCTCTTCCGGAGAGTACTCGTGTGACAGCTCCTCTGGAGTGTGTGGAGGCTCGCTCCAGTTGAAGTATCTAGCGGAATAGGGGCATGCGGTCATACAGTATCGACAACCTATGCACCTGTTGTGGTCTATGAGCACGATTCCGTCCTTCCTCCGGTATGTTGCGCCAACAGGACACACATTTCGGCAAGGAGGGTTCTCGCAATGCATGCAGGGTCTTGGGAAGTTGTAGGATGGCGCGAGGGGGTTGTCGCGTATTCTGTATACCTTGATCCACTCTTGGTTGAATGGAATGAAATGAGCATCTTGACAGGCTTTCGTGCAGGCACCGCATCCATCACACTTGTCCAGGTCGATGATCATCCCCCACTTCCTCTGTGAGAGCTCCCTTTCTGTCAATGCCTCAACGGATGGGAGAAGCCTTTGGAAGCCTGTGATGCCCAACAGGGAAGCACCGATTCCAGCCCCGGCGAGGCCTACTATCTTGATGAAACGTCTTCTATCCATGCTCATGGTCTCCCTCGACTCGACTCTTCCTTTCCCGCTTTGGAGATTCGATGAAGTTGATATAGGACATAGGCGAAAGTCAGCCATACCCCCAGAACCACGCTTATGACAACAGCAACGATTTCAAGCGGCGCCCCGCCTATGAGAAGAGGTTGATCCTCCTCCGGTGCAAGAATGCCTATTTCCGCGGTTGCGTTTGACGATTCCAGGAGGGACGTGCCCTCGAAATAGGCCTCCACTTCGAAGATTCCCCTTTCAGACGCCGAATCCAGATGATATGCGTAGCCGTCATTGTCGGTTGCATTTGACCCTATTTGTAGCTTGCCGTATGTCGTCATCCTGAAGAAGATCACCTCAAAGCCCACTAGCGGGTCTCCCTCCATGTCTGTCAGCCTCGCGGAAATCGTGAATGATTCATCTCGCTGAACCTCTGCTGGAGCGACCAAGGTCATGTTTGTGGCCTCCTGGGGAAGACCAGTCACAACAAAGGTCAGGGCCTCGGCTTCTTCAAACCAAGGATCAGAGTTTCCGCCATGATGCACCCGAGCGGTCAGATTATAAGTCCCTCCACTGAATGGAGCCAGCAAAAGCCATTCAAAGGAAACCGTCGAGCCCTCTCCGGGCGAAGTCTTCTTGACGTAGTTGTTTGTGGCACCGTTTGGATCCGTTACGATTCTCCATCCATCGGTTGACGGCTGATCAGAGTCGCTACCCGTCATGGATTTAAGGAGAAAGACACCGATTATCAGTTGGCTGGAAAGAAGATCCTCGGTCACATTGACGATTACGGTTACCTCCTCATTTGGCTCCGGAGTCAGAGTCGAGGCCCATATCTCCACAATGCCCGAACCTCTTCGGGGCTCCCCCGTATGGCAGACGCATCCACCATAGCTGAATTTTCCGTCACCCGCACCTCCCGAAAAGCTACTAACCCCGCCAATGAGCAGAATCTGTACGACCACCAAGGCAAGAATGACCAAAGCCGGAATCCTCTCCTTTCCCGTTCTTGAGCCTCTGAACGCCATGAAGCTACTTCCTTTTCCAGCTAGATCCTGATTTCGTTGCCATCTCTCCTATTCTTTTTTCTGGGAACCCCTTGTCCCGGTCTCAGCGTTGTCACTTCTGACCTCAGCCGTAAGCGCAATTAGCGCTACTGCGAAGAGGAATACAGCAAGAAGTACCGAAGCATTCACTAGACTTCTAGTAGACAGACGAATGGACCTCCTTATAGTTGGGCAATTAACAGTGTTAAGATAAGAAGATATTTATCACTTGCGAATAGCTTTCTCAACAACTTGCGATGTATCCGCCTCGTCCAAGCAACTTGGTTCTCCACACCTTTTTCGAGGACCAATCCTCTCTCTCATCGCATTCGGGAACCACTTCTAGCTATGTAGTCACAGTGACAGGCGGTCCATCGATTACATATGGATACTACGTCGTCTTCATCGATCCAGATGGCAGAAGCATAGACTCTCTGGGCAATCTCCTGTTCAATGTTGGGCCCAATTCCGTCACCAGGGTCGGAGAAACCAACACCTTCGTTGTTGAGTTTGAATCGCCCAGGTACGCAGTGGACCTGACCATGAAAGTCTCGGCGGTCTCTGCCGATAATAGTCTCAATCCTCTTGGGGATGGATGGAATTACACCACCAAGGAGGTTGGGGTTGAGTATCCAGTCAGTTCGGAGTTTCCAGGTCTTGACATATCATCATCGATTTATCTGATCGGGACATCCATACTGTCTCTTGGTCTCCTGTTTTGGCTCACTATCTTTTTCGTTGACAGAAAGATCAAGAAGGAGGTGGTTTACACTGGAAGAGAAGCTGAAGAAGGAAATGAGTAGAAGAGACTTCATCACGACGGCGGCCAAAGGAGCAGTCGTGGCAGGTCTCGGTCTTGCCTCAGTTGAGGCCGCCTATCTCTTTAGCTTCTTCGGAGCGACACCGGGCTTTATGCCCGATTGGAAGGGAGTTCTTCCCGAGCTGGACGGTGATGGCTTCTTGGTCTTCAAAGAGGTGTTTGTCACTGAGGATGAAGTCCTTGAGGTTATCGAAAAGACAGGTAGTTTCATTTTCCTCTTCCCCGGAGTGTTTCACGGAAGAAGTGAAACGCTTCCTGGGTTGGTGTCCAGGGACGGTGAGGGGATTTTGCATGCAGCATCCAGGAAGTGCACGCATGAAGGATGCCTAGTGGACTTCCGAGACGATATTGTGGTCGGCTCGAAAAGCCTTCAGAAGATATGGTATTGTCGCTGCCACGATGCGGTGTTTGGCTCTCAAAACGGTGAGGTTCTGGCTGGTCCGCCTCCATCGTCGCTTCCCCAGTTTGACATAGAGATCATTGGCGATGGAGCAAAGATCAAGCTAGTTGAGCGGTGATTCGGTGAGAGTAGCTGACAAACTGCGGTTGCCTGACTTCCCCAAGCTCTTTCAAAGAATGATGGGCTGGATACTGAAGAGCGCTGGAATGGAAGATACGGTGGGGCACCAGCTACTCAAGGGCGTCCCCAGGCATGCCAGGAATCCCATGTACTGTCTCGGAGGCATAACCCTGGTTGCTTTCGTCATACAGGCAATGAGCGGTGTCTTTCTCGCAACCTACTATGTGCCGTCCGTCGATCATGCCTGGGACAGCATTAGATACATCGAGCAGAACGTCGCATTCGGATACATAATCAGGAATATACATCGCTGGACAGCGAACATAATGGTAGTCGCGCTTGTCCTTCATACTCTGAGGGTATACTTCACAAGGGCCTTCAGATCTCCCAGAGAACTCACCTGGATGATAGGTGTCATGCTCTTCTTCCTAACAGTTGGTGTGGCATTCACAGGGTACACTCTTCCTTGGGATCAGCGTGCCTATTGGGCAGCAACAGTCGGCACGAACTTGATCACCGCATTGAGCGGCACACCTTTCATAGGCTCGAGGCTGGACCCCCTCACTGTGTTCCTCAGAGAGATTTTCATAGGCGGTGGCGAGATCGGACCCTCGACCCTGACACGCTTCTACGGTTTTCATATTCTTGTCTTCCCTGGAAGCATCATGCTGTTTATGCTCATTCACTTCTATCTTGTCAGAAAGCATGGAATTGCAGGTCCTCTGTGAGGGTGTGAAGAATGGTCGCTAGGAAGAGAAAGATTGAACCCGGAGCGCTGAGGTCACGCCCATTCTGGCCGGGATTCCTAATGGAGGAGCTGGCAGCTCTGATTGTGTTTCTCGGATTTGTGCTGCTGTTGGCCTCCGCTCTCCATCCTTCAATGGTCTTCGAGCCCGGGCTCAGGAGTACGGAACTCAGAAGGTTGGAATCACCAGCTGACCCGTTCACTACCCCTCCTAGAATCCTCCCCGAGTGGTATTTCCTTGCGACCTACGAACTGCTGAAATTCATGGCCCCTTGGTTGGCAATGATGCTGGTTGGCCTTTTCTCGATTGGCTTTTTCCTCGTGCCCTTCATAGACAGATTCCTCTCTAGGTTCCGCATCGGGGACTGGATAATGAGATTCTCGGGCATTGGAATCGTCATTCTTTTCATAGTTCTCACGCTTAGGGGGATGGGTCTGATTTGACGGAGGATTCCATGGCAGAAGAGGAGAAGGAATCAGTGCTTTCCAGGATCAAGCCATTATTGGCGATCCTCCTATTCATATCAATCGCTGGTTTCTCGGCAAGTCAAGTCATGTCGGCGATTCAGGTCCTGGCAACCGGGTTTGACCTCCTTTGGCTTCTTGAGCTTCTTTTCTTCGGCTTCCTCCTCGCCCTCTCTTTTGCTGTTCTTGTCTCAATAATATATCTTCTTGATCGATCACAAGGAAAAGTGAAGAGACGGATCGCGTTCTTTGAGAGTGTGTTTGGTGATGACAATGAATGAGGGAACCGTCAAGCGGCTCGCGGTCTCATTCAAGATTACTCTCTTGATTATCCTTGTTGTTCTGGTCTATCTAGTGGTGGAGAGCTGGCTTGCTGAGCGCTTCGCTGAGACCGCCTTTCTGATTGGCATATCATTTATGCTTGTTGCGGAAATCGTCTACTTCTTTGAAAGAGCGTTCACTCCAGGCGAAACATGGTGGACAATTGACGGCTATAAGGCGGGGCTCATAGAGAACAGCCCGGGTGAGGAAGAGCCCCCCTCTGCAGAGGAACCGTCTTCTCGAAAGGCTGCGGATTGATGAGTTTCAATCCTCATTCAAGACTCGAAGGTCCCCACAATCAGGTCGGCTGAATGACCACCTATTTCCAAATATCTGCGTTTGGCACATCACACAGAGCTTGCAGAGTAGCCTGGACCTTTCTTCGTCACTTACTCCTGTGACGACCGCCTCTGCCATGTCGTGAATACTCTTGGACATTTCGGGGAAGTCCTCGAGTGTTTTGTCGGACCCTCTTCTTCTCGTCGTGTACTGGCTAATGGCGGCCTGTGTGACCCCAAGCAGTTCTGCGGTCTTAGTCTGACTCAAGCCATATTCGTTGAGAATAATCGCAGCCAACCTCGCCCTTATGTTTGGGAGAATCTCTATGACGATTGCTTCACATGGCTGTTTCCTATCGGTCATTTGACTCCAACATCGCTGAAGTGATATAATTCTGTTGAGCTTGTGAGACGCCCCTTTTCCTCCGTCGCGAACAGATTCCTCATGACTCGATGGACGCGCCAAGATGCACGACATATGACAGACTTTATAACCGAGCTTTGAGATTCCTGCCTTGGGAGGAAGGAGTTCCCGCCTGGCACCGTATCTTCGCCGAGTTCGCCAGTTCCTCTCAATGGTCGGTAACATGAGGAATGGGGAGAGAAGTCCGCAGCCTGTTGCCATAGAAGCCGAGAATCTGACGAAGAAGTTCGGATCGATAACGGCCATTCGCAGCCTGAGCCTTAAGGTCTTGCGTGGTCAAGTCTCCACTCTCTTCGGACCTAACGGTGCAGGGAAGACGACACTCATAAGGATTCTCAGCACACTTTCCCGCCCGACGTCAGGGAGCATCCATGTGGATGGAATGGACGCCTCCAACAACGGAAGAGAGGTGAGGAGGAGAATCGGAGTCGTTCTCCACGAACCTCTGCTCTATGACGACCTGACAGCCGCTGAGAACCTCAGGTTCTACAGCAGGATGTACGGTGCTCGTGTGACGAGAGTCGACGAGCTCCTGGACACCTTCGGATTGAGGCACAGGAGAAACGACAGAGTCGCCACACTCTCGAGCGGTATGGTGAAGAGATTGTCAATAGCCAGAGCGATGGTTCACAATCCCGAGATTCTGATATTCGATGAGCCCTTCTCGAGCCTGGACACTGATTCCATCCGGAAGGTGATATCATTGATAGACGCTCTTCGTGGTGAGGGAAAGACGGTTCTTCTTGCGACACATCACCTCAGTGAGGGCTATGAGGTCGGTGAGCGGCTCATCGCCATGAGAAAGGGGCGGATTGTCTTTGACAAGAGGAAGACTGAGATGAGTCTCGGTGTCTTCGAGGCCGCGTATGAAGAACTGACGGGGGCGGGTGCTTGACTCTTGGCGCGTTGAGGATTGCGCAGAAGGATCTGAACATAGAACTGAGAACAAGGGAGAGGATGACGTCCATGATTCTGCTGAGCCTAGTCATAGTCCTGTCCTTCAGGTTCGCCTTCTTCGGTTTCGATGTGGACCTCAGTGAAAGCCCTGAATTGGTGGCTCCCATTCTGTGGACGACGATATTCTTCGCGGGGGTCATGGGCCTGGAGTCCTCTTTCTCCTATGAGAAGGAAAACAAGTACCTTGATGGACTCCTTCTGCTTCCCACGAGCCGATATTCAATCTACCTGGGGAAGATGCTCTCCAACCTCTTGTTCCTGATTGCGATAGACATCGCGACGCTTATCTTCGTCGTCGCATTCTTCGCCTACGATCCTGGAGGCTCCTTCCTTGCCCTGTTCGGTGTCGTTCTCCTCGGGACCTTCAGCTTCGTCGCTATGGGCACTCTTGTCTCAGGTATGACAATTAGCGCTAGGGCCCGCCAGGCTCTCCTCCAAATCGCGCTCATCCCGCTTATCGTCTTCACTATCGTAATCCCTGCCGTCGTGGCAACATCGAAGGTCGTGTTGGGAAGCGGCGACCTTGGGCCGGAACTCAGAATCTTGGGCGGGTTCGGGATACTAAGTCTGCTCCTTGCCTACGTCTTGTTTGGTTATCTTCTGGAGGGATAACATGGAAAGAAGGAAGATGCTGGATCTTGTGATTGGGACTTTGGCCGTAGCTCTTGTGTGCGCGACCATCCTCGCGGCTTTCTACTACGCCCCACTTGAGCCCTTGGATGTATCTACCGTTAAATACAACGAATCAGACTACACAGACGGAGACATACGTGTGAAGGGAGTCGTTCAGAGCCTTTCCGGGACTGACTTTTCCCTTAGGGATGTGACATCCAACGATACGCTGGACGTTTCCTATACTGGCTCGGACGACCTCGCCTCTCGGATTGCGAACGGAGACACTGTCTATGTCCTCGGAGAATATGAGCCAGGCGAAGGTCTGACAGTTAGGGAAGTGGAGATTGCGGATGACCCTGGCGAACCAGCAGGTTGGACATCGCCTTACTCCGCGAAGATATTCTACCTTCACGTTCCTGCGGCGTGGACCTCATTCCTCGCCTTTGGCATCGTCCTCGTTGGCAGCGTAGTATATCTCTGGAGAGGTGATCAGAAATGGGATATCTGGGCTCTTTCCTCGGCTGAAGTGGGACTGGTATTCTGCACGGTCGCTGTCATCTCTGGAGCCTTGTGGGCCAGGGCTGAGTGGGGCTACTACTGGAATTGGAGCGACACGAAGCTCTTTTCAACGTTTGTCCTATGGCTTGTGTTCATTGCGTACGTGGCCATAAGGAGCGGGGCGGTAAGGCATGAAAGCATACCACGGGTGGCCGCAATCTTCGGCATATTGGGATTCGCCGCTGTGCCCATATCATTCGTTTCATCAAGGATTTGGACAAGCATTCACCCCAATGTGATTGCCACATCTCAAGGCCATCTCTCTCCAGAAGCTGGGACGGTTCTGCTGCTGGGGGTTCTTGCCTTCACGTCCGTCTACGCGACACTTTTTTCTATGCGGACTGCAATAGAGAGGTCAGCGGTTGAGATTCAGAACCTAAAGGAGAAGTTGGAGGCGGGAGAATGATAGGCGTTGAGCAGTTCTACTGGGCCTACCTAATCATCTGGGCCGGAATCGTCCTCTATGTGCTATTTCTCACTCATAAGCAGAGCAAGATAGAGGAAGAGATCGACTTACTCAAGGAGGTCATGGAAAGTGGAAAGTGAGGAACCGGGGAAGCCGAAATATGGGGCCAAGAAGAAGCTGGTTCTCCAGATCGTCGCCGTCCTCGCGATTATTGTCGTCCTTGTCGTGATTTTCTTGAGTTCCGCGCCAGCTGACCCCTACGACACGGTAGGCATGGTGATGTCCAATCCATCGAAATACGTCAATGAGAATGTGGAAGTCAGAGGGAGAGTTGAGGCCTGGTCTCCTTCCTACAGAACATTCAACCTGACAGGGGACGGCGAAACAGTGGCTGTCAGCTATGACGTTCTTCCTGATGCATTCGCAAACGGGAAGGATGTCGTGGTCAAGGGCTTGTTTCACCACAATGGAATCACCTATCAGATAGATGCGAGCGATATCATAGTTGGGTGCTCATCGAGATACTGAGGATCACGGGATTGGGCGGTGGCATGAGAAGAATCGCCTTGACTGCTGTTGTCCTTCTTGGATTGGGCCTGGTTCTCCTTCTCTCCCTTGACTTCTACGTTGCTGAAACGGCCTCCGCTGCCGATTTCACGGTCATGGACATCGATGGCAACGATTTTACTCTCTCTGATAACAGGGGCAAGATCGTCCTTCTGGAGTTCATGACCATCGATTGCCCGTCATGCGCGGACCAGACGGAGAAACTCAAGCCTGTGAGGGAGAAGTATGACGAGACAGAAGTCATCATTATCTCATTGAGTGTCAGTCCCCTTGACAACGCCAGCACTCTGCAGGACTATCGAAACGCTCACCAAGCTGACTGGATGTTCGCGGCGGACGTCGAGGACGTCGCCTACTCCTATGGCGTTGACTCGGTGCCACATATGTGCATAATCAGCGGTGACGGCAGAATAGCATCCACCTATTCGGGCCCGCCCTTGGGTGCAGATGAGGTTTCCAGCAGAATCGACCAAGCGATTTTCTTGACAGACCCGGTGAGAACGATTGCCTTGCCCGTGCTCTCTCTCGGTCTGATATTGGCGGCGCTCTGCCTGCTCATCTTTCTTGGCTACACGAAGAGGAGCATCATAAAGGAGCAACTGTTCGGCGGAGCCAAGTAACCTACTTCTCCCGGGCTCGCTCGATTCCCTCATCCGGGTACTTGTAGAATCGGTACGTGATCACTGCGAACGCCAGGACTATGAAGGCCACCCCAATGAGAAGGATGCTCTCCTGGTACCTGCTGGCGAGTCCTCTAAGGATTCCGTACAGAAACGCACTTGCGCTCAACGCAAAGAGGACGACGATTAGAACCAGCATGACTGAAAACCTGGTCTCATCGATCTTCATCGCCTCTCCTCCCTACTAGCGGTTTCCACCTCCAAGAACATCAGTTGCCTCTTCTGTCTTCCACCAAGCCTGTCAACGTTGTAGAAGATGGTTGCGACTGAGTATACCAGCACTGCGGTTGCGCACAAGCTCATTCGCATCATCTACTCCATGATGATCGAGAGGAAGGAGTACGAGCATCTGACTGAGAGGAATGTTATGAAGAAGAAGCAGGCAATGAGGCGGAGGTCCTCCAAGGTGAGGGAACGGGATCTCTCCTCCACTATCGGGAACTTCACCCCGGAGGTCCTCGACAAGATTAAGAAGGAGGTTGCGTTATCTTCAATGGCATAAGGGTTTTTCAGAGGAGTGACAGGAGACACAGTCATCGTCTCTCGTGCCAAAGAAATCGTTGGACGCGTCCGTTCCTCCAATGCTGGGCTCGGTCTTCACATGGGCATAGGCCATCAAGAGGATGAATGCGGCAAGGCATGCGATGAGGAACCTCGTCCATGGGGTTCCTCTCATGCTTCTCAAGGACCTTGACATTCCACCCATGAGTATAACGCCGCATTATGTCATAAAGGTTACCACGTGGGCGGGGAAGACTAGCCCTTTCTCTGATCGAGTCTCTTCATTATTTCTATGGCCCGCTTCTTGTAATCCCCGACCAACTTCTCGTAGACGCTCTCAGAAACCTCTCCATCGTCCCTTTTCTTCTGAATTTCCTTTATCGCCCTCAGCAACTTCTGCTTTTCATCCTTGAGGGCCACTAGCTCTGGATCCTCGCCTGTTTCCTCCACTTCCTTCAGCTCCGATTCGTACTTGCCTTTCAGGTCTTCATAGAACTTCTCAGAAATGTGACCCGCAGAGAAGGCCGCTTCCGCCTCCTCAAGTGCCGCCAGTATCTCATCCCTCCTCGCCTCGCTAGGGCCATTGCCCTCATCCTCCTCACGTGTCTCCTTTCTTTTCTTCATCATCAGGGCAACGAGGAGGACGGTTACGACGAGCAGTGCAATCCCCGAGACTACCAGCAGGGAGAGATTCTCCGCTTCCTCCCCCCACTCAATGATTACCTGCATACTTTCCCCTGCCTCAAGGGCTCCAACTATGACATGGAAGTCCACTTCACCTTGGTTGTGCTCCCAGTGCACGAAGTCCGCGGGAGGAGTTATATCTGTCCCCTCGTTTGTGAACAGCCACAGACTGTATTCTGTCACGTTGTATAGGACGGTCTTATTGAATATCATTGATTTTTTGATGTCACCCCTTGCCTCCAAGCTGAGGCGATATGGTATCTCAATGACCGTCTTGTACGGCGGCAGCCCCACGACAAGCTTGAAGGATTTCGTCTCATACGCCTGCAATGTCGTGTTGTCGATTTCTGATCCGTTGTCATAGATGTGCGCGGTCCAATTCGTCGGTAGGCCTTTCACCGACAAGAAAATCGTCTGATTCCACGATTCTTCGTTTGTGACGTTTATCGTCTGGTTGGTCAATATCATCTCTGGAATCACGCTCTGAGACCGAATTCGTGTATCCATGCGTTCTTGGTCTGCCCACACCGTCACCCCGTGTCCCCCTTGAACCGAGGTCCTTGTCTCGTTTTCCAGCCCAACCGTGATGTTGATCGGGATGGAATGCCAGGAGGAGCCGTTCGCGTTGGAGGCATTGAGCTGAAGAAACGCTTCCTGTCCGAAATAGGAGAGCATCTCTCCTTCGCTGAATGGGGTGAAGGAAATCACATCCTCATCAGATGCCAATCGGATAAACGAAAAGCATCTGAGATCTGATCCGTCAACCACTTTCACGACCATGCCCGCAGGATTCGGACACATCGACGAGAGCACAAGAGCCGATTGGGGCAGCCACGAATAGAGGGTTCCATTGAATGGTGAGTTTCCGCTGTTGTTGAAGTATATCCTTTCCGTTATTCCGAAGGTTGTGTAATCAGAGGCCTGTTCCATGTTGATTGCGTACACATCAGTCTCGAAGCCACGAGTTTCAACGCCGTTTGCCGTTGCATTACTGATTGTGGGGAGGGCAAGAACGGAAGTGATGCATAGCAAGGCATAGAGAGGGGTCTTTCCTTTCATTGGGCGTCCTCCAGCATTTGAATCTCTCTTTTCAGAGCCTCTTCATACTCCTCGTCCGTCCTCGGCGGCTTCTCACGTATTGTCACATCCTTCTCTCTCACTGGATAGAAGTCAGATACTGTTCGTGCGGATATTCCGGTTGCCATTATCCAGACACCACTCCAGACGAGTCCAGTCAGCGGTATGAGTTCCACGCTGATCTGAATAGCACTAACGCTTGAACTTATGAACTTTTCGAAGTTGTTCCTTTCGGCATTCGCAAACACCCACCCATCATCAATCGTAAAGAAGCCGATGACGATGAAGTAGATGTCGATGGCATGTTCAGAGTGAACGAACACCTCGGACATGTAGCGTCCGGTAGTGCCCACATCGAATTCCGACCATGTCATTCTTAGAACAGCTGAACCTATCGGACCGCTCGGGTCAGATATTCTGAGACTCACTTCTACAGTCTCGTACAGAGGGTCTGTGTCCGAACTCACTCCGCTTGATCCTGCGATTTCGAATGTGTATCCCTCGTTCGTATCCAGGGTCCAGCCAGTGAATAGCTGCTCATTCTCGTAGGTCATTGGCAGGAATGTGCTTGCAGCATATCCAATGATAAGCAGAGCGGCCCCCAAATGTATGAGATGAGCGCCTGCTGTCACCAAAGGCTTTCGCACTGTCCGTCTCCAAGATGATGATTCAGGGAAGTCATTGCGATTCCGCAGGGTGAGCGCAAGAGCAATCGCGGAGAGAACCAGGCCTGCCATGAATCCAATTGAGGCCAGACCAAGAACCCCACCCAGAAGGGCTAGACGGAAGTCCCCTCCCCTCAATGTGCTGATGCCAGCCACAAATGGCACAATCGAAGCCAGGAAGCCCATGAGAAGCATTGGGAGGCTTGTGTGAAAGCTCAACGGACCAAACCAGATCCTCGAGGGCCCGGATCCCCACATGACCATTCCCAGGATGGATGAGAATATAAGCAACAATCCAGCGAGCTTCAGATTCTTGCTTGTACCCTTCTTCGAGGAAATCTTCGCTATCTTGTATCCTGCAGTTGCCAAGATTCCCAGTGAGACTGGAATGTAGACAAAGAAGTACCGATTGGCGAAGATGACGAATCCAAACACAGTCGTGGCGACAATCAGACCGATAACATAGAACGAGAACCCCGGGCTCACGTGCCCCCAAGAGAGGCAAAGTATGAGGACAGCACCGAGGGGTATCAGAAGTAGTGGCAGACGCGACTCGAAACTCTCCGGCTTCAAGCCGTTTATGCCCTGCATCATGAGGAGAAAGGTCGCCACGAACCAGACCGAGAGAATCAGAACCGTGATTATCATCCATGTGTCCATGGACAGAATAGGGGCCTTCTCTTCCTTGTTCCGTTCTGCGTCCGTCTCTGAGGTCATAACCACCCAGATGAACGGGCCGCCGATGAGCAAGAAGAGGAGAACTGCAATTCCGAGCAATATGTTGCCAAGACCTATCATCCTGGAAATCTCGAAGAAGGCTGAAAGGGTGTCCGTTACACGAAAGGCGATTGGTGCGAGCAGCAAGCCGAAGATGACCAGATAGGTGTAGCCAACGATTCTCGACCTCCCTCCCTTCCTTCTTGTTCTGAGAAATCGCCACAGGAAGAATATCATTCCAATCAGCAGCGTGAAGAGCATTATGGAGATGAAGAAGGTGCTTTCCTGTGATGCATTGAGGACGAAGATCAGCTTGTCCGCAGGATCAAAGGGAATGCCCTCCGAGCCTCCAGCGAAGGCGTGGATAGAGTCCACGAAGCCGCTCCTTGTCTCGAAGGTTGTGAACAGCACAAGTGTGAAGCTGAGGATTCCGAGCAATGGGGCTAGATCCCTATACGATCCCTTTCTCCGGTTCCAGAACACCGCGTGCAAAAACGCCGTAAGCGAAATCCACGGAAGGAGGTTGGCGGTCTCCACAGGATCCCATCCCCAATACCCGCCCCAGCCCAGGACGATGTAAGCCCAAAGAGCACCGATGATGATGCCGAGAGTCATGAACAACCATGAGATGCGACCGAACAAGAGCGCATCGAAGGTCCATCTCTCATCATCGGACGCGAGGAGGGCAATGGCCGCCGAAAATGGAATGCTGCAAAAAGCGTAGGCGGCGAACTCGATGGGAGGATGGACGACCATGAGCGGTGTCACAAGAAGCGGATTCAGACCCCTTCCTTGTGGCCAACTGATCAGACTCGCTATGGATGTCGGTGCGAACATCTCCAGTCTGAGTATGATGACAACAAACAGGACGAGGATGACCGCTTCCATCAAGAACATCCAATCCTGGAACCTGTCTGAGCTGCGTTTCTTTTTCGATCTCAGATTCCATGCGCTCACTTGAAGAAAGAGGAACAGAGCCAGGAAGAAGGTCCAGAGAAACACTGACCCTTTTCCTCCCGCCCAAACGCCTGCGAGCTTGTAGAACCATTCGTAGTCTGTTGATGAGTGAGAGTGCACGTATTCGATGGTCATGTCAGAGGACAGGAAGTCGTAGACCAGGAGGAAGAATGAGAAGGACACAAACAGGAAGGCGAGGAATGCCAGGATCCAAAGGACCTTCGCCTCTATTTCTAGGATTCCGAGCATCTTGAGGACCGTGAGGACCACGGCAAGAATCCCGACCGCAAAAGCCACCCACAGCAGAACATCGCCGACATGCATTCGCTATCCTCGCATGTTTTCGGTACTTCCATCCTCTTCCATAACCCTCTCGATTTTCCAGGACGCCGTTCCTTCCAAGCGAAGTTGAGCGTCTCCTGCGAGTTATACTTGGCGACTATTTTAACGTTGCGAGATTCTGGAATTTGCCCAGAGGGGGTCGATGATTGACTTGGGCCTGTCGCGGCTTCAGTCCTCTGGAGGGCTCGTCGTGTATCCTCATAAACCTTTTGATAGGTCTGTCATATTCCGCTTCTTAATATGCCAAAGAAGAAAGCCAAGGCAAAGAAGGTTCGATGCGCGGCGAAGACCAAGGCTGGTAAGAGATGCAAGAGATATGCATCGGGCAGGTCCAAATACTGCGCGGCTCACAAGAGGAAGTAATCGGGGAAAGAACCTATCCCTTGCTTGCCAGCATTCCGGACGATGTGTGTCCATGTTTCACTTCAGAGTTATTTTTCACTGCGTGCGATGCAATTGAGGCCCCTCTCTTGTTCTCTGACGCCCGAGTTGTTTCTCCGCCAAACCAAAGGAAAGTCTAATATCGCAGGCTTTCAGATTTACATTGGCATGACCAACTACGCTGAGGACTTGGAGGCCACGAAGGGTCTGCCCGACGTATTCGAACTGGTCAAGAAGGCGGTTGAGCAGGAGCTGGGGAAGAAGAGGGCTGGCCTCATGCTCGGCCTCTCCGAGCTCGGCGGGACCAGGTCTGGATGGATCGGGGCCTATTACCCTGTATCGTCGAACATCATCGTGATGAACAAGACGTCGCTGAGGCTGATTGGGGAAACCAATCCATCATTGGTGAAGTCGTATTCCTTCCATATACTGCTTCACGAGTACCTCCACACAATTGGCATAATAGACGAGAGAAGGACACGTCAAGAGGCCGTGGGGATAAGCAGGAGGCTCTTTGGGCCTGACCATCCAGCAACCAAAATGGCAGAGGACATCACGGAATTCTTTGACTACATCGTGTATCCTGTGTACGGCTGGATTCCACCGGAGCAATCCCAGCTTGAAATAGTAGAGGGCTTCGACAGGTCAAGTGTGACCTATATCACGTAGTTTTGGCAAGCTTTATCCTAACCCTCTCCATCTCGCTGCACATGCTGCGAATTGGGGAGGTAATGAAGAAGAGCATAATCACAATCGATGAGAACGCAACGATCCACGAGGCGTGCATGCTTATGGGGGAGAACCACATCGGAAGCCTCGTGGCCACTCGCGATGGGAAGCCAATCGGCATCTTCACCGAAAGGGACTTCCTCTCCAAGGTGGTGTGCGCAGGAGCCGACCCTGGCCAGGTTAGGGTCTCAGAGTATATGTCCGAACCGCTGATAACTGTAAACCCTCGCTTCACCGTGAGAGAGGCGGCGCGGATAATGAAGGACATGAAAATCAAGCGGCTATTGGTCGTGGACGGAGAGGAGATTGTCGGCATCTTTACGGCGGCGGATCTCGTTGAGGTCATAGCCGAGACACCTTTCGATTTCTGAGAGATGAAACCATGGAAAAAGCAGTGTGTGAGGTTTGTGACAACGAATTCGAGATGAGCGAGTACGAGAAGAAGCTCAGGAAGTGCCAGTGGTGTGGAAAGACGATTTGCTTCGACTGCACACACTACATGGGCTCAAAGAAGGCAGGGCTCTACAGGGACTACATAGACGTCATACGCGTCTGCAAGGAGTGTCAGCCAAAGGTCAAGGAGAGGGCCGAGTGATGCCCCTTTCCGATGTCGTTGTCTAGCCGGATAGCTCTGCCATGACCTGTGGGAATGCGCTGGTGAATCTTTGGCATTCGTCCTCGGGAACAGAAAACGAGACGCGCACGAACCTTTCGCCGAATCGCCTGCTCACATAGGTGCCCGCTCGCAGGAAAATGCCGTGCTCGAGCAGGAGCTTCTCTTGAATCCTTTCGGGGATGACGCCAGTGTTGCCGACGTCAATCACGAACATGTTCGTGTAGGATGGGTATACAGGGAGGAACGCCCCCGGGCATTTCTCGACCGCGTCCCTTATCATTGCCTGGTTCCTTCTGCAGATTCCCACGACCGTCGATATCCACTCCCTTTTTGTCTGAAGGGCTGCCAAGGCGGCTCTCTGCGCGAGAATGTTCACCGAGAGTGCATTTGTGTTGTACTTCGCGAACAGATCCGTGAGGTCGGGGCTGGCAAGGGCCGCACCGATTCTCATTCCTGCCAGCCCGCAGTTCTTTGAGAAGCTGTATATGAGAATCGACTTTTCAGGGTAGAACTCCGACGTCACGTGATGGTCATCTGCAAAGTCTCTGTAGGTGATATCATCCAGAAGATACAGATTGTTGTCCATCGCTATCTCCGAGATTGCTCTGACCTCTTCGCCATTGTATCCGCTTCCGAGAGGATTGAGCGGATCGATGAGAAGCACAATCTTCGTCTTCTTTGTGATCGCTTCGTTTACACTGTCAGGGGTAATCTTCCACGGGCTTGCGTACACTGGAATCTCGATCGTCTTTGCATTGCTGAGGGAAATCTGGTGATGGATGGGCAGGAAGCTCGGGTCGGTAGCGATGACCTCGTCCCCCCTCTTGAGAAGCGCCCTTGTCACTATGTAGAGGGCTTCGATTCCGCCATTGGTGAGGAGCACATCATAGTCCGGGACCCCCAAGTCCTCCTTTATCGCCTCAGGGAGTCCAAAGAGACCGTTTTTGTACGGATAGAGGGCATATTCTCTCCTCTCGACAGCCTCGTGTACGGCTTCCTGTATTGCTGGTGTCGTGAAGAGTGTGTTCGTGTTTTGACTCATCCAAACGGTCTTGTCCCTGTTCTGGTGTGCATATAGAAAGGGGTCCATGATCTCACCTGTTCTGGCGGTCATGTGGATTCGGTACAAATCTAAATTCTTTGCGGTGAAAACGCCGTCGAACCTGGGTGTCTGCGAAGCAACTCCCAGGATGAGCTTTCGGCTACAGCTAATGCCGGAACTGACAAGCAGAGGCAACATAAGCCAGTACATTCACTCAGCCCTCCCCCTGAACCTTAAGTTCGGCTACAGCTATTGCCGAAACTCTTAACCACTCCTACTCCCCGCTCCCGAGCCTGCCGTGTGGGCATGAGCCGAAACATAAACCTTATGAAACTCCGAGGGTATCTGTACGCCGCGGGCTCATAGTCTAGAGGTTATGACGTCACCTTGACACGGTGAAGGTCGGGAGTTCGAATCTCCCTGAGCCCATTCCCAGCTCGAAGCGCTGGAGAACCTAGCTTGACAATCGTCATTGGATAACCTTTTTTATGAGGGCGGTTTCTTCTCTCAATGGAATGGCGTACGAGAAGAAGACTATCAAAGTCGGTGGAATGACGTGCGCAACATGTGCAAACACCATTGAGAGCGCGCTCTCAAAGGTGAAAGGCACGAGCAGTGCGGCTGTCAACCTTGCGTTCGAGCGGGCAACAGTAATCTACGATCCCACCGTCACGAACCTCGATATCATCAGAAAAGCGATTGAAGATGCAGGTTACCACTTTGTCGGCCTCGATGAGGAGCGGGAGGAAGCGGAGGAATTCTACCGGAAGGACATGGAATACAAGAGGAGAATCACGATCTTCGCACTGGCCGTTGGCATTCCCATGCTCACCGTGGGCTTGGCATGGGAGTTCTTGTCGTTCCCAAGGGATGCCACCAGTCTTTACCTCCGCAACCTCGTCTTTTTCATGATGGCGACCTCGGTGCAGTTCTATCCCGGTCTTAAGTTCTATAGGGGAACAATCAAAGCGCTCAGGAACAGGACTGCGAACATGGACACGCTTATCGCCGTGGGGACAAGCGCCGCCTATTTCTATAGTGCCATCGTCGCATTCCTCCCCTCATTGTTTGGTTCATACGATGTCTACTTCGATACCGCCGCTATGATAATCGGTCTGATACTCCTTGGGAACTACCTAGAGGCGAGAGCCAAGAGCGGGACGTCCCAAGCAATCAGGACGCTCATGGAGCTTCAAGCAAGAACGGCGGTCGTCATAAGAGACGGAGTTGAGCGGGAGATTCCGATAGAGGAGGTCGTCGTCGGCGACACAATTAGGGTGAGGCCGGGCGAGAAGATTCCCGTCGACGGCGTGGTCGTGAAGGGGAACTCCTCCGTTGATGAATCGATGGTTACAGGGGAGAGCATCCCAGTTGAGAAGTCCGTCGGTGATGTCGTTATCGGCGCCACAATCAACAAGACTGGATCGTTCAAGATGGAAGCCAGGAAGGTGGGCCAAGAGACGATGCTCGCCCAAATCATCAAAATGGTCCAGGAGGCACAGGAGAAGAAAGCGCCAATACAAAGAATCGCGGACAGGGTCGCAGCCTATTTCGTTCCGGCTGTCATATTGATCGCTATCTTCGCCCTCCTGTTCTGGCTACTCTTGGGAGCAAGCCTGTGGCCCCCGCGGCCGGGCCTGACGTCATTGACCTTCTCCCTTCTCATTTTCATTTCTGTCATGGTCATAGCGTGTCCCTGTGCGCTTGGTCTGGCAACTCCCACCGCCATAATGGTGGGGACCGGAGTCGGTGCGAAGTACGGCGTCTTGATTAAGGGAGGCGAAGCGCTTGAGACTGCCGGAAAACTCGCGACTGTCGTGTTCGACAAGACTGGCACCTTGACAAAAGGGGAGCCCGAGGTCACGGATGTCGTTCCTTTGCCAAATTCAGGCGAGAACGAGGTTCTGAGACTCGCAGCCATAGCTGAGGCGGGCTCGGAGCACCCCCTGGCGGAGTCCATTCTCAGAAGGGCGAAGGAGATGGAACTGTCGTACGAGGAGCCCGAATCCTTCGAGGCGGTTCCCGGCATGGGAGTCAGGGCAAGTTCCTCCGGAGACGAGATTCTCTTGGGAAACAGGAGGCTCATGGAGGTCAACGGAGTGGATGCCAGGGAGATTGAGCACGAACTGCGCGGAATGGAGGATGGCGGCAAGACGGCGGTCATTGTCGCCAAGAATGGGATGGTTGCCGGAGCGGTTGGGGTTGCCGACACACTCAAGGAGAACTCCTCGAAGGCAGTGAAGACTCTCAAAGAGAAGGGAATCGAAGTCGTCATGATCACCGGTGACAATGAGCGCACCGCCAAAGCTGTAGGTCGTATGCTAGGAATCGATAGAGTCCTTCATGAGGTTCTCCCCCAGGACAAGGCAACCGAGATCAGGAGACTTCAGCGGGAGGGGAAAAAGGTCGGCATGGTCGGTGACGGCATCAACGACGCTCCCGCCCTCGTGCAGGCGGATGTCGGCATCGCAATCGGCGGTGGGACAGACGTGGCTTTGGAGTCCGGTGACATCGTTCTGGTTCGGGACGATCCACTGGATGTCGTGGCCTCGATTGAGTTGAGCTCAAAGACGATGTCCAAGATAAAGCAGAATCTCTTCTGGGCCTTCGCGTACAACACGGCGGGCATTCCGATAGCTGCTGGAATCCTGTATCCCACCTTCGGAATTCTGCTCGCTCCCGTTATCGCTGCGGCTGCGATGGCCTTTAGCTCAGTCTCAGTCGTTACGAACTCGCGGTTACTGAGGAGTTACATTCCGGAATCCAAGCGGGCGAGGGCCCGGCAGACGCGTGAGCTGCCGAAACCATACATGAAGGAGGTGAAAAATGTGGCTACTGATCCAATCTGCAAGATGGAGGTCAATCCAGAGACGGCTGCAGGGAAGTTCGAGTACAAGGGAAAGACATACTACTTCTGCGCCGTGGGTTGCATGAAGAGGTTTCAGGAAGACCCTGAGAAATACGCTGAATGAGAAGCCAGGCGATTCCGAAATCTTAATCTGCCTCTAAACGAATGAGCAAGTCAGTGAGGAGGTTGAGATTTCATCAGGTAGCAGCGGTTCTATTTGCAGGCCTACTGCTCGCCACCGCGATATCTGTCACATGTCAGTCTCCTCTTTCGATGACTTCCTCCCCTTTGAGCCCCGGCGGAGACCTCCTGTTTGGCGGGAACCTCGAGAACTTCTCGCTGTCAGCGTCTTTCCTCGCGAGTCTTCAAGCCGCGGACGGAGGTATCAAGGAAGCGGAGGACAACAACTACAAGAACACGGACAACACCCTTGAAGCCATCTGGGTGTGGTGCAGGAACTACAGAGCGACCGGGGACAACAGCCACTACCAAAACGTGCTTCTCGCGTGGAACTACTCTGTGAGCCATCCCGCGTGGACAGAGACGGATTCAGGAAGAGTATACAGTTCTGCCTGGGCGCTTCTGGCCGAGCGGGAATACCGCCAGGCGTACGGCAAGACGGACATGGTGTGGTACGCCAATCAATCCGCCACCTACATCATCAACAGGAAAGGATGGGAGGAGCCCATCTTCCCGTCATTCGATGTCACCGTCAAACGTCACATCATGGGCTGGGGGGCAGGAGCGCTCTACAAATGGGCAACCCAGCTCGGGAATTCCTCAGCCGCTCAGGAGGCCCTGTCAATAGGCAATCTGCTGAAGATTGCGGTTGAGAACGATTCGACTCTCCTTAGCAATGAGAGCTGGGCGCTCGCTGGAGGGGCTTCGTTCTGGGGAATCGCCACGACCGTCCTGGCGGAGAGTCCGAATGCGAGCTGGATTGAGACCTACGCGCCTCTTATGAAGACGGAAGTCACGAATCCCGGTTCCGGACCAGGTAATAGCCAAAATGGCTGGGAAGCTTGGTATGCACTGGGTTGGTGGGCCGCCTACAACGCAACGGAGAATCAGACATTCCTCGACAACTATCAGAGCATTACAGTTCGCTTGATCTCCAGGGACGGGGACAGGGATGGCGGGGTTCCCACCAATGTGGGAGACCCCGATGACACGGACGAATCTTGGGTGACCGCCTACCGAGCCTACTTCTGCCTCCGCCAGGGGATCAAGCTTTACGACCTTAGACCGCCGCACCCGCCAGAAATCACGGGCATTGTGTCGGACGCCTCGAACGTCACGCTCACATGGAACCTCTCCGCGGACGACGGTGCCGGAACCGGTGATGTCCTCGCGTACGAGATACACAGTTCCGAGGCCTTCAATTCCTCTGGATCGGGGTATCAGCTTCTCGCGACTTTGGGGAATGGAACGTCCAGTTACGTTCATGTCGGCGCAGGCTCAGATGCCAAGACGCACTTCTATTTCGTGGTTGCCAGGGACTATGAGAACTTCACCTCGAGGTCGATGCAGGCTGTCAAGTTCTCGAAAGTTCTTCCAGCGGGACAGAATCTCGTGAGCTTTCCTTTGCTCGATGGAGATGTACCGATTCAGAACGCTCTCGCAGGGATCGAGTACGATCTTGTGCGAGCCTTCAGCGGATCAGCGAACAGACCGTGGCTGCTGTACAGCCCAGATCGGAGCTACGGTGATTTGAAGTGGGTGAATGCCACCTCGGCGGTCTGGGTCAGGGTGACAGCACCCTCCGAGCTTGTTACGACCGGTCTCGTCCCGACGACCACGGTCATCAATTTCCGGAGCGGCTGGAACCTCGTAGGGTTCACTTCGTTTCGTACAGACTACACTGTATCAAGGCTGAAGTCAGAGCTCTCCGTTCTACAGATCGAGAGCTACAGCGGAACGCAGCTCCCATACCATCTCGACGTCCTACAAGACAGCGACCCTCTCCTTGCGGGCAACGGCTATTGGGTAAACACCGATGCTGGCGGCACGATTACCATTGGAGTCTAGAGCCCGCTCTGTTGCCTCTCGGACAACAGGCACAGGAAAACGATATTATTGAAGAAAGCCTACATGCCTAGGTGAATCGGAAGCAACTCGAGATCCAACTCCAGAGGGTCCACCCCTATGTCAAGCCGTCCGCCAGATTCGAGCAATACTCAACGCCCGCCGATATCGCTTCGGACATGCTTTGGACCGCGTTCATGGAAGGCAACATCCAGGATAGGATAGTCGCGGACCTGGGCTGTGGAACCGGGGTCCTCGGGATTGGGGCCTCTCTTCTCGGAGCCAAGGAGGTCATCGGAGTCGATCTCGATGCGCGCGCAATCGAGATTGCCATACAGAACGCCATCGAGCTGAAGGTGAACGTCCGTTTCGAAGTGATGAAGGTCTGGGACTTCCAGGAATCTGTGGACACTGTTGTCCAGAATCCACCCTTCGGTGCTCAGAAAAAGCATGCGGACATGCCCTTTCTGATGACAGGAATGAATGTTGCAGAAGTGGTCTATTCACTCCACCTATCCGAAACAGAAGAGTTTGTGCGAAAGAGGGTCGAGGCACTCGGAAACTCGGTGGAGATGCTAAAACATTATATATTCGTCATACCCCATACGTACGAGTTCCATAGAAAGGAGAAAGTGAGTTTAGATGTCACACTCTTCAGAATCAGAAAAGGAAAAGTCCTTTAAGGGCAAGAGACTGGTCTTCCCAGGCGACGAGCTTGCAGTGAGCGAGGAGTATATTGCAGGGGAAGGAACACTCGATGAGGACGGCAAGATATACTCGAGCACCGTCGGCATTGTTGAGCTGGACAGCAAGGAAAGGATTCTCCGCGTTAGACCCTTCAACCCGCCGGTCAAGCTGAAGAGGGGAGACGACGTCATTGCCGTTGTCACTGGAACAAGAGAGTCCATGGGCACTGCTGACGTCATTCAGGTTGAGGGCAAAGAGAGATCTGTTTCCGGAGACACTAGTGGATCAATACACGTCTCGAAGGTCTCCTCGGACTACACGAAGACCGTCAAGGGCGAATTCCGCATTGGTGATATCATCCGTGCCAAGGTGATACAGACAGACCCCTCCGTTCAACTCACGACATCGGGAAGGAATTACGGCGTGCTAAAGGCCTACTGCCACAGGTGCAGGCTCCCCATGGAGAAGAGAGGTAATCTGCTGTATTGTGAGAGCTGTGATACTACCGATAAGAGGAAGATTGCCGCGGACTATGGTGACGGATGGGTCAAAAAGGAAAAGAATAAGAACAACCAGAAACATATGGACAAGAAGGAAACTACATGAGCGACGAGACAAATGAGCTTTTGGAGGAGATACGAAGGCTTCGTGCCGAACTCCAAGAAGTGAGAGACATCGTGAACACGCTCTTCAACATGGTCGTTGAGGTCGAGCTCGATGAGGAATTCGAGAACTTCCACGATCCAAGGTCCAACCTCTCGATGTACAACTGAAATGCCCAAGGTTCTTGAATTCGTGAAGCAACACGAAAAGTGGCGTTCCGAGTGCATAAACCTCATACCCTCGGAGAACGTGACAAGTGATGCCCTCAGGAAGCTTCTGGCCTCTGATTTTGGACATCGCTATACATTGCCCCTGAATGAGTATCTCCACGGGGTTTTCGTGGACAATGCCTACAGGGGTGCGGAGTACATCGATGAGGTCGAGAGCTACGGTGAGAAACTCGCCGAAGAGGTGTTTCAGTGCAGCTACTCGAATCTGAAGCCCCTTTCTGGACACATATCCTCCATAATGATGGTCCTATCATGCTGCAAGAAGGGCGACACGATGATGTGCGTTGACCCTGCAGATGGAGGATATGATGGCTACGCTCGCGAAAACGTTCCCGGCATGCTTGGCATGGAGTGCAAATACCTTCCGTTCGACAGGGATAGATGGAACATCGATCACGGAAGAGCCGCGGATGAGATCAAGAGGATCTCACCCTCCCTTGTCGTTGTCGGTACGAGCTTTCTTCTGTTTCCCTACGACGTGGAGGAGATCAGAGCAGCATGCGATGACTCAGGCGCGCGTCTTGGATACGATGCCTCCCATGTCCTCGGATTGATCGCGGGGGGTGAATTCCAAAGGCCCTTTAGTGAAGGTGTGGATGTGGTGATAGGAAGCACGCACAAGTCTTTCTTCGGACCTCAGGGCGGGATATTCCTGACGGATGATGAGGCCATCTTTATGGAGGGCAAGAGGAATGTCACATGGAGACTTCTGGACAACGCTCACTGGCACCGCATTGCAGCTCTTACGCTCGCGCTTGAGGAGATGAAGGAGTTTGGAGAGGAATACGCCTCCCAATGCCTTCGGAATGCATCCGGTCTGGCGAAGCGACTGCATGAGAACGGCATCCCAGTCAGGTTCGAGAACGAAGGATTCACGCGTTCTTCGCTGATTCTGCTCGATGGCGATAGGATCGAGTCGAACATGGATTTGAAAATGAACGACCTGTCCATCAGGCTGGAGAAGTCGAACATAATAATCGATTCTGTCGGGAGGCTAGGGGTGAACGAGGTGACAAGACTTGGCGGGAAGGAGCACCACATGGAAGACCTGGCATCCCTGATTGCCCGTTGTGTCTCAGGGGAAGACGTCTCAGAAGATGTGAGGAAACTTAGGAACACGCTTTCTCTCTCCTTCTGTTTCTGAGCCCTCAAGCGACAATATGATATTCGGCTATGCAATCTCAGTACCGTGAACACTAGCATGGAAAGGTACGCTCGGCAACTCGTCCTTCCCCAAGTGGGTGAAGACGGACAGAGGAAAATGAGTGATTCCAGGATTGCCGTTGTCGGCATTGGCGCGCTCGGCTCCCTCAGCTCCATTCTTCTTGCACGGGCGGGGGTAGGACATCTCACCGTCATCGACAGGGACGTCGTTGAACTCGACAATCTTCAGAGGCAGGTTCTTTTCGATGAGAGGGATATTGGTGAGGCCAAGGCGATTGTGGCCCGTAGGAAGCTCAAAGAAATCAACTCAACGATTGCTGTCGAGTCCATCCCTTCGGATCTGATGCCCAAGAACGTTCACGAAATCCTCGGAGATGTGGATGTGGTGGTTGACGGACTTGACAACATGGGGACACGATTCATCGTCAATGACTACTGCATCAAGAATAGGATTCCATTTGTCTATGGCGGCGCTGTCGCGACATATGGAATGACGATGACGATAATCCCTGGGAAAACGGCTTGCTTTGAGTGCCTCTTTCCCTCTCTGCCTCCCGCTGGGTCCGTGGCTACTTGCGAGACTGAAGGAATCCTCAACACGGTGCCCGCCACAATCTCATCTGTCCAGGCTGCTGAGGCCCTCAGGCTGGTTCTCGATGAGGACATCGGAGGAAAGCTGCTGACCTACGATGCCTGGTCGCAGGAGTTCAATCAGATGGACATATCCAGGAATGATGAGTGTCCGTCATGCAGAAGAAGGGAGTTCCGATTCCTGTCGCAGGACGATGCCGACCTCGCAGTCTCACTCTGTGGGAGGGAGGCGGTATCGATCAGCCCGATGGCAACCGAACGTGTTGACTTCGACTCTTTGGAGGCTCGCCTTCGGAAGGTGGGGAGAACTCGCAGGAGCGAGGGCATCCTCGTATTCACAGCAGAGGGCCACAGAATCACGGTCTTCCAGAACGGTCGTGTGCTCGTTTCGGGCACCGGCGATGTCGCAAAGGCAAGGTCACTGTACTCCAGGTTCATAGGAGACTAGTCCCAATGAAATTGCTATCTCTCATATCTGGAGGTATCGATTCTCCGGTTGCAGCATACCTGATGCTTCGAAGAGGGGACACATGCCTGGCTCTGCATTTCGACAACCGACCATTCACCGACGAAGGCCAACTGGAAAAGGCGAAGGACTTGGTGAGGCGTCTGGAGAAGCTCGCGAACAAGGACATCCCGCTCTACGTCATCCCTCACGGCACCGCGCAAATCCAATTTGCCAGGCACGCCATTAGGAAGTTCGGTTGCGTCTTTTGCCGAAGGATGATGTTGCGGGTCGGGGAGAGAATCGCCCTGAGTGAGGGATGTGAAGCACTTGTAACCGGTGAGTCTCTTGGTCAGGTTGCCTCGCAGACCTTGAGCAACATAGCCGTGGAGGAGGATGCCGTTGACATCCCCGTTCTCAGGCCGCTCATCGGATTCGACAAGGTTGAGATCGAGAGGATAGCCAGAGAAATCGGTACTTATGAGGTCTCGATTAGGCCAGGGCTTTGCTGCACCATCGTTCCGGAGAAGCCGGCGACGGTCTCCGATACAGGGAGAATCAGGCAAGAAGAGGAGAAGGTTGGAATCGGGAGGCTCGTCGAAGATGCGCTCTCGAAGGTGGAAGTGATATGACCTACTATCTTCTCTCTCCCTGCAAGACAACCGCCGGTTTCATGTCAACCCTGAAGAAGAAGGTCAGGCTGGACCTCCGCGAGGCGGCCACAGTGCTTAGAGAGGGAGGGTACAATGTGTTAGATGCCGGCCCCCTCCTTGTGGTTGAAAAGGTGGTCGAGGTCACCCTGTACAGGAACGGGAAGATGGTCGCCAAGACTGACGATAGGGACTTGGCGGACAAATCCGTGGAGGAGATATATTCCTTGATTCTCCCAGAAGATGGTGATGACGGATGAAAGCCGTGCTGGATTCCTCGGCCCTCTTGGTTGGCAAGTACCCAGATGCGAATGAGATGCTGACGACACCTGAGGTCGTCCGGGAGCTCAAGAGAAAAGGAATGAGCCCCGAGCTGGAGTCCTTTGTCGACATAAAGGTGAGGATCGCCTCGCCGTCTGAGGAAGCATTGAGGAAAGTGAGAGAAGCCTCTGCCGAAAGCGGTGACCAGGAGCGGCTGTCCGATACGGACAAGATGCTGCTTGCTCTCGCTCTGGATGAAAAGGCCACGCTCTTCACCGACGACTATTCGATACAGAACCTCGCCAAAGTGCTGGGACTCGAGTATGAAGGAGTCATGTTTCCGGAGATTACTAGGAAGGTCTCATGGCGGTACAGATGTCAGGGATGCGGCAAGAGATTCGAGGATTACTCGAAGACATGTCCGATTTGTGGCTCAGATATCAGAACCTATAGGGAAACCGAGGAAAAAATAGAAAAGCAGAAGTAGTTGGTGAACTTGACATCGACCAAGTTTCATCACATCCCAAGGGTATGAAGAAATGAGGCTCACATTCGTGTGGCAGGATTGCGTTGTGGTTGGGAGCAACGGAACGAGCATCATGACGGATCCATGCTTCCCAAGGATCCGGAATGCCATCAGTCTGGATGATCTTCCGAGCCTCAACGGAATCGTCGTGTGCAATCCCGAAGTGGATGATCTTTCTTGGGAACGCTTGGGATCTCTGAGAAGGACCATTCCCGTGGTCGCGCCAAAAGGAACCTCCAAGAGGATTGAGAAGCACGGCTTTGTCAATGTATACGAGGTTCAGTCAGGAAGAAGTTTCTCCGTCGGGGACATGAGAGTGATTACAGTACCTTCAAAATCATCGAGAGATTCCTATGGTGCGGTCTTCTCCGCGGACAAGAATGTCTACTTCGCCGGATCTACACCCCTTTTCGACAAGATCGTGGCGATCGGGAACTCCTATAGGATTGACTTGGCTCTTCTTCCTGTGGGTGGAAGAATCCGCGGAAAGAGGCCCGTCATGACACCTAATGAGGCTGCTGATGCGACGGCGCGTCTGAAAGCAACGTCGGTCGTGCCTATTCACTGGCATCCTGTCCTGGTGGGCAACGGCGAGGTCCGCCCCTCTGGAACACCAGAGGAATTTCGAGACGCAGTCAGAGAAAGGAAGCTGAAAACGAGAGTGAGGATTCTCCGCCCCTCTGATGCGATCATAATCTGACTACTCGCCGAACCTCCTCTGTCTCATCTGGTAGGACCTTATCGCTCTCAAGAAGTCTATTTTTCTGAAGCCGGGCCAATAGACATCGACGAAATACAGCTCGCTGTAGGCAAGCTGCCACAGGAGGAAGTTGCTGATCCTCTCCTCACCAGATGTTCTCAGTATCAAATCGGGATCAGGGATATCTGCCGTATAGAGTCTGGATGCAAAGGTGTGTTCGTTGATGTTCTCAATCGAGAGTCTTCCCTTCTTTACGTCCTGAGCCAGGCTCCTTATCGCAGACAGGATTTCCTCCCTCCCGCCGTATGCAACGGCGATGTTGTAGAAGTAGTTGCTGTAATCCTTCGTCCTGTCCTCTGCATATGCTATCGCATCCTGCACTTCTTCAGGCAGGAGATTCCTTTGACCAAAGACCCGGATCCTTATGCCATGCTCATGCACCCTTTTGTCCTCGCCAATCTTCCTGAAGTTCTCGGCAAAGAGGCCCATGAGGTGGTCGACCTCCTTCCTGCTCCGCTTCAGGTTCTCAGTGGAGAACGCGTAGACGGTGAGTATCTTCACACCCACGTCCAGGCACCACTGAAGGACCTCTTCAAGTTTGTCTCTACCTTTCTCGTGCCCTTGATTTGGGTCCATGCCGAGGTCCCGTGCAAATCTCCGGTTGCCGTCCATGATTATGGCTACGTGTCTTGGGATCTTGCCCTCCTTGATCTGCTTTTGGAGCCTGCCAATGTATGCCTGATAGGCGGTGTCGGAAATCACGCGGGTTATCTCGCTCGCCATCTCTGTTTCAAATCCATCAACGACTATATCTATCTTTTCTCAGGAGTGGGTGAGATGGGGTCTGGGATGGTCTCGGAATATTGAAATATGGGGTGGCACAATTCATGCCTAAGTAATCTAGGCTGTGCAAAAGATGAAGTACAAGGAATACAAGGAGATCTCAGGCAGGCTACAGACCCCGGCGGACATCAAGGCTCTGGCAAAAGCCAAAGGACTGGATGAAGAGTTGCTTATGGTTCTCTACACTCAGAATGTCGTGAGGGATGCGACTAGGAAGTTCTACAGGGTGAAGAAAAGGGCCCCCAAGATGCTGCATATGTGGAGAGGCGGGAATTCATTCTGCCGCATAGCAGGGAAATTCTCATTCCCACCCGTCCTCACAGCGATGTTGATAATGCAGGAGAACAGGATATCGAGGAAGCGATTCTGGAAGATGGTTCTCAAGCCCGAGGGCGTCAGGGACAACAGACTCAGGCGGGAACTGGTCAAGGCATGCAAGGCCGACCTTGTCTATTCCCCTGATGGCATCAAGAGACAAAGGGACAGGGGTAGATGGGGGGAAGCCAAGCTACACGAATGGCTGGACAAGAGGAGCATTGAATATGATACAGAGGCGGAACTCAGAGGAAGATACAGGAAAACGCCAGACGCCCTATTCGCGAAGCCACTAAGGTTGAACGGCTCGGATAGGGTTTGGATCGAGTCCAAGGCCACATTCGGGGACCCCTTCGAGCTCAAGCGCCATGTGAAAAAGCAGCTCGAGCCCTATCTGTCCATGTTCGGGGAGGGACTCGTCGTGTACTGGTTCGGATATGTGGAGGATGCTCGTGTGGCAATACCAGACGGTGTCTCCGTCGTCGACGGAAGGTTCTTTCAGCTGTAGGCGCGCCCCATGCTGTGTTGCAGGCAGACACGCGTCGGGGAGGTTGCACGGGCGAAACTTCCGCCAACCCAAATGCTTATAATCGCATTATCCTTACTTCCTCTGAATGGGAGCCGGGGAAGGGACATCAGAAGAGCTTGTGAGAGTGAGGCTTCCAAACAGAAAGAACGGAGAGATGTTTGCGATCGCGGATCAGCTTCTCGGGGCTTCGAGAATAAAGGTCATGTGTGCCGATGGAAAGGCGAGGCTCGGCCGCATCCCCGGCAAGCTGAGAAAGAGGATGTGGATTCGTGAAGGCGACCTACTCATAATCAAGCCCTGGGAGTTCCAATCTGATAAGGCCAACATACTCCACAGGTACACGAAGACACAGTCAACATACCTCAGCAGGAAGGGGAAGATTCCCAAACTCGTTGACATCTTCTAGCACAATAGCTTATATATTTTCCACAGGTTAGATATGGATGGTGCACACCAACGGTGGCCAGATCTGATGCAGGGTTCATCATGGTCGACGAGAAGAAACTCAGGCGGATCGACAAGGAAATCGATTCATGGCGAATGAGAGTGAAGGATGCGGATCATAGGAAGACAATCGATGAAGTCTTCGACCGGGAGACCCTTCTCTCCGTCTACAAGTTGTTCAAGGATGGAATCTTCGACACAGTGGATTTTCCGATTTCCACGGGAAAGGAGGGTATCATCTTCAAATGCTCTGGACCGACCGGAGGCGTGGCCCTCAAGGTCTATCGGGTATCCACCGCTACCTTCAAGCACATCACAAAGTACATCGTTGGGGACCCCCGATTCAGAGGGGTTCAGAAGAACCGCAAGAAGATTATCCATATGTGGGCGAGAAAGGAGTATCGAAACCTGGAGAGAATGGCATCAGGTGGGGTGCGGGTGCCGAAACCTCTTGCCTATCACAACAACATGATCGCGATGGAGTATATCGGCACTGAAGAGATGCCAGCGCCTCTCCTCAAGGATGTCTACGTCGAGTCACCGGAGCAGCTTTTCGATGAAGTCCTTGAGAATCTAAAAAGGATCAACGACGTCGGTCTTGTTCACGGTGACCTGAGCGAATACAATATCCTGATGAGTGACAGCACACCCGTGATAATCGATGTTGGTCAGGGTGTCCCGCTCAATCACGCAATGGCCGAGAAGTGGCTGCAGAGGGACATCTCGAACATACTCAGATACTTCAGGAGACTCGGCGTGGAAGCCGAATTCGAAGAGGTCCATGCACGAGTGAGGGGTGGATGATGCTCTACGTCAAGATTCCAATGAAAAGGATAGGTGTCCTCATTGGCGAAAAGGGCGTGACAAAGAAAAGATTGGAGGAAATCACAGGGGTCAAGATAGATGTTGATTCGGAGCACGGCGAGGTCACCATCATTGAAGAGCACGCGAAGGACCCATCCAATGCCCTTAAGGTCCAGGATGTTGTGAAGGCGATTGGGCGGGGGTTCTCTGAGAAAAGGGCATTTCGCCTGCTTGAGGACGAGGTTTTTCTTAAGCTGTTCGACATAAGGGACTATGTTGGCAAGAATCCCAAGAGAGTGAGACAGGTCCGTGCTCGGCTGATAGGAACGGGAGGAAAGACAAGAAGGCTCGTCGAGGAACTGACAGGGGTGGATGTTTCCATATATGGAAACACGGTCGGAATCATAGGTGACATCGTCCACCTTGGCATTGCCGAGAGGGCCATAGAGATGCTTCTTGAGGGCAGCAAGCACGCGGCCGTCTACCGTTTCATGGAGGGGAGTCGGGCTTCCCTGAGGATGGCGGAACTCGGATTCGAGGAATAGTTCCTTCGGCAAAGAGATAAATAAGATGATGAGGTCTTGGATTGCTTGCTCCAGCAGGGAGGATTTGCTAATGGATCGCGAGGAGAGCATGATTCTCTGGTTTCGAGAGATAGGGAAGGAGGATGTTCATCTGGCGGGCGGAAAGGGAGCATCCCTCGGAGAGATGCTCGTCAATCTGCCTGACGTTCCTGTTCCCGACGGGTTTGCTGTGACGACAAATGCCTACAAGCTGATGATTCGAGAAACCGGATTGGACAAACTCATTAGGGACACGCTGGCAGACCTCGACACCTCGGACATAGATAACCTACAGGAAAGGGGGAGAAAGATCAGGAAAGCGATTCTCGACGCCAGGATGCCTCCCGACCTCGTTTCTGAGATCGAGGACGCGTACGCGAAGCTCTGCGAGGAGGCTGGAGTCAGGGACGTCGACACCGCAGTCCGAAGCAGTGCCACCGCGGAGGACACAGTTGATGCATCTTTCGCTGGCCAGCAAGAGACCTATCTCAACGTTCGCGGCTCAAGGAACGTCGTTCGTGCTGTTCAGAAGTGCTTTGCCTCGCTCTTCACCGATAGGGCCATCTCGTACAGGGTGGACAAGAACTTCTCCCATCTCGACGCCTACCTCTCCGCGGCGGTTCAGTTCATGGTGCGGTCGGATCTGGCCTCGGCGGGGGTCATGTTCACCTTGGACACGGAAAGCGGTTTCAGAGATGTTGTCTACATCAACGGAGCCTATGGTCTCGGTGAGTATGTGGTTCAAGGTACTGTCAATCCCGACAGCTTCTACGTGTTCAAACGGACAGGAAAGGTCGTTGATAAGAAACTCGGGCTGAAGGATAGGAAGCTCGTATATGCTCCGGGCGGGGGCACGGTAGAGAAGGTGGTTCCTCTCCCGCACAGGAGTCGATTCATCCTTTCGGATGAGGAGGCAGAGCAGCTGGCGGCCTGGGCAGTGGAAATCGAGGACCACTATGGAATGCCCATGGACATCGAATGGGCGAAAGACGGAAGAACTGGACATCTCTACATCCTGCAAGCACGTCCTGAAACGGTCCACGCCTCGAAATCAGGGAATGTCCTCGTGACATACAGGCTGAAGAGGAAGGGCAAGGTAATCTTGGAGGGCGAAGCCGTCGGCGAGAAGATCGGTCAGGGGAGGGCGAACGTCATCGCATCGGCAAAGGAGATCGGGCGGTTCAAGGATGGAGACGTCTTGGTGACTGGCTCAACCAACCCTGATTGGGAGCCAATCATGAAGAAGGCCTCGGCAATCGTTACCGATTCCGGGGGCAGAACGTGTCATGCTGCAATTGTCTCAAGAGAGTTGGGCATCCCGTGCATCATAGGAACGGAGACCGGAAGCCAGAAGATCAAGCACGGATCGGACATCACTGTCGATTGCTCGGAGGGACGCGGACTCATCTATGAGGGCCTGCTCGACTACGAGGTTCGACACCTCGAGATCAAGAAGATGCCTCGAACGCGGACGGATGTCATGGTCAATGCTGGTATCCCTGAACTCGCATTTACTCAGGGTCAGCTTCCGCACGACGGCGTGGGCCTAGCCAGAGAGGAGTTCATAATAAATTCCCACATACAGATTCACCCGCAAGTTCTTCTGGACTACAAGAAACTCACCAGATTCGTGAAGGGTGGCCACAAGAAGGAGATCGAGAAGATCAGGAAGGCTGGCAAGAATCCCGATTGGGAGAGGGAGGTACTCGAGAGGAAGGAATACTACGAGGACGCACTCGAGACGATTGACAGATTGACACTTGGATACAGGGACAAGGCGCAGTATTTCATTGACAAGCTGGCCTACGGGATTGCCAGGATTGCGGTTGGATTCTATCCTCACGACGTCATTGTCCGGCTGTCTGACTTCAAGACGAACGAGTATGCGAATCTCATTGGCGGACGGTACTACGAACCGGAGGAATCCAATCCAATGATAGGGTATCGGGGTGCGAGCCGCTACTACTCGCCTCAGTACAAGGACGCCTTCGCCCTCGAATGCAAGGCCCTGCACAAGGTGAGGAGCGAGATGGGACTCAAGAATGTCCTCGCCATGGTTCCATTCTGCCGAACACCAGAGGAGGCGAGACGAGTCATCGGTTTGATGGAGGACAATGGGCTCAAGCAGGGAGAGGACGGATTCCGGGTCTACGTCATGTGCGAGATTCCGAGCAACGTTATTCTGGCGGAGGAGTTTGCGGACATCTTCGACGGCTTCTCCATCGGGAGCAACGACCTTACACAGCTGACATTGGGGCTTGATAGGGACAGCGAGCTCGTCTCCCATCTCTTTGATGAGAGGAACAGCGCCGTCAAGAAGATGCTTTCGATGGTGATCAGAGTGGCAAGGAGGAAGAAGAGGAAGATCGGGATCTGCGGGCAGGCCCCTTCTGATTGGCCCTCCATCGCGGCCTTTCTCGTAAAGGAGAGGATAACTAGTATGTCTCTCAACCCAGATACCGTGGTCAAGACTCGGGCTTTCGTTCACGCTGTCGAGTGGGCGCTGAAGAAGAAGAAGGACATATTCACAATGACAGAGAAGCAAATTCGATCCATCCCTGGACTCCAGGATCCGCTCAAGATGACTGTTCACACTTATGAGTGGAAGGACGGAAAACGAGTGGAAAAGACTCATGTATCACACAAGCCCCTATCGGAGTACGTAATATCCATGAGGTCTCAAGAGTCCTGAGCACCATCATCACGGAGCAATTCGATGGAGTCTCTGGTAACGGCGGTAGGGATACTATTTCTGGTATCCTTCATCCCGCCCGTGATCTACGTCATCTGGATAAGGCGATCCGAGAGATATGAGAGAGAGCCCTGGAAGCAAGTCGCAAAGGTCTTCATCTGGGGAGCGATAGTTGCAGTGATCATTTCGCTCATATTGAGCTCGCTCATAATCTACATCCTTGGCGAGACCATACAACGAGAATATTACTGGCTTCGCCCTGAATCGCCTATGTGGATCGGACTGCTATTCTCCGTCATTGCACCCATGGTAGAGGAATTCTCCAAGGGCATGGGCGTCTACATTGCAAGGGACACAATAACCGAGCCTGAGGACGGTATGGTCTATGGCGGGGCGAGTGGTCTCGGATTCGCTGCCACGGAGAACCTGCTTTACGGACTCGCAGCTTACCTCCTGATTGAGGATTTCAGGGCATCAATCATCCTGATACTCGTGAGATCCATCTCATCCGCCCTCCTCCACGCGAGCGCCAGCGGTGTCATGGGATATGGTGTCGGCAGGAGTCTGCTATTTGCGAAGGTGAGCGTTCTCCCGTACTATCTCTTGGCGGTCTTTATGCATGGCGTCTTCAACTATCTCGCGGCCTTTGAAATCATTTATCAGGATCCCACCGCCGTTCTATATGGCTTCTTCCTTGCCGTCATATTCGCGATATCCGCATTCCTGCTGCTGAGGCACGGTATTCGGGCTAAGGACTACAGATAGTTTCTTTTCCGCATTTGGCATTCCGGAGAGATGGGATGAAAAGGGAGTTTGAGTTAGAGGGAGAATCATATTCCAGGAACAAGGCGGATTTCAAGAAGATGCTGAGGAAGCACGGGCTGGCGTGGAAGGGATCTATGGTAAACTTCCAGTGGATTGGGAAGGATGACAAAGTCACGGCCTACTTCGACAGAGATGAGCGAAGGGGCATCACCCTCAAGGCAAGACTCGTTTGGGAAGGTAGGAAGAAGACCGACTTCCTCTCGGAATTGACTGATTGGATCAAGAGTCTAGAGGGCGCTGCTGCAGGAAGAAGACGGTTGTCCAAGAACAAGAAAGAGAGGATCCTGAGGGAACTCGAATTCTGGGACAAAATCCACGAACCTCCCGTTGAAAGAATGAAGGCCGAAGGTAGACCCGAGGCATGGATATCGAAGGACATCGAGGACTGGAAGATCAGGAGAAGAGAGAAGGAAAAAGAACTGAAAAGGCAGTATCAGTAGTTGTAAAATCTAGGTTGCTGGCTCTAGCCCCACTCTTTGCCGATAGAATGAAGTAGCCCATCCCCTCTGGGATGGGATGCCTTTGTTAGGGATGCACTCCCTAACGATTGCACTCCGAAGGAAGGGATGGGCTGTGTCCGGGGATGCATTCAACAGTAGAAGTAGGTATCGGAATCAGAAGAAGGAACGCAAGGAGATCACGAAGGCAGAGCTGGCGGCCTTCGTCGTCGGGCTGGTGATGCCCCTCTTCGCCATACCATTCCAAGGGCGGTTCCCCCTGAGGAGGCTGGTCGAAGCGGTGGTCTTCGCCTGCGTGGAGGCCATATCCATCGAGGCCTCCTCGAGGCGGCGGAAGGCCCGCTCCACGGCGGCCCGGGAGCGGTAGATCCGCAACACCTCCTCCGCAGACGAATCCAGCGTGGTGATGAGCCAATACTTCCCGTCCCGAAGCTCCGCTTCCCGCATGGCCTCCTCCTTTCTCTCCCACTTCATGCGGCGGCCTCCTCTGCCACCAACGAACCGCCAGTGGATGAGGTTCCGACATAGGTTCTTCTCCAACAGGCGGTCGATGCGCCGCCGCAGGCCTTGGCGGGTGTGTCTTCTCCCTGGTCCCTTCCTCTTGAGCATATCCTGAATCTCCCTCAATCCGGACTCCGCCCTGGCGAGGCGCTCCTCCCTCGCCTTGCGGTCCCTCTCCGCCTTATCCGCGCTGTAGTAGAGGAGGCATCGCCGCTCCCTCCCGCCGATCCTCAGGCGGAATTCCTTCGCCAGTAACTCCTCCTTCCTGAGGGTGAAGCGGGCATCGTACGCCTCCAGCGTCGTCTCCCAGCGCGCGACGCTCGTGGTCAACGTCTACAACTACTACTCCATCGAGTACGACCTGTACATCGGCGGCGAGCTGGAGGACAGCGCATCGCTGAACGCGGCGTACTACATGGAGTACACACTGCCCAAGTACCCGGGCGGGGACTGCAGGACGTACGAGGTCTCGGTCACCGCTACAGGAGGCGGGCAGACAGAGGCCGACTCCGACACGGTCACGCTGTGCCCTGGCGAGACGAAGTCAGTGGACTTACACGTGTGAGGTTCGCAGCCCTGGTCGCAGGCTCAAGTGATAGGACGTCCGGGATCAGCCGAGACCCGCTCGACCAGGCGGGCGCAGCTCTCAAGCACGGACCCGGCATCCGCAATCGCCTCAGGCGCCCTGTCCCTGAAGTTGTCAGGACCGACGCCCTCCTCGAAGCCGTAGCCCGCGAGCGCCCGCTCGGCGGCGAGCTGGGCGAGCTTCCCGCAAATCCCCTCGACCTGCTCCCTGAAGTCGGGCGGGAGGTCCCTCCGAGCCTTCAGGGTGAAGAAGACGTCAGAGACGTCGTGCTGCTTTGGGAAATCGATGCCGAGGAGTATGAGCACGGCCTTGGCGGCGTGCTCGGAGCACATCTGCGCCGAGAAGACGGCGTCGTCCCACCTCTCATCCTCGAGGGCCCTCGTGGCGCCCTGCAGCCACCTCTCCGAGCGCTTGAGGGCGAGGACCGCCATCTCCAGCGTGTTCAAAGGTCGACCACCTTGCCGGCCTCGATGTCCCCCAGGATCCAGTAGTGCCCCGTCGACGGGATGTCTATCCTCCGGGCCCCGAGCTCCCTGAGCCTTTCCTTGAACTCCGCGATGAGGTCGCTGAGGAAAGAATCCCGCTCGAAGAGGATTATGCCCTCCGTCAGCGCGTCCAGGTACATCCTCCTGAAGCGCCTCGCGTCCGACCGGGCGATGGGGTAGACCTGCACCACCGGGTAGTGGTCCTTGGAGACGCATTCCTTGTACTCAGGACTCGAGCGCAGCTCCGCCCTGAGGGCGGTGATGACCTTCAACGCCTCCCTGCCCTCCTCGAGAATGACCAGAAGATCGATGTCGCTGTCCCTGCTCCAGTCCCCTCTCGCGACCGAGCCGAAGAGGAGAACGCCAGTGACGTCGAACCTCCGGACGAGTTCCCCGGCGAACCGCTTGAGGTAGGGCCGGAACAAGTCGTGCGGGACCCTCTCGACCGTGACCCGCGGCTGCGGCCTCAGGATCCTCTCCAGCTCCTTGACGTGCGGCAGCGCCCTCTCCCCGCCGGGCGTCAGGCAGTAGCCGTCCTCCTTCTTGACGAGGCCCAGCTCGACGAGCCCCTTGAGCTTGGCGCTGAGCGTCCTCGGGTTGGGGACGATGCGCTGGAGAGAGCGGAATCTCATCCTGCCCCTGCCCAGCGCCTGCAGCAGCTGGGCGGACATCCTGTCGATCATGGGTGTCACTATACTCTCCTATAGCATAAGTTTATCGGTGTATAGCGAAGAGCAGCCAGACGATGGTGTTCCGCTCGGGGAATCCGGTCGCCCACTGGGAGCTTCCAGAGCTATCCCGAACCCCCAGGCCAATACTCCTCCATGGCAATCAGGACCCTGTGCTCATCGATGTACAGGCGGAGAGCGTTGATGACCTTTGCCCGCGAGCACCCGAGGGTTCTTGCCAAGGAGTCGAGTTCGTGCAGCAGGTGTTCGGGAATGCGAATCGAGACTCTGACAAGCGGGGCTGTGCCTTCGCTAGAATCCCTGACCATTCGCCTCCTCCCCTTCCCTGTTCCTCTGCTCCCGCTCCCTGAAGTCCTCGATGAGCCGCACGATGACGTCGTCGTAGGTCTCGCCCGGTCGCTTCATTCTCCTGAGTCTTTCCTTCAGGTCCTCGCTGATGCGGATCCTGATCATTCCGACCGCAACGCACAGGATGGACTTATGCCTTCGTCACATGACAAATCCGAGGCGGCAATCCAAATGCACCGAGGGCGAAGCTCTTGGGTAATACTGCACCGACGATCTGCTGGCGGACCTGTTCAAGCCCCCGCACAACCGTTGTTACCCACCGGCTCGTATGGAACACCAGAGGGGTTGGCTTGTCAAACGGAATCACTTGCGGGTCGTGCGGTAGGGAGTCGAACGGGACCACTGCGGACTGCCCGTCCTGCTGGGCGCCTCTGCGCTCCCGTGCGGGGAGGAGGTCCCTTGCTCTGGGCGTCGCCCTGGTCGCCATGATCGTGCTCTCGGCATCGCTCGCCGCGGTGCTGGTCGGGGCGCTGGACGCGCTCGACGCCGCCAGACGGGCGGGGCGGGAGCTGGTCGAGGGAGACATGT
>JBHIFJ010000004.1:0-78893 GCA_046761045.1 Thermoplasmata archaeon
CAGCTCAATCGACCCTGAGAAGGCCAGAGGGGTTTTCGGTCAACCCCGACAGCCCCGAAATGCTTTTATACGTCCTACGATATTAACCATGCTGTCGGACATTAGTCCGACCAATCTTGTCAGGGATGGGAATGAATCGCAAGAGAATGAGAAGAGTGAAGACTGCGGACAAGACGACCAGACGGCTTATGGACTCAGGGGTTTTGTATGTGCGAGAGGGAAGCTCCCCTTCGCAGCGGTCAATGCACAGGGAACATCCACCCTATAGCTTTTGGAGTGCTGTCCGTTACACCTTCGGCCTTTCCCTTCTCCTTTGGTGGATGCCGACCTTTGGACAGATGATTGCGGGTTATGTTGGTGGAAGGCGAGCGGGTGGTCCTTGGCGGGGGGCGATCGCCGCTTTCATACCCGTTGCGATTTTCCTTGCTGTCACCGGCATGGCACATAATGGTATACTCACGAACGAGGTCTCAGCCATTGCAGGGATTCCCTCCTTCCTGGCGGCGAGCGTTTCGACCAATGTCCCCGTTCTGGCTCCCTACATCGAGTTCATCACGACCTATGTCACCACCTTCGTAGCATCCTTGAGCCTGACCCTTCAGCTTGGCTTGAACGGGTATCTCGTGACGGTGATTTTCGCATACATAGGTGGGGTCGTCTCTCAGCAGCGGCGAAAGGAGATGGGCTTCGCGCGCGCGGGCGTTCCCACAGTGATTTCGGTGGCACCACATCAAACGGTCTTTGGGAATGCGCCTTCAACCCCGAGTGGGTGGTACGACACACATCCGGAATCCCTGCGGTCGATGAGGAAGATTCCCGTCAAACCTGCGGGAAGGCCCAGTTCCACGAAAAAGGCGGCGGTTGCCAAGAAGCAGCAGAGCAGGTCTGCCAAGAAAAAGAAAGCGGAGCACGAGAAGAGCTCAATGACAAGCAAGGAAAGAGAGAGGATCGGTCAAAAGCTCGCCGAGAGGGCTCTCAGGAACTATCGCTAGTCATCCACAAAAGCTTTTTATCCAATTCCTGCCTATGACGCGAAGATGTCTCTCTTCTGCCCCCAATGTCAGTCGCTGATGTACCCAAGAGATGGAGAGCTTGTCTGCAGCAACTCAAAATGCGGCTATTCTAGGAAAATAGGTGAAGAGGATGATCACCAGGTCGTCCGAACGAAGAGAAAGGAGAAGATGGAGACGCTTGTTCTGGACGACATAATCGAAACGCTCCCAAAGACCCGGATTGAGTGTCCAGACTGCGGGAACAATGAAGCATTCTGGAAGCTACGTCAAACACGGGCCGCTGACGAGCCTGAGACGAGGATATACAGGTGCACGAAGTGCGGGCATACCTGGAGAGAGTTCTAACCCCCGATCCCGTTGTTGAGGGCATCAGCAATGTCCTTTGCCCGCTCAAGCTCCGATCTGTCACCAATGTTGAGAAGTATATCTTCCACCTCGGCAATCGCGTCTCCCACAGTGCCAGCGGAGGTCAAGACCCCAAGGTTGATTTCAGCATTGACATCCACAAGTCCCGAAACGATATTCAGCCAGAGAGCCATCAGTTGCGTGAGAGCCCTCCCCGTCATGTTTGACTTTGGATGGGACCAGAGTATGCTGCATACGTCCTCCTCTGATTGGACACCGGATAGGACGGATGAGTTTTCCGCAATCGCCAAGACGAATTCGCCTTTGATCCCTGGATGGTTTTCGCCAGGCCTGTCGACATTGCACTGATGCTTCCAGTACCCAATGGTCCTCGGCGAGAACTCGGGTGAAGGAGTTTGCTCTATGACGTAGACCTTTCCTCCTCCCGCGCTCAATACTATCTCGGCAATGCCGTCCTGATCGATGTCCCAGACTGTTGGCTGACCAAATGGCCTGTCGATGTTGAAGATCCACTCTATGTCTCCTGTCTTCGCATCGATTGAGAAGAGATTCCTCTCCTTGCCTAGGGCCAGCACCTCTTCTTCCCCATCGCCGTCGATATCGGTAGTGACGAGCGGACTCTGGGCGTGAGCGTTGTTGGGCAGAACGGTCATCCAGAGTGGGCTACCATCGTATCCGCGATACGCCTGGACCGAGTGGTTCCAGTAATTCCCCCCGATGAGATCGGGGAGACCATCGGAATCCACGTCCGAAACCGTCGGAGATGTGTAGAAACCGTTCACAGAGGTGTCATTCCACAGTACCGAACCGTCGTGGTTCAGAACAGATACGCCGCCAGAAATGACCATGAAGCAGGCTATCTCACCGAACCCATCACCATCGAAATCAGCGATAAGTGGTGAGGAACCAACACCATATCCGAGAATGTCTTCCCACTCGACAGTCCCTGTTCCCGCATCATAGAGGCGAATCAGGGCTGCATTGTCGAACCCGACGATCTCCTGATGGCCATCATTGTCTATGTCATCCATGGGCGATGTTGTTCGAATATAGTGAAGGCCCTTGGAACTGTTCCATATTATGCTTCCGTCGAGGCCGTTGAACGCATAGAAGTAGTCATCCATGCTTCCAACAAGGACATCCAGTAGTCCATCGCCACTCGAGTCATGGAACATAGGCGAGGCGAAGAATCCATGTTCAGAAATTGAGGTCGAGGTGTGGTTCCATATGAGCGAGAGATCCTCCCCGTTGAGTGCATAGATGTCGAGGGAACCTCCGTAGCTGTGAGTTCCTTGACCCGCGATGATTTCGAGTTTCCCGTCTCCATCGATATCCGCAGCAGCAGGCATCATCGGAAATTCAGGGCCAAAGGATGTTCCATACAGGGGAGAACCGTTCTCATCTATGATGCTCAGTTCGCCGACATCGGACTGGACAGCGATCTCGAATCTTCCATCATCGTTCAGATCGGCAATCAGAGGCGGCGATATGAAGTCACCACTTGAATTGAACATCCATCTCACCTGAGGCTCCACAACGTTGCCCGTGAATGGTGCTCTGCCACTCCTGTTCGTGTCGTATCTGTAGAGGACCATGTCACCGCCAGGTCCGCTGAGATTCACGTCTGACGTCCTTGAATCAAGGCTCAATGTAGCGGTTGACAGCAGAATCGCAGCTGCCAAAACGATCAGAATTCTCCTCATGAGACCCCCTTTTTGTTGGTATTAAATTCATGGTGTTGCTGGCTATAAATACTTTTGCTGACCTTTCGCTCGGAAACTCTGCAAGCCAGGCCCCGCCCAGTGGGAGGGATGAATCTCGTGGGCGAAGACCAAGGGCTTTGGGTCGTTCGATTTCAACCCGACGAGAATCCATTTTGATGTTCAAGCATAGCTTTATAATTGCCAAGCGGTTTACCTACTAGAACTCTCGACCGAGGGGGAGGACATGTTTGGTGCGAAAGCCAAGGCAGAGGTGCTGAGGGAGGTTGTTGACGTCATTTCAACTCTTGTCGATGAGGCCAAGCTCAACCTGGATAAGAAGGGTCTTTCCGTGAAGGCCGTGGATCCTGCTCATGTAGCGATGTTGGATTTGAGTGTGGGCAAGGATGCATTTGAAGAATACAGCGCCGACGAGCAAGAGATGGGCGTTGATATGGACAAGTTCAAGGAAGTGCTGAAACTGGCTAGGGCGGGGGACGTGATCAGCATGGATTACGACGAGGAGAAGAACCGCCTGATAATGAGCGTCGGCAACATCACCAGGAGAATGGCACTCGTTGACACCGCCGGTATGTCCGATCCAAAGGCACCCAACTTGAATCTTCCGGTCAAGGTTACTGTCCGGGCGGAGGAGCTTCGACAGGGGATAAGAGCGTCAGAAAGCGTCTCCGACCACGTCGCGCTCATTTGCACGCCGGATGGGTTTGAAATGACATCGGAGGGGGATACTGACTCGGTCAATCTGAAGTTGCCGAAGGACCTCCTGGAGTCCCTTGAGTGCAAGGAAACGGTGCGTTCCCTGTTCCCGCTGGACTACTTCTCCAATATGGTCAAGGCGGTTTCCACAGCCGAAGCGATCACGATGTTCTTGGGGACCGACTATCCGGTCAAGATGGAGTTCACCGTCTCAGACGGAAAGGGGGAGGTCCACTACCTACTCGCTCCCAGAATCGAAAGCGAATAGCTAGGAAGCCAGATCGAGATCGGTTGACTTCAATTGCTTCATCAATTGCTTTCTCATCTTGCGGTTTCCTACGAGTCCCCTTATCGCCTTGCGCGACATCTCGTACTGCTTCAGCAGTTCTCTCACATCCTTTGGTGAAGTCCCACTGCCCCGGGCGATTCTAGCTATCCTACTTCCCTTCACCATCCTGGGATTGGTCATCTCCTCGTCTGTCATCGAGTCCATGATGCATCTGAATTTCCTGAGTCTGGTTTGGGCGAGTTCCAACTCATCATCGCTCAGCTTGCCGGGCATTCCTGGCATGAGGCTCATCAGTTTTCTCAGTGGCCCCATCCCGCTCAGCATCTCCATCTGGCTGTACATGTCCTTCAGTGTGAACTTGCCGCCCATCATCCTTTTGACAGTCTCCTTCGCCTTCTTCTCGTCCATGGCTTCCTGTGCTCTCTCGAGAAGAAGCCTGAGGTCTCCCATACCCAGGAGGCGTGATATGAATCTCTGGGGGTCGAACCTCTCTAGGTCATCTATCTTCTCCCCCGTCCCGATGAAGACGATCGAGGCACCCGTCTCCGAGATGGCACTCAGAGCGCCGCCTCCTTTCGCCGATCCATCAAGCTTTGCGAGGACAACGGAAGTAACGCCTACGGCATCGTGAAATGCCTTTGCCTGTGGGCCCGCCTGCTGCCCCATTGTGGCATCAAGGACCAGAACAGTCTCTGTGGGATTGGCAACCTTGGAAACCCTCTTGATCTCTTCTATCAGATCATCCTCGAGTGAATGCCTTCCGCTCGTATCCACGATGACGACATCGAAGTCCTGGAAACGCCTCATTCCCTCTTCCACAATCCCCTCTGCCCTCTTCTCTTCAGGATTTCCGTAGACTGGCACACTTATGGCTTCCGCTATCTGAGAGAGCTGTTCGTACGCGGCGGGTCTGTGGACATCACCTGCGACTATCCCCACCTTCAGCCCCCTCTTCTGGAAGAACCTGGCGATCTTGCCCGCTGTCGTCGTCTTTCCCTGGCCGTAAAGACCAACAAGCAGTAGTCTCTGCCTCTGGAGTTTGAGTTCTCTCGCCTCACCGAGGATGCCGACGAGCTCTTCGTAGATGATCCTGGCAACGTGCTCCCTCGCGCTCATTCCAGCCGGAGGCTTCTCTTTGAGCGCCCTCTCTTCAAGCTTCTTTGACAGCTCCAGCGTTAGCCTCACATTCACATCCGCTCGTAGCAGCGCCCGCTGGATGTCCCTCACCACATCCTTTATGACTTCCTTGTCGAGATGAGATGCTGCGAAAACCTTGTTCAGCGCGTTTCTCAGCGAGGTGCCGAATTTCTCGAAGCTCATTATTGACAAGATAGGTGCAAAGCTATATTAAGATTCCATTGAGGCGTAGCCAGCCCCTTTCCCTCACTTAGTGCGTTCTGTGGGAGTAGGCGCTCCGAGAATCGTGGGACTTCTCAACGTGCCCAGGACCCTTTCAACTGCAATCAGCGGATATCGAGCGATGGCAATGCCGAGATTTCTGGCAAGAGAAAAAATAGAAGAGGGAGGGCTAGCCTTGTCAGAAGGGATGGGATGCACTCTAACGAACTAGCCCAAAACTCCCCAAGCGATATATTCACTCACCTATATTTAAAATTTTCCCGGAAAACCATGAGCAAGTCCTAGATGTAGCCAGACTTTTGGAGTGTCATCAAATCCTCAGTGCTGAGTTTCTCCCCTTTCCTGAATCGCTCGTAAATCTCCTCAGCCTCCCTCTTCGCGACCGTCTCGTCCTTGGCGATTCTCGCTCTCGCATGCTTCCTTCTTATCCCGCTTATCATCTTGTCAAAGTCATGAACCTCTCTAATGAGGGCTATGTGCCTCTTGTGCTCCTCGTCGGCCATCATCTTCGTTCTGATGAACTGCTCCTGGGCCGCGTCCGCCTGCCTCCTTATCGCATCGCTCTTCTCGTATAGGGCCATCATCCTGTCGTGCTCTTCTTGAGCGGCTTCAGCCAGTTCCCCGACTCTCCTGTGACATTCCTCTGCTTCGGACCTCATCTTCTCGAGTTCCTTCTTCGCAAGAAGGATTTCCTCCACATTCTCGAGCTGCTTTTCCCTCTCATCGATTTCACTCTTCACTTTCGCAGCAGCCTCTACGAGCTCTCTTTCCTTGTCGATCTTCATCACTGATGTCATCTGTCTGAATTCCAGGTCTCTCAAGTCCTTCTTCAGTCTGCTGAGCGGAACCTTCCCTCTCGGCGTGTGCTTCCTTTTCAATCTGTTGATCCTGTCCAGCATCTCATTGACCTTGCGGTTGAGTCTATCCCTCTCTTCCTTTGCCTTCTTGACCTCGAGATTGAGTCTGTCCCTTTCTTCTCTGTGTCTTGCCGCTTTGTCGAGGAACTCTCTGACTTCTGCATTCAGGATGTCTCTCTTCTCTACCCACTGTTTGGTCTTCTCATTGAGCTCGTTGCGTCTCCTCTTGTGTTTCTCGGCCTCTATGTTCTTCTCGTTTCTTTTCTCCTGCAATTCACTCAAGAGTTCCGTCATCTACGTAGCCAACAGGCCTAAAAAAGGAATGTCGGCTTATAATGCTTTCCCAGTTGAACGGAGAGACTTGGAACCGACTTGACCTAGCTTTGATTCACTAGAAGACGGAGATTTCTCCGTTGACAACCAGCTCTGTTATCCTTGAGATATTTGCCAGCCATTCATCGGCCACGCCTTCGGCCTCTGACTTGATTCCGTTCAGGGGAACACCCTCGGCCAGCACCAGTTGAACACTGGCCACTTGGGGCTGATCTATCGGCTGTCCGATCTGGGAGACGATTCTCACGAAGGCCTCCTTCACATCGCCTCCCCCGGCCTCCACGATATCGTTGGCTATCTTGAGAGTCAGCAGGTTGTAAAGCTTGCCAACGTGGGTGACAGGGTTCTTCCCTGCCGTGGCTTCCATGCTCATTGGCCTGAATGGCGTTATGAGGCCATTCGCCCTGTTTCCCCTGCCTACCGATCCGTCATCACCATTCTCGAATGAGAGTCCAGTCACTGTGAGATAGAAGATTCCGTCGTCGTAGCTGTCCCCTGTGTTTATGTCAACGTGAATCTCCCTGCTTGTCTTTTCGAGGGCGCTCTGTAGTATTTGCTCCTTCAGCTCCTCGATGATGCTGATGTAGTGCGACTTGTCTGGGACGAGACGGTCGACCATCGCTGCTGCCACAGTGAGGTTAATGTTATCGTCCATTCTGGTTGCCATGACCTTCACATCCTGACCCACTTCTGGAATCTCCTTCTTCAGCTGTCCGTTGATGAGCTTCTCCGTCTCGTACGTAATGAGCTCCGTCTCACTGAAAGGCGCATAGCCAACACCAAAGGAAGTGTCATTTGCGAGGAGCTTCTGGGTCTCGTAGAGGCCTCTCAAGTCCACCGATCCCTGGCCTATTCTGCAATCCAACATCACATCCATGTCGATGTCAAGATGCGGACAGGAGGATTGGAGATAGTCACGGGCAGCCTTTATCGCGCTCGAGCGGTAGGGCAACCTTTCACCATTGACCTCGGTTGTGGCCCTCCCCACAAGAAGGATGTAGGCTGGTTCGAGAACAGTGCCGCCTCCGAACTTCGGTGCTGATTGACCACCAACGATCTGTGTTTCATCAGTGTTGTGATGGAGAATCTTGCCGTACCTCTCCAGGTACAGCTTGCACAGAGTTCTACTCACCGATTCTGCTAGTCCGTCAGCAATGCTGTCAGGATGTCCTATTCCCTTCCTCTCCACGATCTCGATTTTAGTGTCCTCCATCGGTCTCTGATCTGCCTGCTCAACGCAAATGTTCCGATTCATGTGCAACCTCCCCGCGGGGTGAACTTAAAACTCAGCCACTGATTTATCGCTTTCGGTCTCCGAGAGGCATTGGCTCCCTCCTTGAGTCTCCCTCTTTTCAGTCCTTGAACCTCACAAGGTGCTCGTGGAAATCCTCTGGGACGTGGGCTTTTTCGAATATCTCTCGGGCATCATTTTCAATCGTGGTCACATCCTCGTACCTTGGGCTCACGTGAACCAGGAAGAGCATTCTAGCTCGGCAGTCCCTTGCGATTTGGGCGGCCTGACGCGAGGACGAATGCCCAAACTCGTTCGCCTTCTCCTCCAAGCTTGCATCAGTCGTCGCATCGTGGATGAGAACATCGCAATCCTTGGCCGCGTCTGCGAACCTGCTAGACGGAAGGGTGTCTCCAGAGTATGCGATTTTCCTTCCCGCCCTCTTCTCTCCAAGAACCATATTGGGCGTTATCGTCTTCCCTTCATGCTGGACAGTCTGCCCCTTCTGCAGTTTTCCGAAGAGTGGCCCCTCAGGCAGGCCAAGCTCGATTGCCCTCTCGCGGTTGAATTTCCCTGGTCTGTCCTTTTCCTGGAGCACGTATCCGATGCACGGGACATTGTGTCTCACGCCCACACCCTTGACGGAGTATTCCGAGAATTCAATCACCGATCCATCTTCCATCTCACCGACATAGACGTCGAAGCCGGGATTGAAGTGGCCGATTCTCAGAAGCACTTCGGTGAGTTCCTTGATTCCTTTCGGCCCCCAGATACTCAGCTGTTCTGTTCTGTCATTGAGAGTCATGCTCTGTATCAAACCCGGCAGTCCGAGAAAATGGTCCCCGTGAAAATGCGTTATGAATATCTTCTGGACCTGCATGAAGGAAAGGCTCGAGATCATGAACTGCCTCTGGGTACCTTCCCCGCAGTCAAACAGGATGATCTCCCTGCCTCTCTTCACCGCCACGGCGGCCACGTTCCTTCTTGGTGAGGGCCAACTCCCACCCGTCCCCAGAAATACGATTTGCACCGCTGGAAAGAAAGAGGGACTCTGTTCATTAAGCTTTCGAAGCGCGTCGTTGAAGGTAGTCCCGCGGAAACATAAATAGTCGGAAGAGTATCTCACTGCAAGGTGATGCCTTGATTGTAGTGGATGGGGAGACGCTCACGATTGAGGACGTCGTGCGGGCTTCCAGAGGTCGCGAGAGGACGAGGCTCTCTCGCCAGGCAGCAGAGAGAATGGAGAAATCCAGGAAGACGGTGCAAGAGATACTGAAGTCGGACGAGGTTGTGTACGGAATCAAGACGGGGTTTGGGGAGTTGGCCAATATCATGATTCCAGATCGAGAACTGATTAATCTTCAAAGAAACCTGATAAGGAGCCATTGTGCAGGAGTTGGGGAGAATCTGGAGGAGGAGCATGTTAGGGCCAGCATGCTTCTTAGGGCGAACAGCCTTGCCAAGGGCTATTCAGGTGTCCGCGTTGAGGTTGTCAGGACCCTCCTTGAAATGCTCAACAAGGGAGTCCTACCTGTCGTTCCCGGGGTCGGGTCTGTGGGTGCGAGTGGCGACCTCGCTCAGTTGGCTCACATCGCGGCAGTCCTCATGGGCGAAGGACAGTGCCTCTATGGCGGAAAGCTGCTGAGCGGAGCCACAGGAATGAAGAGAGCCAAGATAAAACCCCTCCGTCTTGAGCACAAAGAGGGCGTGGCACTCGTAAACGGCACCTCCGTCATGACTGGGGTTGCATGTATGGTCGTTGCCGACTCAATGAACCTCGTCAAGGAGGCCCAGATTGCGGCTTCCATGAGCTTTGAGGCGCTCAAATCATCACCACAGCCCTTTGATCGGAGACTTGGGAAACTGCGCCCTCACAAGGGGCATTTGACGTGCGCAAAGAACATGATGAGGCTCCTCAGGGGAAGCAAGATAATCCCCTCCCACGAGGACTGTCCTAAGGTGCAAGATGCATACACCATTCGTTGCATTCCTCAGGTCATAGGTTCTGTGGTCGATGCGATCGATTACGCGAGGAAGGTGATTGAGATCGAAATCAACTCGGCAACGGACAACCCACTGATTCTTCCTGATTCTGGGGAGAGTCTCTCATGCGGCAACTTCCACGGGCAGCCCATCGCCATGGCGATGGACCATCTTTCTCTGGGCCTGTGCATTCTTGGGTCCTTCTCTGAGAGACGAATTGCCAGGCTCGTGGATTCCCACCTGAGCGGTCTGCCCCCATTCTTGACGGAGAAGAGCGGGACGCGTTCAGGCTTCATGATGGCTCAGTGCACAGCGGCTGCGCTGGCGTCCGAAAACAAGGTGCTTGCCCATCCAGCTTCCGCGGATTCCATTCCTACCTCCGCCGGCCAAGAGGACTATGTGAGCATGGGACTGTGGGCGGCGCGCAAAGCAGCTCTGGCGTTGAGGAACACGAGTAGGATAATCTCGCTTGAGCTTCTGTGCGCCGCGCAGGGCCTCGATTTCCTCAAACCTCTGAGGCCTGGAAGAGGTGTGGAAGCGGCCCACAAGATCATCAGGCGAAACATTAGGCATCTTTCGAGTGACAGACCACTGACCCCAGACGTCGAAAAGGTGCTTCAGCTCATGGAAGAAGGATCAATTCGTGGGGAAGTTGAGGGAGCAGTGGGTCGATTGCTCTAGCTAGGTCAGGGAAGTCCCGCATTCGGGACAGTCCTTGACTCTTCCCGCACATGTATCGTGGAACTCCTGACCACATGGACACACGATCATCGGGAATCCCTTCTTTATCGTTCCGCGGCAGACGCCGCACTTGGACTCCTTCTCCGCCACCATCTTGATTATGCTCTCCTTCTTCTCCTTTCCAGGAGTCTCGACGACTTCGATTTGAGCGATGCTCTCCTCGACGTATTCTGCATCGTCAAGCACCCTGTGGGAGATGACCCTGAGGGCGAGAGGAACTGTCCCGGGTGCGGTCATCTTCAACCTGAGTGGAATTGTCTCCGAACCGCCTGCTCGTATGCTCTCAATCGTTTCCAGACCTTCAGTTTCAGCGTCTCCCAGCATCTGAATGGTGACATTGCTTGCGAGGGTTTTTCCATTGTTCCGAAGAGTGAGTGTTGCATCGGTCCATTCATCCAGATTGGCCTTCTTGATATTGATTTCCGCCGAGACGGATGGGGCAAATCCGTCTATCGCAGCGTTGGCAAGATTGAGAGACTGCTTCGCGGATTCAATGGCCCCCTTGATGTCCTCGTTTTTCGTATCTAAGGCTTTCAGAAGGAGCTTCTCTGCCTCTTTGATGTCGATTCCGAATCTCTTTGCCGAACCGATGATGCTGTCTGCCTTGTATGTCAGGTCGATGAACTGCTTCTCGAGCTTTCTGGTCGACTCGACCTTGCCAACAGCCTCTTCCGCCAGATCGAGAGCCTCCTGGAACCTGCCCTCTCCGAGGGCCTCCTTTGATGACTGGAGGAGATTCTCGCTTTCCGAGACGTCCGCTCCTATTTTCTTGGCATATTGGACCGCACTCTTGGAATTCTCAATGACCTGAGTCGCAACTTGAGAGAGGCTACTCTCGATTTCGTCGCGGGCCGATTCTATTAGGTCCTTTGCGGTCTCAAAGTCCCTATTCTTGATCAGGGCCTTGGCCTCTCCCACCTTGTGTCTGGATAGGCTACTTTCCAATCCCAGTTCTTCTGCGAGGTCGATGTTCTGGGACGCCCTCGTAGCCATCTGAATCAGGTAGGACTCACAGACGCCGATTGCCCATTCATGACACTGCTCTGCGACGTCCCTGGCGGTTGCCATATTTCCAGTCTCGAGTGCGGACTTGGCCTCCCCTAGCATCTTTTCCACCTCGGAGCTGTCTGCTCCGATGGTCGTCAGTGTTTCGTGCATCTTCTCAGCAAGAGCCAGAGATCTCTTCGCATCCTCGTATGCCTCTACGGCCTCATGGAATACATCCCCGCTCTTCAGACTCAGTTCGAGGGCCTTGGGAAAGTCACCATTGTTGAAGGCTCCTTGGGCCTCGCGGAGCAAGTCCTCCGCCGGCTGAACCGTGATTGGGAAGCCATCCATCTTCTTCTTCGCTGTTGTGATGGCCTTTCTAGCCATGTCCTGCTGAAGGCCAACTCTCTCGACCTCACTCTCACTCTTCATTGCGAACTCAATGGCCTCCTTGTACTCTCCAGACCGGAAATGGTTCTTCGCCTTCGCGATGAGCTCTTCGGCAGACTTCGTGTTCACGCCTTCGTTCTTGGCCTTTCTGATGACATCGATGAATGAGTTAATCAGGCTGGTAATGTAGGTGTCTCTCTCTGCCTTCATGTTGCTGAGGGATTCTTCTGCTGACGCGATGGCGTCCTCATATCGGCCCGTCTCAAGACTCCTCTCCGCTCTCTCCAGTAGCTTGGTGGATTCTGGCGCCTCCACATTCATGCCTACGATTTCCTGGAGGGCAGTCTTGGCCTCCTTGACCTTGGCGGCAGCTTCGTCGAGCTTTCCTCTCATCTCCGAAAGCGTGTCTCTGGCGCGAATTGCCAGTTCAGCAGAAGCCTCATATTGTCCCTCCTCGAGAAGCCTTCTCGCCTCGATGAGATCGTCATCCACGCCCTCAGTCTGAATGCCTATCTCGCGGGACTCTGTGGAGAGAGACTGGGTCGATGTGATTACGTCGAGTATGCCTTCTCTCAGGAGTTCCTCCACCCCTGTCATGCTCTTTTCTGCGAGCTCCAGTGCCGCCTCGTATTTCTTCTCCTTGATTGCATCCTTCGCTTCCTGAACGACACCGTTCATCCCAGCTATGTCAACTCCCAGTTCCTGCGCGAGTTCTATCCTCTCATTGACGGTTGCTATCTTCTCTGCAGATGAATACAAGACCATGAGCTTCTCGGCCTCTCTCTTGCTCCTTGTTGCCAAATCAAGAGCCTTTTCGTAATCGTGACCCTCGAATGCTTTCTTTGCGGCCAGGAGGATTCTGAGCGCTTTCGAGACATCCATCTTCTTCTTTCTGGCCTCACCCACCAGAGCGGCGGATGAGGATATGGCATTGTAGGTCTCCGTGTGTGTCTCAAGGAGTTCTTCAACGGTTCTGTTGCACTCCGCCAATAGTCCTAGGGCCTCCGAGTAGCTCTCGGTTCCGATGGCGATTTTCGCCCTCTTCAGAAGATCCCTCATCTCCTCTATTCCGACCCCAGTCTTTCTGGCCTCAACAACCTTCTCCTTTACGAAGGAGAATGATGCGTCCGCCAGTTTCGAGACCTCAGAGGCGATATCCTCCGTGACCCTCACAAGCTCGTCGAACTTCCCTTCCTGAATGGATCTTCTTACACTGTCGAGCCTTCTCTCGAGTTCCACTGTGCTCTCGCCTATTATGCTTCCGAGTTCTATACCAGCTTCGAGGCCCTGAAGAAGACCTGTCCCCTTCTGCTTGAACAGCTCTTCCAGCAGGTTTCTGGCGTCGATCGTGAGCTCGCTTGCCTTCGAGAAGTCCTTTATTGCGAGGGCGCTCTCGGCCTTGTCCAAGAGCTTTCTTGCCGGGACAGCTTCCTTCCCGATCGCATCGACTGACTTGCCGAGGTTTTCAATTGCCATCGTCAGGTGCTTCTCTATCTTGGCATCGGTGACATCCCTGCATTCGGTCGCAAGTTCTATCGCCTTCAGGTAGTCTTTCGATTTGGTGAGCACAACGCATTCTTCGAGGATGATATCCGCTTCGCGCAGATCGGCACCTATCTGCTCACCCAACGTCAGCCCGAGCTCGGCTGCCTCTATGAGTTCCATGGTCCTTTCGTACTGAGCCTTTTCCAGCTCTTCCTTGCTTTCCTCGATGTGTTTTGCCACCCGCCCAAAGCTCCTCGTCTTGAGAGCTAGGCCCGCCTTCTCAAGGAGTGCCTTCGCGGAGGAGATATCCACACCAAGACCCTCAGCCTCTGCGAAACTCTCCTGTATCTGAGAGATCTCCCTCTCGATGGACCGGAACTCCTCGACAAGCTGGTCCACTTCTTGGTCGCCCTGTCTGGCGTACCCCAGGGCCTTCTCGTAGTCTCCTTTTCTCAGGGACTCCCTTGAAGCATTGAGTAGCTCCATCGCTTTGCTGAGGTCCGCTCCGATGTTCCGAGCCGTGACGAACTTGGATCGCGACTGAGAAATTGTTTCGAGGACAGTCTGAAACTGGGCGTTCTCGATGTTCTCCATGGCTTTCTTGATGAGCGCTACGGACTCCTGGTACTTACTATCCTTAAGCGATTCTCTTACCTCGGAAAGGAGCGCCTTTGACTTGCTGGAATCTGCATTGATTCTCTCAGCCCTTGCGATTGCCTTTTCGACCTTGTCTGTTCCATTCTCGACGCTTCTGTGGAGAACCTTCTCGGCCTCCGCTCTCGCCTGCTTGGAGGAGTTCAAGGACCGCTCGAAGTCCTTGCTCTCAAGCTCTGCTCTTGCCCTTTCAACGATGCCCTCTACCTTTGACGTATCCTCTCCGATTTCCTTGGAAACCTCAATCATCGCCCGAGCTTCATCGAGCATGCTGTTTATGTCTTGACTCAGTTCGGAGCTGACAGATTCCATGCACTCATTCATGTAGTTCATTGCGGTTTGGTAGTCATGGTCCTCCACGGCGCTCCGTGCTCGCGAGAGGAGGTCCTCTGCCACAGAGGTGTCCTTCTCCATGTTCTTGGCTGCGACGATCATCGATTGAGCCGTGGAGAATGAACTCGAAAGGTGCTCGTGGAGTATCTTTTCCGACTTTTTCCAGCTCTTTTGAGCGAAATTGATGGCCTTCTCAAAATCCTCCTTAGAGAGCGCCTCCTCTGCGCTTTTCGCGAGGCTGTCCGCAGAAGAAGTGTCAGCACCTATGTCCTTTGCCAGGTTCAAGAGAACAAGACTCGAATCCACGATTGTGCCTACGCGATCCTGGTAGGCCTTTATGGCCTTTTGCTTTGACTTAGTGGCGTATTCCAGGGCCAGTTTGTAGTCCTTGCTCTTGACTGCGTCATTAGCCTCAGAGAAAGCAGCTTCAGCCTCGGCGATGTTGGCATCCACTTTCTTCGCTTCATTGATTTCCTTCTTTGCTTCTTCCAGCTCCTTTTCTGCAAGTTGTCGGAACTTGGTGGCTTCCTTGGCTCGCTCTTCTAGTTGCTTGGAGAGCTGGATGTGCTTGAGGTAGCTCATGGTAAGGCTCCGCAGTCAGTGTGTGTCCACAACCGCTCCATCTAGCGTTTCCAGTAGTTGGAGATAACTTATGAATGTAATACTATTTAAAAGTAAGTAACCCCGCTCGTCCATATGAGACTGCTGGTCCATTTCCTATCGAATCCCGATTCTCTCTGCCATGATTCTCTTCACGATTTCTCTGTTGCTCGAGGGTAGACCGAAGTACTCAGAGAAGGTGCCGCTTGTGACGAGCTCGAGCGTCGGCCCCTTCCTTCTCGCGATTATCAGTCCCATGTCCCTGAGGACCTTCACGTGGTCGTAGACCTTGCTACCCACAAGGGTCTTCAGATCGCTCTGTCTTATGGGCTGATGATAGGCTATCAGCGATGCAGTCTTGAGCACATCACGAGCTATCTGGGGTTCGGAGAACTCCAGAACCTCATCGGAGTACTCTTCCTTGACCTTCATGACATAGCTCTGCCCGATTCTCGCGATCTCAATGGCGCCTTCGCCCTTGTTGTATCTTCTTCTCAGGTTGCTGATGGCCTTTCTAATTGCGTCCATTCCGAGGCCAGTCCTCTCCTCGATTTCGGCTATTCTGAGTGGCTGAGGTGAGGAGAAGAGTGCAGCCTCAACTATCCCCTCAGCTTTCAATTGATCACCGCCAGCTTTTCTTCCTCCAGGGTCTTGGCAATCTCTTCAGCGCTCAACAGGGCCTCTCCAGATCCTTGCAGTTTCCTGACAAATATCTCGCCGTAGGGCAGTTTCCTCTGCCAGAGCTTCACCTTCTCCATCATGGAGAGGAATAGCACTGATACGAAGACCGAAACGCGATCCCAGACATCGTCATTCCAGAGGTTGTGGAGAGGGATGGCCCTTCCATCGAACTGGTTTATCCTAGACCAAGTCGTGACCATATCTTCACTCAGGTTCTCCTTGTGGACCTTGGAATGAAAGTCGATCTCTCCCTTCTTCAGATTCGTAGTCCTTTGGGACTCGATTCTCGCACGAATCTCTGCCTCCTTCCTTGCCTCGTCAAACGCATCCGCGAGCTCAATCAGCGTCACCTTTCTTCGAGGCTGTCTTGTTATTGCCCTCCTGAGTGGAGTGGAACCCGTGCCTATGATTGCGTTCGTGTAGTCCAAGTCTTCGGGTGCCTGGTAGAACTCTGGCGGGATGTCCCAATCCGAGAAGAAGCATTCCTCGGCGGGAAGCTGCGGCTCCGCGTCCTCCAAGACCTCGTCACTCTGGAGCTTCAATATGGACCAGGCCATGAGGATTAGGCGACCGGCCACAACGAAGTTGACGCCCCCGTCAGACTTGACCTTCTTGAGGTACATCCTCGTGAACTCTGCGAGATTGATGTCCCAAGGGTCGAATTGATTCTCGATGACGAGTTCGAAAGCCGCTGCAAGGCTTTTCTCCATGGGGTCTCTGCAGGCGATGTGCATGCCCTTGTTAATCTCATCGATCATCTCAAGGTACTTAGCTATCCTATCGCCGCTCTCGTGTTCCGAGATCAGGGCCTTGTGGAATAGCAGGTGATTCAGGACCGTTTTGTAGTTCTCCCTCAAGGCGTCACCTCCACCTTGACTGTCTCTGGCTCCGGCATCTCCCTAATCCCGACTTCCATGACGACTTCTGAGACTCCCTCGTCCTGCATTGTGACACCGACGATGTTGTCGGATTCCTTGAGGGTGACCTTTCTTAGCGATATCTGCATGAATTGGGCGACTGAGGAATGGTCCTTGACGGCCTGTGCAATCTTCTCGGCATTGACGGCATCAAGATTCTGGTCAATCTCATCAAGGAAGTAGAAGGGAGAGGGATCGTACTGCTGGAGGGCGAATATGAAGGCCATGGAGACGAGGCTCTTCTCCCCGCCAGAGAGCGCCTCAAGTCTGAGCAACTTCTTATGCCTTGGCCTTGCCCTGATGAGCAAGCCGCCCTCAAAGGGATTCTCCTCGTTTTCGAGCACGAGCTCGGCCTCGCCGCCCTCGGAGAGCTCCTTGTGAATCCTCTTGAAGTTGTCGCTAATGGCATGGAAGACCTTCATGAGACCATCCTTCTTCCTTGAGTTCAAATCCTTGACCAAGTCGAGGAGATTCTTCTTCTGTTTCTCGAGCTGGGTGAGCTCATCCTTCAGCTCTCCGTGTCTGTCTTTTTGTCTGTCATAATCTTCGAGTGCTCTCATGTTGACAGGGCCAAGTGCTTCAATTGACTTCTGGCATTCATCAATTGTTCTCTTCAGCTCGTCCGCGGAGGGAAGCTCATCTGTTGTTTCTATCTCGAAACCCTCCAGATCCTTCTCGGCCTCTTTGAGCCTCTCCTTGCCTACTTCCAGCTCCTTCTTGAGCCCAAGCAGGAAGTCTTCCTTTGTTTCGATCTTGTGCATGATCTTGTCGATTTCATTCTCGAGCCTTGTTCTCTCCCTGTAGGCCTCGTCCCGCTTGTCTCGGATCTGTTTCAGCTCTTCGCCCATTGATTGCTCGATCTTCTCCAGGGCAAGGAGCTTCTCCTCTGAATCTCTTTTCTTCTTCTTCAGCTCGACGACTCTCCTGGAGTTCTCCTCAATCGATTTCTCCAGGGATTTGAGCCTCTCATCGATCTCACTCCTTCTGTCCTGGATGACCACCATCTGTGTCCTCACAGTCTCTCTCTTCGACACCAGCGAGTTCATCTCCTCTCTGAGGCGGCTCCTCTCCTTCTCGAGACGCCTCACCTTCCTGGAGATGGCCTCGGGTGTGCACCTCTCAAGCTTCTTCTTCACACCCTCTCGCTCGTTTCTCATGGATTCGATGGATTTTTCGAGGTCCGAAATCTCCTTGGTGACCTTGGATTTGTTGCCACTCAACTCCTCCAAGCTCGAGAGGGTGGACTTTATCTTCCCTGCCAGTGATTTTGATTTCTTCCTGAAGTCCTTGATTCTTGCCTTGAGTGCCGATAGCCTGAGCGTTGACGACTCCGACCCTTCTCTGGTCTTCCTGAACTCGTCTTCTAGGTCCTTGATTCGGCTCCTAACCTCTCCGATTTCCTTCCTCGTTTCGTCGGCCTTCTGTGTGGCGCGTCGGAGCTGTTTCGACGTCCTTTCGATTTCGCTCTTGTCGGGGCTGCCAAACTTGATGATTGCCCTTTCGAGCTGTCCGCCAATCATCGCCCCGCTTGCCTCGACTAGCTCTCCATCCAAAGTTGCGATTCTCACACCGCCCATCAGTTTTCTGGCGGATCTCAGGTTTTCGACCACGAGTGTGTCTCCGAATACGTAGGAGAATGCCGCCTCGTACTTGCGGTCGAACTCGACGAGATTGATTGCAAAGCCCAGCGAATCCTTCGAGGCGAGGAGGGCCTTTCCTCTGGGCCTCCTTACTGTCATCCTGTTCAGTGGAAGGAACATGGCTCTGCCTATACGCTTGGACTTCAGGAACTCGATGGCCTTTGCCCCGACGGAGTCGTCGTCCACAACGATGGCCTGCATTCTCGCTCCTGCGGCAACGTTGAGTGCGATCTCATATTTCGGGTCGACCTGAGCGAGTTCCGCAACGGTCCCGTGGATGCCCTTGATTCTCCCCTTGTCCCTGGCCTCCAAGATGGCTCTGACTGCTCTCGTGTAGCCCTTCTGCACATCTTCGGCAGCCTGAGCCTCGGCCTTCAGCTGGTTGTATTCTCTTGTAAGGCGCTTGAGGGCGTCCTCCAGCTCGCCTTCCTTCTGGACGAGCTCCCGCTCCTTCTGCCTTAGACTCTCGACCTCGGAGCGCAGTTTGTCAAGGCTCTTGCTTTTGGTTTTCTCGCTCTTGTTGGTCTCCTTCAGCTGCCATGATGCGTCTTTCAGCTCGAAGTCAATCGTCTTCTTGGATTCCTCGAGCTGGGCGAGCTCTTCATTCTTGCGTTCAATCATCGCTTCGAGTCTATCATCATGAAGTCTGACCTTGTGGAGTTCCTCTTCTGCATCCTGTATTCGCTTGTTTGTCTCGATGATTCTTTTCTGAAGTTTCAGTGCGCTTGCGTCTGACTTGGACCTCTCTTTCTCGGCTTCGCTAATCTGATTCTCCTTCTTTCTCAGTTCTTTCTCTTGCGCTGTTATGCTCTGCTCTGTTTCCGTGAGTGTGGACGAGAGTTTCTCAAGCTCCTCATCCACTTTCTTCATTTCCTTCTTCAGACTCTTGATTTCCTCAGTGGAGGTCTTGATTGCGTCCTCGGCGTTCTCCGCGCCATCCTCCGCCCGGGCCCTCTCGATCCTCAACTCATCGATACTTTCCTTGAGCTTCCTAACCTCGTCTCCCCCCTTCTCCACCATCTTGTTCTCCAGGTCCTCGAGCTCTTTCTTGGCCCCCTCCAGCACCTTGGACAGCTCTTCCCTCTTGTTCAGTAGTGCTTCCCTTCCAGACTCGAACTTCTCGATTTGCTTCAGTGTCCCTATGACCTGATGCTCGAGCATTTCTTTGTTCTTGAAGATCATCTGCTTGTCTGCCAGGTCCATTCTGTCCTTGAGTTCCTTGTATTTCAGTGCCCCTGAGCGATCCCTTCCAAGCTGGCGGATTTGCTTTTTGATTTCGTCGAGGATGATTTCGATTCTTGAGAGATTCTCCTCCACTTCGGCTCTCTTCTTCTCGGCTCTCTCTATGTCCTCATCGTACCTGGATATGCCAGCCATGGAATCGAGGATTCTTCTCCGCTCGATGTTTCCCATCTGAACGATTCTGGAGACATCTCCTTGCTGGACTATGTTGTATCCGTCGGCGCTTATCCTCGCATGGGCCAATAGGGAATCGAATTCTGCCAGTTTCGATCTCCTATCATTGATATAGAAATATGAGTTGTATCCACCTTCGACGGAGGGAGAGTGGCTCACGTACCGTGTCAGTTTCACCTCATCAGAATCGATCGGGAAGATTCTGTCCTCGTTATCGAATATCAATGACACTCTCGTGTATTTGGCGGGTCTTTTCGATTTCCCACCATTGAAGATAAGGTCAGTCAGTTTCCCTGCTCGGATTACTCTGGAACTCCTTGGACCGAGGACGAAGAGGATGGCATCCGCGATATTCGACTTCCCGCTTCCATTCGGACCCGTAATCGTCGTGTAGCCCTTGAGGAGTGGAATCCTGATTCTCTTGAAGGACTTGAAGTTCTCCATCTGGATTTCCTTGAGGTACAAGCTCATCACCTGCCGGGGAAAAAACGCCTGAGTCGACCGGGTTGTTTGTTCAGGCTGCACCCCATTTTTCCCTTCTGTTGGTCCGACAATCTGTCGGACAAGCCCTTAATGGAGTATGGATATAAAAAGATTGCGATTGCTCTGGTGTCGAACAGAACACCCGAAAATCCGTGTTGAGTTCCGGACCCAGATGGTGAAAGTGGACTGAGCGATGTGTCATGTCCTATCAACGTGACACTGCCGCCCGTGCTCGGCATGCTGCATCTAAACGTTCATATGGGATTCCTGGATATCAGTCAGGAAAGGACTCGGTCATTGGCAGGAGTTGGCATTATGCAAGAGTCTCGGACGAAAATGGGAGGCGCCGAGGAAATGAAGCTGAACGCAGGTTGTGGGGGCGACATTCGAGAGGGCTGGGTGAATGCGGACTTGATGATGGCCACAGGCGTCGATGTCGTCATCGACCTAAGCAAACCATTGCCCTTCAAAGATGAGACTTTCGATAGAATAACCTGCTTCTCGGTCCTGGAACACCTGTGGAACTGGGAAGAGACAATGATGGAGTTCCACCGAATCCTGAGAATGGGCGGGACCTTGGAGATCAAGGTTCCCAAAGGTTTCAGGCCAAGCGCCTATCACGTAAGGTTCTTCGAGCTCTATTCCTTCAGCAAGTTCGTTGCCGGCCTTGAGGAATGTACATGTATCCAGGCAACCGGCAATGCCAAGTTCGAGCTAACCGAGAATAGGATAAGAAGCCTCTTCCCCTTCGCCTGGCATTTCCGGCGCTATCTGGGTATCAAGACTCCAAGGTACTTCATATTTGGCCGCAAGAAGGAAATCCACCTGAAGTTGACGAAGATAATGAGATGACCAAATGATGATGAGAACCGCAGGGCTCAGACATCATGCAGTAGATCGACGATTCTGCCGGCTGCCTTTCCATCACCGTAAGGAGATGGTGCTGAGGGCGTTTTCCCATCATCCGTGAGTCGAGCCACCGCATCCAGGACATCTTCCGCCGAGGTCCCGACAACATGCGCATAGCCAGCCTCCACGGCTTCAGGCCTCTCCGTTGATGCTCTCAGAACGAAGACCTTCTTCCTAATGTTGGGGGAGGTGGCCTCCTCTTGGATGCCTCCGGAATCTGTCAATATGAATTCGCACTCCCTCATGAGCAGAAGGAAGTCCAGGTAGCCAACTGGCGGAAGCAGCTGCACGTTCTTTGACTCGGAAAGCTTCTCGTACAGGTTGTACGTCTTGAGCATCTTCGCAGTCCGTGGATGTATCGGATACACGACTGGAACGGGGCATCGGGTGAACACCTCCACGAACTCTGAAAGAACCTTTGAATCGTCCACGTTCTCCTTTCTGTGGGCAGTCACCAGGCAGAACCTGTCGAACTTGACTTTGTCAAGGATGTTCGACTTCTCCTCGGCTGTCCCCATGAAGGTCAGGCATGCATCGATGACCGTGTTGCCAGTTACCCACACTCGACCCCAGACATTCTCCTTCTTGAGATTCTCCTCGGCCACCGTGGTGGGTGCAAAGAGGAAGCTTGAGAGATGGTCCGCAAGCCTTCGGTTGTGCTCCTCAGGCATCCTCAGGTCGTGGCTTCTCAGACCTGCCTCAACATGGCCCACATCGATTCCCAGTTTGGCTGCCGCCAGAGCACCCGCCAAGACAGTGTTCGTGTCCCCCTCGACGAGAACGATTTGTGGACTGTATTCCTCGAATGTCTCCTCGAGTCTCATCAGAGCTTCTCCGGTCTGCCGTCCCTGGCTTCCTGATCCAACATCAAGCACGCGGTCGGGAGCGGGCAGACCCAGCTCGTCAAGGAAGATTTCAGAGAGCTTCATGTCGTAGTGCTGGGCCGTGTGAACGAGGTTGAAGTTCATTTGCCTCTTCTGCAGTTGAAAAATGACAGGACCCATCTTAATTATCTCAGGTCTGGTTCCAACCACGACCGAAATCATTGCAGATTGCGTAGGAGAGAACCCACATAAAAGGTCTTCGCAGACGTCATCAGGAAAGCGCCCTCAGATGGTCAACGGTCCTCTGGAGGCCGTTAGCAAGATGAATACGAGGTGTGAATCCAAGGAGCTCCTTTGCTTTGGTTATGTCGGCAACAGAATGCCGCACATCGCCCGGCCTGTGGTCTTCGAAAACCGGATCAATGTCGCGGCCGAATATCTGACCGAGGACTTCCAGGAGGTCCAGTATGGATGTGGGTTCTCCAGAGGCAATGTTTATGATCTCACCTCTTGCGTTCTTCACTTCTGCGGCTCTCAGGAGAGCGTCCGTCACGTCGTCGACAAAAACGAAATCCCTTGTCTGTTCTCCATCTCCGAAGACCGTCGGTTTCTGCTCATGAAGGATGGCAGAAATGAATCTGGGAATGACTGAGGCGTAGGGAGAGGATGCCTGCTGCCTTGGTCCATATACGTTGAAACATCTCAATACCACGCAGGGTAGACCGTACAACTCATTGAATAGACGGCAGTACTGCTCGCCCATCATTTTGGATACAGCATACGGAGACTCCGGTCTTGGTTGCATCTCCTCTTTCTTCGGCAGCTCAGGATTGGAACCATAGACCGAAGAAGAGGAGACGAAGATTAGCCTTTCCACGTCCGTTTTCCTGCATCGATCGAGGAGGTTCACGGTTCCCTCAACGTTGATTTGATCCGTTTCCACAGGACTCTCGACACTCCTCTCAACGGAGACCTGGGCAGCGCAGTGGAAGACGAGATCCGTGCTGTGGAGAGCGTCTTCCAGGATCTCGGTGTCTCGGATATCTCCTTCGAAGAAGTCCACGTCACCACCGAGCGCTGACAGATTGTCTCGGGATCCCGTGCTCAAATCGTCAAGGACCATAACGTCGTTGCTGGGGCATAATCGTTCAGTAACATGAGATCCGATGAAGCCGGCGCCACCAGTCACGAGGACCTTCTTACCCTCAATCATTCCGAAGATAAAGTCGGCGCTTTGTATAAATGGGTATCGGACGCATTGTTGCATGTGAGAGGCACGGTCAACGAAGAACACTCACAGGCCATGCCTACGCCCAGCTCAGGAAACAGAGGGGTGAAGGGCGAGCGAAAACTCTTAAAGTGTCGAGGGCGTTGATGTGATTTGTCATGGCTTTGGAGGAGGGATTAGCCCTATGGTCGATATCAGAAGGAAATGGCTCTGCCCAGTTACATGCGCTGTTGTACTTCTAGGGGCATTCATGATTGTTCCAGAGAGGGCGAGTGCACAACTGGCCACAGTTGCTCCTGAACCCTACATCTTCGTCCCAGATGGACAGGGAGCCGAGCTTCTCCTGGACAGCCAAGACAACCTATACTGGCTCCATGTCATAAGCGGAGATGTATACTTCAGGAGATACAACTCATCCCACGTTCTGGAAATACCAGACAAGCTTCTGTACAACAACGGAGCAAACGAGAACGTGGACGCAGCCTGGGACGACCTCGGATACATACACTTCACTTGGGCGACAGACTACTTCGGTGCCCAGAGCGTCATGTATGCCAAAATAGACACAAACGGTGACTTCCTCGTAGCCCCGATCAAGCTCTCGGGAAACAACACCGCCAGAGACTTCTCATCAGCGATTGCCACCAATTCACTGGGACAGGCATATGTCGCATGGGATTACTGGTGGAATCCAAGCGACCCCATAGCGGAGGATGTTCTCTATGCGAAGATAGACTCAGACGGAAGCATCATCTTCACACAGCAGTACGTTGCACCCGAGAGCTGGGATACGGACTTCCATGCAAAGAAGGATATCGTTGTGGACCGCAATGACAATCTTCATGTGATATTCGATCGCTGCTACTCCAGCAGTCTCAACATCAACGTCTACTACAAGAAGTATGCCAGTGACGGGACAACAGTCCTGGTAAGCGAAAAGCAGGTTGTGTCTGCGGCGTACAGTACCTGGTCAAGTAGCCTGGAGGCCGTGCTGGATTCTCAGGACAGGATAGACATCGCCTACAGCTACGGCTTCGGTGCTAGGATTGAGGTCTTTTACGCGAGGATAGACCTACAAGGTAATCTCGAGATCGGACCAGTTCAGCTCTCTCAGGCGGACAGCTTCCATTCCCATCAAGCCTATCTTGCCATAGACGAAGCCGATAACAGCTACGTATTCTGGCGGGAAAACAAGGATGGCAATGCGGAAGTATACTATGCAGTTATGGATGAAAACGGTATCGTGGTCCAGAGCCCCTCGAGAGTGACTTACACACCTGAGGACAACGGAATCTACTACATGGGCGCGGTATTCAATTTCGATAACTTCTGCATTTGGAGCTACTATGATGCGAATGGCACATACGTCGTCATTCCCTCCGGCTATCCGATTACAACCATCGTGCCAGGTCTTCCGCGCTACGGCACTTCGCCGAGATTCGTCACGGGGGCGACCCCCTTCTCCTTCATTGTCTCGGATCCAAATGGAACCGGAATCAGGGGAACGTACTATCAGATAGATTCTCCGCCATGGATTAACTACACCATGGGCGGGCCATTTGTGGTCCCGGGAGAGGGCCCCCATCTCATTCTCTACAATAGCACGAGTCTGGACGGTATGCCTGAGCCCACGAAGCAGTTTGACATTGTTGTTGATGACACTCCTCCGACGTCTCTCCCAATGGTTGGCATACCAAACCACACGCGCGGCTCTGACATCTGGATAAGCTCTTCCACCTCCATTGTGGTGAACTCGGTCGACGGGGGCTTAGTCCCCGTCGGTGTCAATTGGACCAAGTACAGGGTCCGAAACGGCGGTTCCTGGACCCCCTGGAGCGACTACGACACCCCGTTCACCATCGGACCCGCCGAAGGCATTAGCTACGTCGAGGTCTACTCCTCCGACTTGCTTTGGAACAGTGAGGCGGTTCTGAACGTGACATTCATCGTCGACAATACTCCCCCAACGAGCCAACTCTATGTTGGCGAGCCGAACTACACCGCAGCGAATGCATGGATCACTTTTTCCACTCCGATTACGCTGACCGCAAAGGATGGTGGACTCATCCCAGTAGGGATTTCCGAGACATTCTACAGGACATGGCAGAGTGGATCATGGGACAGCTGGCATTCATTTTCTCTTCCGTTCACATTGAATGGCGAAGGGGCAACATATGTGGAGTACTACTCGGTCGATCTACTGAATGCCACCGAGGCAGTGAACAACGCGACCTTCATCGTCGACAATGACCCACCAACTACACGAATCCAGATCGGTCAGCCTAACTACACTGCAACCGACACTTGGATCAAGTCCTCAACTCCGATCTCTTTGACGGCCGCCGACGGTGGCAATCCCCCTGTGGGATTGAACCGCACCCTATACAGAGCCTGGGCGGGAGGCTGGACTCCCTGGCAAGAGTATTCCTCACCCTTCAATCTTGGAACAGAGGGTCTGAATATGGTGGAGTTCTACTCCGTTGACCTGCTGGGGAACCAAGAGATCGCCCAGGTTGTGTCCCTCATAGTGGACGATACGCCACCATTGACAACATTCGTCGTCGGCTATCCAAGATACAGACCAAGTTCGTCCTCATGGTGGAACGTTACCTCATCCACTCCTCTATCGCTATCTGCTCAGGACGGTGGACCGATTCAGGTCGGAGTCTCAATCATGGAATGCAGAATCATCCCATCTCCCACCTGGGTCGAGTGTTCATCACCCTTCAATCTGTCCGGACACGGAGAGGGACCCCAGAGGATAGAGTTCAGAAGCATCGACCTATTGGGCAACACAGAGGCATACAACTTCATCAACCTGATAGTTGACGACTCACCCCCTTACTCCACTCTTCTTCCTGGACTGCCTCTGTACGCCGCCTCAGATGTCTGGGTGACTTCGAACACGCAGTTCGAGATGCTCAGCCCTGATGATGGCTCGCCTCCCGTTGGGACAAATTACTCTCTGTATCGAGTCTGGAATGGCGAATGGTCGCCTTGGCTGTCGTATTCTTCGCCCTTCTCTGTGGGACAATCAGAGGGTTACACTCACGTAGAATACTATGCTGTGGACCTAGTGTCGAACAAAGAATCCCTCGTGAACGAAACATTCATCGTCGACAACACACCGCCAATCACATCGATGCAAGTGATTGGGCCGAACTACACGCATGTCTCAAATATCTGGGTCAATTCGTCGACGTCCATCAAGCTGGTGGCCACAGATGATGGCATCGTCCCCGTGGGAGTGAACAGCACGTTCTTCAGGATTTGGGCGGGGAGCTGGACTCCTTGGCAGGATTACTCATCACCCTTCAGTCTTGACGCGGAAGGGCTGAACTACGTCGAATTTTGGTCTGAGGACTTGCTCGGGAATCGGGAAGCGTCTCACAATGCAACGGTGATAGTTGATAACACACCGCCAACCACAATGATTGAGATAGGCGATCCGAAGTATCGTGGGAGTCCGAATGCACACTGGAACGTCACCTCTGCGACCATGTTCCTGTTACATTCCGAGGACGGCGGTCCAGTGCCTTGCGGGGTGATGGTTATCGAACTCTTCATAGATGATGCCCATGTTGGCGACTACACGACGGGGTTCACACTTCAGGGGCTCGAGGACGGAGTTCACAGGATAGACTTCAGGGCAATCGATAATATGCTGAATGCGGAGAACCGTTTCCAAGAGCACAACCTGGTGTTGGTTAACCTGGACAACAGTCCGCCAACCACATCAATTCATCCGGACCGTGCGGACGTCGATTTGGATGATGCATTCGTCCTTGAAGCGGACGACGGCCAAGGGTCTGGAGTACGGGAGATCCTCGTCAGCGTAGATGGCGGGTCTTGGGAAACATATACTGGAGAGTTCTCTTTCGGCGAGTACGGCCATCACACTGTTGCCTTCAGAAGCGTTGATAATCTTGGGAACTCTGAGCTTCCGGCGGAACTGGCATTCGAGATCACTGAACCCTCTGAAAACCTGAAACCCCTGATTGCGCTGATTTTCTCAATCATTCTGCTGGTCTGTGGTCTCGTTGTGTCGAGAAGGCGACCCATCCGATTCAAGACAGGGAGGTCCTCCCTCAAGACGTTCTTGGTGTTATCTCTCCCCTTCTGCCTGGCGGAAGTGATGACCGGTGTCATATCCCTCATCACAGGTTTGCTTGCCGTTCCACCTTTACTTGGTCTCGGAATGGTACTGGATCTGGGGATCCTCCTGGCAGGTCTGATATTGCTGGCGGTTCATGGCCGTCAAGAGGTCGGGGAGGGAAGCGGGCGAGAGATGGAAGAGGACATTGAGATGGAAAACCCCGCAGAGGAGCCTAGCTAGCCGGTTGTCGGCCAGTATATGTTTATATATGCCAAAGTTCATTTCGTTTTTGGGGGGAGGAAGGGTGTTTGGCGTTCGTACGAAGCTTCTCGTTGTCGGAATGTTAGTTGTTGCGCTTCTGCTTTCCATTCCCTCTGAAATTGACAAGACTGGAGGGCCGAGCTTCGTTGACGTGTTTTCTGAACCCTACATCTTCGTCCCAGATGGACAGGGAGCCGAGCTTCTCCTGGACAGCCAAGACAACCTATACTGGCTCCATGTCATAAGCGGAGATGTATACTTCAGGAGATACAACTCATCCCACGTTCTGGAAATACCAGACAAGCTTCTGTACAACAACGGAGCAAACGAGAACGTGGACGCAGCCTGGGACGACCTCGGATACATACACTTCACTTGGGCGACAGACTACTTCGGTGCCCAGAGCGTCATGTATGCCAAAATAGACACAAACGGTGACTTCCTCGTAGCCCCGATCAAGCTCTCGGGAAACAACACCGCCAGAGACTTCTCATCAGCGATTGCCACCAATTCACTGGGACAGGCATATGTCGCATGGGATTACTGGTGGAATCCAAGCGACCCCATAGCGGAGGATGTTCTCTATGCGAAGATAGACTCAGACGGAAGCATCATCTTCACACAGCAGTACGTTGCACCCGAGAGCTGGGATACGGACTTCCATGCAAAGAAGGATATCGTTGTGGACCGCAATGACAGTCTCCACGTTGTGTTTGACCGCGTGTTCTGGGGCCAGGATGAAATCTATGTGTATTACAAGAAGTACGGCAGCGATGGCTCGACTGTCCTCGTGGCAGAGAAACAGATAATCCCAGACGTTTACAGTTATTGGTCAAGTAGCCTGGAGGCCGTGCTGGATTCTCAGGACAGGATTAACATCGGCTACAGCTACGGAATCACTGGAAAGAAAGTCGAGTCCTTCTACGCGAGGATAGACCTTCAAGGGAATCTGGAGGAAGGACCTTTCCAACTTTCTCAAGGAGACGACTTCCATTCCCATCAAGCCTTCTTGGCGATGGATGCAAATGATTTCGCATACGTGTTCTGGCGGGAAACCAAGGATGGGAATGGGGAGATCTATTATGCTACCGTGAACCAGAATGGAAGCATGGTGAAGGGCCCCACACGGCTGACTACCTCGCCCAAGAGCGAGATTAACTACTACATGGGAGTGGCTTTCGATTCCTTGCCATGGTGCATCTGGAGCTACTACAACGAGGATGGAACCTACGTCGTGTATCCCGCTGTGCCTGTGGCGGATGCGGGTGGACCCTATGAGTCTGTTGAGGGGGACACCGTCGTCCTCAGTGCCCAAGGCTCCTACGACGAGAACGGAGATTTGCTCCAGTATCGGTGGGACTTGGATGCGGATGGAACCTGGGACACGGCTTGGTCGACGGACCCCGTTCTTGGCGCAATGTGGGGGGACGACTTCAATGGCACGATACGAGTCGAAGTGACGGATGGTCTCTTCTCAGACACGGACACAGCGTTCGTCAGAATACGTAATGTTGCTCCGGTTGTGGTCGATATCAGTTGGTCCGCTCGAGCGGGTGGCGAACCGCGCACCATCGGCTATTGGAAACACCAATGTGGGGACAAGCTGAACTCAGCAGATCATGTGGGGATTACCCAGCAACTCATCGATTTCATCTCACAGAGGTCCAACGTCTTCGCGACCCTTGTGTCCAAGGAGGAGGTCTGCGCCGATCTCGAGGAAGTGGAGAGCAGGAACATGACTCAGAAGGCGAGGCGGCAGCTGATGGTTCTGTGGCTGAACGTGGCGTCTGGGAAGTTGAACCTCACCTCAGAGGAATTCATTGCTCAATTGAATCAGACGATTGAGCTGCTGGAGGCGATAACGTGGATCGAGCAGACGATTCTGAGCGGGGACGTCGCGAACATGGAGTTAGCAAAGGACCTCGCAGATGGAATCAACAACGGGCAGCTCTTCTCCGGCAGTGGTGTCGTGATTCACGCGACGGTGGCGGACCCAGGGAGTGATGACTTGATTTTCACGTACGAATGGGGAGACAGCACGATGACAGAACACGCATACTACAACGATGGTGTCGGCCCAGATCCATATCCCTCACCCAACGTCAATCCAATGACGGTGGCCGATACGTGCTCGCACGAGTATGCTTCGCCAGGCAATTACACGATTACCTTGACCGTTGCGGATGATGATGGAGGAACCGCAGTGGTATCCTTCATGTTCACATCGGATTGAAGGCGCAGGTTCCTTTTTGCTCGTGTCTGCCATCAGCGCCTCGCTTTGCGTGACGCCACCAATAGGACCGCCACGGACTCCTCCGGTGCCGAATTCATGGCCGTCCTGTACTTCCACTCGAGGTACCCCGCCATGGACAAGCGACTCAAGAGGAAGCCAAGGGAGGTTCTCCAGTCAAACAGCAAAACGATGGCCTTCCTCAGCAGCCTCTCGGTTTTTCCAAGGGTCACCTTCCGGTCTCCGCTCCTCTCAACGAGCCCAAGCTCCAGGAGCAGGGAAGAAGAGATTCTCGACCTCCTCTGGAGGCCTCTGGCCTTTTCTACGGAGAACCCAGCATCTCTCAGCAATCGAAGCAATTCGTCGTAGTGCAGTTCATTCACGTGGTCTTTCGTGAACGCACCAATGTCGTAAATCGCTTTGTTGGGTGTTGAAATGAAAAGCAGACCATCCTCTCTGAGAGCTGACCTTAGGTTCCGCATCATTCTGCTGGAGTGTTCTGGGGGGATGTGTTCCAGGACTTCGAAGCAGACGACCACATCGAATTGCCCCGTTTCCTCCACGAGCTTCCTCACAGCCGTGGAATCCATGATATCCAAGCAGTGGAAAATCAGTCGGCTAGCATCAAAGAGCCTCCTGGCCTCCTCTATCTTTCGCTGCTCGATGTCCACGCCAACCACCGTGATTCGACCTGTTCCACGCGATAGTATGAAAGGCCCATATCCGAGGGAGCAACCGACATCGAGTATCCTTCTCGGACGGCGATCACTTCTCGCGATTTCCTCGATGACATGGTGATACATTCGTATCGGATTCACAAGATGCTCGATTCTCTCGCCCAAGCCCGTGTTTGCCGCGAGGAAATCCATGACCTGTAGGGGGGCCGTTCTGTCTATTCCAATTCCTCCGGATGACTGTCTACAGGGAGTCGTACACCTCCATCAAGGCCGCTTCCTGAGCAGTCCAGTTGTAGGTGTTTCTGGCAGCCTCCAGAGCATTATTCCCCATTCTTTCGAGCTCACTTGGATTGTCTCGCACAAAAATCAGACCATCCCTTATCCCTTCCATGTTTGGACGGAACACAATGCCGCATTTGAGCCTTTCAACCAGCTCACCAACATACGTCCCCTCAGAGGCGATGATTGGCCTTCCCGTGGCCAAGGCCTCGAAGAACTTGTTGGGGAAGCCAATTCTGTACAGCGGATGCTCTGGATCAAACATGCAGAATACCGCGTCGCACTGCAAAGTGAGAGGTATGACCTCCTTCATGGGGATCTTGCCCAAGAACTCGACATTCTCCGAGCCTGAGGCTATCTCTCTGATTCTCTCCTCCTCCGCTCCCCCGCCCGCAATCACAACCCTTATGCCGTTGAGTCGGGATCCAGCAAGGGCGAGTTCGGTGACGAATCGAGTTCTTCTTAGAGCGCCTATGTAGAGCACGGTTGGCTCGGTGTTGGACGGTCTCATGTAGCTGTCGACAGCGATATCCTTCGCGTTCATCACCAGGGTTATTTCATCATCAGGTTTGCCCCTAGAAAGGAAATACTCTTTGTACTTCTCGCCGACAGTTATCATCCTGTCCGCGCGCATCATGAGGCTGTCTTCCATCTTCTGGAATCGCCTTATCAGATGAGAAGGAACCTCTCCCTTCATCATGTATGTGAAGACTTCATGGGCGTCGTAGATGAGCTTCACTCCCCACATATCCTTAAGCCAGACTCCGATGGGCAGTGTGTCGAGATCGTGGCAGTGAACGACGTCAAACTGCGATCTCTCTGCCAATTCCATTGCGAGCGAACGTGCCCGCCTCCACCATGACTTCAGTCTGAATATGTCGAAAGGAATGAGCTTCATTATCCCTGTGGTCCTTATCCTGATCACGTCCACTCCGTCAATGACCTCGCGGGGTGGGTGTTCAGCCAACCTATCCCACGCTATCAATGTGACGCTGTGCCGGTGTCTGAGGAGACTCTGAGTCTCCATGTAAACCCGGTGGTCGTGAACGAAAGGATTCGAAAGGAGCATCAGGATATTCATCTGATGGGGGATGCTCCTCCCAGACAAAAAGATGTCGCAGCTTGCGTTGCAGTGTCTTCGTTCGTAAGGCGTATTAATATATCTCACAATGGCATCCTTCCGCTATGGATGACGCAAAAGGCACCTGCTGTGATGGTACTCGAACATGACGGAGGAGATGACATGGATGTTTGTGTGATTGGGTTGGGGTACGTGGGTCTTCCAACAGCTGCCACCTTGGCGAGTCATGGTCACAAGGTTCTTGGTGTGGACATCAGGGAATCTGTTCTTGACCAGATAAGGAGGAGGGGGGGCCCCTCGGACGAACCCGAGCTGTCTCGCTTGGTGGGGGAAGTTCTCTCCGACGGTTCGCTGGGTCTTGCCATCGCTCCGGAGGTCTCCGATGCCTTCGTACTGTGCCTCCCAACTCCCATCAAGGAGGACAAGACTGCGGATCTTTCATTCGTGAGGGATGGAATGTCGTCCATCATACCCTTCCTCAAGAAGGGGGATCTGGTGATTCTGGAGTCCACTGTTCCGCCGGGCACAACGGAAGGACTCTTGGCTGAGATGGTTCGCGATAAAGGATTCGACCCACTCGAGGATGTGGATCTTGTGTTTGCGCCGGAAAGGGTCATGCCTGGCAGCATCTTGAAGGAACTGGAGGGCCTTGATAGAGTCATAGGAGGATTGACTCCCAAGGCCGCTGAGAGAGGTCGGGACCTCTATGCCTCTTTCGTCAAGGGAGAGATAGTCCTCACAGATGCCACGACGGCGGAGTTCGTGAAGCTCGTTGAGAACTCCTATAGGGATGTGAACATCGCCTTTGCCAATGAGTTGGCCATCCTGGCCGAGAAGATGAATGTCAACGTGTGGGATGCCATAGCCATTGCCAATCGCCATCCAAGGGTGACAATTCACCATCCCGGTCCTGGCGTCGGGGGTCATTGCATCGCCGTCGACCCGTATTTCCTCATAGAGAAGGCGGAGGGGGAAGCAAGGATGTTGGCTCAGGCGAGGCAGGTGAACGACTCCATGCCAGATAGAGTCGTGAAGAGAGTAGAGGACCTATTGGGCGCGTTGGAAGGGCGAAGGGTGGCCATTCTCGGCGTCGCATACAAAGGAGATGTCGCAGACCCGAGGGAGAGTCCAGCCCTGTCGATCATCGAGTTGCTGGCGGAGAGAGGAGCCGCATGGAAGGCTCATGACCCTCACGTCATCGATTCTCCCGTACCTCTTTTGTCCTTGGAGGAGGCTCTGGCGGGAGCGGAAATCGTCATCCTTGTGACCAATCACAGCGCCTTCATTCAATTGGACCCAAGGGCTGTGGGCGAGAAGGTTGCATCCAAGGTCATCCTTGACACCCGGCATGTCCTCGACAGGACGGAATGGGAAGAGGCCGGATGGAGAGTCCTCCACGTCGGGGACGGCAAAAGGTTGGCGAAGTGAGACCTGCACGCAATGCCAGCAGTTAGAAGATTTATATAACGAGACTTGGTTGGCGGAACGTTGAGTGGGAACATTTGCGACGAGATGATGGATATTCTCATGATGAGAAGACCCTGGAAGGAGGAGCACAGACTCCATTCCGTCATGGATGCAGAGTACCCCGATGGCAAGCAATTCTGCGGAGTTCTCACGCATGATGTGGATGAAATCAAGTGGAGCTGGCGGAGGAAGATGCTGATGACCCTGAGACATCCCAGCACGCTCAGCCAGAAGAAAAACCACTACTGGGGATTCGAGGACATCATGGACCTCGAAGCTGGACTCAATGTCAGGTCCGCTTTCTATTTCATCACCAGCTGCAGGTCGAAATTCGATGGTCCCTACGAAATAGAGGATGTTGGGCACATCATAAAGGAGTTGGATAAAGGAGGATGGGAGATTGGCCTGCACGGATCATATCTGTCCTTCAACAACTACGGATACCTCAAGGAAGAGAAGAGAATCCTGGAAAGCATTGTCGATCATCCCGTCGCTGGAGTCCGACAGCACTACACGAATTTCGAGCCGGAAACGACTTGGCGAATCCAGGAGAGGTGCGGGTTCGAATATGATTCCAGTGTCGGCTACGCAGAAAAAGAGGGATTCAAAGTCGGGTACTGCTATCCATACAGGCCTCGGGGAATGAAGATCTATGAGTTACCACTTACAATCATGGACTGCGCTTTGTTCAGGAAGAGTTCCCGCAACTTCGACTACGACAAAGCCTTAAATGTGTCAAAGAAGGTTATCGACATCGTGAAGGAAGCGAGCGGGGTGGCTGTGCTGGACTGGCACAACAACTCATGGGACAGGTATTCCTTTCCAGGATGGAGTGAGTTATACGCTGAACTCGTGGGATACATGTTGGACTGCGATGGATACATAGCGAGGGCGCAGGACCTGATAGAATGGTGGGTCGAGCATGATAAAGTCGGGTAGGTTTCGTGCTGGATTGTGGGTGTTGCGGAGACTCCCAGGAAGCCGGCTCCTCCACAAGCTGGCATATTCTCCTAACATCGGTCCTGGATTCAGACTCGGACGGGGCGCATGCATAATCGGTGAAGATGTTCATGTTGGCGAGGATGTCTCAATTGGCCGCAACACGGTGATTCTTGGGAAGGAGATATCTCTTGGGGATGGAGTGTCCATAGGGAGCAACGTTGAAATCAACTGCAAGAAGGTGCGAGTCGGTGAGAGGACCAGGATTGACGAGAGCTGCACGGTCGGCGGGCTTTCAACGCCGAGATCGGAACTGGAAATAGGCAAGGAAGTGCATGTCTTTGAGGACTGCTATCTCAACACAACGAACAAACTGACGATTGGAAACGGGACGGGTATCGGTGGGAGGACCATGATCTGGACACACGGTTCTTGGCAGTCGATTCTTGAGGGCTATCCGGTGTCCTTTGCGCCAACCACACTCGGAGAGAATGTATGGTTGCCCTGGCACATAATCGTTATGCCCGGCGTGACGATAGGGTCCGGTGCAACGATTGGGGCGGGGGCGGTCGTGACCAAAGACGTACCACCTGGTTCTCTCGCCGCGGGTGTCCCGGCGAGGGTCTTGAAGGATGCAAGCTCCTATCCAAGGAAGGTTGAGATGGAAGAGAAGGCCAGAATAGCATCCGATATCATCGATGACTTTGGGGAGTCTCTCAATGGAATATACTCGGTGCGGTTCTTGGTGAAGAAAAGGGAGTCGTACAACACTCGAAGAGATGGCAATGTCTGGACCGTTAGTGCACCTCACGAGCAATGGCGTCTGGTGCTTATCACGGATCCCGCGAGATTCAGCGAGTTCAAACCAGACGGGAGCGCCCTTGTGCTTTCCCTGCTCCCCGTTGAGGATGCCATCTGGCAGAGGTCAAGGGAGTTCTACGGCATATTCGACCTCTCTGAACGAGTCTATTCCGTTCGTGGATCGAGTTTCGTCGTCGACACTCTGCTGCAGATTCTGGGACGCTATGGAATCCATATGAGTCCTCGGCAGAGATAGGATCCATTTGAGATTCCCCGTTGTAGTCTCTTCAGTTCGAATCAGAGGCGCTGTGAAACCCTCCAGATAACTTTAATATCGGTGAGCGATGTCCGCATCCGAATGAGGATTTTGATGCTTCTCTCAAACCCGTACAGGCCCGATTACAGGGTCGAAAAGGAAGCGCGGGCTCTGAAGGAGAAGGATCAAGAGGTTTCCATCATTGCCTGGGACAGGGAGGGAGATCGTGCTGCTTTTGAAACCATCGATGGAATTCGAATCCACAGGTTGGGGCCAAGGGCAGGTTACAATAGGACCCTGGACATGATCACCAAGCTTCCGATTTTCTGGCTGAGGGGATTGCTGAGGTCTCGCAAGCTCGACTTTGAGATAATACATGCTCACGATTTGGACACACTGGTTTTGGCGTGGCCTCTGTCGAGACTTCGGTCCGCCAAACTGGTGTATGATGCCCATGAGCTGTATTGGGGCATGATCGAAAACTCCGTGCCTCGATTTGTCAGGAACCTGGTGGAGAGGGTAGAGAAGTGGCTTGTTTCAAAACCAGACGTTGTCCTCACTCCGACGCCCTACGTCGCACGCTATCTCGGGGACTATGGGGCGAAGCATCTAGAACTTATCATGAACTGCGAGGAGCTTCGAGAACCTGACAGGGAGCGAGCCATGGAGATAAGAAGGAAGATGGGAGAGAGGAAGGTTGTCCTCTATGCTGGTACGCTCGAACCCTCCAAGAACCTGGGAACCATTATTGACGTCTTCAAGAAGATTCGCGACGCCGAAATCAAACTCGTCATCGGTGGCACTGGCAGTCTGGTGGCGCAGGTTTCGAGGGCCTCAGAGGAGATGGACAACGTCGAGTTCATAGGCTGGATACCCTCGAATGAAATGCTCGAGCATGTAAGCGCTTCCGACCTGATTATCGCTGTAAACGATCCGAGATACACCAACATTCGCCTGGCCGTCTCCACAAGGCTGTTCACGGCTATGGTGGCGGGAAAGCCATCGATGGTGAGTGAGGGGACGGGCGATGCGGAAATCGTGAGAACGGAGGGCACTGGAGTGATTGTGCGCTTTGACGATGTGGATGGAATCAAGGACACCATACTCGAGCTTCTGAAGGACGAGCAGAGGCTCGATCGCATCGCCGAGAAGGGAAGAATAGCGGCAAGGGAGAGGTACAACTGGAGCATCATGAAGGAGAGGTTGATCGGAGCCTACGGCAGCCTGCAGGCCGGCTAGCCAATTCATCAGTGGGATTTGCTTTGACAAGAATCGATGCTCACATTCATTCTCGATTCTCTGATGGGCTCAACGCCCCTCGTGAGATAGTCGAGCTTGCGGTCTCTCGTAGGTTTGACAGTATCTGCATAGCCGATCATGTGAGTCGCGATACTGAATGGCTGGACGACTTCCTCAAGGAAATCGAGATGCTCAAGAATGAATTCGAAGGAAGGATAGAGATACTTGCTGGCCTGGAGGTTGAGGTCTTGGATATGAAGGGCAAGCTAGATGTGGACCCGATTCGGGTTTCATCCGCCGATCTTGTCCTTGCCTCTTTTCACATGATCCCAAGTCAGGATGGATACATGGGCAAGGACTCGATTGGGAGGGACAAGGCCACTGCGATTGAGAATTGGTTCTATTCGATGAAGGCCGTTCTGAAGGGCAAACAGGCCGACATCATAGCTCATCCGGGGTTCATATTGAAGTCGAACGGGATTGAGGTACCCATCTATGTGAAGGAGGAGCTGGCCACTCTGGCGAGACGAAGTGGAATGATGTTTGAGCACAACCGCAAATACGAAGTCCCCGACGAGGAGTTTCTCTCTCTTCTTCGGGCAGAAGGAGTGAAGATACTTCCCGGGAGTGATGCCCACAACCTCGTAGAACTCGATGAGATGTGGAGAAGCTGGCCGGACATATAGATGCCCTTGACTCTCTGATGTGCGGCGTTGCAGGGTGGGCGTGGCCTGACCCATTTCAATTAAATATATGCCCATTGCATTAAGGAATGGCTGTGATGTTGATTAGCATAATTGTGACCGCCAGGAATGAAGAGCGAAACATCGGCCACCTCCTCGACAGCCTGGTCAATCAGGAGCAGCCAATAGAGATCGTGGTCGTGGACGCAAGGAGCACCGACCGGACACAAGAAATCGTTCGGAATTACATGGAGGAATACGATTTCATCAGGTTGCTCGTCAAACCCGGGACGAGGGGGAGGAGCAGGAATTTCGCTGTGGAGCAGGCCGAAGGTGAAGTGGTTGCTTTCATCGATGCCGATTGCATTGCCAATCCCTTCTGGGTGAGCAGGATGAGAGCCGCGCTCAAGGAATGGGATGTCGTGGCTGGGAAGACCATCAACATAGGCTACCAACCCTTTGAGGATCTTGAGCGGGTGGAATTGATCTACAGAGGATTCGACATCACCTTCCCGAGCAACAATCTCGCATACAAGCGGACTCTCTTCGACAGGATTGGCGGGTTCGACGACTGGTTCATCACGGCGGAGGACATCGACCTTAATCTGAGGGCCGTTGAGGCTGGAGCAAGGATCTTCTATGAGAGGGAGGCGATAGTCTATCACAGGGCCCGCCCCACCTTCTTCAAGTTCTATGAGCAGGCGTTCTGGAATGGAGCTGGCAGAAAGCAATTGACCCTCAAGCACGGAAGACTGTGGAGGAACTACAGGCCATTCGAGATGTTCAAGCGGGAGGCCAATGTCTGGTCCCTGACGAGGCTGGTCTTCGCACTCTTGGGCTATGCTGGGTATAAATTCTTCGGAAGGAGGAAATAACCAACCCCCGACCATCTGTGGCTCGCCAATCCCGCTCGCGTCATTTGGGAAGATACCTGCGGTTGAGTCCGCATGTTAACCTCAACCAAGGTTAAATCTTCCCGCTCAAGCTATCGATCGATGCATCGAGCTTCTCCCTGGCTCTGATGCAGTAGTCAAGGGACATCCTTGCGGCCTTTCTTCTCGCCTCAGGATCGTCCTCCCTTCCGATGTAGGCGTACCTCTGAACGCTCTTGCCATCAGTGCGCTCGTACCACCAGAAATATATGTAATCATTTCCCCTTATTTTCTTCACTGTTTGGCCGCAACCGACAAGCATGGTTTCACCACTCAGCCAACGTCGTGAGGGGTTAAGAAGTTAACCTTAAACAAGGTTAACCATGATCATACCATCTCAGGCAGTTCATACGAAATGCTGGCACGGCATCATCGATTGGTTAACCTCAAGCAAGGTTAACCACCGAATCTCGAAGGTGAACCGTCCCCTTGTCGACCCACTTAACCTTGGACAAGGTTAACCACCAAAGGGAAATCCCCAAGAAGCCTGGTCCGTCAGGTCCTCCACAGGATATGTTCCTATTCTGGGATGGCCTCGCGATGGACCCAGGATGAGACTTTAAATAGCTATGTGGAATTCATTCTTCTTGTGGTTCCAGTGGACCTGACGGTGGTCATTCCAACGATGAACGAAGCAGATTCGATAGGTCGAGTCATCGATGACATTAGAAGGCATCTTGGGGGAAGAGAATGCGAGATTCTCGTCGTCGACACGAACTCCACCGACGGTACGGTCGAAATCGCCAAGGAAAGAGGTGCGCGGGTCGTTGAGGAACCGCGAAGAGGATATGGAAGGGCGTACAAGACCGGTTTCAGCGAGGCTAGGGGGAGGTTTGTCGCAACCTTGGATGCGGATTGCACCTATCCAGCCGACATCATACCAGAGTTCCTTGAGATTCTTGAGCGAGATGAAGCGGATTTCATCATTGGAGACAGGCTATCGATACTCTCAGCCGAGGCGATGACCCTCATGCACAGGGTCGGGAATGCAATTCTGAACATCACCGCCCGCATCCTCTTCCGTGTGAGGCTGAAGGATTCCCAATCAGGCATGTGGGTGTTCAAGAGAGATCTCCTCGATTCTCTGACCATGGTGAGCAACGGGATGCCGTTCTCCGAGGAAATCAAGATCGAAGCGATGACCAAGGGCTTCCGCGTGAAGCAGATACCAATCGACTACAAGCCGAGAACAGGGCAGAAAAAGCTCCAGAGCTGGCAAGATGGGTGGGGGAACTTCAAATTCCTCCTCTCCAAAAGGCTCGGTAGGGCGAGCTAATCCTCGAATACTCTGTCTATCATCCAGTCAGCGTTGAACTCAGTCAGGTCACCATAATCCTGGCCAGTTCCGACGTATATGATCGGCTTTCCGATTGCCTTCGCGATTGAGAGGGCAGCTCCGCCCTTTGCATCTGCGTCTATCTTGCACAGGATGGCTGCATCTATCCCAACCGCTTCGTGGAAAGCCTGTGCTTGGTCGACCGCATCATTCCCCGCCAACGCATCGCCAACGAAAATGATCAGATCTGGATTCGCGACCCTCTTAATCTTCTTCATCTCATCCATCAAGTTGATATTCGTCTGCATTCTGCCGGCGGTGTCTATCAGGACCACATCCTTTCTCTTTGCCCGCGCGTGTTCCACAGCGTCGAATGCGACTGCCGCTGGGTCGCCTCCCAGGGCATGCTTCACGAGCCTGACGCCAAGGTTCTGGGCGTGCTTTTCCAATTGCTGAATGGCTCCTGCCCGAAATGTGTCCGCTGCGGCAATCACGCAGCTCAGCCCTTCAACCTTGAGAAGATGTGCGATTTTGGCTATGGCGGTTGTTTTCCCTGTGCCATTGACCCCCACGAACATCACAACCACGGGCTTTTCGTGGTCCTTGACGAACCTCTCGAAGTCCATCTCGTCCGCGATCAGAACATCTTTCAGAGCTTCTTTTAGCGCCATTTCGATGCCCTCTACGAAGCTCACCTTCCTAGAGACCCTCTTCCCCACCAACTCCTCCTTGAGGCTCCTCTTGATTTCCTCGATCACGGGTAGAGCCACGTCAGCCTGCATAAGGCCTATCTCCAGACTCCACAAGACATCCTCGAGCTTCTTCTCCCTTATCTTCTTGCCCTTCTCCTCGGATATGATATCCTCGACTTCTTCGGCAGCCTTTTCCCGCCACCCCTTCAACCGGTCCCTCAAAAACCTGAACATGCTCATGCCTGAGAACGATACTCTTCGTACTTTGTCTGGACTTGCTGAGATAGCTGGGCAACCTCACTATCCAGTTCTGCTATCCTCTTCTCCAACTCCTCCTCGGCGGCGCTGAGATCCTCTATCCTTTTATCGAGCCTGGATATCGCACCCTCCGCGGAGTCCTGGATTGCCACATCTGACCCCAGGCCCACGATCATTTCAGCCTTGTTCCCAACAGTCGCGAAAACGAAACAGTTGGCCCCGACGGGCACGAGAAGTTCTCCGCCCTCCTTCGTTCCGCTGTATCCAGAGATCGTCTCCTTTGCCCGCATATGCTCCTCGAGGGACATCCTCAGAAGCTCGCCTTGCCTCATGAGTCCATCGAGTTGCGCCCTCGCCAAGTCGAGTTTTGCGACCGCCTCCCTGAGTTCCTCTTCAGCCAATTTCACGCACCTCTCTGTATCAGGTGCCCCACAAGCTTGTCCTGAACCTCCTCCACCTTCAGCTCCTCTATGGATGATACCTTGATGTTCCTTCGCTTCACCCTGTGTTTGCTGCCCAAGTCAGAGAGCAGCCTCTCCACTGCATCATCCTCGTCCTTTCCGGCCACCTCCATCGTGAAGGGGGACCAGCTCCCTCCCATGAGGAAGGTTCCAGAGATCCTGTAGGGTTTCATCGTGAATCCCTTCCCCTTATTCCTTCCGACGGTATATGCTTAACGCCAAAAAGACTAGTATGACCTCCTCGCTATCACCCTCGTGGCTCAGTTCTTCCTCCCAGGCAAGGAATTTCCGTCCCTCTCGGTTACAGGTGAGAGGTGCGCCCTGGGATGCCTTCATTGTCGCGGTCATTTTCTCAAAGGAATGATTCCGGCGGAGAACCCCAATCAGCTCTGGAGACTCGCCTCGAGGTTGGAAAGCGATGGTGCCGCGGGATTCCTCCTCAGCGGCGGTTGCGACAGGCAGGGAAGGGTCCCGTTAGAGGGTTTCGGGGGAGTTCTGAGAAGAATCAAGCGAGAAACGGGTCTCATGATCAATGTCCACCCTGGCCTCGTTGGGAAGGAAGAGGCCGACATGCTCTCCTCGGCGCAAGTGGATACCGTCTCCGTCGATGTAGCTGGCTCCGAGAGAACGCTTCGGGAGGTCTACAACCTCAACGTTGGGATTCGCGATGTCGAGAGGTCACTCCGTTTCCTCCGAGAGTCCTCGCTTCCTCTCACGCCGCACATTTGTGTCGGGGTTCATGGCGGTCGCCTCCTGGGTGAGTCCAGGGCACTGGACATTGTGTCCAGGTACGACCCCAAGGCACTCGTGCTTACGGCCTTGCTTCCTGTCCCAGGGACACCGTTCGAACCCGTCCGAGTTGAGGGGAGCCTGGTCGTGGAATTCTTCCGAGAGTCAAGAAGAGCGCTTCCCAACATCCCCATAGTACTCGGATGCATGAGACCGAGGGATGATAGGCAGTTGGACCAGGCCCTGTTGGCAGAGGGAATCGATGGCATAGCAGTACCTCTTCCCACGACCATCCGGACCTCCGGGGTGAAGGAGATCAAGAGCACGTGTTGCTCTCTCATTGGCTCAAAGACCTTATGATCCTGTCTGCCTTCTGCCTGCTTATCCCCTTCACCTTGCTCAGCTCTTCAGGTGAGGCGGATGTGATTTGCTCAATCGAGGTGAAGCCTGCCACCACTATCGCCTTCGCGAGGGTTGGACCCACGCCAGAGACCTCCTTGAGCCTTCTATCGAACTCCTCTGCCTCCGCCTTGACGGTCTCCAGTATCATCCTTGCGGTCTTCCGGCTGATTCCCTTGATGGACTTCAGTCTATTGATGCTCGCCTTGCCCAGATCCTCAAGGGTTCTGAAACCCGCCTCATACAAGAGAGCAGCTCTCTTTACAGAAATCCCCTTGATTCTCGAAAGCTGATTGATTGCCTCCTTCTTCTCCACGACCTCCTCCAATTCGCCCTCAAGCGCAGCAAGCCGTTGCCCGACGTCCTCGTTCTGGGGGTTGATATCGAGAGCCCCGCGATAGCTCTCCAATGCCTTCTCCCTCTCTCCAAGACCGAGATGGATGTCTCCCTTCTTCACCCAGGCCTCCTCGTCCTTGGGATTCATCTCGACTAGCTTGCTGTAGCAGTAGAGCGCCTCCTCCCATCTCTCCTGACCCTCCAGCAAGCCCCCTTTGTTCAGAAGAGCCGCCTGGTTCTCTGGGTCCATCTCGAGGACCTGATTGAGGCATTCTATCGCGCTGGTGATCTTGTTCAGCCGCCGATAGGCCACGCCCTTACCAAGAAGCGCCCTTGCATTGCCTGGCTCGATTCTGAGAGTCCGATCAAAGAGTTCCAGAGCGCCGAAATAGTCTCCCAGGGCAGATCTACTGAGGGCCTGTGTCATGAGTTCCTTTACCGATATCTTCAATCTCTCCAGCTTTTGTGTAGCCTCCTGATTGTTCGGATTGATCTTGAGGGCATTCCGGTAGCTCTCAACCGCAAGGTCCTGTCTTCCCATCTGCACCAAGACATCACCGTGCTTGATCCACTGGTCCTCCTCGCCTGGGTAGATTCCCAGGTAACGGTCATACCACTTGAGTGCCTCATCCCAGTTCTCTTTCGTCTCGAAGATCTTGGCCATCCAAAGAAGTGCGGCCCTGTTTCTCGAGTCGGCCTCGAGGACCTTCTTCATGCACTGAATGGTCTCATCCTCCCTATCGAGGGACGCAAGAGCGGTCCCCTTTCCAATCAGGGCCGCGAGATTCCCAGACTCTCGTTCCAATATGCGGTCATAGAACTCAACAGCCTCCTCGAATTCTCCCGAGGACACGCTGTCCTTCGCCTGCTTGAGAAGATAAGCGATGTCCATGAGTTCTGGCGGCGGTGGTATCTCCTCCTCTGGCGGCGGTGGGGGAGGCTTGGAGACAACTTCCGCGGCCGGAGCTTTCGCGGGAGGAGTTGGTGCCGGAGTGGGTTCAGCTGAAACTTCTTCTGGAGGCCTCTTCCTCGCAACGGCCCTTCTCGCGTAGACCTCAACATCACCAGGCACCTCCTCTACATACTCCCTGCTGTAAATCGAGGCGGCAGCGAATTTCTTTCGGACCGGGCGCAACAGGGCAACCCAAGCAGCATTCAGCACAACAAAGAGGAACATGGTCAATGGCACAACTCCCAGTATGGTTTCCGAAATGGACGTCCTTGCGCGGAGTTGAACGCTTGAGGGGACAACCGAGGTGCTGTTGAGCACTATTGAGTACATGCGGTATCCGCTTTCACTGAGGACATACTTCTTCTCCTCTCCAGCATGAATGACGTCTGGGTCACTGCAAGCAGACTCATTGACATAGTCTCCCTCTAGGAAGCAGACGTTCACGTCGTCCTCTCCCAAGGGCAGGAACAAGATGACCTCCCGCGTCCTCGTCAATCCGAGACCATCCCTATTCCAGAAGTTAGTTTCCCTGCCATATCCCTGGCTGACTTGGGAGATTTCTTCGCGCGAAAGCTGATCCTCAGTGAGGGCCTGAAAGAAGGGCAGGACGAAGAGAACACCCACTATCGAGGCGACGACGATAACGAAGAGACCTCTTCTGATGGAGTTTCCCGCCATCAGGAACTTCTGACTGCTTCTCGCGGCATACCTTATCCTCAGATTCCTGAAGACGAACGAGATGAAGAACCAAACAACCACCATCACCAGCATTACGCCTATGACCACGTCCAAAGGTACGAAGAAGGGTTTCAAGCTCCCTCCGTTGGCGAAGATGACGATGATCGCGAAGGCCAGCGTAATCAATGCCAATATGAAGTAGACGATCCGCCTGATCCTCCTTATCCTTACGACTCTGTAACCGCCTTCCAGTCGGTCCACGAACCTCTTCATCACACTTCCCCATTGGATAACTTGGCTAGGCCGCGGCACATCAAGAATACTGCTGCAAACTCCGGAACATCAGTTATGCCTTCGTGTAGATTAAGGTTTTCCCCTCTGAGGCTGAAAGCCACATCTCTCTCCAAAGCCACTCTGACAGAGTCTTCGCCGAAAGTGTCAGGGAAGGCATCCCTGAGGGGCAGGAAGTCATCCAACTCGTCCCGCTTGAGGATGACGACTCTCATGCCACTCTTCCCGTGGAGGCTCGTGGGCAGGCGGATAAGCCGCCTAATATCTGCCGTGACGGGCTCGTCGACCTCCCTTCGGTACTTCTTCAGTGTGTGCGCCATGACGACTTCGATGAGCTTATTCCTGTAGGAATCCCTGGGAAAGAAGTCGAACCTACCCTCGCGGAGCCTATCTACGCCCCTCTTTCCGACATCGCCTTCGAAAAGCGAGGAGTAGATCTCGGTCGCCGTCTTCTTTCCTATCCCATCAACCGTGGCAAGCAATCCCAGTGCATCCTTCTCGGACATTCCTTCCAGCCGATTTACGACCTCCATCAGGCCATCATACATCCTGGAGGACCAACCTCCGTCCCCGGGTCTTGGCATTTCGAGCGTATACAGGGATCTGAACTGGGTCCTGCCGATGGGCCTCTCTCGGAAGGCGGAGTCTGCCTTGAGACCTGTCCCCTGTATGAAATCGACGATTTCTCTCCTCTCAGGACTGGTCAGCGTGCGAGTCTTGGGCGACTTGACATGAACATGATATCCTCTCCCTCCTGAGAATGTGATGAGAAGTTCGTCCTCTGAGAAACCGAAGTCACCGAGGAGGAAATCATCGATGAGGGAAATCGCCTCCAGTTTGATCTCATTGAGCTGAATGTCAAATGATAGGCCCTTCACTCGAGAAATGTGGTCCGCATCCAAATCGAAGATCAGGTCAGCGCCAAGCCAGCCCTTCTGATCCATCGTGGCCGCGCCTGGACTCTCATAATAGGCAGAGGAGTAATACGCGTGTGAGGGAGCCCTATCGAGGAAGAATCGCTTGACCTCGTTCTTCGTTTTGAAACCTATATGCCTCTGCACGTAGTCCCCAGTGAAGAACATGAAGCCGAATTCACGGCGACCGAACTCGTTCGGGAGATAGATTTCAGTCTTCTTGTAGTAGTCCCTGAACTTCTTGACTAGGAAGTCAGTCGTCGCGTCCTTCTCCATTGTTTCCAAATGCCCGCTAGTGCTCTTAATTCTTGCGAGCCAAATCAGCCGCTTCCCTGAGATCCTCGAAGAGCTCGGGAGCCGCCTCATAGACCAGATCGAACATCTCCGTGGCGAGTCTTCGGATCTCCCATTGAGCGTCCCTGGCTAGCCTCAGCCGGAAGAAGTTCCGAAGCGAGCGCGCATTCATAGTAACGATTATCTTGGACTCGCATGCATTCGGCAGCACGAAGCGGGCGTCCTGCTTTGGTATTCCCATCTCCCGCAGTTTGTGATAGAGCCCATCAGAATCCTCCATGAACTTCACGAAGAGCTTCTTCGCCTCCTCATTGCGTTCTATCCTCGGAGGCGTGACATATCCGAACTCACCCTCATCGACATACCTCTGACTTCTCTGTGAGTAGGAGGCGATTCTGTGCCTCACAAGCTGGTGGGTGAGGGCCCTGCTCACTCCCTCGATTCTGAATGTGAAGGAGACGTGTTCTATCACGCTCTCGTGCCCCTTTCGGACTATCCGCTTGACGAAACTTCCGTAGTCCTCCTTCTCCTCCTTGTCCCAGCAGATGCCAGCTGCGCGGCCGGCTGCTTCGACTGGCTCCGGTGTGTATCTGACCAGATCGACCCTAATGCTATCCCCAAACCACATCCGCATGTTTCCATATGAGGTTTGCGAATCATCCGTCCACGGAGAAGGAGAAGGTCACGGTATCAGTCGGTTCCTTGGACCTAAGTTCCCTCAGTCTCACCACTTCAACTTCCCTCTCCTTCAGCAGGTCTCTAACGCCCTCCACATGGCCATCACCAATAACCGCCACGATATTCTGATGACTCGCGCTCAGCCTATCTATCGCTCTTGCCATGTGAACGTTCCTGTCATCGATTAGAATCCTCTTGACGGAGGGAAACTCCTTCCCGAAGGCCTCCAGGTATGCTTCGCCATCCTCCTCAAATCTCCTAATCTCTCTTTCCACGCTCTTCTTGCGCACGAAGAAACTCGAGAGTAGCGCGAAAACCATCTTCACCTTCTCGGTGAAACTCATTCCCCTCCAGAATCTTCGAAACACGTTCGTTGCATCCATGTCGATGAAGGCGACGTCGGCACCTATCTCCCGGGCGGAGTTGATTGCCGCGATCATCTCTTGCCCTACATCCGTCCCGTATTTCCTGGAAATCCATTTCTGGAAGAAGGCAAGTGCGTTGTATGCAACTGGGCCGCCTCCTCTGTCCGCCCCCCTGATCAGCGAGTTGAACCTCATCCTGTCCAACTCCACACATACCACTGACGGCATTCTCTGGACTATCGTCTGCCTTACTTGATTCTCGATGTCGAAAACATGTCCAACGCCCACCAGCGTGATCATCCGTCTTGTGATGTTTTCCCTGCGTATTTAACTGTTCCTTCAATAACCATGCTTGCCTACCAGGGGAACGAACACACAGCCACCATACGATTTCCTTCTGACCTTTCCGCGCTTCTTTGTGGCAAGAATGAGATCCTGAAGATACGTCCCACCCACGGGGATCAGCAGCTTGCCACCCTCCTCCAGCTGATCAACGAGAGGAGGAGGGATTCCCGGCGCGGCGCACGTGACAAAAATCCGATCATAGGGTGCGCACTTCTCGTATCCGAGAGAACCGTCTCCAACGATGATTATGACCCTATCCGCCAATCCGATGTCCTCAATGGCCTTCCTCGCTCTGGAAGCCAGCGTTTCGATTCGTTCTATCGAGTACACTTTCCCTCCCTCACCCACTATCTCGCCCGCAAGGGCGGCATGGTAACCCGACCCGCCCCCCACCTCGAGCACCTTCTGTCCCCTCCTCAAATCGAGCGCTTCGAGCATGATTCCCACCATGTGGGGAGCCGATATTGTCTGACCCTGTCCTATGGACATTGGAGAATCGATATACGCCATCCTTCCGATGTCAACGAAGACGTGTCGGGGGATTCTCTCCATCGCTGCGATGACCTCAGCGGAATGGATGTATCCTCCCCTGATGAGCTTCCTGACCATCTGCTCCCTTTCCTCCTCGAAGGTCATACCCGCAGCTCCATCCAGACTTCGACGAATCTGTCAACCAGGTCATCCAGGAAGGACGATTTATAGGTTATGAGCACTCTGGCGACATCATCCTCGTTTCTTATCGAATAGAAGGTCTTCCTTCCTTCTCGTTTCTCCTGAAGAATGCCCAGGGACCTCATCTTCTTCAGATGGAAGGAGAGCGTGGACTTCGATATCCCCACCTCTTCCCTGAGGTCCTCAAAGGAGACCTCGGACTCCAGCATGGCTCGTATGGCTATCCTTCTTGGAACTCTCTGTCTCATCAGGCCCAGGATTCTTCTGTCCGGGAAGGCGATCTCCCTGCGGACGTAGAAACGCCTCAGTCTGCCATCTATCTCGCTTGAGAGAAGGCCTTTCCTCTCCATGTAGTTCAGATGATATTCGAGCACGCCCATTTCCAACCCGAGTTCCTTCTGAATCTCCCTCAGGTAGGTCCCAGGGTATCTCGAGACATGGTCATATATGCGCTTCCGATTCTCGAGATCCAGGGCTTCCGTCATGGCCCCTCACTTTTTCGCGACAGCGAAATAGAACATGACCACCGCAATGAGCTGGAGAAGGAGATAGTGCCAGGGAATTCCCCAAACATCCCATGTGCCCTCGCTGAAGACAGCCACGAGAAGGAGAATGCCCTGCACCAGAAAGACGAGGAATGCGGCGGAAACTAGGAGCAGTCTGGGATTCCTTACTCTCGCATAGCTTATGGAAGATGCGATGAGCATTATCAGAGAGAAACCGAAGAGCAACACGACGAGAAGTGTTTCGAGCAACATGCTACCTTTGGGTGAATGAGCCGAGTGTAAAAAGCTTTTTTCCATTCTCTGAGGTCGTAGGGGGGAGCTTTGTGCGGTCTGTTCGATGATTGTACCAAATCCAATATAAGATGAAAGCTCCCATACAGTCTTGAGGCTTTTCTATTATTCTGCCCACATAATAGAACCTCCCCCGAAAGGGGGAGGGAGCCTCCTCCATTCTTTTTGAATGGAAGAAAGGGTGGGAGTGATGAAAATTCGCCTAGCAATCACGGCCCTCTTCGTGGCTTTAATGTTGCCCTTTTCCACTCTGAACGTTTCCGCCGGATTCACTGGAATGACCCTTCAAGGCAATCCAGATGGCAGCTTCTCTGTCAATGGCGACTTCATCAGTGTGCGGTACAACGGAGATCTCTCGCCAACGTTCGAGTCAGTCGAGATATCGAGGAGTACTGTGGTTCCACACTTTGAATCCCTCTTTGGATCGATAGATGTCCTAGATTTCAAGCCTGCCTCTGACCCCACAATGAGCGAGCAGAGCGTGCTTGTGTCGAGCAGCGAGATGGGGGTTGAGTTTCACAACAACCCCATGGTGACCATGAAGTTCATGGCGTCCAACAAGAGCCTGGTCAGCTTTTCACTCGAGGAGGAGATTGGTGCCATTGTCGACTCCAGGCATGTCCGCCTCGGAAAGGAAGGACTGACTGCCGAACTCATTGCATCTAGCGAGGCAACGTTCGAGAAGTCCTTCGACAAGATATTACTCCGCATGGAAGCAGGAGGCACATGCTACTTCCGAGCCTCGATAATCCCTGATGAATTCGTTGGAAAGGAGATATCAGCGGGAGCAATCGTCGGGGAACTCTACTTGACGCAAGTCGAATCCAATGTGGTCACTGACCTGATTCAGTACGAACCCATATCTATCGCTCCTTCATTCGTATCATCGGAAAAGGTCGTCATCGACGTTTCCGGAGAACTCTCAGGCAGGAGGGTCATAGTCCTCACCCTCGACAAGTCTATGTTCAGCATTCCTGCCGATACGCTCGTCGTTGAGCTGAACGGGAACGATATTGGTCAGGTTGACGATCTTAATCGCATTCTCGAGGGAGGCGCTAATGCATTCTTCGCCTCCGAGAACGAAGGCACGCTTGAGGTTTTCGTTCCCCTTTCGCATTTCTCCAAGCACACAGTTGTATTGTCTGGGGAGAGCAAGGCCACCTTTCCTTGGGACAGCCTGGCCGTGGTTCTTGGCGGAACAGTCGTTCTCTTGGTCGCCACTGCGTACCTCTTCAAGAGGAGGAACTAGGCCAGCCTCCTTCTGATGGGAGTGGCGTATATTCTCACAATGTCCTCGGCCCTGGCCTTTCCATTTCGGATCAGCCCGTTCTTCACCTTTATTCTGTGGATGGCGACCTTGATTCTTCCCACTTCCACGATATCACCTGTGTAGAATTCCTCATCAGGTGATGCCTCGATTTCCTTGGGAATGGTCCGACCTGCCCTTGTTATCGAGAACCTGACTATCACCCTGTCCGTTCTCTTGGCCCAAAGGGTATCAATCTGAGCGCAGACAGCCTCTTCGGGCCTTCTTCCCTTCTCCTCAATTCCAGTGATTGATATCTGCTTGCCTTCGAAGAAGAACCGGTCACCTCTCCTCACAATCATCTTGGGATCCAGCTCGATTGCTCTCTTCTCAGAACTCTCACCTCTGCTCACGATGATTGGAATGCTCCTGGGCATGGACTCTCGGACAATCTCGTTCCTGGTCTGCCCACACTTCAGACAGCGAACCAGGGCTTCAAGAACGATTTCCTTCTTTTCCGAGACCCTACCCTTGACTATCCTGTGAGGATTGTCTCCGCAATTCGGGCATTCGAGTATTAGAGCAGATGGTACCCGCACAATTGGACAGGAGTCACATCGATATTATAATTTTGCACGAATCTTCACAGACCAGCCACAGTCGGAGTAGATTCCCCTGCCCCTCACGCGCAGGGGTCCTCCACATTCGGGGCATCTTGCCTTGTGAACGAACCGCTCAAGCCAAGCCCGCCTCACATCCTCTAGGGATTCGTCCTCGATTCTCCCTAGGATCGCCCTCAAATCATCATTCACAGCAAGTTGCCTGAGACCGGTGAGGATCAAGTATCGCTCTTTCTCCGGATGTGGGCCGATTCTCATGACCAACGGACCAAAAAACAAGCCCCCTGCAAGACCCGCTAAATGGGCCTCCTGCGCCGTGTGACTCCTTGGGTCAAGGGCGAAAAGTGTTTCGATTACGATTATCAGAGCCACGAGATAAGGGATTCTCATTGGTGGTAGCGGGATGAGAACGTAGAGCATGGATATCTTCTCTCTGGGATAGAGCGCCGCAAAGGCTCCGAGTATGCCTGAGATGGCTCCGGAAGCACCGATGACAATTGCAGTCTCATTGATATGGATGATGCCAAACGCGAGGGCACCGATGATGCCACTTGCGAGGTAGACAGCGGCAAACCTCAGTGTGCCAATTCTCTCCTCAAGGAGCGGCCCAATGAAGATCAGGGCCATCATGTTGAAAATGAGATGGAGGAAGGTCGCATGAAGAAACATGGACGTGAAGAGTGTATACGACCGTTCCAGGCTTGTCAGATGTACTGGTTGGAATCCCAAGTCCAGCGTGAGGGGCGAAATCACTAGCGGAGATTCGACAACCTTCACTACGAATACGACAGCGATAACTGCAGCCATCACAAGGCTAAATGAAACCCTCCTTGAGACGGAGAAGATGATGCCGCCGAGCACGACAGCCACTGCTATGAACGAAAAGGGACTCATCCTCGAGGAATGAAGTGAACCAGCTATAATAAATGAACGCGGATTTCTCGGTCCGAGAAGTCTCGACTAACCACTCGCTGCCTTACTCAGACAGTGACCCTCTCTGCTCCGACATTCAGGAAGTTCATTCTCAAGACTGATAATGTTGTTGGAAAGTTTGATATAGACACGTTTTTTCTGATGGGACTATATGCAGCTCGAGCCTGGTACGGAGTTCGCGGCTACGTTCATCACATTCATCGTATCCTTTGCCGTGGTCCTCATTGCGATGCCCCCCCTCATCCGAAAGATGAAGGAGGGAGGCATGGTCGGTCAGGACATCAACAAGCCGGGTAAACCCGAGGTCGCTGAACTCGGAGGAATCGCAGCAGTCTTTGCCTTCTCCATATCAGTTTCCTTCATGGTCGGCGTGATTAAACTTGCTGGATACCTCTACGAGCCTCCCTTCTTGGCCGCCATCAGTGTCTTCTTCGTGGCATCCATGATAGGATTAATCGATGATATATCCAGGATATCTCAACGGGTGAAGGCAGTAGTCCTTGTTTTTGCGAGTTTCCCGCTTATGCTCGTTCACTCTGGATTCGAGCACGTCCTATTTCCCTTCAATGTCATGATCGATATCCCTTTCTATGTGTACTGGCTCATTGTTGTTCCTGTGGGGGTGACGGGTGCTGGGAATGCCCTTAATATGTCGGCAGGCTACAACGGTCTTGAGAGCGGCCAGATTGTGATCATCTCATCCTTTCTGCTGTTCATCCTATTCCTGAGGAGTCCCGGGAGCTACGCTCTTCCGATTTTTTCATCTTTGCTCGGATGCTCCTTGGCGCTGTTCTATTTCAATCGGCATCCCGCCAGGGTCTTCATCGGTGACATAGGAACCTTGGGGATGGGGGCCGCCGTCGCTGCGGGAGTGATAGTGGGCGACATTGAGTTTTTTGGGGCCATTTGCATACTCCCCGCGTTCTATGAGGCGGTGGCAACTGGATACTATCTAGTGGTTGGGAACCACGACCGGAGAAACGCGTGCCAAAACCCAATAATCAATAAGGATGGAACTCTGTCCCCACCCAGGGGATCCGAGAGGTACACATTGGCGTACTTCATATTGAGCAAGAGGCCCATGACAGAGAAAAACCTGGTGCGCACAATCCTGGGGATCTATGCAATTGCCGGTGCGATTGCACTGGTCTTGAGTGTGATGTGATGGGCAAAGGATCGACTCTCGAGGTGCTCCTAGGCCGCCGATTGTCCACGTGCGAATCTGGAGTTGAGTAGTCCCAGGACAGGAGGGTGACTTGTGAACAAAGATGGCGCCACGACATCACATGCTACGAAAAACCTTAAGAATCCAGGCACGTCTGTTTCTGATATGCCTGAGGCTGGCGGAAGCCCATGACCAGTTTGTCTCTTCCCAAGGTGGCTTACGTCATATCGATGAAGAACGGAATCCACAGCTTCGTCTTTAGGGAGTTGGTGGAACTCGGGAAGCGAGGGTTTTCGTTCTCGATCTATCCTACCAAGGTCGGTGCCGGACCCTATCAGCCAGACAGTCGATGGAACGTTCACAGCTTCAATCTCGGAACGCTTCTCTGGAGTTTGGTGAAGGCCCCATTCCAGCGTCCAAGGCCGTTTCTACATGGTCTTGCCGATGCAGTAAGATTCAAAGCCTTTGTGGACTTCGTGGTCGCACTTGACTTCTCCGACCGAATGCAGGGAGAGGGAATCCAAAGGATACACTGCCATTTTGGGGATCACAAGCTGTTCATTGGCTATTTCTGCAAGAGGATGCTCGGTCTTCCGTTGTCTGTGACAATCCATGCCTATGAGCTATATAACAACCCAAACCCGAACCTGTTTGTGCACGCTCTGGGTGAGACAGATGAAATCGTTACGGTGTCAGAATATAACAAGACCGTGCTCCAAGACAGGTTCAAGGTTCCGGATGAGAAAGTCCGTATCGTTCGGCTCTTCACCGACAAGGGATTGGACGAAGAGATACACAATCCCCCAACCGATCCGTTCATCGTTCTTACCGTCTCGCGATTCGTCGAAAAAAAGGGTCATAGGACTCTGTTTGAAGCGATTGCCAAACTCAAGGATCAGAGTCTGAGACTGCAAGTTGTCGGGAGTGGTCCCTTGGATCTGAGGTCCTTGGCCAGAGACATGGGTATTCTCGAGAAAGTGCAATTCCTGGGCAAAGTCCCCGATGAGCGCTTGAGGAAGCTGTACCGCGAATGTCATGTGTTCTGTTTGCCATCGGAAACACCACCATCCGGAGACAAGGAAGGTATTCCTGTCGTTCTCATGGAAGCAATGGCCTATGGCAAGCCCGTCATCGCTACACGTCATGCGGGAATACCTGAGATTGTGGAGGAGATACTCATCAACGAGCGTGATGCCGATGGGTTGGCAGAAGGTATCATGCGATTGATGAACGACGAAGCGTTCCGTCTCGCGCTCGGTGAGAAGAACCGCAGGATTGCAAGGAAAAAGTATTCAAACGAGAACATGAATGAGCTTGTGAGAATCTTCAGAGGGGATGTCGAATGAGCACTTGTCTGAAACCAGGATGGGGCATTATTCTTGCTTTTCTTCTCGACACCCCCTTGCCTCTTCTTGAATGTGTCCACCCAAGGGAGGAATCGTATGAAGATACTGTTTAGCGTCGGCCATCCTGCACATGTACATCTCCTGAAGTTTCCCGCCAAAATCCTGTCAGAACGTGGTCACGATGTCCGATTCGCTGCCATAAGGAAGGAGATGACCCTTGAGTTGCTGGGCTTGCTGGGAATAGACTACGAAATCGTGGGCACTAGTCATAGGACGATGCTGATGAAGTCCCTGGACATGGTCGGCAAGGACTACAGACTGGTCAAACTGATCAAGGACGAAGAGTTCGACATCGTTGTGAGTGCTGGCATACCATATGCATCCCAGGCAGCGAAACTCAGGGGCATTCCGTCAATAGCCTTCTTCGACACCGAGGTCTCCAAATTCGTACTCAGGACGCTGCTTCCTTTCGTCTCAACGATATGCACACCCTCCTGTTTCACGGAGGACCTTGGTCCCAAGCAAGTTCGGTATAATGGCTACCATGAGATGGCCTACCTGCACCCCAAGTACTTCACTCCCGATTCCTCGATTCTCGAGCATGTCGGGCTGGACAGAGATGAGACGTTCACCCTATCCAGATTCTCCTCGGCCGATTCCAGTCATGACATAGGTTGGAGCGGCTTCCAGTTCAGGAGCCCGGCTGAGGCCGCGTCGTTCTTCTCCGCGATCGAGGAGAAGTCCAGGGTCTTCCTCACATCGGAGCATCCGCTTCCCAGAGAACTGGAGAAGTACAGACTTGACATTCCATTCCACAAGGTGCATGATCTCCTAGCATTCGCTTCACTTTACATCGGGGAAGGGGCAACGTTGGCCTCGGAAGCTGGTGTGTTGGGCGTGCCCTGGATTTTCGTCTCGACAATGAGCCGCGGCTATCTGGACGATCAGGAGAAGAACTACGGTCTCGGATTCGTTGTCAGCAACAAGGCCGATGCAGAGAAAAAAGCCATCGAGTTGATTGAATGTGACGATCTCAGAGAGGAATGGAAGGTGAAGCGCGAGAAACTCCTGAGCGAGAAGATCGACGTGACAGACTTCGCTGTCAGGTTCATAGAAGACTGGCCCGACAGCTTCGCCCACGCGAAAGGAAGTTGAAAATGGCAGGAGAAGATATCCTACGAGGGAGGAAGGTGAACGCAGCCCAGGCCGAGAGCAAGCCGCTCATCAAGCCCACCTTGCCGAGGAAGACAGTCTATTGTCTCCTCTTCGTGCTGGTTCTACTGAACATAGCCTACAGGTACCCGGTGGAAGTGACACATGAACTCGGCTCCGACACAACCTTCATTCACAGTCTTGCTGGCTCGGTTGTGAACAATGGTCACGCAAAATGGGTACTGAACCCGATATCCCTATTCGGTCTATATGCCTTGTCCTATCCCAGCGGGGTGCCCTTTATACTCGCTGAGTTCTCAGAACTGTCTGGTCTGAGCATCGAAGGAACCATCTTCCTCTTTGGCTTGGTGCTCGGCATCAGTGGAGCGTTGAGCTCATTCCTCGTCTCTAGGGAGTTGTTCAGGCACGACGTTTTCGCGTTTCTGGTCGCATTTCTTTTTTCTCTGGCCCCGTTCTTTCTGAAAGATACAACATGGGTGGGGTCTTCAAGGGGGGCGGTCGTTGCTCTCATTCCTGTGATATTGCTCCTTCTGATAAGGTCGATTAAGCTCGGCGGTAGCAGGTACTTCTTGCTGGCAATTCTCGTTTCCCTTGTAGCCTGGTCTCTCCATAGAATGGGGCTTCTGGTCGTGTTTTTCTTCATCTCATTCTTCTTCATTTCATCGATACACAAGATTACCCAGAAGATTAGGTTCGCACTCGTGCGGTACGAGCTGCTCTTTAGGGTTTTTGCCTCCGTGACAGCGTTATCAGGGTTCATACTCGTCTTCTGGATTCAGATAATATTCCCAGGCTATGGCGGTTTCAATATCGTTGAGGTCTATGGCAAGGGATCCCTCTTTGAGGGGACCGATCTGCTCACCATGCTGCTGAACATGGGCGTCAACTTCGTGGGCAAGGTAGGGATCCTTGTTCCTCTTTCGCTCCTAGGCCTTGTGGTCTATGTCTGGAAGCGTCCAAAGAGGATTGATGAGAAGTTCGTCTTGGTTGTCACGCTTCTGTTGATTCCCTTTCTCTCCCTCAGAGATTATATCTCCGAATTCCTAATATTGCTCTTTGTTTTGATGGCCGTATTCCTCTTCCTCTACATTCAGGCTCACTGGAGACGATGGAAGAAGGGGTTTATCGTGGCTGCACTTGCCTTCCTGGTTATCTCAATGGGATTCTCGTGGGTGATGAAGGACCACTGGAGGAACAAGTACCGTTCGGACACCCCCATTTCCGAGGGCAATTTCGACGCTTCGATGTACATAGATGCTTATGGAGAGGGCGTCGTGCTGACGAACTTCGGGTTAACGGCAGGAAGAATATCCGCGCTGACGGAAGGCCCGGTTCTTCCGCTAGGCGGAGCTTCATTGCACTGGCGCAGCCCGCAACAATTGGCATTTGGAACGACAAAGTCACCGAATCTTCTCTTTTTCCCTGTCAGCGAACTTTCCGTTAGAAGATTGAACTACGACGAGATCACGTTCACGACCGATGAGATCTTCGCACCCACGAACGCACCGAATGCTCTTGTAACCTGGGAAACAATTCTGAGGAGTCATCCAGACAGCTCGGATGCCATTGACATAGCCGAAAGGTGGGACATCCATTACGTCGTCGCGAGCAAGATTGATACGACTCGGTTCTACACATATGGACGATGGATGAGATCCAGTCTCCTGGAGCAGATTCAGATGAGTGCAACTACAGCCAGATACAAGATATTTGAGGGATCTGAGGATATATTGTGGTTCTATAGGTGACAAGCGAGGACGAGAAATGAGAGTGTTGATGGTGACACCATTCGGGAGATACGTTGTTGGAGGCATTTCGAATTTCGTCCACAATCTCTCCAGAGTGCTGAGTGAACGCTACTCTGTTGTTTGTAGGACAATCGCACAGATCGGCTCAAACGCAAAGGACGTTGAGACTGTCAATGTGAGCCTCCTCAGATATATGCTGAAGGCCCTTGTTCTTGCCAGGAAATTCAGACCACAAATCATACATGCACATTCTGACTGGAGATCGCTTGTCGTTGCGGTTGTCCTGAAGATTCTGCACAGTCATTCAAGGGCTTACTTCACCTTCCACACCGATTACGTATCACCCCCGCGTGGGTTCAAGAGGTGGGTGTTTGAGTTTCTCCTGAGCAAATGCGATGGTTTGACATTCTCCTCCAGGTACCTCAGGAACAGGATGATTGCGCAGTTCGAACTTCCGTCCAAAAGGGTCGTATCGTATCCTGGCGTTGCTCAGGCCAAAGCCGACGAAAGAGATATCGAGGCATTCAAATCGAGGTTCGACTTGGAAGACCACTACCCTATCCTGGCGTTTCTTGGTCCTTTGGTCCACGAGCGAAAGGTCGAGGGTGTCGGTATTCTCATCAAAGCTGTTGGTGTACTGGTCGAGAGAGGATGGAAACCAGTCCTACTTGTAATTGGAGACGGTCCTCACAAGCAGTTGCTCGAGGACTTGACTAACAATTTGAACCTCACTCATGTCGTCGTTTTCACAGGAGTCGTGCAAAAGAGCGAAATCCCCCTGTCGTTGTGCGACATTTACACTCACATCTCTTTGCAGGAATCGCTGTCTTTGTCGGTTCTTGAGGCGATGATTCAGGCAAAGCCCGTCATAGCGAGTGCCGTCGGGGGAATCCCAGAAATTGTGAAGGACGGACGAACAGGTCTCCTTGTTCGCCCCGACCCTTCGGAGATTGCCTCCAAGATAATGGAGTTGGCCAATGACAAGGAGAGAATGAGAGCTATCGGTCAGGACTCCTTCCAATTGGCTAGCGAGAGATTCTCGTGGGAACGCACCGCGCGCGTCGTTTTCAATCTCTACGTCGCTGGCCTACTGCCTGAAACTGAGGAGGTTGCAGGGCCATGAGAATCGTGCTCCTTTGGCCGGTATATTTCCCGAATTACTCAGCGGGATCTGTACGCTGTGGGGCGTTCGCGGAGCAACTCACGATACTCGGGAATGACGTTGCTGTGGTTACACCCCTGGAGTTTCCGGGGAGGTCCACCATAGAGATGAAAGCCTATATGGTCCGAAGGATACCCAGTTACTACTCGTTCTCAAGATGCCTTGGATTTGGAAGCGCCTCTATTCTCCTTCCTATCTCCATAGGAAACATCCGCAGAACCCTTGTTGAAATCCGCCCTGACGTCGTCATCGCAAGCACTCCCGGTCCAATCATGGCCTTGGAGGGTTACTTGGCCACGAGAAGGATGGGAATCCCATTTGTCTTTGATGTTAGAGATCCTTGGCGTTCAGGGAGCTATCTGCATCCTGGAGCCCTTAGGAACCTATCAAAGCAATCGGTCGAAAAGCTTCTGGTGAGGAAAAGCGACTTCGTGTTCTCTGTTACTCCGGCCCTGAGGGAAATCATGACTAGCGATTATGGCATCAGTCCAACTAAGGTTGCAGTTGTCCGGAATGGGGCGGATGTCGGGAACCGGGGGATTCTGGATTCAGAGAAGGAATATGACCTCGTCTTTCTCGGAACCCCCTCCCCCTACAAAGGCTTGGAAGGCTTGTTCGCAGCACTGAAGATTGCCTCTCGAAAGCGCCCACTGAAGATCCTGTTTGTTGGCTGGATCGAAAACTCGTACACGAAGGGTCTGAGAACACTTGCAGAAAGATGTAGCCTGGTCCACTCGATGGACTTCCTCCCGCAGATCCCAGTTGGAGAAGTGAAAGGCTGGATATCCAAAGCCCGAGTAGCAATAATGTCTCTTGGAGGGCCCCCTTCCCTCGCCTGTGCTGTCGGAGCAGCTAACTACCAGTATCTGGCGGCAGGACTGCCAATCGCCTTCCTGACAAGGCATCGGGGAGGGGAAATCGATGATTTCATCTCAGAAGATGTGGGGTTTGTTGCCACCAATCCAGCCGTGTTTGCTGAGAAGCTAATTGACTTGCTCCAGGACGAAAATGACTTGAGACGCAGAAGCGTCAACGCGCTGGAGTATTCCAAAGAGTTTGGCTGGAACAAGATCGTGTCAGAAATGCATGAGAGGTACCTGAAGAATCTCGTTGGTGACTTGTCTTGAGTAGAGTGCTCGTTGTCCATATCAGCCCAGAACTGACCTCTTTTGTCAGGAAGGACATTGAAATTCTCGCAAGAGCTTTCAACGTTGAGCATTTCTTCTATTCTGGGAGGGCAGACATTCCAAGATTGGCTACGAGCATTCTCTCTTATGACCTGACCTACTCTTGGTTTGCCTGGGACAACGCGGCATGGGCTGTTAGACTCTCCAGGCTGACCGGGAAGAAGTCTGTCGTGGTTGTGGGAGGGTTTGACGTGACTATGGTCCCCGAAATCAACTATGGTAACCTCATCAACCCCTCCTCGGCAAGGAGGACATTATACGCTCTCACGAATGCAGATGCCGTAATCGCCGTTTCGAATTTCACGATGAAAGAAGCCATCGACTTCTCCGGGAGGAATGATATCGAGGTCGTGTACCACGGTTTTGACCGAGAGGAATTCTATCCAGAAGGTGAGAAGGAGCGAATCGTGTTGTCTGTGGGAGACGTCGGCACGTCAAACATGAGGCGGAAAGGAATGCAGACCTTCTTTGAAGTCGCAAAGATTCTTCACGATGTCCCTTTCATTCTTGTTGGCCGCGTACACAGGGATATTCGAGGAATCCTGGAAAGGAAGAAGCCAGACAATCTGAGAATGGCGGGTGCGGTGAGCGACCCAGAACTTCTGAATTATATGCAGCGGGCGAAGGTGTATGTTCAGGTTTCAGCCCATGAAGGATTTGGCTGTTCTCTTGCAGAGGCAATGTTGTGCGAGTGTGTTCCAGTTGTCACGCGTAGGGCTGCGATTCCTGAGGTTGTTGGCAACTGTGGCTACTATGTCCCGTATCGAAACCCAGTGGCAACGGCTCAGGCGATTAGGGAGGCACTGGGCGACGAGGAAATGGGCAGACGGTGTCGAGAGAGGGTCGCAGAGAAATTCCCCTTGGAGAATAGAGAGAGAAGGATAGTGGAGCTTGTCGACGGCCTTCTATCATAATCCTCTATTCCCTTGAACTTGAATGAGCTTCATATATTCCAAGGAACTCTTCTGCTCTCCTGATGTGTGAGTGCTTAGTCACGACCTCCTCTCTCGCTTTCCTTGTCATGGCACTTTGGTCTGTCAGTGCGATCCTGAGGAGTGCCTCAGCTATCGCCTTGGCATCCCTCTCAGGAACCAGGTAGCCAGTCTCTCCGTCTCTAATCAATTCGCTGAGTCCTCCGATGTTTGAAGCAACAACAGGAATGCCGCTGGCCATGGCTTCTAGGGCAGAGATGGAAGTCGCTTCTCTCTCGATTCCTACCGTGATGGAAGGAATTAGAACGACGTCCGCGGCGCGAATCAGAGCAGGCATCCTGACATGGGGAATGTTCCCCAGGAACACAATCTTCTCTTCAAGCTCATTCTCTCGTGCGTATCTTTCTATCCTCTGCCTTTCATTACCTTCGCCAGCGAATACCAAGACAAAGTTGTCCTCCATGAGGTTCCTGAGTTCCTTGGCTGCCCAGGCAGCATAGATCACACCACATTTCTTCACAAGTCGCCGCGGACAGAGTATGACAAACTCGTCGAACTCGAATCCACACTCTCGCCTGCTTTCACGTCTAGAACGCGCAGGTGAGAACTCGTCCACATCCACGAAGTTTCTCATCAAGAGGACTCTTCTTGATTCGACGCCGAAGCTCTCGATGTGCTTCTTTATGTTCTCATCGACAGTGAAAATCAATTCTGCACTTCTGTAGGCTTTCGACTCTAGCTTCCTAAGGAAACTCCACATGAAGCTCCCCTCGCTTGCCCTTCCAGAGACTGACTCGTAGGTGAAGTAACCATGGACGGTCAGGAACACTCTAGGAGGCCCTTCCCCGCGCCCCATCGAAGCAGAGGTCAATGCAAGAGGGTCTTGCGCATGAATGATGTCAGTCCTTACTCGCCGATTTCTGGACCTCACCAACATTCTCAGTAGAAACCTCAGGCCGTAGAGATAGTATATCACCCAAAGCCAAGGACCGAACAGTCGCCGCGTGAGCGATGCCGACTTCCGGAGAGCAGTCAATGCGAGGGGAGGGATATTCGAGGGTGAAAGGTACTGAACCTCATGATGTAATTTGCAGAACGCATCACCCAGTTTCTCCATGTGAACGGACTGTCCGCCTATGTGCGGATACTTGGTCGATGAGAATAGCAGAATCTTCATCTTCAGTCAGTCTCCTTTCTTCTGTTCAGGCGGCATTCACGTACCTCCTCGGCATGTCTGGCTCCACCATGCGTGTCTCACATGGCCTTTTTCGGAGGACAGGTTCTCTCCATTGGTGACTAGTGCATCTATCGCATCTCTTGAAGCCCATATTTGCTTTGGTATTTCTACTCTGCCATCGATAATCGGGACTGATGTATGGTGGGATGGACCGCAATCACACAATCCTATTTCGATCAGACGACTCATTCCCTGTTTTTCGCAATTCCCAAGAAGCCGAGAGGTACCCAGCGATGCTGCCCACACACTCTGCAAGGTTGATGAGGTTCTTGTAGACGGTCTTCTTGAGGCTCCTATCTTTGAGGTACATCTGTACCATTTCCTTGAAAATGAAGGGGGCAAGTATGACTGCAGAGAACCAGGAAAGGTAGACGCCGCAGAAAAGTAGCGCCGAGAGTCCAAGCACTCTCCAAAGGACACGAAGGAGCCTCACTCGAGCTATGTGCTTGGCTCTGTCCGCTCTCACACCGTTTTCTATGTCGGATTTCGTCCACAAGTGGAAATTGCGATACACTTCCTTTAGGTTCTTTCTAGGTCTCCAGTAGACTCTGGCGTCTTTGGCGATTTTGAACCTGAAACCCCTTCTCTTGGCCTCCAGATCAAACCAGGAGTCCTCAGAGCGATAGAGTCTCTCGGGAATCGGGCCTATGGTTTCCCACACTTTCTTTCGAAAGGCCACCGATCTGTGCGAAGGGAAATACCAGTCGTCCGGAAGCCTATCGACATCGGGGAAGTGAAGTTCGCCAACGCACTCCTCGAACGTTGTCCTCGCATCTGGCAAGTACACCCCAGACACAATGTCTACATCATCGGAGAACTTGTCCAATAGGTTATCAAGCCAATCCCTTTCGACTCTACATCCTGCGTCTGTGGAAGCAACAATGTCATGACTGGCATTCTCGATTCCAATGTTTCTGCCCACGGCGACATTTGAACCAGGACTCTCGATAAGTCGAATTGGATTGCCCTCCCAGATGTATTTCCTGACCACTCCAGTGGTTCCGTCTGTGGATCCTCCGTCAATCACAAGGATTTCATCCGGTTTCCGAGTCTGAGTCAAGAGAGAATCTAGGAGAAGAGCAATGTTGTCTCTTTCATTAAGCACTGTCACGTACACAGTAACCTTCGTATCATCTGTCATGAATCTTCCTCGCATACAGCCTCAAGTACTCTCTCGCAATCCTCTCCCATGTCATCTCGCTCGTGAGCTGAACGGCCCTGGAAGTGATCCTCTTCTGCAATTCTGAATCCTCCCTGACCTGCTGAAACTTCTCTGCAAGATCTTCGGGTGAGGAGCATAATACCATCACTTCTTCTTGGTGGGGCATAGTGCTTAGGCATTCCTTCTTAAGAGGATTGTCGTATAAAGAGAATACAATTGCTTTGGAGGCCATCGCTTCCAGAATGGCCAGATAGCCAGAGACAAACGCATACTTGCATCGTGAAAAATACGGAAGGGCATCATCAACCTTGCCAAGAAATGTGACATTGTGGTTGCGTACGCAACCGCTTTTCTCTAGTGACTCGAGAAGCGACCCAGATCCGCACACATACACCCTTACTCTTTTTCCTGTCCTTTCACCGAACAGATTCAACCCCTGGAAGAACCCTAGTACGCTTGTGTCCTTCTCGAGCCTGCCCACGAAGACGACTGCGTCCTCCTTCTGGTCCTGGAGACCATCCTCATGATTGGGACTATCCACTGCACCCCATAGGACTATCTCGCACTCAGTTCCATACCACTTCTTGATATACTCTCCGATGCAGATGTGGCCACTGGAAGTGTGTTCACATATTTTTCTTTTTCTTATGCTTCTGGCCTCTGGTGGGTACTTTTCGAATCCGTGAAACGTGAGGAAGACGGGTTTCCAGAAATAGATCAGCCTAAAGGGCAGATACCAGTGGTAGTATGAGGTGAAATCGTGACAATGAACCACGTCTGCATTCAGGATCAATGCTCGATGAGCCCAAATCCATTTCCAGATCCGGGTCCTTCGATTTGATTGCATTCGGAATACCTGGATTCCATCGAGAGTCTCTTCACGTGGCTGTGTATCATCAGGGCTCCGTGTTATGATGACAACTTCGTGACCCAGCCTGACAAGTTCTTCAGCCACCCTTTTGACATGCCTTTCGACGCCCCCAAGACTCGGATGAAACGATGGAGTAAACATTACGATGTTCAACTTCTCACCATGAGTTCGGCTGCTGATGCCGACCTTTCGTGATGCGAAACCGTTTGAGGCAGAAGGATCGAGTCTTCCGAAGGTCTCGACATCGGATTCTTGTTCCGGTTCTGACGGTACTCTCTGGTTGGCGCCTCTCTTTTGTTCGGTATCGCGATGTTCAACATTGACCCGACTGTTCAGTATAGGTGTAGGTCTCGACCCAGACGTGGACTCGTGGTAATTATTGTCACGTCCATGGGAACTTGGGACTATCATTCTGGTCATTTGCTGAATCTCCTCGGACGAAAATCACCTACGTCACCTTTCTCTCTTTCCTCTGAGTATCGACTTGACCAAGTCTCGGATGTATTCTTTATCCTTCCGGTCTAGAATCACGAAGTTGAGGACCATCGCATATGCTGCCATCCCCGCCAGATAGTATAGAATCTTGTGTGTCAGCGAGATCTGTCCCAAGAGGAACGAAGAAGCAACTATGAGGAAACCAAGAAGAACACACATCCAGTTCAGCTTGATGATGGACATCAGTCGGTAGTCCTTGCCAAAGAAGAGAGGATCGGCACTTATGACAAGCGCTCTCATTGCGAAGTAAGACCAGACCAAACCTATCGCAAGTTGAGTCGGAACGATTAGGGTAATCATTAGGAACAGACCAAGGAACCAGAGCCCATTCCTTATGCTATAAACGGACATGCGTTCCGTAAGCAAGTAGATGTGATATGTAATCGCATTATAGGCTCGCAAGAAAGAATATCCAGCGACCACTGCCACCAAAGGTGCTGCAGGAAGGAATTCTGCCGAATAGAACACCTCGATATAGACTTGGGAAAGAAACACAAATGCCAAACATAGTGGGAAAGTGAGCATCATGACGTATTTCGCTGTGTTCAATAGAACGGCCTGACCCTCTTTCAAGTCCCTGGAATGTGACTCCACGATTATTGGATAGAAAGGCATTGTGATCGTAGCCGGAATCATCAACACCACCGTGGTCACTCCAAAGGCCACTCTGAAGTATCCAACATCCTCGAAGGCAGCTGACCGTTGGAGAATTGTCATGCCGTACCACATCGCAATGCCGAAAAAGATTCCAGAAAGAAGTATTCCTCCGCCCACTCTCAACAACCTTGAGGCGATGGCTCTGTCAAATCTGAGAAGTGACCTGACGAAGCGTCTCGCCTTCTTTCTCAGCACATAGCTGTATATCCCTATGGTGACCACGGGTGTTACGATTGATGCATAGAGGGCACCTGGAAGTCCATAGAGCCAGACGAAAACAATCGAGGTGGTCGCCCCAATGGTTCCCAAGACAACGGCGAGCTTCGCGAGCAGCCCTATTTTCTGAAAAGCTTGTAGGACAGAGGGAAACATATATGAGAACGTCTTGACCATAGCACCCGCTATCCACAGATAGATCAAGTACATCAGTTGAGGCTCATTGTACAAGCCGACTGAGATGAGAGGATCCAGAAGGGCATAAAGACCCAATACGGGAAGGGTCGTGATTATTGAAAGCCAGAAGAACGCAATCAGAGTGTCGTCAACTTTCCGTGGCTCCCTTAACCTGTATTCGGGTAGGATTCTAACGACGGCGAATGTCATGCCAAATCCGGAAAAACCAGAGACGATGGCTCCGAGGCTCATGACAATCGACAGCATTCCGAGTTGCCCCGGTCCGAGAAGCCTAGCGACAACGATGGATTGAAGAAAAACGATACCTTTTAGCAGTATTGTAGAGACAAATATGTATGCGCTGTATTTGGCAATTCTCTTGCCCGTTTCCCTGATGATACCGTAGGTCTCCACTCGCGCATCAGCGGAGTCGAAGCTACCATCTGACAGGTCATTTGCGGGCCGACTCTCAGACTGATTCATGATGGTTGCGGCTACTCATCAGCGAAACTTATATAAACATTCTTGAGTTGTTATTACTCGCGACTGGCTTGAATGCTTTCAGATTACCTGACGACTTCCTTTAGGTACACTCTCAGCCTCGGTCCCAAGTCATCTCTTGCGAGGGAAAGTTCGATTGTCGCCTTTATCCATCCCAATTTGCTGCCGATATCGTATCGCTTGCCGTGGAACTTATACGCGAGCACTTCTTTCTCGCTTAGCAGGGAGGATATAGCGTCGGTAAGCTGAATTTCATTCCTTGAATCTGGCCTCGTCTTCTCAATGTGGCTGAGTATTTCGGGTTCAAGAATGTATCTCCCGACAGTTCCCAGCGGACTCGTAACTTCTGTCAGTGAAGGCTTTTCAGCAATCTTCTTCACTTCAAAGACGTTTTCTTCGAGAGCTTCACCGATGACCATCCCATAGTGTATCATCCTTTCTCGTGGTACATCCTCAACAGCGATGACTGATTTCTGCTCCCGCTCAAAAACCTGCGCCAACTGCTTGATGCAGGGCTCTTCACTAATCATGATGTCGTCTCCAAGTAACACCGCGAAAGGCTCGTCTCCTATGTAGTTCTTCGCGCAGAGGACCGCATGCCCAAGGCCCAACGGCTCTTTCTGTCTGACATACAAGATATCAGCCATCTTGGCAATGTCCTGGACTTTCCTGAACTCCTCCATCTTGTCCTCGCTCCAAAGGTGACCTTCGAGTTCAACAGACCTGTCGAAGTGGTCTTCAATAGCTCTCTTGCCTCGTCCCGTCACAATGAGGATGTCCTTGATTCCGGCCTCGACGGCCTCCTCCACAACGTACTGTATCGCAGGCTTGTCCACGACTGGCAGCATCTCCTTCGGCTGAGCCTTCGTAGCCGGCAAGAACCTCGTTCCCAACCCCGCCGCAGGAATGACAGCTTTCACGCCAACTCTCAAGCCCGAGAATCAACTTAACTCTTTCGCACCGCTGATGTCCGCTGTCCCCAGGTCCAGCTTTTCTTCTGTGCTGCTCCTCTTGCAGGCAGGACAGCTGCCCCGCTCATTGATGCAGTGTGAGTGGTAGAACCTCCCGCATGAGCATCTGATTCCAGGGATGGAGGGCGAGAGCACATCACCGCAGATCTCGCACAGAGTACCTCGCTTCTTCGCCACGGTGATTGAAGTCTTATCGAGCTTTTCCTTCATCAGAACCTTGTACATGATAAGCCAAAAGACCGTAATCCAAAGCACAAAGATCATCCATCCTGCGTTTGAGTGCGCCTGAAGCAAGCTCTGCATCGGGTTGCCGCCCGGGGCATACACACCGACGAGGACGATGATGACGATTCTGAGGAGATTCGCTAAGTAGGCAGTGATGAAGCCCAGGACAAGCAGTGCCCCAACCCGCCGATTCAGCTTGCTGAACTCAGCCAACACGAACGCCGTGAAGGCCGACGCGAATATGCTGAAAGAGTATATCCCTGAGCAGGAAGTGGTGACCCCTAGCGGGTTGAGGTTATACTCCGACGGGAAATAGAGCGTGGGTATCCCGAGACCCTGTGGATCAGACCCGTACCAGCTGGGCACGCCAAGGAGGTTAAGCATGGCATTCGCCTCGGGTACAAGGAAGATTGCTGAGTAGGCATTCACACTCGCATCCAGATCGCCCTGGAACATGCGCATCAGCAGCAGCGGGACAATCAGAATCAGGACCAAGACACCCGAGAACATCAGAAGGAAGTTCTTCTCCCGCTCGAATCTCTCAGGGACGAAGTTGTAGGCGAGGAGCACGCCGCCGAACAGAAGCAGCATGTAGTCATGGGTACCCAGGCTCAGGGCTCCGAAGACGAGCAGGTTGTAGGCGAAGTCGAGAGCGAACACGGTGACGCCCATGAGGGGCAGATAGGGGCCCAGCTTCAGCCTAACGGTGAAGAATTCAACAATGCTCTTGGAGAGACACCTCTGTGGCGGCTTCTCGGATGTCTCTTCTGGCATGAATGTGAGCACGAGCAGAGCGATGCCCGAAAGAAAGAGGATGACACCCACGTACTCAAGCCAGACGACCTTCTGTGGCAGAATGACGAGATTGACCCCGGTGACGAGAAGAATGAATTCCAGAAGGAGGAAGTATCCCTTGTGCCTCTTCAGGAAACTCACTGCGTCATCAAGCTCTGGCATACCTGACCACTCGTACTACTGAAAGACAGACACTCCTCTATTTAAAACCTTCACGCCCTCTTTCCTCGAAAGAGAAATATATCGTGGGCACTTCCCGAAGACCATGAAGATTGTCGGAGGGTCAGCTTCAACGGACTTGGCAAAGAAACTCGCAGGCGAACTTCAGTCAGACATGGTCGAGACGCAATTCAAGCGCTTCCCAGATGGCGAGGCCTATGTGCGCATTCTGAGCGATATCACGGACGAAGAGGTCGTCCTGGTTCAGAGCGCGTATCCGGACGAGAAGATCATCGAGCTGTTCCTTTGGCAGGACGCCATTGCGGACTGCAGCGTGAACAGCCTCCGCGTCGTGATACCATATCTTGGCTACGCGAGGCAGGACAGAGCCTTCGAAAGGGGGGAGGCAATCAGCATTCGGGCACTCGCCAACCTCATCCAGATGGGCGCAAGCGAGATTTACACCATCGATGCTCACAGTGAAGTGGCCTCCCGATACTTCGATATGAGGTGGAACGAGCTCTCGGCTGCGCCAGCCATCGCCGACCATCTCAAGAGTCTCAATGTTGACAGCGTTCTTGCGCCCGACAGGGGAGCTCTGGGACGAGCCAGGAGGGTCGCTGACCTGCTTGGGTGCGAGTCAGACCACCTCGAGAAGAAGAGGATGGATCCGTACAATGTGGAGGTCACGCCAAAGTCCCTTGATGTGGAAGGCAAGGTCGTCGCTATCGTCGATGACATCATCTCCACGGGCGGGACGATCGCAGAGGCGACCGAGCAGCTGAGGAAGCAAAACGCAAAGAGGGTGATAGCCGCCTGCACTCACGGTCTGTTCGTTGGCGATGCTCTGGAGAGGCTAAAGGTCTGCGATGAGGTCTTCTGCACGGATACCCTCAGGAGTCCGGTCTCAAAGGTGACCGTAGCCGGGGTCATTGCCGAGGCACTTCAGGTGAAATGACTGCCGATTCTCCCTATGCCATTGCGCCGAGGAGAGCCAGGAATATCACGCCCGAAGCTACGAGAAGTCCTGCTCTTTCGTATCCGTCGAAGTTCGTGGAAGTGAGGCCGCCTATGAATGCAACAAGCGCGGCAATCGCGGTTCCTGAATACCTGAGGAAACTGGCAACATCCATCACCGCTCGATCACCATTGGCAAAGGTGGCTATCACGAAGCTGAGCCACACCAGTATGAGGCCAATCAGAAAACCGATGGCTATCAGCGGTTTCGTGATCATCTTGCCAAGGTCCACCGGCTGCCTTGGAGGCGGCATATACTGCTGCGGATAGGGCTGATATTGCTGCTGTCCGGGCTCACCATAGGTTGGAGGCTGGTCTCCAGCCTGCGCTCCTTCCTCTGTCGCCAAAACTATCACCGACTTGTAATCAGGAGTCCGAATAAAAATGCTTCTGTGCCGCAGAAGATTGATATCTATGAATCATCATCTTGTCGCAAGTGGCACGACATCCCCTTAGGGCGAGAATGTTCTACAGCAAGATCGTATTCACGGTTTTCATAATATCCCTCGTCTGGACGATTGCCATATTCCTGGCACCGGCAACTCTTCCGTCTGGTGAGGTCGCCGGCCTCTCGGGGCTCGCCAATCATGTCGACTACGAGGAGCAGTGGTCCAGACTGCCGCTTCCTCAAGGAATCGTCTACTACGTGGGCGATGTCGAGTGCCATCAGATCCACGAAAGGAGCCTCTATATCGCGGGAAACCAGATGCCCGTATGTGCGCGCGATACTGGGATATTCCTCTTCGCGACGATTGGCCTGCTAATGGCTATGATCGCTAGACCCGGCCCGAGCGCCACAAGAATGCTCTTGAAGCTGTTTCCTGAGAAAGCGGGTGCGCTCATAGGGGAGAGGATCGGTGAGTTCAGATTCCTCATTGTCATCCTGGCGGTCTTTCTCCTCCCGATTGCGCTGGATGGGGGCCTCCAGCTTCTCACCGACTATGAGAGCACGAATCCTGCGAGGTTCCTGACGGGCTCGCTGGCGGGCTGGATTGGCGGGTTCCTTTTCGGAGCCCTCTTGATTTCGACCAAGGTCGCGACGACGAATGTTCAAAAGGTGGCAGCAGTCAATCGCTAGACCGTGCCTCTCCCAGAGCGATTCCCACGGCCTCCTCGGCGGTCTTGGCGGGGATGAAGTTCTCACATTCTTCGTCCATCTGATCGAGTCTCCAGCTCCCAAGGCCGACAACCTTCTTTCCTAGGTTCAATGCGTGGGCTATCTCCGAGAGGGTCCCGTATTTGCCGCCGATTGCTATGAGGACATCCGATGCAACGGCGATGACGGCATTCCTCGCGTAGCCAAGCCCAGTCGGGATGGCGACGTCCACGTAGGGGTTTGCATCGTCCGGATCTGAGGCAGGGAGAACCCCCACTGTCAGTCCGTTTCCCTCCTTGGCACCCTTGCAGGCCATCTCCATGACACCACCATGTCCTCCACAGATGAGATTCGCACCGCCTTCCGCGATTCTTCTGCCAACCTCTCTCGCCAGCTCCTTAGTCTCCTCTGAGACTTCTCCTCCGCCAATGACGCCGATGTTCATCAGACGACGCTCCAAATGTTCCACGGGAACAGCAGGGCCAGGATTGCGACGAGCATGAACACCAGGCCGAGCAGGAACATGAAGACCGTCACCCCAGTCGAGGCCTGATCTCTGATCTCTTCCCTCTGCCTCTTTTGGTACTGGAAAACCTCCACGAAGTCAGGAACGGAGGAGTACCGCATCCTCTTGTAGGGGTTTCCCTCCAAGTAACCCGCTTGAGCGATGAACACGATTATCCATATCCCCAATCCTATGAGGGCGATTATGCCTGCAGGCACGCCGAGCACGTAGAGAATCACGGCCACCAGAGCAGCCGCTAGGAGCACATTGAGAGCCTTCCTTGGGATTTCCATCCATCACTATTCATCATCCTGGAATATTTAACTGTTGGCTTCTGACACAGGTGGCGAGAAAGGGTTATTAGGAGGCTGCTTATTAGGTGGCTAGAATGGCCAAGAAGAAGGGTCGCAAGGAGGAGAAGGTCGTTTTCAAGAGACCCTCTTTCGATGAGCGGGAGTTCATGAGAAAGGAGTTGGTGAATGCCAAGGTGGGTATCATTACATTCTTCTACGGCCTTCCCTTTGCAGTGGTCTCCTGGCAGCTGACGCTGGCGGGCCTCTCGATTCTCGGTCTTATGGCGGCAATCATCGGCATCCTGAGTCTCAGGTACGTCTACCCCTTCCTCGGAATCGACGTAGAGGAGTTTGAGAAAAAGACTTGGCTGGGCAACGGCGCTGTCTTCGTCTTCACATGGCTCTCCATTTGGGTCCTTCTTCTGAATCCACCCTTCAGCGATCTCGCGAGCCCTCTCATTTCGGACGTTCAGGTGAGCAACGACCCCGCTGGCTGGGTGGACGTTTCCAGGGGCGAGACGGTCATCGCGAATCGATCCGTCGGCAACAATATCACTATCAAGGCAAAGGTCGTCGACAATGTCGGCATCAGTAGGGTCGACATGGAGTACGGGACGGGCAATAAGGCGGAGGATGTCGCACTCCTCGGCGGTGAACCAGATACATACATTCACACATTCAATGATGAGACTGGCAACCTAGTCGAGGTGACGATAACCGCGTGGGACACGTCGGGGCACAAGAGCACCTTCAAGTTCAACCTGAATCCGAACTAGTGCCTGAGTCAGTATTCCCAGGGGAACCTTTTGTCCAGCATTTGCGTCATTGTGGCCATTCTCTTCCCAGCAGGGATTCTCCTCCCTTCTACGATTTTGACTCCCTTCTTCGCCTCCCTGCGGATGTCCTTCCCAAGACTCAATTCCATGATTCGGCTCTTGAGCAAGTCTCGAACTGTTTCGTGAGGCCTCTTCACAAAGACAACCCAGCGACCGTGTTCTATGAAGGGTCGGGACAAGGCTAGCCAGGATGTCGACCACTTTCTGAGGAATCTCATTGCGTTCGCGTTGGTCGTGGGCGGTCCGATGTGCTTCCTTGCTGTTGGAAGCCGTCCTCTCTCGAACTCCAGTAGCAACACGATCGTACCTTTGAACTCGTCAAACATGGAGTCCAGCACATCGAATCCCTCAGACTCGCACAGCTCCGCTATGACCTTTTCCATCTTTCTGAGCTGGGGATATAGGATGTCATCGGTCACGTCGGGTTTTCTGATCTCGACACTGAGGAAGTGAGTCCCTCTTCTCTCCATTTCCACGATGAGTTCTTGCCTCGTGCGCGTTCTCAGTTCATTGGGGAAGAAGAACCTCTCGGACGGACGCCTGAGATACTCTTTGCAGGCGTGAATGAACGTCGCCAGTTTGTCCTCTGATACGGCTGAGGCTACGTTCCTCCCAGGATCCACGGGGTCTATGAAGATGAGTGGCTCGTTGAATCGCTTCTTCGCCTTCCTGTCCAACTCCAGGTGGATTCCCATCTTCCACTTGGAAACGTTCTCGACCAGATTTGCGAAAGTCCCGTATTTCAGTATGAGCAGCTCGCAGAGATAGCCCGACAGCCCCTGAGTTTTGGACTCAGCGCCATAGATTCCAGTGCCCTTCGCGAACTGTTTCAGGAGGCGAACCTCGTTCTCCTGTCCTTTCTTCATCTTTCCAATCACATACTTCGCGTGAAAGGGCGTTCTGTCCACTGCCGTCATTCTACCCGCTGCGCTCTTCAAGCGATAGCACGGGACGATGTCCACCTCGTATCCCCTGTACGTGCCATGGATGTACGGATGCTCGGCGTACATCTTCCTTCCTTTCAGGATTCCCTCGCCGATTGCCAGACCATATTTCTCGAGTTCGTCCCGCGACGTCTCCTTGGAGAAGCCAATGAATATGTCGATCTCTGGCCCCCTCAGATGCGTGTTCTTTGCGACCGACCCCGTAAGGAAGGGGGTTGCATCGGCACCCAGTTTATCAATCTCCTTTTGGGCTGATTGTAGGAGGTCCGACACCACTTGCCCAAGCTGAGCTTCCTCTGCCTCGGTGGGGACTATCTTCTTCAATATGGCTTTCAGATTCAACGAGAGCAGAAGGATGGGAGCATAGAAAAAGGCTTCTCTTGGGCTAGCGGGAGGCGAGGGCGTTCCGTAGATTCGTCGCACTGTATGGCTAGGGCACGGGAACGGAGAGGCGGTTTCAAAGGAGGAGGGGGAAAAAAAGACCGCGTCTTTGTCCCGTTCCCGTATTTGCTAACCCTCGCGACCTCAGCTATGTGAGCCCTTCTATTTCAATTCTAGTCTGTCAACGACGCGGGTTACAGTCTGCTAGGTGCGTTCGGACCGCTAAGTTCAACTATTCGATTCTTGTTGATGGTGAAAGCCCAACGTGTCGAGGGGAGGAAGGCAGATGGAAAACAGTATCAGGGGTTTTGAGCGGCCGGAGAACGAGCGTGTCCTTTCGTACGCCCCAGGGACCCCCGAGAGGGAGGCCCTCAAGAGGAAGCTGGAGGACCTTCAGTCCAAGGAACTCGAGATTCAGATTCGCATTGGCGGGAGGCGCTACAGGACTGGGGATATCGGGAACTGCGTCTGCCCTCACGACCATTCTCGGATTCTTGCGAAGTACCATAAGGTTACGGACGAGCTGGTCGAGAAGGCAATCGACACGGCCCTGAGAGCGAAAGAGAAGTGGGCAGAGATTCCCTGGGAGAACAGAGCCGCCATCTTTCTTCGCGCCGCAGAACTGCTCTCTGGCCCATATCGCATGACCCTGAACGCAGCCACCATGCTGGCCCAGGACAAGAACGCGTATCAGGCAGAGATCGACTCTGCCTGCGAGCTCATAGACTTCTTCAGGTTCAACGTGCATTACATGTCAAAGATATACGAGATGCAGCCTGAATGCGGGAAGGATGTAATCAACAGCATGGAGTATCGACCGCTGGAAGGCTTCGTCTTCGCAGTCACGCCTTTCAACTTTGCATCCATCATGGGCAACCTTCCGTCTGCGCCGGCACTAATGGGGAATGTTGTCATCTGGAAGCCTGCCACATCGGCCATCTACCCGTCACATTTCATCAGTGAGCTCTTCCGGGAAGCGGGGGTTCCAGATGGAGTCATTACTATGCTCCCAGGCTCCGGAGTGCGGATATCCAGACACGTGTTCAGTAACCCTCACTTCGCGGGACTCCACTTCACCGGAAGCACGGAGACCTTCGACTGGATGTGGAAGCAGGTGGGGAAGAACTTGGACACCTACAGGAGCTATCCGCGAGTCGTCGGAGAGACGGGGGGCAAGGACTTCATTTTCTCTCACAAGACCGCGGAGGTGGACGAACTCGTGACCGCCATGACGCGTGGGGCCTTTGAATATCAGGGTCAGAAATGCTCGGCCGCTTCTCGAGCATACATCCCTGAATCCATCTGGCCCAGAGTGAAGAAGAGGCTCCTGAAGGATCTAAAGTCCATCAAGATGGGCCCACCAACGGACTTCACCAACTTCGTCAATGCCGTTATCGACCGTGCAGCTTTCATCAGCATAAAGAGGTACATCGATTTCGCGAAGAGGGCGAAGGAGACTGAAATCATCTTTGGCGGACGTTGCGACGACTCCAAGGGATGGTTCGTCGAACCGACTGTTGTCGTCGTCAAGAACCCGAAGTCCAAATTGATGGAGGAGGAAGTCTTCGGTCCAGTATTGACAGTCTATGTGTATGATGATCGCAAGTTCGAGGAGACGCTGAGAATCTGCGACGAGACGTCTCCCTACGGACTTACAGGCTCCATTTTTGCGAAGGATAGGGAGGCGATAATGCTTGCAGATCGCATGCTGAGGAATTCGGCGGGGAACTTCTACATCAACGACAAGCCGACGGGGGCAGTCGTGGGCCAGCAACCCTTTGGTGGTTCCAGGCGGTCAGGAACAAATGACAAGGCAGGAAGCATGCTCAACCTACTCCGGTGGGTGTCGGCGAGGACAGTGAAGGAGAATCTGCTACCGCCCAAGGATTACAGGTATGCTTTTCTGGAAGAGGAGTGAACACCCGGGTGAGCCATGAATGAGCAGGTTGCCATCAGTTCTTCAAGGCCGAAACATCCCGTGCAGAGTTCGACAGTCTCAATCATCTGGCTCTGCAACCGTGGGCAGGACCATACGATTCCGGCGGGACCTTCCTGGGAGGGGCCGCATACTCGGGCCAGCACGGGTTCGGACTTCATCTCCTAGAGCTTTCTGATGCAATTTGACGACCACTTTCGAGCGGGAGGGGTTGAAGTGGTCAGAAAAGGACCTCGGCAGGTCCGAGAAGGACCTCCGGTGCCCGAGCACTCATCATCCAGTGTGGAATTGGGAGAAGGACTTTGGGACATCGAGGATAGAGGGCAATCGAAAATGCCCACGAGGGTCCCGAGCCTCTTGAGGGAAAACTGCCGATTGTCCCGACACAGCGTCCACGTTTGAGAGAGGAATGTGTTCGAAGGTGAGTGGCGAGCATTGCCACTGTCCGAGGACATATGGAAGGGAGGCAGGACTCTCGTTGCGGGGTAACGGCTCCATGCAGGAAGCTAGGAATCGGTTAAATAGTGGAAATCCGATGCTCTTCCGAGGTCGCGTCATGGAGGGACGGCTGTGAAGGTATGCGCGAGTTGTGGTCAACAGAATACTGACGATTCAAGGTTTTGCGCAAGATGCGGCGTTCCTCTTCGTGAAGGCCCCGTTGTAGGCCCCACGCCCGCCCAACCGCCTCCCGCGCAACCACCTGTGGCACCTCCGATGGGCGCCCCTCCACAATATCCACAGTACCAGCCCCCGCCCTATCCAGCGTACGCGCCGCCACAGCAGAAGGAGACGAGGCTGGCTGTTGCAGGTGGCGTCATGGTTCTTGTCGGTGGAGTCCTCGCGCTCATATCGGCTGTTGTATCGCTGTTGTTCTTCAGCATGATTTTCAACGGCTACGGCGGGCTCCAGTACTATCCGTACGACTTCTGGTTGTTCTCGACCGTCTGCGGAATTCTGGGGATAGCCTTCTCGATTATCGCCATTATCGGGGGAGTTCTGGCCATGAAGAGGACCAACTTCGGCATGGCCATCGTTGGCGCCATCTTCTGCTTGATCTCCGTGGGACCCTTAGGCATCAGTTCCCTGCTGGGGCTGATTGGGCTTATCTTCATTGCGATTTCCAGTCACGAATTCAGGTAGAGTGCGCCACTCGAGACGTCTTTCACAAAGGGATGCAAATTCGTGGCGATGCAGGATGTCGTCCGAGGTTGTCTTTCCCCAAAAAACCCATGGATGGCAAGGCACTCTTCATGTGATCGAACAGATCCAAATAGGTTGAGTGGGGACACTGGGATTTGAACCCAGATCAGCGGGTTTCCACCATGCGGGGAGCGACCCCGCACGTTCCATCACAGGTCATTGCTCCAGTTAGTCATCACCTGTCAGCAAACCCGTGAGCAATCACGCCCATAACTGGAGCCCGCGAGGATCCCGTGTTACCCCATGTCCCCAGCTATCGTTTGCGCATCTTCTGCGCTCTCTTGCGCCTTCTCATTTTCTTCTTTCGCCACTTCCAGCGCTGTTGGCCACGTTTCTTCCAGACACGGGAGCTTCTCTTCATTTGATGACCTGCAATACCAGCGGACTCGCTGGGATTGTCGGTGACTATGCGGTCCTTGCATAAAGTCCTTTCGAACCCAGGATCGTCGGCTTAGAAGGCCGATGCCCTATCCAGACTAGGCCACGAGTCCGCTTACGAATATAATCCGTTCCCTCTATTAAAGCTTGCTCAGTCCTGAATGCCGTACATCTGGTCCGGGCAGAGTACGTCTGGGAACCGCTCTCTCAACCTCAAGCGCAGATCGAAGCAGAGTTCGCATTCGTCCGCATACGCCTCCTTATGCGGGACATCGTACTTCTCGGCGAGCTTTGCGGGTCCCCCCTCCAGAAGCGGGCCGCAGATGGGATGTTTTCGCGGTTTCCACTCCTCGAAGATAGACCTCAAGCTCTTCTCGAAGAGGTTGCCGATGACGATTCCCTGACAGACATGGACGAGGCCGTACGGATCGACGTGAACTCTTCCTTGGTTTTCGAAGTCCTCGTCCTCGCATTTCGTGTAGCTCGCCCACGGTTTCTTTGGCAAATCGGGAGCAATCTTCTCGGCCGCCCTTCCCTTGAGCATTATGTCCCCAGCTAGAGGAGCACTCCCATCTCTGGGGTCCTTGATTGAAAGCGTCGAGTTTGGAATGCGCAGATTCTCAGCAGCCTCCCTGGCAAACCTGGGGTTTTCTCCCTCCTCGTAGTGGAAGTGGTCCTCGCTCAGCCCTAGGTCGGAGATCCCAATTCCCGGGACAGGTTTGAGCCATTCCTTCGCGTCTTCGGTCGAGGTTGCCCAGTAGCAGTTCGTTACCACGCCCACTTCCATTCCCATCTCCACTGCCTTCCTGACGGTCCAGAGAAGTACAGGGTAGTAGAGAAACGGCTCTCCTCCCTCTATGCAGATGCTCTCGATTCCAGCTTTCTTCCCCTCCCCAAGGATGCGTCTGATGTCTTCTATCCTCATCACTCCCTCGGCGTCGGGACCGCCGAACAAGAAGCAGTGATCGCACGCGAAGTTGCACGTGTACGTCAACAGGAAATGTAGGGACTTGATCGCCATGCTTACGGGGAATAGCTCTCACTTGATAAGGTTTGTTAGAGCGGACCTCGCTGGGGCACCTTCGAGGAACATTGACAGACTTGCAAGGCTCGAGCAAGAGACAGCAAGGGCCAAGGAAGGTCTCAGCAAGGACGAAGCAAGGAACCTGCAGGGACGCAGCTATTATGTCTCTGGTGAGTCCCACTGATGTAACAAGCGGACAGCAAGAGACAAGCAAGCACGAAGCAGCAAAACCGTCCCAAAAGGGCAGGCTCCCTCTATGATTTGTCGATGACCGTCTGCGATAAGCCCACAGAAGAACCCAAGCAGCCGTTGAAATCCATGGACTACCAAGATGAATGCCCGCCTTGTGAGTAACAGTCTGGAATCTTGGGTTTTCCTGTACGGTACTGGCTTTTCTTGTCTCCCGTTAGCCAGATACCTTTCGTGCAGCCTACAGAAGGATTTATTATGTAGCTGCTGATACATAGTGTACAAGGACTTCCGACACGGTGAGGAGTGGAAGGGAGCGTCAATGCAAGCGCTTACCACGCTTGGGGGAGGAGAAGATGAGGCTGCTCGGCCGGAGGACAGCTGAGGAGGACAGTCAGGAGATCAATGAGAGCCTAGCCAGGTCGACAGTGAAGGAGTTCAGCGAGGTTGTCAATAGAATCAGAGACCTGGGCATCGAGACTCACGACCTCGAAGAGAGGCTTTTGGAGAGCGTGGAGGCCGTGGAGGGCATCTCAAACCCCGACCTGAGGCCTTCATATGATGTTGCCTTCATGCTCGCCTTTGAGGGTCTCGAAAAGGGGAATGAAATAATACTGAACTATGACTCCGCGTCGGAAGCCATTGAGCGGGCCAGGCAGCTCGTGGATGAAGAGCACAGGAACCAGAAAGATGTCAAGGGCAACGTCTTCCAGCATCTCGTCCTGGCTCCCAGCCTAGAGCTTCTCAAGGAGGCAGAGCAGAACCTCAAGAAGGGGAAAACTCAGGCGGTCCATGATATCGTCGAGCAGATAGAGGTTCTCCCGAAGAGAGTGAGGAAGGAGTGCCTGGAAAACGCAGAGCTGTATAGGTACTGTGAAGAGATACTCGAGGGACTGAAGAAGGATGGCGTCAATGCCCACGAGATCGAGGACATCATAACAATCGCGCGGACCGCCTTCTTGAGCGGGGCCTTCTCAAGGGTTCGGGAGCTTGTCGAAGTCATCGAGAGCAAGGCAATTGAGCTGAAGAACAGACATCGGGCAGCCCTGCACTCCCTCAGGGAAGCAAGGAATGCTGTGAACGTTCTCGAGCTCAGAGGCATTCGGTCCGAGGAGCTGAGGGGCCTTCTCACCAAGGCGTCTAACCTGCTCGATGCATCGGACTATCAGGAGTGCGTTGAATGCGCAAAGACCTGCACTGAAAAGGCCACGGAGACTCGCAAGAACCACATGACCTTGTCGGAGAGGATAAGCCAGCTCCGAGAAGAGTCCAGACTCATGCAGTCACGTGGCAAGAGCGTTCCCGAGGACGTCGAGGAGATGTTGGCGAGGGCCGAGCGGGAGTTGAGCGAGGGGAACTACCAGGACTCCGAGGAAGATGTGGAAATCGCATCGCTTCTGATGGGGAGATTCGATCTTCTGCCATAACTCGAATGGTTCGTCCTGGGTCTGATACGGAAGGAGGTCATCAGCGAAGTCAGAACTGGGCGAATCCAATGATTGTCATCCGAGTGGTGGTGTCAGTCCTCCTGACGTGGTTCCAGACGCCTTCCAAACACAAACTGCTCTCGTCATCTCTAGTTTCACCCTTCCTGTGCTCTGCCGGTGCTCACTTCGTGCCGTGTCGCGTGTCAGGGGATCTTGTCTCCCTCACGGAACACGATGAGGCGAGCGGGGTCTTGCTCAATGACTCTCTCCCCGGTGACGGGGACCTTCTCCTCCCTTGAGAAGGGAACTTCGAGAGCCTTTCTGTACGTCTTGAACTCCTCCAAGTGGCATCCCATTGCCAGGTTCATTGGTCAATCCTCCACATGATGGAGAGGGCAAAGCGGATTAAACCTATCGGGTAATGGACCGAAGGGGACTTGAACCCCTGACCTCCACCATGCCAAGGTGGCGATCT
>JBHIFJ010000005.1:0-75288 GCA_046761045.1 Thermoplasmata archaeon
AAGTTTCCAAGAGAAGGGACGAAAGGACACCATCAACCATTCATTCTACATCACCTCCAGCCAGCTACGGAAGCTTTTTATAGCCTACGCTTAATAACTTCAACAAGCATTGGTGGCTGTGGGCAGCACTGTGTTGAATGCTTCAATGTGATAGAAGAGGAGGCTTCGTGATGAAGTTGTCAATAGGGGAATCCTTCGCTAGGATTTTGGCGGTCGCAATAGCACTTCTGATGGTTGTACCCGCGATTCAGTTAGTGGGCCTCGGTGATCCCCAGAAGGCAGTTGCGGTCGAGACCGTTTTGGTGCATTTCGATTCCGAGACAGACCTTGATGCCCTAAGGGAGTCGGGCATGGAGATACTGGAGACATACGATACGTTTGTCCTTGCCAGGACAACGAATGCGCAGAATGAGCTCTTCCAGTCAAAGGGATTGCTTGTGCAAGGGCAACTCGAACTCGACAAAATCCACATCAACAGCATGGTCATAGACACCCTGGCCGGCGAGCCCGATTTGTCTCCGAGCCTCATGATGCGCTCCTACCCAAGTGATGTTGACGGGCACTATCTCGTCCAGTTCCATGGACCCGTGAAGGAGGAGTGGAAGCACGATATCGAGCGGCTCGGTGGTAGAGTCCTCAACTACATCCCAAACAACGCATTCATCGTTCAACTGGACACCAATCTGCTCGGAAGGGTCAAGAACCTGAGGGAGGTTCAGTGGATGGGCATCTATCAGCCTGCCTACAAGATCAGGCCTCTTCTTCTGAGCGCAAAGGGCGAGGTGGATGTGAAGATAATCGTGTTCAAGGGGGAGGACCTTGGCCAGGTGATCAGCTCACTGCACAAGGACCAGATAATCCGGTACTTCCAGAACAAGGAGTTCGGCGTGGTCAAGGCCAGGGTCGATGCGAACATCATTCCGAGCCTCGCTAGATTGAACAGCGTGCAGTACATCGAACCCATATACGAGATGCGGCCCACGAACGCGAACATGCAATGGGTCATGCAGACGGACGAGCTGAACAACCGAAGGCTCTGGGACATGGGGCTGCATGGAGAGTATCAGTTGATTGGGGTCGCGGACACGGGACTTGATTTCGACCACAACTTCTTCCGCCAGGACGCTGGCACGATACAGACTGGTGACGTATACAATGTTACGGATCTTGGGAGAAGGAAGGTGGTGAGATACCAGGTCATGAGCGACTGGGTTGGCATCGATCCCGGGACTGACCCATGGGCATGGAAGGACAGCGCATGGAAGATGGTAGTTGGCAACATGACGTCAGGCCACGGAACGATGGTCTCTGGAACGCTCGCGGGCAATGATGACCCGCTCGGGACGAGCCTCAACGATGGCATTGCCAAGGGGGCCAAGATATACCTGCAGGACATCGGCACCCTCTACCAGAACCCAGAGTACAATGACTGGTGGGATGATTCTCTTCGATACATACCTGATGACTATCACGATCTCTTCTGGGACCCCTACAACGCCGGCGTGCGCATTCACAGCAACAGCTGGGGTGCCAAGAACATCGACTACGACCTTGAGGCCATGATGGTCGACAGGTTCATGTGGGAATATCCGGACATGCTCATCGTGTACTCCACGGGAAACGAAGGACTCAACGGCCCCGGCAGTCCAGCAACCGCAAAGAGCTGCATATCCGTGGGCTGGCACGATTCGGCCATGAATCAGGACAGAGTGAACTCCAAGAGTTCCGTGGGTCCAACGCAGGACGGGAGACGAAAACCCACCGTGATGGCCATTGGATCGGGCTTTTCCTCTCGGTCCAGTGGAGACAACTGGGACAACCTGAACATCGCCCAGGAAACACCACAGCCGTGGAGTGGAACGAGCTATTCCGGTCCCGTGATAGCAGGCCTCGCGGCCATGACCCGCCAGTATTACATGGAGGGCTGGTATCCCACGGGCGAAATAGTTCCCGGGAATGCCCTCACGCCGAGCAACGCCCTCCTTAAGTCGACGATAGTCGCAGCCGGTCAGCAGATGCAGGGAACGAGGGCTGACAGAAGAGGGGAGGGCACGTGGCCCAACAACGCCCAGGGCTGGGGTAGGGTCGTCTTGGACAATGCGCTCTACTTCCCAGGAGACGCCAGCAGACTTCATGTTGTCGACCACAAGGAGGGCCTCGCAACGGGAGAGGTCGCTCGGTACTCCTACTACGTAGCGAGCGGTTCGATTCCCTTCAAGGTCGTGATGGCCTACAGCGACTATCCTGGCGCCACTCCCACGACGAAGGCACTGGTCAACAACCTGGACCTGACAGTCACGTCTCCAACGGGGCAGGTCTACCTGGGGAACGTCTTCTGGACGGGCAAGAACGTCTACACTGAGCTCGTTGACTCGAAGCCAAACTTCGGCTCCGCTGATGTCGACAACCCCCTCGAAGGCGTTCTGGAGCTGACGCCGGAGGTGGGTTTCTGGACAGTCGAGGTCAAGGGAACGAACGTTCCCGCAGGTCCTCAGCCCTTCGCGCTGACGATTCTAGGTGCGACCGACCCGGATTACGGACAGCTCTTCCTGGACAAGGCGACATATGGAGACTCGGACACAATCAACATCAGAGTGGAGGACTTGGATGCCATCTCCCCGGTGGTGGTAAAGGTCACAAGCGACACCGAGACAGCCGCTGAGAACGTCACCCTGCTCCAAATCGGTACCGGGGTGTTCGAGGGGACCATAGACACCGCATACGGCATCCCTACCCCGGATGGCGTCCTGCAAGTGAGTGAGCGCGACGCCGTCACAGTCGAGTACGTGGACGTCACACCTCCAGAGAAGTCGGTCCTGAAGACGGCAGTCATAGACGGCGCGCCTCCCATGATAACGAACGTGAAGGCGACCACGATAACCAACGCAGCCGCGACGATAGTGTGGAACACAGATGAATCTGCCACGTCGACGGTCTACTACGGCACCAGTCCGGCGTTCCTGAACGGCACGGCGGTCAAGCTCCCAGCGGGATACTTCGTCTCGCACTCAGTCGATCTCGTCGGCCTTTCGACCGGCGTGAAGTACTACTTCGACGTCGAATCTACTGATAGGTTCGGACACACGACCCTGGACAATAACGCTGGGCAGCACTACAGCTTCGTCACGACGGAGAAAGCAGAGCTACTGCTCGTCATCGGCGACGCTACGTTCCCGCCAGAAAGGGTCGAGAGATACAGGAACGCATTCGACATGTTCGGCTGGTCCTTCAATGAGTGGTACGTCGAGAGAAGCGGAATTCCGAGCCTCTCGCTATTGCAGGGGTACAAGGTGGTCCTCTGGCAAACCGGCTTGGAGGAGTACCCGCCCTTCGAGCCCCAAGAGATGACACTCATAACGAACTATCTCGATGAGGGAGGAAGACTGTTCATCTCTTCCCACGATGTTGCCTGGGCCTTCGCGGCGGATTCGGGCTCCGAATACGCGACTGTTCAAACGGGTCAGTGGGTGAACTCGACCCTGAAGGCGGACTGGGATGAGGATCCAAGAAGCTGGACGGATATGGAGGGTGAGATCGGAGATCCGATCAGTAACGAGTACGTAGGCGTGAATCGGATACCCTACATCCCGCACAGAAACGGTGGCGCGGGAGATGAGGTGACAGGCCAGCAGTACGGGGGGGCGTCTTCGAGCGTGTGGAAGGACTACGGCGGTCCCTATGCAAACGGTGTCACAGTTGGTATCAAGTGGGTTTCCTCCGGCCCGAACGGAACGGCTGGGCCAGGCAACGTCTGGGGAGGCCAGCCTTCGAAGATCGTGGACTGCTTCTTCGAGATTACGGGCCTGAACTTCATCTCGGCCAATGACTGGGACAGAGGTTCAGTCATCAACAAGACAATCGTGTGGTTGATAGGCCACGACCATCCAGACGTGCAGGTCATCTCGCCCAACGGAGGCGAGGTCTTCAGCGGGAACACAATCCAGATCGATTGGAGTCGGAATGTATACTCCACAGGAATAAACCAGCAAACACTCTACTACAGCCCCGATGACGGACAGTCGTGGACAAAGATATCTCCCGATCCAGCGCCTGGCGATACCACATACACGTGGGACGTCACAACGCTCGAGAATGGAATCAACTACCGCGTCAAGGTCATGGTCCAGGACGACGGCAACCCGTATCCGATGCTCAACGGTTCCGACGTCTCGGATGGCACATTCACGATCCTGAAGCCTTCAGGGGACAATCAGGGGCCGGTGACGATTCCAGGAAGCATCGTCCCGGATCCGAATCCCGTTGACAGGTACACGAGCATGACCTTCACGGCAATGGTGGATGACACGAACTTCGGGAACTCGACAATCCAGGCTGCAGAGTTCTATATCGATGCTCCTGGAGCCCCCGGAGGCGGTACACCGATGAATCCCGTGGACGCGTTCGACAGCGCCACAGAGGGGGTCACCTGGACCGGATCCGCGGACTGGCCGCCTGGAACGCACTGCATCTACGTGCACGGACAGGATGCTGCGAACAACTGGGGACAATGGGAGTCTAGGTGCTTCCTGGTCCACGGCAAGGTGGTTGCAGCGCCTTCCGACTTCATGGCGGAGCTGACCGGACTCAACCATGAGGATGTCACGCTGACATGGACCCTTTCGCCGGATGACCCGACGGATGTGTCCCATTACTCCATATACTACGGAGCCGCCTATGATCCGACAGCGGCAAGCTACGCATTCCTCACGACCGTGCCGAATCAAACGAGCATGTACGTGCATGCCGGAGCTGGCCTTGGTGGCTCGCTCTACTACGCCATCTACAGCAACGGAACGGGCGGAGACACGACGATGGCCTCCCAGCAGGCAGGCAAGTTCGTGAGAACGCTCTCGGCGGGCATACATCTCGTCTCGATACCGATTACACCGTCGAACGCCTCCGTCAACAAGATCTTCCAGACGCTGGAGTATGACAAGGTGTGGACCTACGATTCATCGGCGAATCAGTGGCAGACCCACATGGCGTTCAAGCCCTACGGCGGGGACCTCACGACCATCACGCTGGACAAGGGCTACTGGGTCGAGGTGACTCAGGCGAGCGACTTCATCGTCGCCGGCTGGGCGCAGACAGTCGTGCCCATCCAGCTGATGCAGCCCTGGACATTGGCGGGCTATCCTTCGCTGACAGGTTCCATGACCGTCGGAGAGCTCAAGATGCTCACGGGAGCGAGCAAGGTCGAAGGCTACACCGCCGCGGGACCCTACTTCCTGCAGGAACTTGCGGACTCGTACGTCCTGGCAGCCGGGGAGGCATACTGGATTGGGAACGCCAACCTCACCTGGCAGGTCTACATCTAAGCAATCTATTATAGGGGGCTTGGCCTAGAGAAAGTGAGATCATGACGAAAGGCAGACTCGCGATACTGCTATCCCTGATTCTCCTCCTTACACTGATTCCCATGAACACCAGCTCGACCCAGGGGGATATAATCGACGTCAGAATATCCATCTCCCCGGAGCAGCTGGACGCTCTCGCATCGTACCACATAATAGAGGAGTACGAGAGCTTCGTCGTGGTCAGTATAACGAGCGACGAGGTCGAGGAACTTACCGCCCGGGGCTTCGACGTTGAGGTGGAGGACCTCCACAGGATAGGCATCAGGGGATTCTCCTTCGATTCGAGGGACGGAGAGCCGCCCATCCCGGAGGAACTCAGGACATCGGGCTATCCTTCTGGGGATGGCTACTACATCGTGCAGTTCCACGGACCCGTGAAGGAGGAATGGAAGACCTCCCTGCAACGGGCTGGCGCCGAGATTCTCTCCTACGTGCCTTCGAACGCCTTCCTGGTCAGAACGAGGACGGGGATCTCCTCCCTCAGTGAGGTTCAGGCGGTGCAATGGGTGGGACTCTTCCAACCCGCCTACAAGATCGCCCCGGAGCTCGCTTCCTCGAGCGGGACGTTCGAGGCAGAGATAATCACCTTCCGTCCGGAGGGTGTCAACTCGGTGGTCAATGCCCTTCCGCAGGCGTCCGTGCTCTACTCCTACAGGGGCAAGGACTTCGGCAGAGTGGATGCCAGACTGAATCGGGACCAGCTCGTGAAGGTGGCGAACCTGGTCGATGTCCACTTCATACAGGAGCGTCAGGTTCCTCAGGTCCTCAACAGCAGGATGCAATGGATAATGCAGACGAACGTCAATGGCAACAGGCGCGTGTGGGACATGGGAATCCGCGGTGAGGGACAGCTCGTCGGGTTCTCCGACACCGGCTTGGATTACGACCATCAGTTCTTCCGCGAGGACGCTGGGACGATACAGAGCGGGGATATCTACAACGTGACCGACATGACCCGCAGGAAGCTGGTGCGCTACTGGGTGCACGGCGACCCGACCGATGAGTGGTCCTGGAAGGATAGCCCGAACAGATACGACCCGGGCGCCGGATGGGCGACCCTTGGCCACGGGACAATGGTGGCGGGCACCTTTGGAGGCAATGACGATCCTATGGGGTCCAGCGACAACGACGGAGGGGCGAAAGCCGCCAAGATATTCTTCCAGGATATAGGCAGCGTGGACATGCGGGGCGGCGTAAGGAGGGACAGCCTAAAGTACATTCCATCTGACTACGACAACCTCTTCGGCCCCGCCTACGACGCCGGCGCGAGGGTCCATTCCAATTCCTGGGGCTCCTCGACGAGCGTATACACGTTCGAGGCGCAGATGGTCGACGAGTTTATGTGGAACCACCCTGACATGCTCATCGTATTCTCAAACGGGAACGGAGGCCCAACCTCGTGGTTCCAGTACGACGTCGCGAGCCCCGCCACGGCGAAGAACGCCCTGTCGTCGGGTTCGGGACAGACCTCTCCGAATCAGGACAGCGTTGCTGGATACAGCAGCAGAGGGCCCACCTCCGACGGAAGGCGGAAGCCCACCGTGACGGCCGTCGGTGAGGGCGTGTCGTCCATGTCCACTGGCGATCCGAAGGATAACACAAACACCGCCTGGGAGAGCAGTTGGGCGGGCACGAGCTACTCGGCACCGGACCATGCTTCGCTGGCTGCCATGGCCCGCCAGTACTTCACAGAGGGGTGGTGGCCCACGGGGACGAAGATTCCCGGCGATGCGTTCAATCCCTCAGCGGCGCTCCTGAAGGCGGTCCTGGCCGCGAGCGGACAACAGATGACCGGCTCATTCTCGGACAGCAAGAGCGAGGACACCTGGCCGAACAACTCGCAGGGCTGGGGTAGAGTGCTCCTGGACGACGCATTGCACTTCACCGGCGACACGAGGCGCATGGAGCTCGTGGACGAGACGCTTGGGCTGAGCACGGGCGAATCGAACATCGAATCCTACTTCGTTCTCGACTCCGGCGAGCCGCTGAGAGTGATGCTCGCCTGGACCGACCATCCCGGCGTGGCCTGGACGACCCCGAACCTGGTCAACGACCTGGACCTGCTTGTCACCGACCCGACTGGGAACACCTACAAGGGCAACGTCTTCGGGACGATGGCTCAGGGCGAGTCTCAGCCGAACACGGGCAGCTACGACAGGCTCAATGTGCTCGAGGGTGTTCACATAAAGAACCCTGCTGTCGGTGCGTGGACCGTTGAGGTCATCGCTCACGACGTGCCCAACGGACCGCAGCCGTACGCGCTCGTGGCACTCGGGGACCTCGGAACGGGCTACGGGCAGGTCTTCCTCGACCAGACGGTCTACGGGGACGGCGACACAATCGGGATAACGGTTAGGGACACTGGTCCTACGTCTATCAACGTCACCATATGGAGCACGACGGAGCCTGGTCCCGAGGTCGTTAGCCTGACCGAGACGTCACCTGGCTCGGGAAGATGGGTTGGCAACATCAACACCACTCTCGGTTTCCCGAGTCCTGATGGCCAGCTTCAGGTGTCCGATGGCGATCTCGTCACCGTTCAGTACGACGACATGAATCCCATCCACACATCCACAGACACGGCCACGATTGACGGCTCCTATCCGATCATCTTCAACATCTTCGTGATCAATGTCACCTCCACCACGGCGGACGTGATTTGGAGCACGAACGAGCCCACTGATTCGAGGGTGTACTACAACAAGAGCGACCCGCTCATCCTGCAGGAGTTCGTGGGCGCGTATCGCACACAGCACGATGTCCTGCTTACGGGCCTCGAGCCGCAGACGACATACAGGTTCGACGTGGAGTCCTCGGACCCGTACGGCCATACCGTCGTGGAAAACAATGGCGGGATGCATTACGAGTTCACCACGCTGAAGCCGATGCCCGAGCCTCCGACGAATCTGAGGGCCTGGCTCTTCGGGAACAACTATGAGCACGTCCACATAGAATGGGACCTGTCCACCGATGATGCGACAATGGTGGACCACTACGCGGTGTATTACAGCACGACCGGCTACGACCCGGACGGGACGGGGTACAAGTTCCTGGCGGCCTCGCCGAAGGGAATCAACTTCTTCGACCACTATCTGGCGGGGCATCTGAATCCGTGGAACATCTTCTACTACGTGCAGGCGAACTACAGCGGCGGTCTGCCCGGAAGGGCGGAGGACCAGGTCGCCAAGTTCACCAGGTGGATGCCGACCGGCAATGTCCTCCTGTCCTTCCCGCTCAAGATGGTCAACCAGACGATAGAGTACGCGCTCAAGACGGTGAGCTGGGACAGGGCGTGGACCTATGATGCGTGGACGGGGCGCTGGATGGAGTACCACATCTGGAAGAATTGGAACGACCTCCTGACGGTGGATCAATCAATGGCGATCTGGGTGAACGTGACATCGCCCGAACCCGTGACTCACGCGGGTGTGGTGCCGAAGAACTTCACAATCTATCTCAAGGAGGGATGGAACCTCGTCGGGTTCCCCTACGTGCGGTGGGACTACACGGTCGACGACCTCGCGACGGAGACGGGTGCCGAGCGGGTGGAGAGCTTCAATGTCGTTGCGCAGCCCTACTACCTGTGGGACCTTCCCGGGCCGACATTCATGGCTCCTTGCGAAGGGTACTGGATAAAGGTTCCCGCTGATACTGTTTGGGTGCTCTGAGTTCTCATCGTGTGCCTTCCCTGCAACATGATTCTCCTCATGATTACAGAACGCCAAACAGGAACGAGGAGGCCAGGAAGGACAGGGAAAAGATGAGGGTTGCCATAGGAATGGCCCTCCCGATTGCTCTCATGAGTTCCGGACGGTCACCGCCCTGTAGCCCTTCAACGAGATAACTGGCCACCGCCGAATTGCAGAAGAGGAGGCCTCCAAGTATGAGGATGAACGAACTGAGATTGGAGGACTGAGAGAACCTTTCCATCAGCAGCGACATCGAAGCAGTCACTCCGAGAACAAGTGGAGAGAAGAAGGTCGTGGTGTTGCGCAATGTCTGAATGGTCGGCCTGATTTCGTCTCGTGCATTCTCCTCAATCCTCGACACCTCCTTCAGATTGGAGGAGATGTGCTTCGCTATCCTCCCTGCAAGAGCAGGGTCCTTCTCGGCAATACTGAATATCATCCTCAGATTCGAGGTGACACCCGTCCCTGTGGGCGCTAGACTGTCAACCAGTGCTGTCCCCACATCGGACTTGCCCCTTGACAAGTGATATAGAGCCTGAGCGAACTTACCCGACAGCTCCGTTCCCTCCATCTTTCTCCCGGTCTTCAAGAGAGCGGTCTCAGGAGGCTCGCCTGCCAAGAGGAATCTGCCCAGGTGCTCAGCCGCTTCGGGGAATTCCCTCGCGAGTTTGGACGAGTCACCGCCGTGTCTAGACCTTCCCGCCCAAAGCATGGAGAATGATATCAGGAGCGAGGAGAAGGCGAGAATCGCGAGGAATGCATATGGGGTTTCGATGTGCCATATCACGACGACGGCCACGAGAAGGGAAATGGTAGCGAGAAGGGCCAGAACTGGCGGGAGTACATCTGAGAGCTCCAACGGCCGGGCGGTCCTCGAGGGAATGGGCCTTCCGGACAGCACCTCCCTGCAATAGAGGAGCATGAATAGCGGGAAGGCGACGTCTAGGATGACTGCTACCAGGCCGGGATGGAGACCGTTGGCTTGGCGCCCTTCGATGTTCTCGTCAGCAAGCCCAATCGGACTCGCGAGAGCCAAGGATGACATCGGCAGAAAGGAGGCGATCATCACTGGGAGCACTATCCCAAGCGCGAAGACGACACTGATGGGTGCCTTGAGGGAGAAAAGGAATCGCCGAAGCTTTCTCCTTGTGTGAGCGTGAATGGCCGAAAGCAAGAAGCCCAGATCATCCCCGGAACTCTCCTCCACGGCTCCAGACAGGCTCAACATTGCCTCCCCAAATCCCCTGTTCCTGTCTTTCCATTTCCTGGCATAGCTCACGAATTCCTCTGGCAGGCTCCTGCCTTTCAGATAGACAAGCCACAGTAGCCGCTCAAACCCAACCTTGACTTCACCACGAGAGTTCCTGGAGACGGCCAAGACCGCATTCTCGTGTGAAAGCGCTTCTCCAGCGCCTCCTATCATGTGGCTCATGACCTCGGGGGCCTCTCTGAAGGATGATTTCTGCATCGCTACGGCAAGTCCTCTTGGAAAGGAGACGACCGTCCTACTGAGAATGAAGGCGAGCGTGACCACGAGAACGAGGACAATTGGATGAGCTTGAGCCAGGACGAGAGCAGGAAGGAGGACCAGAGAGAGCATGAATGCCAAACGTCCGCCCGATAGGACCTCCTCGGACCGCAGCCCGAGTCCAGCAAAGAGGATGTCATCTTCGAGTTCCATTCTGTCAGCCTCCATCATCCGCCGTAGCCTGCTTCTCGGGTCCTCAGTGGGTCTCTCGGATCGTGGCCAAATCGGTCCTATGCACCTCCTACAACGCAGGGGTCCCAGCATGGAATGAGCGAATCTGCAGTACCTCGTGAACATCTCACCTCGACTAGGCATATCCTGCCCTCACGTCAATCTGTCTTTTCCATCGTTCCAGCAGGTCCTCGCCAGAGTAGCCCTTCTCTGTGAGTGACAAGAAAACGGAGTTGGCTAGCGATTGGAACTTCGCTGAGAGGACGCGACTCCCCAGTTTCCTTGCGAGACTGGCCACGTACCTCTTGCATTCCGCCCTCAAGTGGATACTCTCAAGGGCCTCCGCGTAACTCATTCCCCAGGAGTTCGCAATCTCCCGTATCCTTTGTGAGTCAGAGAGGAGGCTCTCGGTTTCGATGAGCGAGTCTCTCGAGATGCTGTAGTGCATGAGCTGCAGGAAGCTACCATCGCAGGACTCCTTGTTGAGCTCAGAGATCTCGATTACTCTTCGTCTAGGATTCAGGGTCCCTCGAGGCCTCAGAAGTCCGGCCACGATGACGATGTCAGTCGCTGAGAAGGACTGAGGAGGGATGCCGAGATCGTGGACCACCCGCTCATAAACACTTCTGGAGGAGCTCCCGTGTATCGTCCCGAGAACCGCCGAGCCAGCCGTCCCGACACGCATCGCCTCGTAAAGAGTCCGAGCCTCTCTGCCTCTCACCTCTCCGAGGACTATTGCAGACTCTCCGAGGCGCAACGAGACCCTGAGCGCTTCATCTGCCGTCGTTTCGCTCCCGGAGATTCCTGAGCATACGTAGAGGCTCTGGACCTTGTATCCGAGTTTCCTGAGCTCCGCGCAGGGCAACTCCAGCGTGTCCTCAATCGTCAGAATTCTCTGGCTTGTCGGGAATTCGAACATCATAGCCCCGAGGAGCGATGACTTCCCCGCCCCGCGACTGCCCGTCACCAGGATTGTTGAGTTACCATCCATCAGGAAAGAGATGAGGCCGGCCGCAAGAGGTGTCATACTTCTGTGATAGACCAATCTCGTCAGGGTCCACGGGTCAGACGAGTGTCTGCGCAAGGCAAGAGCGATGCCATCCGGACTGAGTGGGGGACGCACGGCTGTCAGTCTTGCGTTCATGTCTCCCAAGTCCATCTCAAGAACGGGATTCCTCTCCGAAAACGGCCTCTTGCTCATGAGGAGGAGTTTCGAGACTATGTTCTTGAGACCTCCCTCATCCATGCGAATGTTGGAAACGCACTTCTGGTGAAATCTGTGCTCTCCGGCGTGTGCAACCGTGAGGTGTATGGGGACCATCTCGCATGGTGCATCTAAGAAGATGTCCTGGACGTTTGGGTCCGAGAGAAGAATCTCGAGGACTCCGAATCCCACGGAATTCCTCTCAATCATCTCAGCAAGATGGCGTGCCCTCATCATACGCTCGGCCTTTGCCATGGTTCTGGGCAGACGAAGGGCTATGAGGTCACTCGCCCGATTCTTCACGTAGCGCCTGACCTGCGAAAGATTCCCCAGATCGAGGATATCAGGCGGGATAGACCATATCTCCTCCACGACCTCCCAGAGAAGCGAGAGCTCGTCTTCCTTCACCTCGGATGAGGGTGGTGAAAGCCAGTACAGGAAGTCGGTCGAGTTGTCCATCTGATAGATGCTTATGCGTGATTCACCGACGGAGTAGCTCATGACGGCTTCAAGGTCAGGAGGGTCGCCTAGTATCCAAAAGGAGCTGAAGAAGGGTCTCCACATCTGGTCGTTGGAGAGTAGCTTTCCGATGGAGCGCTGAATGACACTCGTATCTATCCTTCGGAGCTTGAGAGCTGCACGAACATAGGGGTCCTGAGCTCGGGCCTGTCTCTTCGATGTCCTTGCAGGCGATCCTATTCCTCCACTATTCTGAGGCCGTCTCTGAGCGAAGATCTTCTAAGAGCCAACGCTTCGTCGAAAAGGACCAAAACGTCCCTCTTTGTCTGGAAAAGGCAGATCTCGCACTTCTGGCTCAGATTATCAGGTGCGGATTCCAGAATGCATCTCAGGGATGAGAAGAACTCCGTGAGGTCTCTCAGGAACGCAGTCTGAATCTCGACGAAGAGCTTCCCTGGTTCATACTGACATCGACGACACCTCTTCCTTTCCTTTCTCGACTTCTCCTGGCGAATCCGCTGGAGCGATTCGGCCTTCACTGCCGAGATAGTGTCCAGAGTCCTCCTCATCTGGGAAAGTAGGCTCACGCTCACGACTGAGTATCTCTTGACGATTGTGCCTGAGAGTGTCATTTGCTCCACCCTGAGTTTGCCATCGAGAGAAAGAAGCGCACCCGTGAGGCATTTCTGCCTCCTCAGATCCGGCTGAGCATCGCAACCGATACAGTCGACTTCGATCAGGTTCCTTTCCTTCACATATCTGGATTCGCAGGAGCCCACACCCGCATCCCTCCGCATCGAATATGCAACTTCAGTGAGAGTTAAAAACCTTCTTGGCAAGATATTTAGCCAGTCGTCCGTTATTATTGGTATGTGGAGGGACGATAGAGCAATTTCGGGCATTCTGGAGGAGCTGATAGCGCTCGCGGTCGTTTCGATCGCCATCTGCCTCCTGCTAGTGAGCATATCGAGCACGGTCGCCACGCAAATCGAGCATCAGAGGACCATTGAGATGAGAGCAGAGGTCACAAAGCTTCTGAGACGAGTTGTGTCTCATCCTCGCCTCACCAGGGAGGGAGAGCATCTTCTGCTGGATTGGATCGTCCTCAGAAACGCCTCGGCGGATTTGCTTGGGGGAATCCTGAGGACCCGTCACGGCTTCAGAGTGCTCATCCAGGACGTGACCAATTCCTCAAACCATGTCATAGGAACCTCTGTTCCGGTTGGGGACCTCATGAGCGCGACCACTAGCTGCAACATATGGGTCGGTCCGGGGGACATTCACGCTGCCCGCTTGACACTCGTCATCTGGGAGGGATGAGATGAATCGCAGGGCCCAACTGGCAATCACAGATGCAATCATCTTCCTCCTTCTCATCAGTCTCAGTCTTGGGATTTCCCTGGTGAGCTCCTCTGACGGCCCAGGGTCAGCTGAGCTGTTCTCCATGGCAGACGAGAAGGACTATGCCGAGGAAACATTCATCGTTCTCCTGAGGAGCACGCTGGACCTCCAAGACTGTGGAATGAACCACTCCAGACTGTCCGTTGACAAATACATACTCCTGAGAACCGCCCTGGAGGACAGCAATGAGGACGTCGAGCCACTGGCTGCATGCGATGATGTCATAATTCGATTCGCGAGGGATCTGATACTCGATAGATACGAGTTCCGTCTGACCTCGAACTACGTGAACTCGAGTACTGGATTCGTCACGGAGATTCTGCTATCCGAGCCTGAAAGGGTTGTACCAACAGAGTACATTCAGATATCCTGGAACTTCACGATGATCTGCTTCGGCAAGCCGGGTGATGCCATCATGTCGCTTGTCCTTTGGAGGACGTAAGGCAGAATGGGCTTCGGCGAGGAGGCAAGCCGGCAGAATCCTCCGCAAGGGTTCTAGGTCTGCCATTCCACCATTCCAACGACGTTTCCGGTGTCCCTCCAGATCATGCTGATGGAGTAGAATCTCGAAGGGCTGCACTCGACCTGGAAGTAGTCACCAGTGCTCACCCTGCGATCTCCATCCAGATCCACGAATGCAAAAGGCGCTGAAGGGTCTTCGGTGATCGGGTCCATCGCCTCAAGTACAGAACCGTTCTCGAAAAGCATCGCCTTGAAGTCGTGCAGGCGCTCCGCTCTGGAGGCCCCCGCCACGGTCATCTTCCATTTGGTGCTGCTCACTTGCTCTGGACTTGAGAACTGTACGTCAAGGTAACCGTCGATTATCACGTCGTCCCGATGACTCGAGAAGAGCGCGACCACGATGAGAACCACGACCGCCATGGTTACGGCGATTGCCATCACACCGAGGATGAGATACCTGTCCTCGCGGAGCCTTGGCCGCCCAGGCACCTGCCCCAGACACAGGATGGTTCGCATCAGACCTCCGTCCATCATACTAAGTCTCCCACTCGACTCGTCCCCTTTCGCTCGCCGAATCCCTCCAAACGATGCTCAGCCTGTAACCGCTCGAGTGAGGACACGTGATCGTGAAGAAGTCTCCCGTGGTGAGACTGCCGGCTCCATCCAAGTCTGTGAATGTCAGATAGGTGGAATGCTGTTCGGAAAGGGGGTTGATGTCGTCCACAACGGTACCGTTCTCCAGCAGCAGGACCATGAAGTTGTCGAGTCTCTTGACCTCGGATACGCCTGCAACCTTGACCTCCCATTGATTCCCGCCCAAGTCCTGAGGACCCGTCAGCTGCACGGTCGGCTCAGATTTGTGGTCGACAATCATGCCCCTGGGCAGAATGAGGACAGCGAGCACAAGCAGGGAGACGAACGCCATCACGATCGCTATGGCCAACACGGCAATGAACAGCTGCCAGTCCTCCCGAGGTCTTGGCGGTTCCGGTGGCACCTGCCCCAGACACAGAATCGTTCGCAACAGAGTATCCCTCCTCGTGACTTCAGCGATTCACCATGGAGGTGGCGCAATATAACGATTTTCATCAGAGTGGCACTTTCACCCACCTCCCGCTCGCAGCCTTATAGCCTCCGGCCGCGTAGTAGGAGAAGGTGATAGCATGGAGGTTCTCGACGAGAAGAGCACGACATCCAACCCCTCGTGCCAGTGCAGAGAAGTTTGTCCCGACTGCTCCTCCCCGCTCATGTTCTCGGGGAACTGCGGGTACTGCCCAAGCTGCGGCTTTTCCAAATGTGGCTAACAATAAATAGGGAGGTGGCGATACCCTTCCGAAGGGGGAGGCCGTCGTGATACGATACACCGATGAGGAGCTTCTATCGAAGTGGGAAGAGTTCTTCGAGCAGTACGGTTACGAGTCCAAGATAACCGCCGTCGCTGATGTCTTTCCCGAGAAGAGGAGCCTGGAGGTCAGGTTCGAGGATATAGACAGATACGATACGGACTTCGCCATGCACTTTCTCAGGAAGCCCGCCAGGACCATTTCGGCGGGCGAGGAGGCGATCTCAAAGGCGGTTCCGCCAACAGCCGAGGATGTCTCGATCCACATGAGGGTCAAGGGCCTTCCGCGGGATCATAGAATCACCATACGGGACCTGAGGAGCAAGCACGTCGGGCGGTTCGTCGCCGTCGAGGGTCTCGTGCGAAAGGCAACGGAAGTCCGGCCCATGATAATCGAGGCGACCTTCGAGTGCAGGAGGTGCGGGCACAGGTTCACCGCATTGCAGGAAGGTATGGCCTTTCGCGAGCCGCTGGAGTGTCCGAAGGACTCAGGCGGTTGTGGCAAGAGCGCCAGTTCAACGCGGTTCGAACTTCTCCTCGATGAGTCAAAGTTCATGGACACGCAGAAGATAGAAGTTCAGGAGAAGCCGGAGATAATCAGGGGCGGCGCGCAGCCCGAGAGGCTGACCGCCTACTGCGTGGATGACATAGCCGGCATCATCTCACCCGGGGACAGGATAGTCCTCAACGGCGAGCTCAAGAGCGTCCAGAGGACGAGGTATCGCGCCAAGTCCACCGTCTTCGACATCTTCATCGACGCCAACAGCGTCGAGTCGGAGCAGATGGAGTTCGAAGAAATCGAGGTCACCGCCGAGGACATAGATGCGATCAGGGCGGCCGCGGCGGACGAGAGGATTCTCGAGAACATCGTCTCCTCGATTTCCCCCGTCTTGTACGGCCTGCGGACGGAGAAGGAAGCGCTCGTGCTCCAGCTCTTTGGCGGCGTCCCGAAGGAGATGCCTGACGGCACGAGGATAAGGGGAGACATTCACATCCTTCTCGTCGGCGATCCCGGAACCGGGAAAAGCCAGCTGCTCACCTACATGAGCCAGCTCTCTCCGCGGTCCGTCTACACGGCTGGAAAGGCATCGTCCGCGGCTGGATTGACCGCGGCGGCAGTCCGTGACGAGTTCGGCGAGGGTCGCTGGACCCTTGAGGCTGGCGCGATGGTCCTGGGAGACGGCGGACTCGTGTGCATCGACGAGATAGAGAAGATGAACCCGCAGGACAGGGACGCCATCCACCTTGGGATGGAGCAGCAGTTCATCTCCATCTCGAAGGCAGGGATAACCGCCACGCTTCCGTCGCGATGCGCCGTCCTAGCAGCCGCCAATCCGCGGTTCGGCAGGTTCGACGAGCACAAGTTCATTTCGGAGCAGATCGAGCTCTCCCCGACGCTGCTCTCAAGGTTCGACGTCATCTTCTCGATACTCGACATCCCGGAGTCAAGAAGGGACATGGACATGGCCGACCACATGCTCAAGGGTCACCTCGTGGGCGAGCTCAAGAAGAAGAGGATGGATGACCGCATTGCTGCCGAAATACCCGATGTGGAGGTCTTCGAGCCGCACTTCGAGCCCGAGTTCCTTAGGAAATACGTATCCTACGCGAGGCAGGTGAATCCCGTCCTCACGCCAGAGGCGATGGAGGTCATAAAGGCGAAGTACCTCGAGATACGAAAGCAGGGCGAGGTGGAGGGTGCGGCGGTTCCCATCACACCGAGGCAGCTGGAGGCCTTCGTAAGGCTGTCGGAGGCGAGCGCGAGAGCGCGATTGAGCGATTCCGTCTCCGAGGACGACGCTCAGCGGGCGGTGCGGATCGTCGAGTACTGGCTACGCAAGGTCGCTGGTGAGGCGGGAAGGTTCGACATAGACATAATCGTGACGGGGACGAGCACATCGCAGAGGGAGCAGATGATAGCGCTCCGGGACATAATCCAGGAGCTCGCGGGAGAAGAGGGCAGCGCCGACATATCGGACATCAAGTCCGTCGCAGAGGAAAGGGGCATTCACTCCAGTCGTGTCGAGTCCCTGCTCAAGCGATGGAGTCAAGAGGGGGAAGTCTATTCTCCGTCCAAGAACAAGTACAAGCTCGTCGGACGGCGATAGACTGATAAGCATGCGCATATACAGAAGGGGGGTCGAGGTTCTCCTCGCGGCCTGCGACAGCGACATTCTTGGGAAGACCTTCAGGGAAGAGGATCTGAGGATAGAGTGCAGTGGCTTCTACGATGGCGAGGAGGTCCCAGTCGAGGAGTTCGTGCAGAGGATGAACGAGTGCACGATAGCCAACCTCGTGGGCAAGATGACCGTACAGGCGGCCGTCGATGCCGGATTCATCAACGAGGACTGCGTCATCTGGATCGGTGAGGTTCCGCACGCCCAGATGGTGGTGATGTAACGTACTGCGTGGAGTGCGGAAAGGAGGGCAAGACATACGAGAATCTGTGCGCGGAGTGCTTTGACAAGAGGCACAAGCTTGTTCACGTTCCCGGGACCGTGGACATCACGGTCTGCGCGCACTGCGGGGCACATCAACGCGGTGCCAACTGGGCCCGCGTGGACAAGCTGGAAGCGGTGCGACATGCAATCGAGGGGGTGGTCGAGGTTGATACCGCTGCGCAGCTGGATGTGTTGGACGTAGAGCTGCACGAGGAGGACGAGAGGAATATAGCCGCTGAGCTCCTGTTCATTTTCAAAATTGATAATACCGAGTTCCGGCGAGAGGGGAGGACGCGCGTGAGGCTAAAGCGGGGCGTCTGCAACATATGCTCCAGGCAGAGGGGGCTGTACTTCGAGGCCATACTGCAGGTGCGGCCGTCTGAGGGGGAGGCGAATGAGGATCTCATCGAGAGGGCGAGGGAGACCGTCCTCCAGGAGATTGAGCGGGCAGCTGACGAGGTCTTCATAAGCAAGGAGGAGAGGGTCCACGGCGGCCTCGACTTCTATCTCAGCAACAGGGCGGCGGCCAAGGCGATATCCAAGCTCCTTCAGTCCAAGTTTGGCGGGGAGGTGACCACCTCCTCCACGCTCGCGGGGCGCAAGAACGGCAAGGACGTCTACAGGATGACATATCTCTTCAGGTTCCCCGCCTACGAAGAAGGGTCCGTCCTCAAGATCGGGGAGGCGCTGTTCCAGGTCGTCAGCGTGGGCCCGCCAATCGTCCTCGCGGACCTCGCGACGCTGCGGGAGAGGGCGGTTCCCGCCTCGACGCTCAAATCGGCGCGAAGGGCGGACGCGGAGGTGCTCACGGCCATCATCGTCTCCCGCGACGAGAGGGAGGTCCTGGTGATGGACCCCGAGTCGATGAGGACCGTCACACTGCTTCGGCCACCAGGAGTCGACGAGGATGCCGAGGAGATGACGATAGTCAAGACCCCGGATGGTGTCTTCCCGTCGTACCTGCAAAGAATTAATTAGTCTTGAGCCATCACCCGAGCGGGGGAGGATAATGATTCCTGAGGACGAGATCAAGGAGGCTTGTGTGGAGATTCTGAAGCGCGCCGTCACCCAGCTCCCCATGGATGCCGTAACCGCGCTGAGGAAGGGATACGAGAACGAGACGGACGATGTCCCGAGGATGCAGCTGAAGGCGATACTGGACAACATCGAGCTCGCGGTGAAGACGAGTGCACCTATGTGCCAGGACACCGGCGTGCCCATCTTCTTCGTCAATATCGGCAACTTAGACATCGATGGATTGGACAGCTTGATCAGGGAGGCAGTCGCGGAGGCGACTGAGACCGTGCCGCTGAGACCGAACTCCGTGCACCCGCTCACGCGCAAGAACCCTGGCACGAACGTGGGCGAGAGGATGCCCTACATCAACTACCGCTTCTCCGACAACGACTACCTGGAGATCGGCGTCATGCCCAAGGGCGCCGGGTCGGAGAACATGAGCCGCCTGGCGATGCTGACACCCGCCAAGGGACCTAGGGGCATCAAGGAGTTCGCGCTGGAAACGGTGCTGAGGGCTGGCGGAAAACCGTGCCCGCCAGTGATCCTCGGACTCGGAATTGGCGGGTCCGCGGATATCGCGATGAAGCTGGGCAAGGAGGCCCTGCTCCGACCGCTCGACGAGCGTCATCCAGAGAAGGAAATCGCGAATCTTGAGCTGAAGATATTCGAGGGCATCAACGACCTTGGAATCGGTCCGATGGGCATGGGCGGGAAGACTACTCTGCTCGGCGTCAACGCGGAATATGCGTACTGCCACACAGCGAGCCTGCCCGTCGCCATAAACGTCCAATGCTGGGCGGCCCGCCGGTCGCTCGTGAGGCTCTATCCGGACGGCCGCGTGGAATACCCGCTGGAGGTGATTCAGTGACGGAGAAGAGATTGACTGTCCCGCTGAGCGAGGAGGACGTGCGCGCTCTGGATGTCGGCGACATCGTCTACCTCGACGGCATCGTACACACGGGCAGGGACGAGGTGCACATGCGCGCACTGGAGCACGCAAGGGAGGGCAAGGAGATTCCCGTCGACTTCAAGGACGGTGTCATCTTCCACTGTGGACCGATAATGAAGAAGCATGGAGACAAGTGGATAACCGTCGCGGCTGGTCCGACAACGAGTTCGAGGATGAATTCCCTCGAACCTGAGTTCATTGAGAAGTTCGGCGTGCGCGGCGTGATCGGCAAGGGCGGAATGTCGGCTCCGACGATTGAGGCGATGCAGAAGTTCGGTGCCGTTTATTTCGCAATCACGGGCGGGGCGGCCGTGTCGATCGCAAAGGGGGTCGAGGAGGTCCTCGGAGTCAAGTGGCTCGAGCTGGGGATGCCCGAAGCGATCTGGATTCTCAAGGTCAAGAACTTCGGCCCACTCACCGTCGGGATCGACACGAAGGGCAACAGCCTTTTTGCGGACGTGGACTCGAAGGTGAAGGGGAACATCCCGAAGGTCAGGAAGAAGCTCGGGATTTAGCCGCTCTCTCGGCTTCTGATTCCTATCTGTCCTGGTGATAGGACTAGATATGTTGGCAGGATTGAGCTTGTGCAATCGGATTCCGATGTGGAAACAAGATGAGGCAAATTGCAGAGGTGACTCGCCGAGGTCAGACAACGATTCCCGAGGAGTTCCGGCGGAAGCTCAGCATTCGCGAAGGAGACAATCTCCAGACGGATTTCGCGTGAGTGTGTTCCCGAAGACGCGACCGAACATGGGGAGAGTTACCACTAGTCTAGCTGGAATCTGACTTAGAACTGGGACGGCGAAAAAAGGATCACCAAAACCGCTCTAGGAGACTCCCCTATTCACAACTCGTGTGTGAAACTCTATTGTTATGTGGTTTCCAAAACGAGAACTCACCAAGAGCGCCCTGATCGACCTCGATTCCTATCGGGTCGGGGGCGAGCCTTGTTGACATTAAGGGTTCGACCCTTCATGTCCTTTCCGTTAAGGCCCGTGATCGCTTCCTCGGCTTCACCATCGGTCGGCATCTCAACGAATGCGAATCCTCTTGATTCACCGCTGAGTCTGTCCGTGATGATCTTGCACGATGCGACCTCTCCGAAGGCTTGGAAAGCCTCCATGAGCTCGGTCTCGGTGACCTCACGTGGTAGATTACCTACGTAGATGTTCATTCTATTCCTCTTACGTCTCCCGTTCATTATAGTTCAGAAAACGTTTCGGGGGTATTAGTGCATCCATAGCACTTAAGGTTTTGGTAGCGCTGGTTGGGTGATGTAGAATGAATGGTTGATGGTGTCCTTTCGTCCCTTCTCTTGGAAACTTCAACGTGATGCTGGCTTTCTTGACTCACAATTCCAGAAAGGACTCTTTTTGGTCATTTAGACCAACGATTCTACATCACCCGCTGGTTGGTGCTGATTCTCACCCAAGTTCCCATGCTGGCACCACGGAACAGTGTCCTTGAGAGGGGTTTCGGCCGCCCTTGGTCTGCCGCTGCTGACTGCTAATCCCCAGCCCAGATGAAATCCGTTCAGGGGAAATGGAAGTCTCCAATATGATTGTCGACATTTCTCAGTTCTTGCGTGTTTGGATAGCTCACGAGTCTCTTGAAGTAGTAATAAGCTGCTATAAGATTGAGAGGGCTGTGAATAATAGCTTCTGACCACTGTTTTGTGAAGGGATTTTGACCCATCCTTTCCGTACCAGTTGACCAGCGATTATCAGAAGGGAGGGGAGAGGTTCCTCAGAGCGGACAAGGAGTTCTTGGCTAAGATTCCTACAAGAGGACGTACGTCTACGGATACAATATCCATGTTGTCATAGATGTGGAGACCTGTCCTCCGGCATGCGTATCCGTCACGAAGGCAGGATATGGAGAATCGAGAACACTGAGACCCTTCGTGGATCTCATCGATTCGAGATATCCAATCAAAGTGGAGAAGTGAGTTGCGGATAACAGATATGATGGAAATCCCAATCGGCTACACATGATAGGCCAGCTTGGAGCGATTCCATACATAGAGCTCAATCCATGGAGCTGCAAAGGAAATGGTGAGAGGGAAAGAATGGCAAGAAGAAAGAAGCTCTGCGGGAGATTCTACAAGAAGGATGGATTCACGAGTACTGGGTGGATCCCGATGGTGATTCCTTCCACAATGTCTTGAATTCAAGCACATGCAATGAGCAGACATTTCCCGTAACGAGAGAATCCCTGGACCCAGCTAGATTCAGACATCGTGGTATTGTATGGGCAACCGCTCATGCAATCCTCATGTGCATGAGTATGCTCGTCGCTGTAAATGCGGCTATCGCGGTTGGAAAGCCAGACATGATGAGATGCATCAAGTGCTTCGGGCTGTGATCCATTCCATCATAGGATTAGCTCTCTCTCAGCGGAAGCTATACATGGCTTTCATCAATTCATATGGATAGAAGACTTCCCCACATCATCCTGCTCACAAGAGATGCGGCAGATTATGATTTGCTGACATACGGCAACGGAGAGGAGAACGGCAAAGAGCCCTCCTGTGAATTACTCACAGACGTCTCCAAAGAGTAAACTATATAAGGAAACCTTCAATTGAGATTCCGGAGGAGAGATTCGAGAGCTCCACTTCCAACCTTGGATGAAAGCTCGAGAGAACGAGTTGGAGGTTTGACATGAGAAGACGCAGCCTCGCGGCAGTGATTCTCATATTCCTGGGCACATTTTCGCTTGCTTTCTCGCTCCTGCCTGATAGCGCTCAGGCCATCACACACTATGTAGGTGGAGGTGGCCCCGGCAACTACACAACGATACAAGCCGCCGTTAATGCTGCCAACGCCGGTGACATCATCTATGTCTTCGGCGGAACGTACAGCGAAAACGTCATTGTATCCAAGTCACTATCTCTAATCGGAGAGGACAAGCAAGCAACCATAATCGACGCGGGTTCCACCGGTAGCGCGGTTACCATAACGTCCGATTCAGTCAACATTTCTGGATTCACTCTGACGAACAGCGGGTCACTTGCCGGAGATGCTGGAGTGATTCTAGATTCAGTGCATTACTGCACCATCACCGATGTCATCACGACTGGCAACACCGATGGTATCTTCCTATTCTCCTCGGGAACAAACACAATATCCCTCGTTGAGACATACTCGAATTTCTGGAGTGGAATAGTGACGATGTTTTCAAGCAGCAACGTCATAGATAGGAACAATGTCCATTCCAACTTCTTCGGAATCACTCTGGACCGCTCAAGTAGCAATAAGGTGCGCTGGAACAACGTGACAGACAACTTCAATCAGATTACCCTTTCTGGTGACTTCGCTAATGTCATAGCATATAATAACATCTCAGACGGTTCACGCGGCATATGGCTCGATGATTCAGAAAACGCCATAATCAAGGAAAACAACATCTCCTCCCACACTCTCGTGGGCATACGATTTCAAGCCTCCCTTACGGCAACGCTGACAGGCAATGCGATGGTCGAGAACGGAATCCATATAGAGGGGGACTCAGTGCAGTACTGGAACACTCACGATATCGATGATTCCAACACCGTGAATGGTAAGCCCGTCTACTATTGGAAGGATGCAACGGGTGGCATGGTCCCGTCAGACGCGGGTCAAGTGATATTGGCAAACTCCGCGAATGTGATAGTCCAAAATCAGAATATCACGAATACCACGACAGGAATTCAGCTGGGGTTCTCGTCAGGTAACACGATCGCGAACAACACGATTTGGTACAGCAACAATGGCATCCATATGGCATCGTCAGCGGGGAACTGGGTATACCACAATGACTTCTTCTTCAACTCGGCACAGGCCTACGACGGTGCCCAGAACAACATTTGGGATAATGGCTATCCATCAGGCGGAAACTACTGGTCCGATTACGCAGGTCTTGACCAGTTTTCAGGACCCAACCAGGATCAACCTGGAAGTGACGGCATAGGCGATACCCCTCGCACCATAGACGCTGCCGACGAGGACAGATACCCCTTGATGTCTCCGTACTCGACTTCCGTACCCCCTGAGCCGCCGACACTGCTATTTGTCAATCTGAGCGGCAAGGACTGGGAGAATGTCACGCTTACATGGTCACTATCCCCTGATGACGGATCTGGACTGGAATCCGTAGTCGGCTACAGGATCTATAGGAATGTGAGCTATAATCCTCAAGGACTGGGTTACTCACTCATCGCCACTCTTCCGAATCAGACTTCTGTCTTTGTCGACAACCTGTCTGGTGAAGGAGATCCAAGCGATTACTTCTACAGGGTTTGTGCTTTTGACGGATACGGAAAGGCGGGCTGCTCTGACGATCAAGCCGCTAAGTTCACCCGCCCACTTGCACAGGGGCCGAACCTGGTCTCCGTTCCTCTCATCCAATCCAACGAGTCCATAGAGGCCGTTCTCCGAACAGTCGATTATGACGAAACGTGGTACTACGACTCCTCCTCCCAAGAATGGAAATGGTACATGGCCTCCAAGGGCTACAGGAGAGGACTGTGGAACATGGATCACACAATGGGACTATGGGTGAACGTTACGGGCGACTGCAACCTCACCGTGGCAGGAATCGTTCCCAGCCAGACCACGATGTCCCTACGCGAGGGATGGAATCTCGTGGGGTTCCCTTCTTTCAATGCATCCTATGCTGTTTCGGACTTGAAGGCCGAAGTGGGAGCAGTGAGGGTGGAGGGATACATCTCCATGCCTCCATTCACGCCGTACATGTTGGAAGTTCTCGGCGATGGGGTGGCACTTGGGGCGGGATTCGGGTACTGGGTGAAGGTGGTGTCGGATATTGTTTGGGTACTCGATGCGATCTAGGACAACCCAAGATATACTACCCGTCCTCTCCCCCTGTTTGGCAGAGCTTCGCGGAGCTACCCCGGGTCGTCAGGGTGGATGTGAACAAGGCCGAGGTTGAATCATCCTGCTCACCTCGCCGAGGCCCAGGCTGCTGCTGAGGCCAATCTGGCTGCGCGCATCCCGAACGACATGACGCTCCTGAATCCGCCGGAGTTCGGCGGACCACAGGACGAGAAGAACGCCGGATGAGTGTGCTAGGGCTGCAAATCTTCGAAGGGCTCGAAGCCAAAGAACGACAACGACTGCCTGGGACTCGAATCCAATCCATATCGGACTGGATGGAAGAGGGTCTTCCATGGCACCCAGATAATGATCAACGACGTTTTACGAGAGTCCTCATCATCCATGCCATGATGACTACTCCGAGCATAGTGAGCAGCGCCGAGGCAAGATACAGTGGTCGCACTCCCATGGAGGCGTAGATGCCTGCGAAGAGCACGGGAGAGATGGCGTAGCCAGCGAACCTCGAGCTGTTGAAGAGAGAGGAAACTGCTCCCCGCCGCTCAGGTATTACCTCAACGGTAAGCGTGAGCAGCGACGCCCAGACAACCGCGGCAGCACAACCGACGACGACCATGGCGAGAATGAAGCCCCAGAAGTCCGAGGCAAAGTAGAAGATGACCATCCCCACGGATGTGGAGACGAATCCTATGGCTCCAGTCCTGAATCGCCCGATCTTGTCGACAAGCATGCCTGCAAAGGGAGAGATGAACACCCCGCCAATACCGCCCGCGAAGAGGACCATGCCTATCGTCGCGGAATCGTAGCCGTACGGTGCGAGGGAGAGCGCGTCCGACGTGTAGGAGATGACCCCGATGAACACGAAGAAGGTGAGGAATCCCGCAATGCAGAGAGCTATGACGCACGGGTCAGTCACCACACTGCGAATCGACAACCTGGATTTCTCGCCGGAACGTTTTTTCTCGACGCCTCTGAATGCAACCTGGATTGCGACGAACACCAGCACAGCGAGCAGAGCGATCAGGTAGAACGTCCACCGCCAATCGATCGTGTCCATGAATCCTGCGATAAGCGGGCCGGAGGACACGGCCCCGGCGGTGACCGCACCGAAGATTCCCATGGAAACGCCCCGCCTGTCCTCCCGCGTGAAGTCACCGACGATGGCATGGAGGACAGGTGTCACGAATGCGAACCCTAGACCCTGAACGAACCTCCCGCCGAGGAAGGTGTTGATGTCGGGCGCCCAGCCGCACAGCAATGAACCGAGGGCGTATATGAGGAATCCTGATGCCGCGATTGTCTTCCTCCCCATGGCATCAGATATGGTCCCAGAGAAGAGCTGGAAGAAGACGAATGGAATCATATAGACGGGGATGGAGAGGAAGACCTCCTCGACGCCGACACCGTATGCGGCCTTGAGCGATCCGACGAGCGCGAGAATGGTGTTCCCCGCCAAGGGTCCAATGAACCCGCCCGCGTAGGCGACGAGCAGTCTTCTGTCCACCACACCGAGCAGAATGAACGTACGCCATATAGACTTGCGGTTCAATTATATAGGCTCCTCTCCATCCCTTGCATGTGAAGGCACCCTTGGAATGCGGGACCATCGACGAGATGCTGGCCGGAGGGATTGAGGGCGGCTGCCTGACCCTGATATACGGCGAGGGTGGCAGCGGAAAAACAAACTTCGTCCTGCAGCTCGCGAGGAACATCGCCAGGGAGAAGAAGGTCCTCTTCATCGACACCGAGGGCGTTTCGATCGAGCGGTTGAAGCAGATGAGCGGGGAGGAGTACGAGCAGATCCTGAACAACATCCTCTTCTCGGAGCCCTACACGTTCAGGGAGCAGCAGAAGATAATCGAGAAAGCAGCCAATCTGGCCATCAAGAACAAAGACGTCGGTGCGATCATCGTTGATTCTGCAACGACCTATTACAGGCTGACGAGGCTTGAGGACGAGTTCCGGGAGAGGAAGAACCTGGCCGATCAGGTGACGAAGCTGCTGATGGTCGCGCGAACCAGGGATATCCCGGTCGTACTAACGAGTCAGGTGTACACGGACATAAAGACGGGGTCCTACGAACCGCTCGGAGGGCACCTGCTCTCGCACAACGCCAAGACCATAATCAGCCTGGAGAGGACAGGGCCTCACAGACGTCAGGCGGTGCTCATAAAGCACAGGCATTTGGCCGAGGGCCGCGTGGCCCCTTTTCTCCTCACAGACAAGGGCCTTGAGTGCTAGGCCAGCGCCTTTTCGAGAATCTCCCTTCCCGGCTGCGTTGAAAGGATGTCGAGCGCCACCTCGCGGAAGACCTCCTCGACATTGTCACCTGTCCTGGCACTGGCGAAGGTGATGTTCGCCCTGATTGGAGCGACCACCTCTATGTCATCCCTGCTGAACTCGAAGTCATCGTGCTTGTCGGCCTTGTTGACGAGTATGTGGACGGGAACGCTCCCCGCTATCTTCAGCCCAGAGCCAATCCAGTCCTCCAGGCCCTCAAGGGTGGCCTTCCTCGTCACATCGCAGACGGCGATGATGCCCTGCGCACCGTGAAGATAGGAGTCCAGGAGAAGGTTCGCCAGTCCCTTGTTTCCCATGATGTCCCAGATGGTCATGTCCACGGTGACGTCCCTGCCATCCCTGGGATGCTCCACGGTTATCGTCTTCTTCGAAACCTTCGAGCCCATCGTCCTGAGATAGTCGTCATCGAACTGGTCGAGCACGTACCTCCTGATGAGGCTGCTCTTGCCCACCGCCTTGTCGCCAACGAGGCAGACCTTCATCTTTGTCCTGTTCTCGTTTCCGACCTCCATCGTGGAGAACCTGTGCTCCAAGCCGACCCTCTCCAATGCCAGCCTAATCTTCGTCAGCTTCTCCGCGATGTCTTCCAGGGCCACGGGGTCGTTCGATATCGCCTTCGGCCACTTCAGGATGAATGCCGACCTCCCCTTCAGTGGCATCCACTCGTCGTCCTTCATCAAGTCTATGAGCTCCTCCGGGAGGCTGCCGTTTTCCTCCAGCAGCAGACATGTGACCATTTCGGGCATGCGGACCCACCACTCCGGTATGGTTGGCTATGGTCCGAGTTATATACTCATTTCCGCCTCATTATCAGGCCTGATAATGATATGAGTCACCTCTTCCTTGAGAGCATGAAGTCGGAGGCCGCTAGCATGTTCTCCCTCAGTGGAGACGGAAGCTTCTCCAGCGTCCGATTGCACCTCTCCAAGAAGCCCTTGGCGATCTCCTCGGCCCCCTCGGCAGCACGATACTTCCTGAATATATCGAAAACCCTCTGCACATCCTCGTCCGTTGTCTCGGTGCGCGGCTTGTCCAGAATGTGGAAGAGCTCCTCCCTCTCCTCCTTCGTGCAGTTCTCAGACGCTATAACGACGAGAAGACTCCTCTTCCCCTCCTTGACATCGGAGCCCTTCTCGCCCCTTCCCTTTCCCATGGTCATGTCTATGATGTCATCCCTGATCTGGAACACGGGACCGATATGCTTTCCGTAGCTCTCTAGGGCGAGGAGGATCTCATCGGATGCCCCGCCAATGACGGCACCGCCCTGGACCGGGCATGCCAGATAGTATCCCGTCTTCTCGATGACCGTCTCCAGGTACTCTTCCACGGTGAGGTCCCTTCGCTGGCGGGCAGAGATGTCCATCGCCTGGCCCTCACCTGTGTGGTTGACCGTATGCGTCAGCAGCTCGACAAGGCGCAGAACGCGGCCCTTCTCCACACCGAGCTCGAGGCTGCCCAATGTGGATTCGTACATCTTCGCGAATAGATAGTCACCGACGTTGATTCCGTGCTCGAGGCCGTATTTCTTCCAGACAGAGGCTCTGTCGTGCCTCATCTCGTCTCCATCTTGTATGTCATCGTGAGTAAGAAGAAAGTTGTGCAGGAGCTCAGAGGCCACAGCGAACGGCATGGCCTGCTCCACGGTCCCGCCCAGGCTCTCGGACGCCAGGAGAGCGAGGACCGGCCTTATCCGCTTTCCGCGGTACTTCCTGTCGTCTACATCGAGACCCAGCGCGTAGCGCAGCACGTCGTGCAGGTTGGGCACCTCCCTCTCGGTCCTGATGAACGCCTCGAGTTCCCTCTCGACATGGGGCACCATTTCGGTCAGATATAACTCGAAATCGTCGATGACCCTTCCCTGCGGGCTCAACCCACGACCTCCATCTCCTTGAGCCAGTTGGCGGTGGGTTCCCTGACGACGTACTCCTTCGCCGCCAGTTCCTCGACATCCGCTGAGCCTGTGAGGAACATCGCCGCCAGCAGTTCGTGTATTATTGCCTTGAGTTCGAATTCGACGGCCTCTGACGACTCCTTCGCGGCGGGCAGGAGGCGGGAGGCCATCCCCGCGCACGAGGCGCCAAGCACGATTGCCCTGGCGATATCGAGGCCGTTCTGAACGCCGCCGGTGGCGATGACGGGCAGTCCGACGTTCGCCCAGATAACAGAGACCGGTGTCGGTATGCCCCAGTTCCAGAACAGCTTCCCGAGCTCCTGCTTCCTCAGGTCATTCCTCTTCTTCGCCCGAAAGAACTCGACCGCGGACCAGCTTGTTCCCCCGAGTCCGCCGACATCGATGCCCACGACCCCCGCCTTCTTCAGTGCGACGGCGACCTCTCGCGAGATACCAGCACCAGTCTCCTTGCCTATGACCGGGAAGACCCCCGCAACGGCGGATATGGCCTTCAGGCAGCCTCTCGCCTTCAGGTCGCCCTCGGGCTGCACGATCTCCTGAAGGAAGTTTAGGTGGACAGCCAGAACATCAGCGTCAATCATGGCAACCGCCCTCTCCGCGTCCTCGATGTTCAGGGGCTCCTCGCCTGGTTGTGGGATGAGCTGCGGCGCACCAACATTACCGATTCTGAGCGGGATATCGTGCTCCCTCAGGACAGAGTATGTGTCCTCCAGGGACGGGTCCTCGAGTGCCTGCCTCTGGCTCCCGACGCCCATGCCCACACCCACGGAGGCGGCTGCCTCGGCGAGGTTCTCGTTTATCTTGCGCGCCTCCTCAAACCCGCCGGTCATCGCGGATATGATGAGCGGGGCGTTGAGCTTCTTGCCGAAGATCTCGATGCCCGTGTCTATCTCGTCGACGTCTATCTCGGGCAGGGCCTTATGGATGAGGACAATGTCGTCCCAGTAGCGGTAGCTTGCGTCAACGTCCTCTTCCGACACTATCTCCACGTGCTCCTTCTTCCTCTCCTGAGTCATGCTATCTCCTCGATATCCTCGTCCCAGGGGAGCCGTGCCCCATAAGGAACTTCATGAGCCTACCATCCACGCTGCCGTTCATCACCCATGTCTCCACCCCCAGGTCAGCGATGTCGAACATGAGCCTGAGCTTCCTGAATATCCCGCCCGTCACGTCCGCCCGAGCGGTCTGGCCCTCGATGGTCCTGAGCGTGTCCCAGTCGAGCCTCTCGATTATCCCCGCGCCCTGAGCGGGAGGATAGCTCGGGTACACGCCATCCGTATCGGTGGCGAAGATGGCCTTCTTGGGCTTGAACTCCTTCGAGAGCCACAGCATCAGATCATCGCCTGAGCAAATCGCGAACTTCCTCCTGGAATCGAGGACGACATCGCCGAACGTGACCGGCATCAGCCCCAAGCCGATGTATTCCTTGAAGGGGCGCAGGTCCATCTCCTCCAGGGCACCATCGTTCAGCCGAACGATTGAGCTCGGCGGCAGAGACACCGGCTTGAGACCCTCGGCAATGAGAGCATCCAGGACCATGAGGTTCAATGTCTTCACGTCTCGCTGGACATGGGAAATGCCCGGAATCTGCGTCTCGTTGAGGTATCCCTCCTCGAGCCTGTGCTCCTTCGCCAGGATATGGCCGAACGAGCCTGCACCGTGGACGAGAATCATCTCCGCGCCCGCCATCCCGAGTTCCTGTGCGAGAATCTTCATCCTGTCGGTTCTGAAGGTCCTCAGCTGCGATTTGTCCGTTATCAGACTGCCGCCAAGCTTCACCAGCATCATTGGCTACGGTCCCCTGCGTGCCGTGAAAACATCTCCATCATAAATAACCCTTTGGAGATTCAGAGTGCACCAAGACGCGGACGCTTCGCAGGAGGTGCGGAGTCCTAGGCTCACGACCAAACCAGGGCGAGACGTTCCGGTTGGTGACCAGAAGGTGAAGAGGACTGTGATTTCCTGCGTTCAGGGTAGGGAATCTCGGGCCTGTGGACCAGTGGGATCGTCGGAAACACCAATCCCTCCCCCAGGCGTAGAATGATACCACTCAACAGCGATGTTCCCAAGATAGTCTTCGTCCAGGGCTGCTTTCTCTCCTGCAGGCTCCGTGGGTGGCCCCAATGGCATCGTGCCTGCATCGTTCGACTTCGGTCCTTCGCCGACGGCATTGACCGCGGTGACAGAGTAGTCGTACCACTGACCTGGCATTAGGCCTGCATCCGTATACGTTAACACATTGCCCACTGCGATTACCGTCTCATTGCCGAGCGTTCTCCTGTGGATTCTGTAGTTGGAGACCGGAAACCCGCCTTCGAAAAGCGGCGGTTCCCACGTAAGCGTAATCTGATAGTAGCCCTCCGCCGCACTCAGATTCCGAGGAGCCGAGGGCGGTAATGGAGATGGGATGAACGGATTCATGAGCGGGTATCTGTCCTTCGAATCTATCCCGCCGGGCACGACCTATGGAACGTCACCGATTCCATCGCTGCCCGGCTGGTCCTGGTTCGGCCCGCTCTTGTTGTCGGTACCGTTGTAGTCGCTCCAGTAGTTGCCGCCCGAAGGATAGCCGTTGTCCCATTCATTGCTTCCACTGTCATCGAAGGCCTGAAGCGTGTTGTCAATGAGGATATTGTGATAGATGCGATTTTGAGAACTATCTTCGTGAGCATGAATGCCACGCTCATTGTCCGAGATGTTGTTGCTAGCGATGATATTGTCGTTGCTGAACTCGTCGAGGTAGATTCCTGCAAAGTAGTTGTCCGAGACCGTATTATTGATGACAGTGTTGTCATCCGATTCGACAATAAGGATTCCCCTCCAGATGTTCGAAGAAGCGTTGTTGTATGTGACGGCATTGTTATGGCTGGATTGACGGAGACTTATCCCGTAATAGCCGGATGAAGCGGCGCTGCTATTCGTCACAGTATTGTTGTCGGAGTTATAGAAGACGATGCCACCGTAATCGTTCCACGAGGCGGTGTTATTAGCAATCACGCTTCTCGATGAAAAGCCAAGCTCGATTCCCAGGGAGCCGGTGCTCACATTCAGATTCTCGACCACTACATCCGAGCAATTGGCGAGTATCACTTGACCGGCGTCAGCGGGAATGTATCCGCCCACTGTGTTCTTCCAATAATACACCGGTTTCCCGTTCACAGTGTTAGAGGTCTCAATGCTATGGCTATTCCAATGCTCAAGAAAGCCAGACATGAACATTCCATCCTCAACGAGGGCATTGTCGGAGATCGTGCTATTGAAGGAGTGCGAGATAGTGATGCCAAACCTTCGATTCCTGGAGATGAAGTTGCTGATCGCGGTTGTGTTTTCCGAGGCGAATATGTCCAATCCAAGATCGTTGTAGGAGATGTTGTTCTCGGCAACCACATTTCCCACGGAGAAGTCAACCATAATGCCGGCGCTATTGTTCGAGGCGGTGTTGTTGCGTACTGCATTGTTGTGGGAGCCAACGAGGTAGATGCCTAAGACGTTGTCGCTCGCGGAATTATTGACAATGGTGTTGTTACTTGAGTACGTGAGTTGGAGACCCTTCTCGCCGTTGGAAGGGAGTTTGCTGTTTACCACGCGGCAGTTTTCGACATAGTACAGTTCCACTGCGGAATCCCCTGGAGATGATCCGCTGTCCTTTACGGTAAACCCTGTGATGTTCACCCAATCGGCAGTCACGTAGATTACGTCTCCAGTTCCGGTGCCATTGACTGACGTAGTGTCTCTGTCCACATCGGCCAGGGAAAGGGGCACATCTATCGTGATGTGTTCGTAATACGTGCCGTTGTATACGTAGACGGTATCGCCAGGATTCGCGTCGTCGATTGCGCCCTGAATCGTCGTGTAGTTTCCAAAGCCAATCCCGCCTACATACAGTGTGGTTGCCCCGACATTTTCAGGGAGGAATGTCAGAGTGAGGAAATAGGCACTCATGAATACAAGAAGTGCGACGATGTAGGCCACGTTCTTCATATTCTCCTCCGCATGGTCACCGCTGCAGCTGTGTTTGCGCCTATAATTCTTCTTGCGGAAGCTTCTCTTTCCCCCTAAAGAAATGTCGTCCATCCCTATGAGGAACGACATTTCCACCTAGTGACAAAGACCTCTCCGAAGAACTCCACCAAAGATTCATATCCCAAATGACCTATGGAAGATTGCTTAGCTAAGCATCCCTCCACAACAATGGCCGCCTAGAAAGGCGGCCCTTTTTTCTCAAATCTTTGTGGTAAAACCCAGCATGAAGAGAAATGTCCGCAGGGCTGAGATGAAACTGTCGTGGGTAAGGTCCTCATTCATAGAGAATCTACGTTGCCTGCTGTGGGAGAATCCTCTCAAAGGAGTTGATGTACTCCTGCGCCTCCAAGCGCCCTGCCACCTTCTTGCACTGAAGAGACATCCTTTGATCACCCATCAAAGCATACACCGTTGCTTTCAGCCTCCACACGGATGGGTATTTGATTTCCCTTCTTGTGTTGTGATCCATTCAATGGATACCCTCCTCGACACATTGACTGCCTCTATCGAGCCCATTCTTGGGTCGTTCTTGTGGCACTCCGCTCTAGCGCGTCCTGGCACATCTTCTAGACGGATGGAGAACATCGGTTCGTACGGGTTGCTCACCCACATCATGAGCTGCGCTTGTATCACAATACTAGTTGAGACTGAGCAGATGAATAGGGATTACTGTCCGGTTATCACGAAAGGAAACAAGACAACAAGAATATTATACAGATGTCGGCGATACTACAAAGGTGAGCTGAGCTCGGTCTCGAGAGGTGTGGCATTGCGCAAAGCATCTTCCGAAAGCATCCTAGAATCCCAGTTGCTTGAGGATGTCTATCGTCTTCACGGAATCGATAGGCACGATGCGAGGATCATCGGAATGACATACGAGAGCCCAAGGGATATGCTGACAATCAGCACGAATCTTGGAATTCCTATCTCGGAATGTTACGTTAGAGCAAAGAAGCTTTCCTCCTTGGGCCTTCTAAAGAAGCTCAAGATGTCATCGCCTTTCGTTCTAGGATCCAGAAAGAAAACGCTCTTCTACGCAAACAGGAACATGGTGGAAGTTGTGGTCATCGATGGAACGCCCAGGGTCAAAGTCAGGAGGACCCGAACACCGAACGGGTCCGTCTATCAATTCTCGATCATCTTTTGAACGAATTCGCCGGCTGATGTCAACCGACGGTGAGCACGCGTCGCTGCTGATGTCGCCTCTGTTCGAACCAGCGGTATTCTCTGACTCAGAGCCTTCAGTCATCATCCTCTTTCCTGTAAAGAGTCAGTATCAGACTTGATAATGACGTCGAAGGGACTTAAGACCCAATCTGCAGTTTCCTCACGAAAAAGCATGGAGGTAGACATATGACGAACTTGAAAGGAAATATCTTGCTGTTTCTCAAAATCAGAAGCGGCTCCGTAGACGAGGCCGCCTCGGATTTGAGAGACAGGCCTGAGGTGACGGAGGTGAATCGACTGTTGGGGCAGTGGGACCTCGTTGTTTCGGGGAACTTCCCCGACTACGACACCTATAGAGCCTTTGCAGAGAACATAGAAACGAAGCCCTATTGCGACAGGGTCTCTGCCTATCCCTGCTTCCGGGAGTGGAGAAGGGAGAAGCCTTCCAAGACTCCGATAACGGGATGGGCGATGATAGGGACTAACAAGACGGAGGAGACCTTCGAGAAACTGAAGGACTACCAGCAGGTCTATTGGATGACATACACGACAGGAGACTACAACATAATCGCCCTCATGGGAGCAAGGGAACTCGACGAGCTGAGCAACTTCATGACCTCAGAGGTCCAAAGAATCCCAGGGGTAAAGAGAACGGAGACGCTTCCATCTCCGCAGGCGTGAGACATTCGTACTCAGTGACACCTTGCCGCCGACCCTCCAAAGGGTCGGCTGCATTTTCTAGTCGCAAGAGGACTGAAACTTCATCCCCGCACTGGACTTTGACACCATTTGGCAAAGTGACAAAGCCATGGATTTATCAAGCTTGATTTTCTAGACGAAAGGTATTTGGGCGTCAGTGTCACAATCATTCTTGATAATGATGGCTGGCAGTGCCAAGAAGGATGCCATATCGGCCTTGCTTGACCGATGTGAGAAGGAGCTTGAGAAGAATCCGAGAGATGTAGATACCCTCTTCACAAAAGGAGTGGTTTTCGCAAAAATACACAGATACGAGGAGTCCTTGCGCTGTCTAGAAGAGGTCATATCTATCAACCCGGACTATCCTGGCATTCATCGCTTGAAAGCCACGGTCGTCAGACTGATGTCAAAGGAGACAGATACACCGACTACCGAGCCTGCTTTACTTGGAGACATAGAGGATATGGAGAGTGAGAGAAAGGGCATGGAAGATGGGTCTCTGGAGAATGGCGATCGGATTCCAGAGATAGTGGAGAGGATCCTCTCCCTTAAGACAAGAACCTTCACTGCGGAGAATCTCCATTTCGCCCTTGTGGCCGTAATGGGATTCGATTACGAGCGCGAGGAGGTGGAGAAGTCTCTGGAAATTCTATCGACACCTCCACTCCGCATTCTGGAGAAGGATGGCGAGAGATACACCTTCACAACGGATGCGAAGACCATCTTGTCAAGAATGGAACTTCTTGAGAGAGTTGCCAGAAAGAGCAGGGCAATGGCATGACACCATCGAGAAGGAGAGGCGATTGCATCCTTGGAAGCAAGCAAATCGGAAGGGATTCCTATACGCTACACCTGGGTACGGAAGAGAGCTCAAATGAATCTCGCAAGTTTCCTGTAAGCTGCTCAGGACATCCGCTCTTGCTTCTGCTTGCCTGTGGAGGATGGCTCGGATTCGGAAAGAGAGGCAAGAAGAAAAGGAAAACAGAAAGAGAAGACGAGAATGCTTCAAGGCTGGAAGAGGGTAGAGAGAACGGAATTGAATCTGGAGAACCAGCCTACGAGATGAGATGGAAGAGAGTGACAGAAACGCAGACCAGGTTCATATCCATGATGATCGATGAAGCCCATGAGAGGTATCTTCAGAGTGTCAGACCGCCGGAGAACGTCAAGAGGCTCCTCGACCGCCACGTCAAGGCGCTTAAGGAGGAAATCGTTAATCGCCTGAGGCAAGGAGAGTAGTTGGAATCCGCACAGGACGGTGATCATTTCGGTAATGACCCGTGTCTCTTCTTTCGAGTTGTCAGCAGAATCAAGCGTCGATTTACAGAGGACACCTATGTCGACGTCGGAAGGGAGAACTGCTGAGCGTGCGAGAATTCCTTCCATATATGAGGGGTGCAGAAGAGCCACTTCCCCTCCTCGGCGAGATAGAGAAAGGACAGCCTGATGAGTTCCCGTCGTTGCTTCTTGATCTCTCGATCATCGACCTCGTTACCCACGGATATCAGGGTCTGTGCATTACAAGACTGCCCCCAAAGATGGTAAGGGAGCAATTGGGTCTTGAGAAAACGCCCGTGCTGTGGCTGAGCAGATTGTCGAGTGAAAAGAACAGCATAAGTCCTTGGCCCTTGGAAGGCATATCCGTAGCCGTTGAGCATTTCATATCGAGCGGCGAAAAGACCATCATCCTTCTTGATGGTGTCGAATACATCACATCTCACAACGACTTCAAGTCCATGTTGACCCTTCTTCACGACATCAAGGAAAGGATGGCAATGATGAATTCGATTCTTGTACTGCCTTTGGATTCGGAGGTCTTCGAAGAGAGGGAGTTTGCCCTTATCAGAAGGGATCTCGTTCAATTGCCCCCTTCCACGGAACAAGCCGCTCGTAAGAGAGCGGATGGAATGGGCGAAGAGGAGTTCGAGAGAGCTATGACGAGGAAGCCGGCCGAGGCGGGAGCGTGAGAACGTTAGAAGGCGGTGTATGGTCTCGAAGGATACCACAGACCGGATTCGAAGGGATTAAATACCTTTCGCACGTATTGAGTGAGGCCATGGCCAGGAAACCGGCGCGCATGTACAGGGACATCCGAGGTCAACCCTACACGCGGAAGAAGTATATGGGCGGCGTCCCCGCCGTTAGGATCGTTCAGTTTGACGTGGGCAGCAAGGACAAGGACTACCCCATATCGGTAACGTTGCTGGCCAAGGAGGCCTGCCAGATTAGGCACACAGCCTTGGAGGCGGCCCGCGTGACGGCAAACCGATACATACAGAAGCACGCCGGGAGGGACTATCACCTGAAGATCAGGATTTACCCGCACAACGTCCTCAGGGAGAACAAGATCGCCACAGGCGCAGGAGCGGACAGGATCTCGGAGGGAATGCGAGCAGCCTTCGGAAAGGCCATAGGCACGGCGGCCAGGGTCAGGAGGATGCAACCCCTGATAACGCTCAGGGTCAATCCCGAGGATGTTGCCGCCGCGAAGGAGGCGCTCAGAAAGGCGGGCGCAAAGCTGCCGACTCCCGTGAGCATTCAGACAAGGAAGAAGGGGAAGAGTTGGGTCTGATTCCAACAAGCTTTTCTACGGAAAACACCTACCTTGGCACATGCCGTCTCGAAAGGTCATCCCCTTTGATGACTTATCGGAGGAGGAGTTGGGGCGATCCGGGATTACGATATCCACCCTCACACGGGTCGGGCGTATGGCGACAGTTCCCAAAGGCTTCGTCATTTCCTCTACCGTCTTCAACGAGTTCCGCTCGCAGAATGTCAATCTCTCCGATAGGCTCCTCCCCTGGTCAGTAGAGCTGGAGATCGCGAAGGCCTACGATGACCTCGGCTCGAATGTTGTGAACGTTCTGCCTAGCCCCTCATATCCGTCTGAGATCTCAGGGTCGTACGTATCCGATAAGACCTCGCTGGTGACGGAGATCAGAAAGACGATGACGGATTTCCTTTCAGAGGAAGAGGAGGACTGCAGAAAAGGACAGGAGGTGGAGGTCTTTCAACTCGCATTCCTCGTCCAAGAGATCCCGCCGCACAGTGCGTCAGGCTCGATCGAGACTGGACCGGTGGATGGTCAATATGAAGTCAGGGCTGTTCTCGGACTTCCCGTCGACCTGACGGAATCCGATAGGATGACAATCGGCGATGATGGGTCCGTTGCCGAGAAGACGATCCTCTCGCAGGAGAGGATGTGGATTGCCGAAGATGGGCTCAAGAAGGTCGACGTCGAGAGGGACCAGAGAAGGGAGATGAAGGTTCCGAGCGACCTGTTGAGGAAGCTCTCGGCGCTCGGGAAGCGGATGACCACGAAGGTGGGCACGGGAACCTTCCACTGGTATCTGAAGGACCGCATATTCATCGTGTGGAGCGTTGCACTCCGCGAGAGGACGCGACGGCCAGCACCGGAGCCGATGGCGGAGGTCGTGACTGTCAAGAGGGAGATCCCATCGAGGGAGACGAGCATATTCCTCGTCTCGGAGTCGCTTCCTGAGGACGTCAAGAGGGCGGAGATCCAGGGCCTGTTTCTCGTTCCATCAGAGGGGTCCCGGCCCGTGGCAGATGAGCTCATCAGGCTCTCTGAGCGGCTGGCCCCGAGACCAATCGTGGTCCTGGCGGGTGAGAAGGGCATGGGGTCCCTGGCGGGAGCGCGCCGGGACGGCAGGAAGAACCTGTGGCCCATGTTTACCACGACGACCTCTGAGTTCCGGGAGATCACCAGGCCGGCGGTGGAAAAGGGTCTCGAGAGGTCAAAGGACCTCCCGTTCTGGGCGACCGCGAATTCGCCGACGACCCTGCTCTTCCTGAAGGATGTGGCGGAAGAATTCGACGGGATCTTCATCCCGCTCGACGAGGTCATGAGAACGATGGAGGGACCCGGGGACAAGAGATTCGATCTGACTGTCTCGGCTCTCGGTCGAATCGTGGAGGAGGCGCGCGAACGAGGTCTCGTCACCGCGATCGGAATCTCCACCAAGGACCGTCTGGGCGATATCTGGAGCTACTGCGCTGACATGGGAGTCGACATACTAGCGGTCGACGACAAGCTGATGGATGATGCCCTGTCTCTTTGGCGAGCGAAGGAGGAATGACGATGCTACAAGAAGGTATGGAATACGACGATGTGATATCACAGGTGGAGAAGGCTCTATCCGAGGACTCTCATTTCGAGGACGGGAAGATCCTGGGGTCCATGTGCACGCAACCATTGGACGTGGCAATCGATACGCACGGCATGTTCATAGAGAGCAACTTGGGGAACCCCGGTCTCTATCCGGGGACAAGGAGGCTGGAGTCAAGGGTCATCGAGATGATGGCGGACCTTCTGAACGGCATGGACGTGACCGGCCGAATTCTGGAGGGCGGAACCGAGGCGAATCTTACCGCTCTGTGGATCGCGAGGAACCTGACGGGAAGGAAGGAGGTCATATTGGGAAAGAACGCCCACTTCTCAACGAAGAAGGCGTGCGACATCCTGAGGATGGTCCCCAGAGAGGTCCCTGTGAACGAGAACCACGTGATGGATGTCGGAGAGGTTGAGAGGCACATCGGCGAGGACACGGCCGCGGTCGTGGCAACGGCAGGGACGACGGAATTCGGTCTCGTGGACCCGATAGAGGAACTCTCCCGGATGTGCGAGGGCAGGACCTGGTTCCACGTGGATGCTGCCTGGGGCGGCTTCATCCTCCCGTTTCTGGAGGATCCGCCTGTCTTCGACTTCCGAAACGACGGCCTCAGTTCCATGAACGCCGACGGGCACAAGATGGGGATGTCCACCATCCCGTCAAGCGTGTTCCTCTTGAGGAAGGAGGAGGACCTGCAGAACATCGCGTTCGAGTCCCCCTACCTTACGAGCGTGTTCCAGACCACCGTTCTGGGCACAAGGTCCAGCGCGGGCGTTGCCTCCCTCTACGCGACGATCATGTCCCTGGGGAGGGAGGGATACGCAAGGAACGTGGAGGAATGCATGAGCAGGATGAGAAGGCTCGCGCAGGCGGTCAAGGACATGGGGCTGAGCCTCATAACGGAGCCCGTGACGAACATCCTGGCGATAAGGCTTCGGGACCCTGTCGGCGTCAAGGAGCATCTCGAGAGGAGAGGGTGGCACCTCTCGCTGTCAAGGCATCCGGAGGCCCTGAGGATAGTGGTCATGCCGCACGTGACGGACGAAGCGCTGGACGTCTTCATCGAGGACCTCATCAGCGAATCCAGAGAACTGGGTGAGATATGATTAGCGACTGGGAAATCCAGAAGATGGCTGACGAGATCTCGCGCGTGGGTGCGAGGAGCATCGCCATCCAGTTCCCGGATGGACTGAGAAAAAAGATCGTCGATGTCGTGCTGGAGTTGAAGAATAAGGCGGATGTTGACGTATACCTCTGGGCCGATCCCTGCTACGGGGCCTGCGATGTGGCTGACGCGCCCGTGGATTTGATCTTCCATCTGGGTCACGCCCCACTTCCGTACGTCGAGTCCAAGAACGTCGTTTACATGGAGCTCCAGTCAGAGCTCTCCGATATGGCGCTCCTTGAGGAGGCGATTCCGTCCTTGGGGGGGAGGATAGGCCTCATTTCCAGCGTGCAGTACGTTCCTGATCTTCTGAGAGTGAAGCAGTATCTGGCATCGAAGGGCCTAACCACCATCATTGGGGAGGGAGACTCGAGGATATCCTATCCGGGCCAAGTTCTCGGGTGCAACTTCTCAACCGCGAGGGCAGTGCAGGACGACGTGGATGTATTCCTCTACATTGGTGGCGGGAACTTCCATCCGATTGGAGTTGCCCTCGCAACGCGGAAGAGGGTCGTTGTCCTCGACCCGGAGAGGAGCGAAGTCCGGGACATCGAGGACGCGGTGGACGAGCTAAGGCGAGTTCGATTCGCAACGATGGAGAAGGCAAGGTCCGCTGAAGTCTTCGGCATAATCGTGTCAAGAAAGATCGGCCAGAGGAGGATGGAATTGGCGAGGACCATTGAGAAGCTGCTCGACGGGCGACACAGGAAGTCACTCATTCTGCTGTTCGACTATGTTACACCCGAGAACCTAGTGGGACTCCAGGTCGATGCCTTCGTGTCCACCGCCTGCCCGCGGATAGCAATAGACGACCAGGCGATTTACGACAAGCCCATGCTCACGCCCGTGGAGCTGAAGATCCTGCTTGGCGAGGCGGAATGGGAGGACTACATCTTTGACGAGATCGTTGAGAGTGATAGCTTTAATAGAATCTGAGGTATGTTGAAACCATGATGCTTACAATCGATGGGTGGAAGTCAAAGATAAGATTCTCCGCATCACACATCGTCCCGACCTCCGAGAAGTGCGAGAGGCTTCACGGGCACGATTACGCTGTCCACATGAATGTCGAGGGGGAGCCAGATTCCACCGGCATGATCATGGATTTCACGATCCTCAAGAGAACGCTCAGGAAGATCGTCGAGGAGCTGGATCACAGGATTCTCCTTCCCGCCAGGAGTTCTGTGCTGAAGATCGAGGAGGGCAGCACTGTGCGCGTCACGGTTCGTGACAAGGGATACAGCTTTCCGCCCGAGGACGTCAGAATCCTCGACATCGGGGCAGCCAGCGCTGAATATCTGGCGCAATACATACTGAAGAGAGTGGCGGATGAAATCAACATACCAGAGAATGTTGGCAGGATCAGCATCGGGGTTGATGAGGGGCCCGGACAAGGCGCATGGGCATCGATGAGCCTGTAGATGCCCTCAGATCGCCTCCAGAGAAGAAAGCTTTATGCCAACACACTCGATTCACACCTGTGATGAACAAGTCCATAGTTCTGCTTTCGGGGGGATTGGACTCGGCGACGACCCTGGCAATCGCCAGGGAGGAGAACGACGAGGTCTATGCCCTAACGTTCGATTATGGCCAGAGACACCGCAAGGAGGTGGAGCTGGCAAAGGCGATCGCTGATCAGCTAGGTGTGAAGGAGCACAAGGTCATGGAGATCAGGCTCGATGAAATCGGCGGCTCATCGCTGACCGATCAGAATGAGCCCATACCCGACTTCAGGGATTACGACTCGATGAAGGAGGAGATTCCCTCCACATACGTGCCCGCGAGAAACCTCATCTTGCTGGGATACGCCCTCGCCTGGTCCGAGGTCATCGGAGCACAGGCCATCTACATAGGCGCGAACTCACGGGATTACAGCGGCTACCCGGATTGCAGACCCAACTTCTACAAAGCCTTTCAGAGAGCCGCTGAGCTGGGCACGAAGTCAGGGATTGAGAAGCGGGGCGTCCAGATTCGGCACCCGCTCATCAACATGAGGAAAGCGGACATAATCAGGAAGGGAAGGGATCTCGGGGTTCCGTTCGAGCTCACTTGGAGCTGCTACAGGGGCGGTGAGAGACCCTGCGGAAAGTGCGACTCCTGCAGAATAAGGCTGAAGGGATTCGCCGAAGCAGGATTGGACGATCCTCTGGAGTACGAGGGATAGGCCAAAGCTCTGGATGTCGAGAGATGATAATCAACGAGATCTTCAAATCCCTCCAGGGCGAGGGCATCGAGATCGGCGTGCCAACTGTGTTCGTGAGGATAACGGGCTGCCCTCTGAGATGCAGCTGGTGCGACCAGCAGGACGCTTGGGTGGAGGGCAAGTCCATGAGTGTGGACGAGGTCCTGAACGAGGTCGCAAGGCACAGCTGCCCCTATGTCTGCGTCACGGGCGGGGAACCCCTCGCTCAGGACGATTCCATCACCCTCATCTCGCATCTGCTAGATGCGGGCTACATGGTCTCCGTCGAGACCGGCGGGTCTGAGTCCCTGCAGGAGCTGCCGTGCTCGGAGAGCCTCATGGTGAGCCTTGACATAAAATGCCCGTCCTCGGGGATGCATGGGAGGATGGATCTCTCGAACATCGAGCTCCTCGCCCCTTCGGACCAGCTCAAGTTCGTCATCGCAGATGAGGAGGACTATGCCTACGCGAAGTCGGTAATCGAGAAATACGCACCGCAGTGCAGCATAGTGATGCAACCCGTGGGCGGGAAGGACCTGAGGTGGCTCGCTGAGCAGGTTCTCAGGGACAATCTCAGGGTGCGAGTGCTTCCCCAGCTCCACAAAGTGATATGGGGCGAAAGGAGGGGTGTCTAGGCCCCTACCCACACGTTCCCCTTTGCCTTCTTGACCGCCGATATCGCTGAAAGCGCCGCGAGCAGACTCGACTTCGGATTCATGGGTGACGGAAGGTTCCTGCAACTGACCTCAATCTCTCCTATCTCCCCCTTCACGAGAAGCCTGTGCGTGTTTCTTCTGGCGGATGGGTCGGCAACCAACCTGACCTTCGTCTTCTCGAACCCGATGCCAGCGAGGCTCACCGTTGCGGCGACGTTTATGTTTCTGGGGAAGTATCTCACGGCGTCTCGCGCGTGGCCCTCGAAGATTATGGTCGCCCGCTGAATCGAATCGAGATCGATTTGCCTCTCCTCTAGGTACCTGACTCCCTTGAAGGCCATCGGGGGCTTATAGGTGATGAGAAGCACCTCCTCGATGTTTCCGCAGGATGCCGCGGCGAGGCCGTCTATTCCAGCGAGAGCCCCGGAGGGGATGTAGACCTTGCACTTGTTCTTCTTCGCGATGAGCCGGCACTTCGCCCTGAACTCATCATCGACCAGCGCTCCCACGCTCATGACAAGGACGTCCTTCCCCCTATCGAGGGCCATCGGGACGTACTTGCGAGCCGCGTCCTGGGAGGCCGCTTCAATGACCATATCCACCTTTTCCATGATGTCCTTCGGCTCCCTCTGATATCGTATTCGGGTCGAGGATTGGATGAGTTTCCTGGCCTTCTCCTTCTTCTTGTCGGAGATGTAGATGACATCGATGTCTTCCATCTGTTCCAGTGCCCTGGCGAGCTCCGACCCGATGGTCCCGCAGCCGATTATGTTGACTTTCATCGATATCCCGCCCAAACGATAAGTGCCCCGATAATAAAGCTAACGGATTGGCTATCAGGCACCAAAGGAAAGCCTCAATAGGCAAATAGGGGATACTCTGCCTCAGAGAGTGGAAGCGAATGAAGGAATTCGAGTTTATCGATCACACGGCCGATGTGGCGGTGAAGGCCTACGGCAAGGACCTGAACGAGATATTCGAGAACGCCGCCCTGGGCATGTTCAACGTGATGACCGACACCTCAACGGTTAGGAGCGTCGGTGAATACAAGGTTGAGGTGGAATCTAATAACCTGGAGGGCCTGATGGTCGATTGGCTCTCTGAGTTGCTGTTCCTCTTCGATACCCAGGAGGTCTTCCTCAGCGAGTTCGACGTGGAGATCGAGGGGAACAAGCTGACCGCGTCGGTGAGGGGAGAGAAGATGGACAAGGAAAGGCATCCGCTGAAATCCGATGTCAAGGCGGCGACGTACCATATGCTCGAGATTGACATGGAGAAGGGATATGCAATCGTGCTCCTGGACATATGAGTGAGAGAATGATGAGAGGGGTGACCTTCGACCTGTGGCACACGGTCCTCGAGGAACCCATGGAGAATTTTGGCGAGTTCCTCAGGGAGAAAAGGGCAAACGCGATGAGGGATGTCTTCGCCGAATACGGCCTTGTCCTGCCCTTGAAGGAGATCGAGCGGGCCTACGATGTCCAGGGCCAGAGACTCTGGGAGATCTGGAACAGAGGATTGGACATCGATCAGAATGCCCAGATCGGAATAATCCTCTCGGAGCTCGGAATCACTGCCGACCAGGTGGACGAGGCTCTCCTCGAGAGTCTCCTGAGGCCGTACAATGATGCACTTTCCATTGTCCCGCCCACTCCATTTGAGGGGGCCAAGGAGCTCCTCGGGAAGCTGAGGGAGAGAGGAATCGCACTGGCAATCATATCCAACACGGGACGCACGGGGGGCGATTTCTTCCGGGAGCTGATGAAATCATACGGCTTGGCGGGCTATTTTGATGGGATGACCTTTTCGAACGAGGTTGGAATCAGGAAGCCCAACAAGGAAATCTTCCTGCGGACACTGGAGCAGATAGACGTGAAACCCGACGAAGCCATGCATATCGGTGATAGCCCCGACACGGACATCGCCGGTGCCAAGAACGTGGGGATGGTGGGCGTTCTCCTGCTGGTGCCAGGACGGAATCCCGACAGAGGCGATGCTGACTTCATCGTCTCCGAGCTCCCGGATGTTCTGGGCATCGTAGAGGAGCTGGAGGGTGCGTATTGAAGGCCTCCGCGATCGCCCATCCCATCCAGGGGCTGATAAAGTATCACGGTCTGCAGGATGAAAGACTCCGGCTTCCGTTCCATGATTCCATCAGCGTATGCACGGCGCCCCTTGCCACGCACACGACGATCGAGTTCGGTGACTTCGAGTCCAGCAGTGCAGAGATAGGAGATGAGCGCGTCTCGGGCAGGGAACTCGAGAGGATCTCGGACGTCGTAAGTGCCGCCCTCCAACACGCTGGAGCGGACCTGAAATTCAGGATGAAATCCGTGAACAACTTCTCTACCAACATCGGCCTGGGAGCCTCCTCATCAGGCTTCGCGGCGCTCGCCCTTGCCAGCTGCAGAGCGCTCGGACTCGAGCTGAGCGACAGGGATATCTCACGGATCGCGAGAAGAGGGGCCGCATCCGCCGCGCGGTCCGTGACAGGTGCGTTCTCCAGGCTCAGGAGTGGCGTCGGGGACGAGGACACCTATTCCTACCAGATCAGATCAGAGGACCTTCGGATGGGCATCATAGTCGCACTTGTTCCCGCATTCAAGAAGACGGAAGACGCTCACCGAGAGGCTCCATCCTCTCCCTTCTTCGATTCAAGGGTGGCCGAGATGCCAAGGATGATCGATGAGATGGAGCTCGCGATCAGAAATGGGGAGGTCGGAAGGATATGCGAACTCGCAGAGAGGGACACGCTCATGCTCCATGGAATAACGATGACAGGCGCTACGGAGATGCTGCTCTGGAGACCGGAAACGCTGAGCGTGATCCTGAAGGTCAGGGACATGCGGGAGAGGGAAATACCCGCCTTCTTCTCGATAGACACAGGTGCGACCGTCTATGTCAATACATTCCCGGACAGAGTGGGTGAAGTCAGGGCGGAGATCGAGGATCTGAGCATCGAGACGATGGAGTGCCACGTGGGGGGACCAGCAAGAGAGGTCGCAGACCATCTGTTCTGAGAATAAGCGGGAGGCCGAGCCAACGTCGGCCTCTTTCCACCACCCCAGTTTTAGGTGATGGGGAGCACCGTGACCTTTGCTGAGGAGGAAACCGATCTGGACAGATATTAATCTTTCGGCCGCCAGTCAGGGTCAGCGCAAGGCACAAAGCGGTAAGAATATAGTGTCGAGACCGTTTCCCTGAGACGTGAGAATAGTCGTCCTCGGCCCGCCAAGTTCGGGAAAGGGAACACAGGCCTCGACCCTTGCAGAGGAGTATGGTCTGCCTCACATCTCGACGGGAGACATCCTCAGGAGCGAGGTCGACAGGAACACGGAGCTGGGACAGGCAGTCGCATCGTACATGGCGAACGGAAAGCTCGTTCCAGATGATCTCGTTATCAAGATGATGATGGAAAGGCTCTCTCGGGGGGATTGCGCTCGGGGTTTCATTCTCGATGGCTTTCCGCGAACGCCTGCGCAGGCCGAGGCCCTCGACGACGGGTTTCCGGTCGATGTGGTTCTATACATAGACGTCGCCGAGGACGAGATCATCAGGCGGGCCACAGGTAGGCGGGTCTGCAAGAGCTGCGGGGCGATATACCACATCGAGTTCAACCCACCGAAGATTGCGGGGACCTGCGATGTCTGCGGCTCCAAGCTCAGCATACGAAGGGATGATGTGGAGTCAACGGTCAGGGGCAGACTGGACATATACCGAGAGATGACTGCACCCCTGAAGAAAAGGTATGCCGATATCCTCGTGTGCATCGACGGAAACGGCACTCCAAAGGAGACTCTCGCAAGGGCGAAGATGGCACTGGCAGGGATTGGCAATAACGTATAAATATCGTCTAACCGTTGGTGAGTACAGTGGTTTGCCGTGGACGATTTTGCCTGGCGGGTTCTGAACACGGCGGCTAAGAGAGGGTACTTCGGGGCCTCCAGGGAGGATTTCTTTGCCGAGATAAGGGGTGTCAGATACAAGGAGCTTGAGGAAACCGTAAAGTCTCTCGAGCAGGACGGCCTCGTGGAGGTCGAATGGACTGGACCCAACAAGTTCGTCGTCAACATCACCGAAAAGGGCAACGATATGGTCAAGAGCGAGTACAAGAAGCGGCTCGCGGAATATGAGAGGAAGATCGAGGAGCAAAGGGCAGCTGCTGGGGATTCTGAAGCCCTGTTCCAGTGCGGAAACTGCAATACTTTGGTGAGTCAGGACGCGAAGGTATGCCCCAAATGCGGCTCGAAGTTCGCCGAATAGCTAGCTGAATGCCTCCGCAAGAGCCTGGTCCTTTCTCCACTTCTCCTCTGCGAACTTCTGAAGGATCTCTATCTGCTCCTTCGTCATGTGTCTGAACCTGCCCTGAAGCCTCAGATACTCCTCGACCGGAGTCATCTTCGGCTTCTTGTTGATGGTCATCTTCCCGTCCTCGAACTCGTACAGAGTCCAGAGACCCGTCTCAACCACCAGCTTGGAGACCTTGGGGCCGAGGCTCGAGTCCATCCGCCAGCCCGGCGGGCACGGGGAGTATATCTGCAGGTATCTGAACACGCCCTTCTTGTTCTTCGCCTTTTCGAGCTTCTTCAGGAGATCGGGTATGTATCCCAGCGTCGCTGTGGCAACGTAGGGGGCGTCATGGGCGATCATGATTCTCGGGATGTCCTTCTTGTACTCGTCCTTTCCGGCCTCCACCCGCCCGATGGGCGTCGTCGTCGTCCACGCGCCAAAGGGCGTCGCTCCGCTTCTCTGGATCCCAGTGTTCATGTACGCCTCGTTGTCGTAGCAGACGTATATGATGTCCTCGTTCCTCTCCGCGGCTCCGGAGAGTGCCTGGATCCCGATATCGGCTGTCCCGCCATCCCCGGCAAAGGCGACGACGTTGGTATCCGTCTTGCCGAGCCTCTTCAGCGCCCTGCTGATTCCTGCAGCGCAGATCGCGGAGTTCTCGAACAGGACATGGAGATAGGGCACCCTGAAGGAATTGAGCGGGTAGGTCCCTCCGAAGACGAGCAGACAGTTCGCCGGGAAGTATGTTATCGTGTCAGGACCGAACACCTTCATGGCGATCCTGGCAATCGTTGCAGCACCGCAACCCGGACAGGCCGTGTGCCCGCTCACAAACCAATCCTCTTCGGGAAGATCCTTCATTTTCATGGCTCCACCCCCCTCGTACCGATCCACGCAACCTCCTTGTCTGCACGCCCTTTCTTGGCTGCTTCGAGGGTCCTGTCAAGCATGAGCTTGATATCCTTCACCATGACGTCCCTGCCGCCTAGGCCAGCGAGGAATCCAAGAACGGGAATCGTGGAGTGCCCGTAGAGCGCGCTCTTCGTATCCACATAGTTCGGCCCGCCCAGGCCGAAGGACATTGCCCTGTCATAGACGCCCAGGGCCTTGACCCTGGACGCGATGTCCCTGATGATCTCCTTCGGATATGGCCGGAACCACCTCATCTTCACAAGCCCGATGGCCTTGCCCTGTTCTCTGTACTCGTCGACGACATCCCTCGCCGTCGAGGAGACCGTCCCCAGAGTTATCAGGGCGGCCTCGGCATCGTCCATGCGATATTCCTCCACCGCTCCTCCATAGTCGCGACCGAATTTCCTCGCAAACTCGTCGTTGACCTCCTCAATCACTCCCTTTGCGTTCTGGAAGCTCTCCTCGGTCTGGTATCTGAACTCCTGGATGTATTCGGGGGATGAGAATGACCCAACGACCATCGGGTCCTCCGACCTCAGGTAGGTATGCCTCGGGTCATATCGAGGAAGGAACTCGTCGACGTCCTTCTGGTCGGGGAACTCCACTGGTTCCACGGTGTGGGAGAGAATGAATGCGTCCAGATTCACCATTGCCGGTAGCAAGACCTTGCCGTTCTCGGCGAGCCTGTACGCCTGGATGACCATGTCGAGGACCTCTTGGTTGTTCTCCACATAGCACTGCATCCAACCGCTGTCCCTCTCCGCCATGGTGTCGTTGTGCTCGCACCATATGCCGATTGGAGATGCGATTGTCCTGTTGACTACTGGCATCACTATCGAAAGATGAAGACCGCCCGCCACGTACAGCACCTCGTGCATCAGTGCGAGACCCTGCGAGGATGTGGCCGTGAAGGTCCTGACGCCGGTCGCAGACGCCGCAACGCAGGCGCTCATGGCACTGTGCTCGCTCTCGACGGCCATGTACTCGGCATCCAGCATACCGTCGTTGATGAACTCGGAGATGTGCTCCACGATGAATGTCTGTGGCGTTATGGGATACGCGGCTATCACCTCTGCCCGCGAAAGCAGCGCTCCGTATGCCGCCGCGTAGTTCCCCGTGACAACCCTTCTGTCGACCATTATCTCACCATCTCTATCGCATCGACTGGGCAGACCTCCGCGCATATCCCGCAGCCCTTGCAGTAGTCCGTATCGAACTTCACCTTCTCCGGAGGCTCCAACCGCCTAATCGCCGAATCAGGACAGTAGAACCAGCACATCAGGCAGTTCGTGCAGGCCTCCTCGTCGTACTTCGGAGTGAATGTCCTCCAGCTGCCCGTCTTGTTCTCAATCGAACTGCCCGGTCCGACGAGACCCGCCTCCGTCTTCATTGGCTTTGTGGCAAGGCTCAGCGGCATCTCCTGATATGTCGGAAGCCACTTCTTCGCCTCGGGGTACTTCCTCTCGCCCTTGCACCTCCCGATCTTCACCCGGTCGTGAGCCACAGCGGCGGCCTTGGCGTTCTTCTTAGCTACATTCTCCCCTATCCTCGGTCCGAAAACATCCATGATTCCCTGTTTCACTGAATCCAAGGATATCTGGCGGGTCGCCAACGCAAACGCGCCCAGTATGGCACTGTTCGTGATAGGCATGCCGAGGACCTCGAGCGCAACTGACGTGGCATCCACCGTCGCTGTCTTGACCGAAATCCCGATGTCCACTTCCTCCGGCTCAAGCGAGGAATTGAGTATTGCCATTCCGTCCGGAGACAGCCCCTCGGCGATATTGACGAAATCTACCAGCTTGTCGTCGAGCACGACAACGTAATCGGGGCTGTAGACCCTCGTCTTGATGTTTATCTTCTTCTCATCCACGCGTGTAAATGCGAGCACGGGGGCGCCTCTCCTCTCGGCCCCGAACCACGGGAAGGCGACAGCGTAGTTGCCCTCAACGAAGGCGGCATCGGCAAGCGCTTGGGCGGCCATCACGGCCCCCTGTCCTCCCCTTCCGTGAAATCTGACTTCGTACACAATCCCCACCTCCGGGGAACAAGCTCTATGCAGGTTCTGAACATAAAGCTTGCGTGTCAGGTCATGGAGCTGACGGTTCCTCTATAAGAGGTGAAGGATTTCGTCAGAGACGCCGCACATCACTCAAACGGCTTCCGATGATTTCGGCGGGCGAAACAAATTAAAGGTTGCGAAACATGACGAGGGCAGGCCCGAGTGGGGTAGCTTGGATATCCTAGAAGCCTGCGGAGCTTCGGACCCGGATTCAAATTCCGGCTCGGGCACTGCTATCCCTTGGGCTTGTGGAAGCGACACGCAGAGGGACTGAATGAGTGGCTCGAGAAGCTGGAAGGACCTTGGCAGGCTGCTTGCCGTGACCTTGGCAGTGGGGACACTCCTGGTCGACGTCGCGTATTGGGCGGCGGCGGTCGATATCTCTCCGAGCGGTTCCTGCGATAATTGGCCCTGTTCGCCTGCCGGTCGATATCTCCCTTGGCCATGGAAGCCCGAGGTGTGCGCACCCGTAGTCACGCCGATGGATGCGGTCGACAGTGCCATCTGCCAGCTCGCCAAGACAGGTTTGATTGTTCCTCTGATAGCTGGCGATGTCGCACTTCTCGCATGGATTGGGCATAGGCTGGGGAGGATTGTTGAACCCAAACGAAAGCGGGATCATGATTGAGAACACAGACCTGATTGATTCTAGTGTGGGAGGAGTCGATCCCGTGAGAATAGGCGGCCTGAGCGGGATTCTCGCGGGGATTTGCTTCATCGTTGGATACAGCATTGCGTGGGCAATGAGCCCGTGGTACGTGTTCGGCGGGCACTACCTGAGCGATCTCGGCGTGGGCGAGGGAGCGCTTGCCTTCAACATGGGTGCGATTTCTGCCGGACTAATCTTGATTCCATTCGCGTGGGGGCTCTGGAGCGTTCTGCGGACCCACGTCCTGGGAGAGCTAGGCAGCCTGGCATGCGCGGTGGCGGGCATATTCCTCTTCCTCGTGGGCGTCTTCCCGGAGCATGCGGAACCCGAGGGTATACACTATGCGGTCAGCGTCTCCTTCTTCTCCTTCATCATGGCAGCGCTGATGCTTCTGATCTGGCCGCTGAGCAGATCTCCTCCCTTCAGTCGTTTGGCAGCACCGCTCACTCTCATCGTTGTCATTCTCTCAGCCGCGGTGGCGGTCACGTTCAAGGAGGGTCCTCTGATAGAAACCATCGCCGTTCTTCAGATCATCGTCTGGGGATTCGTTGTCTCCCTTCAGATGGTAATCTCCACCCGTTCGGAGAGGGCCGCAGAGCAGTCACTCGAAGAGCTTGGCTGAGCTCCTGTCGAGCGGCACGCCCATGCTCTCCGCCACGGGCCTGCACTTCGCATGGACCAGATAGGCAATTGGCCTGTAGTCTTGGTCGGAGAAGGACTCCCAGTTCGCCATTCCCTTGCAGATCGTCAAGCCCGCCTGGTCCAACTTCCGCCTGAGTGCGTCATCCAGCCGGTTGAAGTCCACGCCCACCGCAAACGCATTCGTCGTCAGGACCTCATCGGCCAGCTCGTCCATGCCGAACTCCAGGGCGTCTTCCAGGGTCGCATCCGTCAGTATGGGCCTCCCTCGAACCACATATGTCACGTTCCCGCCGAACTTCTTCAATTCCCTGACGAGCAGCCGGTCAAAGACTATCTCGCCAGCGTTGTCTCCAAATATCAGGACCTCATCGGCTTCGGCCAGGATCTCCTTGATTCGCGGAGTATCGTCATGTCCCAATCCATCCGTGTAGATTTTCTCAAAAATGGGTTCGAGGCCTTCGGGCCCGCTTATCCGCGTCCTAATCCCGAAGTCCAGGACGTTCCCGGCAATGGAGCACGTCACGGCCGCCCTGAAGGGGTCATCGGATCCGCGGACAAGCTCCTCCGCACGAGGATAGAGCCTCTGCGCGACCTCGTTGCTCTTCTTCTTCACCTCCTTGTACGGGTCGTCGGTGCCAAGCAGGTCGTATACCACCCGATGGACCTTGGTTGCCACCTCCGCCGAGTTGGCGTTCTCGCCGAACTCGAGTAGGAGAGCATCCGCCGCGGCCTTCATCGCGTCGTAGCCCAGCTCAGGGTTGACGAGATTGGTCTCATACAGCGAACGACGAAGAAGACAAGGAAAGCACTCTGGCCGAATCTTCATCATCTGCGATAAGACAGAAAACTCATATAAGGCTGTGCCCGGCTACTTCATCAGACCCAGCTGGCTCAGCTTTTCCGGCAAGTACGTGTCCGTCGCGAAATCCAGTCCGTACTTGGCCAGCGCCTGCTGTTCGGCCTTCTTCTTGATCTTCAGCATCAGCTCGATCTCGTCCTTCCAGAACCTGTCCTTGAACCTCGGATCGGTGAGCTCCGACTCAAGGGCCTTGATGTCCTGCCCGCTCAGCTTGTCGGTGGGAAGCTCATAGTTAAGAATGTCCGAGGCGGTTATCCCCAAGTAGACTGCGGTTGGCGTTGCCAGGTACTCAGAGATGTGCGCCGTCTTGATCGCACCGTAGGCAACGGACGCGAATATCCTGAAGGACCACGGATCGCCGTCGGTGAAGACGATGATCGGCACGTTCATCTCCTCGTTCAGCCGCTTCATGAACCTGCGCGTCGAGCGGGCCGGCTGTCCCTTGAGATGTATCAGAAGACATCTTGAGGACTCATCGAACCCGTTCTCGACGAGCCTGTCGAACATACCGCCCGTCTCGATGGCAATGGCGAAGTCCACATCGGAATCGATGAAGCGTATCTTGTCCTCCTCGACATTGTAGGGGATCCCATAACCGGAGTCACCCACGTCATCGCGGCAGTTGATTCTCTTCCTCTCCCCCCTCCTGTTCGTCTCCTCGATGGTGAGGTTCCCCATGACTCTGGCACCGTCCTCCTCGGGCCTCAGCTTGAAGTCCTCGCGCATGCATCCCGTGATTATCTCCATATCTTCCGCCAAGAGATTGGACTCGTTCTGCGATCCGAACTTCGCGAGTCCCCAGCCCTCCGATATGTAGTACATCTCCCTGAGCGTCGAGGACTTGTTCTGCTCTATCATCTCTCGAATGAAGTCCAGCATGTACATCGTTCGGAGGAGCATATAGGCCCCGCGCAGCTTCTTTGCGGTTCTCGCCCCCTTCGCACTGCCGTACTTCCACACGCCCTTCCTGGGCATGAAGCTGATGTTGGTCTTCGTCCTGAGCGGGATGCTCATCTTGGGTATGTCACCAGACTCGAGCTGGCTGTATATGCTCTCGGCGATGCTGTAGAGCTCCTCAATAGGCTTCTGATTCCTGTTTTCCATACGAGTCCTCCTCGAGTTCTTCAACGACCTCCTCGATCTCATCGTAGTCAACCTCATCCTCGGCCGCCACTTCCTCAACGTCAAGTCTCTTGAACTCCCTCACCTCGATGTCCCAGTCACCGGGGAGCGCTTCGGCCCCTATGACGTACTGCGGGTTGATTCCGCTCACGTAGAGCTCGGTCTCGTCGTAGTCGTCTTGATCGAGGCCCGAGAGTGTGAAGGAAACCTCCTGCTTCTTGGATGAGGGGATCCTCTTCAGCGTCCAGGTCACCTTCCCGTTGTCCTTCACCTCATTGGGTTTGGGAGTCATGGAGCTGGTATCAAGGTTCCCGTTTGGAATGACCGCGTGAAGTGTGAGCTTCTTTGCCGTGGGCGTATAGTTGTACACGTCGATCGTCACCCTGTGTCCCCGCTTCGAGTACTCGACGTGCTCATCTATCCATATCACGTCCATTATCTTCGTGATGGTCCTATCTAGACTCGGAACCTTCTTGTGTATTATGCCCGCGCTCTTCACCGCGATCTCGGGGAGAATCTTCTGCACGATCTCGAACTTCTCCTGCGTCTTCGCCCTCTTCTTTTTCTTGTTCAGGTGCGTTCTCAGCCTCCTTCCGCATGCCATCAGCCCCCGCTTGATCTCCTCCGTTATCGCGGGGATGTTGGCGACCGCATCCTTGGCCTCCGATGTGAAGGGCACTTTCGTCGAGGCGAGATGAACGAGTATGATCGCGGGACCGAATGGCAGGCCACGTCCGCCGCGTTGCTCCAGGCCGTATCTCCTCCAGTCCACCTGCTCCAATCCGGCAGTGAGGGCACATCCGCCCTGCTGATACAGGAGCGGCACCCTGTTGGCGTATCTGAGGACCTCCACGGGTTGGTCGGCCGGAAGGTCGCCTCCATATACGATGCCGACCTCGACGACAAAGGGGTTGCCAGCAAAGACGGAAGGTTCCCTCGTGACGGGCGGGCAGTAGAATTCGGGCTTCATGTCTCCGAGCACGTTCTTCAGCCCCTTCCGGATCAGTCTCTCCCCGATCGGAGACAGGCAGTCCGTGGGCGGCGACATTATCTTGACTTTCTTTATCGCCCCGATGATGGCTCGGCCTTGCTCCAGCGAGAGTTTCTTCGGCCTGAGGTCCTCAGGGACTTCCGCCTTCCGGCATATCTCCCTTGCCACCCTGTAGCTGATCCGCTCGAACTCCGTCTTCAGGAAGGAGACCATCTTGATGCTCTTCGTGTACTTTGCCATCTTCATCAGCATTCCGAGCTCCATTCCGTACGGATGTGGTTTGATCTCCTTGGTGAGTTCAGGCAGCTCCTCCGTGGCGCGATCGAAGACGACATCGTCACCGTTCGGAGACCTGAACTCGATCCTCGCGTGGGGGTTCACAATCGCGGTCGCTCTGAGATACTCGTAGACGGACTGCTTTCCGGTGACGTATCTACCGCGAACCACTGCCTCGAACCTGGTCCCGTGCGGCTTGTCCCAGACAACGAAATCGTCCCTGACCTTCAGCGGTCGATTCTTCTTCGTGTCAAGCATCAGCTCGACCTCGTACGCAACATCCTTCTCCTTCACCTTCGTCCTTATCTTCGCGGGCCTTCCAGTTGTGAGCTGTGCGTACATCACGACCGCGGAGATCCCGATACCCTGAGCACCCCTTGCCTGTCTCAGACTGTGGAACCTCGACCCGTAGAGCAGCTTTCCGAATATCTTCGGAACCACGCGCTTGACAATGCCTGGTCCGTTGTCCTCGATTATCACCCTGTACTCGTTCCGCGAGATCCTCTCCAACTCGACGCAGATATCCGGAAGAATACCCGCCTCCTCGGCAGCGTCGAGGCTGTTCTCCACTCCCTCCTTGACCGACGTGATGAGGGCCCTCGTCAGCGAGTCGAAGCCGAGTATGTGCTTGTTCCTCTCGAAGAACTCGGAGACTGAGATCTCTCTCTGCTTTTGAGCCAGCCTTTCGGCTATGGATTTGACCGCCAAGCTATCAGCACTCCTGGATGCATCCCATCCATTTGATCGTTATCCATATCGTGACTGAAATATTTAAGCTTTGATGACTGGACAAGGGTCGCCTCCGACAGAAAAAAGGAAGTGAAGAATGTCCCCCAATCGGTGGAGAGCTTCCTTCGCTCGGATGCCTCCGCGCTCCTCTTCACTTTGGCATTTGCCATTTGGGAAACCGCTCTGCACTCCTTGGCGGCAAAGTAGCAATGTGGGGGGATCATGACTTCAAGCAACAGAGTAGGGCAATCTGTATTCGGTAGGATGCGATGGTGTTCATTCCACCGGCTCGGGTTCCGTCTCCTCCTCCTCGAAGATCGCACCGCAGTGCGGGCACCGGAGCGCATCCTCGTGTACCGGCCGTCCACAATTCGTGCACTCGAACTCCGGGATTTCGGCTTCGACGGGCTCAAGCTCTCCCGCCTGACGCAGCCTATCATCCCACTTTGCGCGCTCGATCCGTGACTTGCCGATCCACCAGTACGCCATCACGAATATCATGAAGAGGATGCTCGTGAAGAACATGTACATGAGCGCGGCCTGAAAGTACATCCAAAAGACCGTCGGGAAGTCGGCATTGATCGGTCCCAAGGCCTTGAGATAGGCGCTGGAAAGCTCGTCATAGAAGAGCGTAGTGTACCACGTTCCGTCTATGTCCGCCGCGAAGTGGAAGAAATGAACGCCCTTGGGGAGTTGAATCGTGACGTGGTACTCCTTCCCATCACTCAGATTCGTGTCTAGACTGTCGCTCGCATTCATCGGATGGTACTCATCGCTGTGGGGCTTGTACTCCTGGAGCTCGGAGATGTTGACCCAGACTTGGACGAGGTTCACGTCGGTGACATTGGATGTAATCCAGACGGTGAAATTGAATTGCGTGTCCGCACCGCCGACGGTCGGCGTTATGGTTCCCTGCGTGATCGTATGCTCGTCGGCGCTCATCTGCTCAGGCGTCTGATAGCCTCTGATATAATCCGCGTTCAGGAGCCCCAACGCGACCGAGTTGACGAGCACGACGATGATGCCAAGGAGGATGAAATACCTGAATCTCTTCTCCCCCATGTAGAAGGGGATGGCGAACATGGCGACCGGTATGAGTATCGTCGCCAGGCAGGTGTTCAGGTACACGAGCCCCATGCATATGAGGATGACGAGAACGATGTAGGTGGGCACGACTAGCTTTGATTTCTTGAACTTCTCGAAGGACTCTTGGAATCCCATTCGCGGTGTTAAGAATCTAATGCATATATAACGTTGCTGAAAGCTTTATATGATAGTGAGACAATGGTTCAAGTTCCTTGGTGAAGTCACTTGCCCAGAATAGTAGTCGCAGTGGGAGGTAATGCGCTCCTGCCCGCGGGGAACAATGCGGTCGAGGAGCAGGAGGACAATGTGCAGAAGATAACTCCGCGCATAGTCACCCTCGCCAAGTTGGGATACGACGTCATAATCACGCATGGGAACGGCCCGCAAGTGGGGAACATCCTGCTCCAGAACGAGGAGGCCAGGGAGAAGGTTCCCGCCAACCCCATGGACATCTGTGTGGCCGAGTCGCAGGGGCAGATTGGATACGTGCTGCAGCAGAGCATCACGAACGAGCTGGTGAAGGAGAACGAGATCAGACCTGTCTTTGCCCTCGTGTCCGAGGTTGTTGTCGACCCCGAGGATGAGGCCTTCAGCAATCCCACGAAGCCCATTGGACCCTACTACAGGAAGCGCAGGGCAGCGCACCTGGTGAAGAGGAAGGGATGGGTAATGGAGGAGGACAAGATGCGCGGCGGGTTCCGCCGTCTGGTGCCCTCACCACTGCCTCTCAAGGTGCTCGAGCTGGAAGGGATAAGGGAGTTCCTCAGGATGAAGCCCAGGGGGAAGGTCATAATCGCGGGCGGCGGCGGAGGGATCCCCGTCATCAAGAAAGGAAAGAGATACGTTGGCGTGGACGCCGTGATAGACAAGGATTGCACGGCAAGTCTGCTGGCCAGGGAGCTCATGGCGGAGACGCTGGTCCTCATTACGGACGTGGACAAGGTCTCCTTGAATTGGGGAACAAAGAAGCAGGTGGATATAGACTCGATGACCCTCGCTGATGCCAAGCGGTACCACGACGAGGGTCATTTCCCGCCAGGGAGCATGGGCCCCAAGATTGGCGCGGCAATCGAGTTTCTCGAAGCGGGCGGGAAGAGGGCAATCGTGTGCTCCTTGAACGGCTTCCCGGAGGCACTGGAAGGTCGCGCGGGGACGACGATAACGCCCTGAGAGGAAACCATTTTGAGCCGTGAGGAGGTTCTCCATTCGTGGGAAAGATCGAGGATCAAATAAGGGAGCTCGAGGACGAGATTCACCGGACCCCCCTTAACAAGGCGACGGAACATCATATAGGCAAGTTGAAGGCCAGGCTGGCCAAGCTCAGGGAGAAGCTGGAAAGGGGACCCGGGACAGGCGCAGCCAGAGGATACGGAATCAGGAAATCCGGGAACGCGACCGTGGGCATCGTCGGCCTTCCGAACGTGGGAAAGAGCACTCTTCTCAATCGGCTCACGGACGCCGAGAGCGAGGTCGGGGACTACGACTTCACGACGCTCAACGTCATTCCAGGAGTGATGCACTACAGGGGCGCCAAGTTTCAGTTGTTCGATATGCCTGGCCTCATCGATGGAGCCGCCCACGGTCGAGGAAGGGGACGCGAGGTCCTCTCCGTCGCCAGGTCGTCTGATCTGATCCTCTTGACCGTGGACGTGGGCGAATGGGACGTAGACCTGCTCGTCAACGAGCTTGAGGCGGGGGGGATAAGGCTCAATCAGACACCACCGGAGGTCTCGATCAAGTTCAAGGACAGGGGCGGCCTCACGATAAGCTCGACGAAGAAGCTCACGCACCTGGAGGAGGGCGTGATAGAGGGGATGCTCCGTGAATGGGGATACGTCAACGCGGATGTCATTGTGAAGGAGGACATAACCGAATCCAGGTTGATTGACTTCCTGGCGGGGAACAAGGCCTACATGCCCGCCTTCGTGGTCCTCAACAAGGTCGACCTCGCCTCCGGAAAGGAGATGGACCTCATCATGCGGAGATTGAAGGGTTGGAAGGTCGTCCCCATCTCCGCGCTCAATGGTGAGGGGCTGGACGAATTGAGAGAGGCGATCTTCAGCGAGCTCGAGTTCATGCGCATATACATGAAGCCGCAGGGTGGGGAGGTGGATTACTCCGAGCCGCTCGTCGTGAAGCATGGCTCCACTGTGGGGATGGTGTGCGATGCGATCCACCGCGACTTTAGAGGGAAGTTCAGGTACGCGTGCGTGTGGGGGGATAGCGCGAAGTTCCCTGGGCAAACAGTCGGGCTAGGCCACGTGCTCAGGGACAAGGATGTATTGACTATCGTGGTCCAGAGGTGAGCTATCTCATCGATTCCTCGAGAGCGGTCACCCTGCCTTCAAGGCCTTCCATTCTCTTCCTCAGGTCCTGAATCGCCTTCTTCATGCTGTCGAGCTCGTCCTTCATGTCTGCCCACAGCGGCGAAGGGGGCTCGCCCAGCGTGGGTGGCTTCTGCGGTTCAGGTGGTTCAGGTATCTCTCCATGGGGTCTTTCCGGTATCATTTCATCAGAGATTCCGTGCTACTGGAATAATAAGGTTTGCATGCGCATGCCGTGTTGGATGATTCCCAGATACCGCTCTCGACCGAGCGGACCGAAACCTTTTTCTGGAGCAAAGCGGATAGAAGGGAAGTCCCTTAGTGGATTTCTCGGAACCTGGAGGGATCGTGGTCACGCGAGGGAGGTGGAGATTGATGATTGGAATCCCAGATGTGTTGAGCGGAAGGCATAGTGGAATTTTGCGCCTGCGAATGTGGAAGATCGCTCCTGTGACCGTCGTTCTGGCTCTCGTCTCAGTCTCTTTTGGGACCTTTGCATGGTTCGACGACGTGGAGAGCGGCGTGAACGGCTGGACTCACTACTGGATCAGTGGGACATCGATACCAGACGACTGGAGCATCTCTTCTGTCAGATGGCACAGTGCGAGCAACAGCTGGTACAGCGGAGGAGAGGTGGCAAACTGGGTGAACGGCGGAGACACGGCTCTGCAGAGCCCCACCATAGACCTCACCAACGCGACTGCGTCCTACCTCAATTTCTGGCACTGGTATGACTTCGACTATTCGACGGGCTTCTATCCTGATGGAGGGATAGTTGAAATCGATGCCGGATCAGGCTGGCAGCAGATATTCCCGGTAGGGGGATATCCGTACGTGATCGATACGGGTTACGACAACCCGCTCGAAGGCCGTCAGGCCTTCGCGGGACCCCAGTCGTTCTGGGAGTACGAGACCTTCGACATCTCTGCCTACGTTGGTGGCGTCGTTTCGATTCGCTTCCATGTGGGCTGGGACTACGGCACTCTTGGCCTGAAGGAGGGATGGTATATTGATGACATCGAGATCACAAACGCCACTCTTCCCCAGCACGACATAGGCGTCAGTGCTCCGGGTGTCCCAGGCAGGGTCGATCCAAACACGAACGTCACGGTTGGCGGCACAGTCAGAAACAATGGCATATCCGATGAGACGAACGTCACGGTGAATCTGACCGTCGACGGCGCCCTCGTGGATAATACGACAATCGGATTCCTGCAGAACGGAACAGCGGCGGCTGTGACGATGTATTGGACGCCCGTAATAGAGAAGACCTATAATGTGTGCCTGGAGGCAACACCGGTTCCTGGAGAGACCTCACTGACCAACAACAAGAACTGTGTCGACGTCGATGTCAGCTCCATAAAAGGTTCGGTCCTCATTGATCAGACGCACGGAACGGACAATGCCTCTGCCTACAGCATCCTGATAGCGGATCTCATCGCAGAGGGTTACGAGTTACACTATCAATTCACGACCCCAATAACACCTGCCGACCTCTCTGGCCACGACGTCCTGATGATTCCCCAGCCCTTCCAGTCCTACTCGGCCTCGGAGCTGTCCGCGATTCAGGCGTTCGTCTCTTCGGGAAGCGGCCTCCTCGTGCTCGGTGATGATGATCCTCCCGTTTTCACGGACCTCACCTCGTTTTCCGGAATCTCCTGGATCAGCGGAGGCACGAGCGGCACAACGACCTCGATAACGCCGCACCAGATCACGACAGGCATCACCATGATAGACCTGTCCAGTCCTCTGTGCGAGATGGTCATATCTGGATCGGCAATCAGCCTGATCAGGGATTCGGGCGGAGGACACGCCCTTGCCGTATCCACGTCTCCCGGAAGAGTCGCGGGTTTCTCGGATGAGAGTTCCCTCATGGACTTCGGAATCACCTCGGCAGACAATGAGCAGCTGGCGCTTAACGTAATAGAGTGGTTGCTTGGTGTGACCTATGACCACGATGTGGCCGTCACCAACTTCAATGCTCCGGGGTTCGTAAACCCGGGAGTGAGTTTCTATGTCAATGCAACCATCAAGAATCTGGGATTGAACAACGAGACCAACCTGACCGTGGAATTCAATGTGAACTCCGTGCTGGAGGACAATATCTCCATCCCTCTCCTGGCTTCCGGCGCCTCGCAGGACGTGAGCTTCACTTACGTGACGACGATCGAGGGTTTCTATGAGGTCGAGATATTCGTTCAGCCCGTGCCCTCCGAGAATTTCACGGGCAACAACTGGGTCAAGCAGACGGTCTTCGTTGGCTACGCGACCATCGTGGGAATCTATGACCATGGTTTGACGGGCGACATATCATACTTCTTCGGTGGCAATTCGAACCTCTACTCGACCTTCCAGGCGATCCTCGATACCGATCCTTTGAACAGGTTTCAGACCACGGTAATCACAGATCTCTCTTCGTCCACTCTGTCCTCCATTGATGTCCTTCTGCTTCCGGACAACGCTGTTCCAGACGTCTATCTCACCGATGTCGCGAGCTTCTTCAACAATCGAAAGGGAATAGTGGCTGTGGACAGCGCGGTCTGCTACCTGGCCTATTCTGGCCTCCTCTGGTCCGGAGCTGCTGGGACGAACGGATACGGGGTCTATTGGGACTACAACAGCTGGTTCAATGACCAGAAAATCCTGATGGGTCACGAGATAACGGCCGACTACATCGTGGGAAACGTGTACAGTTCGGAAAGCGGGGAGGCTAGCTTGTATCTGAGCATGCTGCCAGGAGATGCGTTGGCCTTGACCGGAAGTCAAGTCTCTTCGACCTATGCCTACACTGTTGCCCGCGAGGAATTCGGCAGCGGCAGGATAGTTGAACTCGGTCCATTCGCCGACTTCACCTTGCCCACGGACCTCTACGAGATGGTGAGGGACGCCGTACAATGGACAGCTGGTGCGATTCCGGTGGACCACGATATTGCCGTCTCCTACTTCCAGCTCCCGCCGCACATTCAACCGAACGACAACGTGACGATTGATGTGGACATAAAGAATGCTGGATTGAACAACGAGACCAACATCGAGGTGAATTTCACCATCGACGGAGTGCTAGCGGACCAGAAGTACATATCCTTCATGTCCCCCGGTCAAGTGGACTCGCTGACGTTCTTCTGGGTTCCCACGGTGGAGAAGACCTATGATGTCTGCGTGCAGGTGTCACCGATACCAGATGAGAACATAACCGTGAACAACCAGGTCTGCAAGTCCGTCAATGTCAGGAAGGTCCTGGCATTTCTGTTGTTCGACCAGACCCACGGTTGCATATCAATGTCCTCCTATGCGTCTCTGAGAGGGGTCCTGACCTCGCTCGGATACGTTGTGGACACCCTCTTCGCTACGCCCCTCACCGCCACTGACCTCTCAGGGTACGATGTCTTCATCCTGCCAGAACCCGACTTCTCATACTCTTTCTCCGAGAGAGGCGTCATGCAGAGCTTCGTGAGCTCGGGACATGGCCTCCTTCTCATGGGCGACTCCGGAACATCGACGTATGATGATATCACATCATTTGCCGGCATCAATTGGATGTTCGGCGGGTCTTCTGGTACGACGTTCGACATTACGCCGCACGACGTGACGGAAGGAGTGAGTTCAGTCTACATCCCCGCCCCTGCACGGGAGCTCATTGTGACCTCACCTGCAATCAGCCTCGTCCGAGATACATCGGGCGGTCACATCCTCGCGGTGTCCGATTCGCCAGGACGTGTGGCAGCACTCTCGGATGAGGATCCATTCGACAATTTTGCCCTCAATATGTCTGACAACCAGAAACTTGCGGTCAATCTCATCGATTGGTTGGTGGGCAGGAGATGGGAACACGACATAGAGATCAGAGAGCTCAGCGTTGTCTCTCCGATGGAGAGATGGGTCCCGCAGACCGTGAAGGCAAAGGTCCGAAACGTTGGCCTCAACGATGAGTACAACATAACGGTGAGACTGCTCTTCGACGGTGTCGAGGTGAGCAGTCAGGTGATTTCACAGCTGCAGGTGGACTCCATCGAGTGGGTCTCCTTAGGATTGGTCCCGTCCACCATCGGCACGTTCGATCTTGCCGTCGTGGTCGCTCCCATACCGGATGAGAATGAGACAGACAACAACATCATCGAGACGCAGGTGTCCGTGCAGGACACGACGCCTCCTGATACACCGGTCAATCTCCAAGTGACCAACGCCCAGGACCCGACGGCTCTGGAGCTCTCATGGACGCCCAACACCGAGCTGGACCTCGCGTTCTACACCGTATACGCGAGCGTTGATGGTGCGAACTACTACTTCGAGGCGCAAATCCCCGCGCCGTCCTCCAACTATACGGACACGGGACTCCTGCCCGGTAGCAAGTACTACTACCAGATAACTGCAAGTGACGATATCCCGAATGAATCGCCAATGTCCAGTCCTGCGGTCGGGATCCCAGGCACGGACCACGACAACGACGGAATCATCGATATCTTTGACCCGGATGACGACAACGACGGTGTTCCTGATGAACGGGATGATTTCCCGTGGGACCCTGACGAGTGGAAAGACACTGACGGCGATGGTATCGGGGACAACGCGGACGATGATGATGACGGCGATGGCGTCCCCGACGACGAGGATGCCTTCCCAAGCAACCCGGATGAGATCAGGGACTCGGACCTCGACGGTATCGGAGACAACATGGACCAAGACGATGATGATGACGGCGTTCCGGACTCCAACGACCCCTATCCGTTCGATCCGAGCGAGTGGAGAGATACTGACGGCGATGGTATCGGGGACAACGCGGACGATGATGATGACGGCGATGGCGTCCCCGACGACGAGGACCTGTACCCGCTCAATCCCGAGGAATGGATGGACTCTGATGGCGATGGTATCGGGGACAACATGGATCCGGACGACGACAATGATGGAGTTCCGGACTATCGTGATGACTTCCCGCTTGACCTGAATGAATCCAGGGATCTCGATGGCGATGGTATCGGGGACAACGCGGACGATGATGATGATGGAGACGGCATACCCGACACCACGGATCCCAATCCACTGGTTCCCAATGTTGGCGACGGAATCGCCCTCGGCGGCCTGGAGACGCTTGTCTCCTTGGCAATCGCCCTCCTCGCCGTGCTCATTGCCACCTGTATTATCGCCATTCTGTATTTCCGCAGAAGAGGAGAGGGTCCCAGTTCCACGGAACAACGCGAGGAGGAAGAACTCAAGGAGGAATAGGCATCATCCGAAGCTCCAAGGAGAGGATGAGAGGAACCGCTGTGATGCTGCTCTTCCTGATGTCATTGATGTCCGGGCTCCAGCTTCCGTCGGTGGAGGCCTTGGGGAATGGTGTCGTTGAGCCGCCGGTACTCGTTCCGGAGGCAGGGCCAGACCAGACGATCACGGAGGGAGATATCGTGGTCCTGGACGGAACCGCATCCTACGTGATCAATGGCACACTGGACGAATACTACTGGGACTTCGATGCGCTCGTGGACTCAGACCAAGACGGCAACTTCACAAATGACAAGGACGCCGCCGGAGCGGTGGTTCCGCATAGGTTTGGTGATGACGGGGACTACACAGTGACCCTGACGATAGGCTCGGATGTTCTCGGGACAGAGGAGGGTCTGGTCGCTCAGGACACGGTTCTCATGATAGACAGCTCCGGTAGCATGGGGAGCAATGACCCCCTGGAGAAGAGGCAGGAAGCGGCAACGGACTACCTCTACCTGATGGGGGAGAATGATAGCGCCGCGGTGGTCGTGTTCGGCAGATTTCCACCGCAGCCTGACCCCAATCCGTGCAGTCATGCGGCCTGGCTGGTCTATGACAAGCACCTGACCACGACAGACGCGTACGGAAAGGCTCAGGTGAAGGGTGCGATTGACTATACGAGGTTCGACACGGGGATGACGAACATAGAGAAGGCCATTCAGATCGGACACATGGAGCTCATTTCGGGCTACTCGCCGACTCCGACGGAGCTATCCGATTGCTCGCCGGGCTTCCCGGAGCCGCGTGGGAACGCGAAAGAGGATCACGCTTGGGTGGAGATTCTGCTGACGGACGGATTGCCCACTCACTCGCTCTCTGCAACTACAGATGAGATTCAGATCGCCGCCTATGTGGGAATCAGGATCTTCACAATAGGACTTGGATCGGGAGTGGATGAGGACTATCTGGAGGACATCGCATACGAGACAGGCGGGAGATACTACTTCGCTCCGACTGCCGGTGATCTTCAGGAGATCTACACCAACATCTCCAAGGTCGTCAAGACTATCATTGGCGGCACGATATACGCCTCGGACAGTCTCACGGTCCATGTTGAGAATGCCGCCCCTCAGCTCGACCTGCAGACGAGCGGGACCGCGGGGGAGGGAAGTCCCGTTGAATTCTGGGTCAATGTGACCGACCCAGGGAGCGATGACATACACCTGCTCTACGAATGGGGCACCGGGGCCGGAAACGAGACGTGCGATTACCTGAACAGCCCGCCGGATCCGGATCCCTATCCGAGTCCAGAGGTCAACCCAAGGGACATCTCGGAGAGGAGAATCCACACCTACGGGGACAATTGGAACTACAGTGTGGTCGTGACCACCTGGGACGATGATGGTGGAGTGACCGTTCGCTCTGTGGAGGCATCCATCGGGAACTCGCCTCCGGTTCTGAGTCTATCCGTCCCTGCCTCAGCGGACGAAGGCGAAGTCCTCACAGTCCAGGCGTCCGCATCGGATGAGGGAAGCGATGACCTCACATTCGAATGGTCGTTTGGAGATGGCACTTCGGAGACGATGACGTATTACAACGACGGTGTCGGGCCAGATCCCTTGCCCAGCCCGGAGGGCACCCATCCTTTCTCGGCCAACGATGTCAGGACCCATGCTTGGGGCGATGATGGTTCCTATGAGATCAGTGTCATTGTGAAGGATGATGACGGTGGAATGGCGATTGCCACATCGAGAATCACGATCGCCAATCTTCCGCCAGAGGTCGCCCTTCCATCGGAGATCGTCTTCGACGAGGGCGAGCTCTTCACGCTCAATGCCGTGGCAATCGACCCAGGGAGCGATGACCTTGTGTTCAACTGGGTTCTGGAGCTCGGACCATCGTTCTCTGCCATCTACTTCAACGATGGAGTCGGCCGGGATCCGTTGCTGAGCCCGTGGGGGACCTTCCCGTTCTCGGCCTCGGATGGGATCGCCCACACCTACGGTGATGATGGCCTCTACGGCATTAACCTGACCGTGATGGATGATGACCGCGCGGTCACGGAAGCTTCGTTCCAGGTGGAGATAAGGAATGTCGCTCCCACTGTCGATGGCGATGGACCATATGTGGACATCGAGAATGCCGAGATCTCCTTTGATGGCTGGGCGAGTGACCCGGGAAGCGACGACCTCATGTTCATGTGGAAATGGGGAGACGGACAGACCGAGACCGCTCTCTTCCTCAACGGAGACCTGGCGGACCGCCCGAAGAGCCCATGGGGAGCGTATCCGTTTGAGGCGATGCATTCCGCGACGCACACGTGGGGAGACAATGGCAACTTCGATGTCACGCTGATCGTGTTCGATGATGACGGAGGAGCGGCGACGCGCAATCTCACCGTGATTGTGGACAATGTCGAGCCCTTGATAGTGAATCTCTCCTATGAAATCGTCTACAACCTCCCCCGCACGCAGGGATATTGGAGGTTCCAGTGCGAAGGGGAGCTTCCCTCTCCAGATCACGTGGGCATACAGCAGGAGTTCATTGAGTACATATCCTCCCGCTCGCGCGTCTTCAGCGGGATCCCGACGAAGGAGGAGGTGTGCGCCTATCTCGATGAGGTCGAGGGTTCCAACATGACGCAGAAGGCCCTTCGGCAGCTCATGGCGCTGTGGCTGAACCTCGCTTCTGACAAGATCAAGATACCCTCGGACTTCTTCGTTCCTCAGTTGAATGCGACGATGAATATGATGGAGTTCATGGTCTGGATTGAGGATACGATTCTCAACGATCCCGATAACGTGGGGCTCGCCATGGTCCTGGCAGATGCCATAAACAACGGCCGCTTGATTCCCTATGCTCTGATAACGACGCTCGTCATTGTGAGCGATCCGGGGAGCGACGATATCCTCATCACTTGGGACTGGGGGGACGGTCATTCGTCTGAGCGCGCATACTACAACGACGGCGTGGGCCCTGATCCTTTCCCCTCGCCGGAGATCAACCCTGTCCTCGTGACGGACACGGCAGATCACTCCTACGCATCGCCAGGAGCCTACGTGATCAGCCTCATCATTGCTGACGACGATGGCGGACGTGTCACGGTGTTCATACCGTTGGGCGCCGGGAGCTCTCATCCGTTCAGCCTGCATTGGAGCCCCTCACCGGAGCCGGATTTCGGGCTGTACACGCCGGAGAACGCGTGGGTGGGCATCGAGATTCACGAGTCAGAGGAAATGATGGGGACATCAAGACAATCGCTCCTTGGCTGAGAGGCTCGACCCGCCTGCATGGGCGTTTGGCAGATACCGCCAGCCGAGTTCGTTCTTCCGTCCAGTTCCAACCGAGACATATTTTCCCAGCGAGGGTCATAGAGCACTGGAGAACGCCAGAGGAGGGGACCTTACATGAGGGGGACAAGTCTCTCTATCGCAGTGTGTCTCGTGGTTGGGCTTTTCGTTGTGGCGAGCGCGGCGCCGACGGTAATATCGGGAAAGAAGGCTCCTGGAGAGCTTCTCAAGGATGCTCTGAAGCAGATCTTCGATGACTGATCGGGCCCTGCCCGATCCAAACGGCACCTGGGGCGGATGGAACGGGAGCGACGGTGGACTGAGCAACGGAACGCTGCCAGGAAATACGCCTGAGGACGACACGCCCTGGCTCACGTTCGACGATGTGACCATTTACCTTGGAAGGGACAACTCGGGAACCCCCGTCCCAAGATCGGCGGGAGTCACCTACACGATGCCGCCATACACACCGGGCGGAAGTGTGATCGTCCACATGAATCGCTCGTACGTGGACTCCGATCTGCTCAAGATCAAGACCGTCCTCTTCTACGAGCTCGTCCATGTAGGGCAATGGAGGGATGCTGATGGGCACTGGGACGACAAGAATGGCACGGCTGTGTTCAACGGGACGAAGGATCAGAACTTGAGCGGGATAAAGGAGATTCAGGCCTCTGCGTGCACCCTGGAGTTCCTACAAGGGCTTCTCAAGAAAAAGGAGTTCAGCAAGGCGGACATAAAGAAGGAGATCAAGAGGGAGATGAAGAACCTGCAGAGGAACTTGAAGAAGGCGGCAGCGCAGTCCGGCAACGTCAGCGGCCAGGGCTGGGGCAGGGACCTGCTGAAGAGGTGGCTTCCGGGCGACCTTCTCTTCCTGATACTTATGAAGAAGATGGTCTATTACGGCTATGCGACCTCGGGCACAATCACGATTGAGGAGCTGGCTCACGTTCTGCTGGTCATGCATTACCTCGACCAGCTCGACAGCAACGAGGATGGCAAGATCGGAGACCAGGGCTTCGGCGACATTCTATCATTGGCGATACATGAGGCGAGAGATGAAGGGGAGCTTCGCAGGCACAATCCTTGTGAACGCAGTGGAATCCTACTACCGTGGGAGAACAGGAGCTGCGCTGAATCAGTTGAATGCCTATGAGAATCATGTGAGCGCGCAACGAGGCAAGATAGGCGATGAGGCCGCGGACGATGCGATCGAGGTCATCAATCTGTTGAGGGGCCACATCATTGGCACGGACTTCGTCCCGCCAGAGCCCAAGATCATCAATCCCACTGACGGATCGATCGTGAGCGGATGGGTGATGATCGAGACGGTGGAGACAAGCGGGGCGGGTGATGTCGAGTCCGCGCTCTTCGAGTACTCCTATGACTCGGTCACTTGGACCATGATAGCCGAGGACAAGACCGAACCGGACGGTTGGTGGGCAGAGTGGGACTCCCTGTCCGTTCCGGACGGCAACTACCTCATTCGAGTGATGATGACGGACTACGCGGGCAACTCCGGTATGGACGAGGTCATGGTGACCGTCGACAACTTCATTGTGAGCTCCTTTCTGTCGTTTGGTTGCCTTCCCATGTAGAGCGTGGCGCCGCGGAGACGAGTCGACGACGAGATGCCCCGGCGGGTCGCCAAGATTCATCGATGATCGAGGAGCAAGCCTCCCGCCAAAGTTTATTACCGCAGTAAATCATGCGACTGCGGTATGGCGCCCTGGAAGCTTCAAGCGGCAGTCTTCTGGGCTGCCTTCCTGGCGGTCTCCTTCGTGGCCCTTGGAGTGGGACTGACGTCGAGCTCTGGACTGCTTGCGGAAGATGAATCGTATTACTTCTATGGAAGCGCCCTCATGACGCAGGCAATAGCGCTCCTCGTGATGCTCATCTATGGCAGCGTGTGGATGGGAAGAATCGAGTCGCTGCTGCGCAAGGACGAGACTGGTGAGTTCCCCGGAGATCTCGAGGAACTCGCCTCTGGCATGTGGAAAAGGATGCTCAGTCCAGCGCTCCAGCTAGTGTTTCTCATCACAATAAGCTCGGCGGCGATCCCCTCATCTGGATGGTTCCTTACGACGCACCACGAGATCAACACGACAGCTGCCATCGAGGTTCTCCTGGGCTCCGTGGTATCGATTCTCTTCGCCCTCATCGTCCTCCTCTCGATAAGAAATCAAATTCGGCGAACGGATTATGATTATCGGGTTAGGTTCGAATGAATATGAGACCATCTTCGCCATTGAAAGGCCGAACAGGGCAAACTTTTAAGTATGGACAAAGGCATTTTCCCCCAGCGGGGGAAGAGAGTGATTACAACAGTAACAACCACAACCATCATGACCGCTGTCGCCATCGGAGCGGGCCTCGGCGTTGCAGCTGTCATCGCACTGATAATACTTCTCATCGCGAAGGAGCTCTCCACCGCCGAGATGGAGGATGGCGCAAACAGCGAGAAGCTCAGGAACCTGGCATCCGTTCTCACCATCCCGATAGCCTCCCTCATGCTCGTTTTTATGGTGATTGTCGCCACAAAGATTCTGGAAGTGCTGTGACATCTAGAAGATGTACGGTGCTGCCAGGTACAGTATCATGTTCAGCAGCGAGTGGCATCCGATGACTCCGAGGAGGCTCTTCGTTCTGCACGCGGCGTAGGCGAAGAAGAGGCCTATGAGAAAGACGAGAAGCAGATCCGGAAGAGAGACGAAGCCTATGTGCATGGCTGCGAAAAGGAGGGAGACGTACACTATGGATGTCGTCTGGTCCATCGTCAGAGAGGAGTTGTGAAGGATGATTCCCCTGAATATGAGCTCCTCCGCCACGCCCGTTCCTAGGAGTATCACGAGACCGCCGAACATCAGCGCCGCCGGGGTGATCTCGGATATCCAAGGGCTGGGGGTCAGTATGAAGTATTCCAGCACACCGAGGGGAACGCCCAGGAGGATGATTCCCACCTGTACGGGGAGGTTCTTCCACCCGCCGAGGACGAACCCGTAGTCCGATCTCTTGAGCGATTGAACGTATATCGTTGAGAATGCCGCCACGAGCATAGGGAATGTCATCACCCCCAGCCACACGAGGTTGTCGGAGAAGGGCCAGTACGGCGTCGAGATGCTGAATATTCTTATCAAGGGGACGAGAACGAGGGATGCGAGAAGCTGCGACGTCTTGGGCTTCCACGAATAGATTATGGACGACACCGCGATGAGCGTGAAGAGCGTCATTATGTGAATAACCATCCCTGCCGACAGGCTCGCAAGCGCCAGGACGCTCTCCGCGTACGCGATGAGGCCCAAGAAGGTCAGGGGAATGAGCAGCTCCGCCCTCGCCTTCCGAAACTCGTTCCACATGGTCGGAGGCGAATGGCGTACTATCTATTATTTCGTTTTGCCATATCTGCACACTTTTCACGATAGTTCTAAATAAAGGCAGCAAAATAGGAGCGAGCACTGGAGGTCATGGATGAAGCTGCATTTCCGCGAGAAGCCCTACGACATTGTCGCCATCCTAGTCTTCGCGGCCCTCCTCGTCGCCGCAGTTGCGAGCGTTTCGGAAGGAGTCCTGAGAATCGCCCTTGGCCTCCTGTTCATTCTCTTTCTCCCGGGCTACGCGCTCATCGCTGCCCTCTTTCCCAGCGGGGACGAGATCGATTGGATAGAGAGGATCGCTCTCAGCTTCGGGCTGTCCATAGCAGTGGTCCCGCTTCTCGGGCTCATGCTCAACTACACGCCGTGGGGAATAAGGCTCGAGCCCGTCGTGACCACCGTCTTCCTCTTCATTGTCCTCATGTGCGCAGCCGCCTACTACAGGAGGATGAGGCTTCCGCCAGAGAAGAGGCTCTCCCTGACAGTCGACCTGACGATACCGGAGTGGAAGCAGTACTCGCTGCTGGACAAGGCGCTGACTATCGGCCTCGTCATCTCCATCGTAGTCGCCGTAGGAGTCCTCGTCTACGCGCTTACGGTTCCGAGGGTGGGGGAGAGGTTCACTGAGTTCTACATACTCGACGAGACGGGAATGGCAGAGAGCTATCCGACATCGCTGAACGCCTCAGAGAACGCCACAATCATCGTCGGCGTCGTCAATCACGAGTTCTCGAATGTGAGCTACATCGTGAGGAAGGATCTCGTCAGGGTTCAATGGGTCTACAACAACGAGACGGAGAGGGAGGAACCTGTCGAGATTTCGAGGACGACTCGGAGCGAGGACAACATCACTCTCGACCACGAGGAGGAATGGGAGTCCCAGTTCACATTCTCAATAAGCGAGGCGGGCGACTACAAGCTCGAGCTTCTTCTCTACAAGAACGGCGACACGTCGGAGGCCTACACGTCGCTTCATCTATGGATAGAGGTGCACTAATCCTTCGGGAAGAGGGACCTTATCTCGCCGGTGAAGAGGAATACCACTGCGAACACGTGAATCAGAATGGGACCTATGAGGACGACTGTGCCAACGGCTGCCAGCGCGCCCGCGGCGGGGAGCCCGCCGATTACACCGCCGATGACAGAGAGATTGACTATGAGGGCGACGAACATCACCAGGGCGACGAGCATCGAATAGAGCGCCCAGGTCCAGGCCCACTTCTTCAGATTTATGAGACCGATTCCGCTGATGAACTCCACGATTCCAGATGCGAGGAGGACAACCGCTATGATTCCTATCGACGTGAAGGATACGAAGAGGTGCCCCGTGAAGAGCCACACGAGGTAGCCGTTGATGAGGATGATAAAGACGGAAAGCGAGAGCATGAGCGCTGCAACAATCTTCAATGAGACGGGCACACTCGCTTCCTCCACGCACCCACCTGCCACATGAACGCCCTTCCATACTTAAGCATTTTACCCGCGTGCGCTGGAAACGCTTAATAGTGGACGGCGAATTTCGTGCACGTGCACAGGGACCGCGTACTCGATCTCGCCAATGTCATCTTCTGGGTTGTTCTCATTGTCGCGCTGGCCGTATCCCTTCACCTCGGACTAGGATCGACCTACGTATGGTACACCGAGAAGACGTCCTTTCATATGTATCTCTCAATGACCCTCCTAGCCGTCCTGATCCTTGAGGGAAGCGTCGTTCTGATGCGCGTTCGTGCAAGGGCGGTGGCCATGGCAGGTGGCGACGTCGCCCCGGAGAATCCGTCTGTGCGGGGAGAGTTTCTTCCTCTGATCGCGATGGCCTCCCTCTTCCTCGCGTGCTCCGCATTCGCCTTCTGCGCGCTCGAGAGTGTTCTTCTGCCGAACTACAGGATCAATACAGTGTTCATCCTATTCACAGGCAGCCTCTCAAAAATCGTGATCGGCCTGTTCGCCCTGGTCGCCTTCAGAGTCGGACTCAGAAGACCGCACTAGGGATACAGCTGGTGCCACCAGTAAGTTGCATCCGTGTGAGTTATCTGGGACTTCGAATAGTGGTTGCCACCGTGAGTCCACGTCACGATCGAGTATGACCATACATCGTCGTCCTCGATGAGCTCGCCGAAGTGATAGACCTTCTCGTTGATTCTCATCACCACTGTCTCCCCCGCCGGGACGGGAATGTCCGTCTTCGAATCCGCGCCGTACATAACGCTCTTCGGATCCGTCTTGTCGTCGCTCCAGGACTCGACCGAAAGATACTCAACGAAGATGTCGTTATCGTAGTTGTTCTGCACCTTCAGTATCGCGTGCATGTTGGCGAAGTTCGGATTAATCGTGTAGTGATGGATGGTGAGCCAGGCTATCAGATTTCCGTCGTCGAATATCTTCACTGTCACCGACTGCTTCACTACCGCGCCCTGCGCGTACGTTAGAGCGGCGGTACCGAAGACGAAGGATAGCGATAAGAAGAGTGCTATCAGTTTCCTCCCGCTCAATATTCCCCTCAAGCGTGCTCTCATTTCTCAACCCTCCTCCAAACCACTGGAGGTTCCGCACCTCGCAATTCTCTCAAGTGCAAAAAGGGAATCGGATTGTCCAGTATTTATATCTTGTCATCAGAGTTTGGAGGAAATTGAGACGAATTGCACGCTAGCGCGGAAAAAGATTTTTAAGGTCTCAGGAGATTGCTTACACTGCCAACAGGTGGAGGAGAGGGTCGAATGGGGGAGCGTCATCACTGCGGGCTTTTTCGCCTCGTCGCAGTCCTCGTGATGATTTCCGTCATCCTTCTTCCCGTGCAGACGAGGGCGGCGGACGGCTATTTCAAGCAGCCCTACGACGACTACGGGCTAGACACCGACGGCGACAGCTACTACGACTTCCTCGTGTTCAACGCCACGCTTCAGGTGAACGAGAGCGGCAAGTATCTCATTCAGCCCACGCTGAAGGACGGCGGCGGCAACACGATAACGACGCCTGACCTCATCACGAAGATCCTGGATCCCGGTGATCATCCGATTCAAATCAAGTTCGATGGCGTTGACATATACATACATGGAGTGGACGGCCCCTATCTCGTGAAGCTCGTGCTCTTCGACGAGTTCTTCAATGGGCTGAACACCGCCACCAATTGGACGAAATACTACCAGTACACGGAGTTTCAGCGTCCTCCAGTGGAATTCGCTCCTCCCCACTACGACTACGGGCTGGACACGAACTCAAATGGGCTATACGACTACCTCGTCATCATGGTGAACATCACAGTCCACAAGAGCAACACCTACACGCTGAAGGGCAATCTTTATGATCAGAGCGGTACGAACTGGATCACCGATGACACGAACGAGACGCTCTTCCCTGCGGGTGATATCACCGTTCGACTGGACATGCTCGGATTCAGGATTCGCCAGAAGAAGATTGATGGACCGTACAGAGTGGAGCTTCAGATAGTCTCTGGCTCCAATCAGATCCTCGCCGAGGACGTTCATACGACGAACGCGTACCTCGCGAACGACTTCGAAGGAATGTACGCCTATTTCATGCCTCCGCACTCCGACACGGGACTCGACCCCGATGGCGATGGCGCCGATGAGTACCTCAGGGTCACCTTCAACGTCCGGGTCAACGAGTCGGCGTACTACAATCTGAGCGCTGACCTATACGACAAGAGCGGGCTCATGTTCATCACGGACGCGTGGAATTACACATACCTCAGCGCGGGGCTCGTGCAGGTCGACCTCTACTTCTTGGGATGCGACATCTGCGAGTCCGGCTATACGGGATTCTACTACGCCGATGCTCAGATATTCTACGAGGGTTCGATCTATCTCACATGGGATGAGCACAAGACGGCAAACTATCCAGGAGGAAGCTTCGACTGCTCCCCGCCAATCGTATTCTCCCCGCCGCATTCAGACCACGGTCTGGACACGGATGGAGACACGCTCTACAACTACCTGGTGGCCGACATATCGATAGACGTGGCTGTGGCGGGGGACTACAAAATCGTCGGAAGGCTCTACGACCTCACGCGAACCGACTTCATAACGGACACGTGGAATGCGAGTCGCCTGGATGTCGGACCGGTAATCCTTCCGCTATGGCTGAACGGGAGCGACATATACATCAGCGGGATAGACGGACCCTACAATCTCACACTGCTCTCCTACGACAGGTTCTCCAACAAGCTGGAGAAGGCGTACTACAACACGAGCTACTATTCGTGGAACGAGTTCGAGCACGAGGTGATAGACGGGCTGCCCCCGCAGATATCCGCAGTCCTCGTCGACGGTCAGTCCTCCGTCACAGTTCCCGAGGGGACGGTCGTCACACTGACGGCGACGATCTCGGATTCCCTAACGGGCGGATCGAACATAGGCGGTGCGAACTACACGATCGG
>JBHIFJ010000006.1:0-68068 GCA_046761045.1 Thermoplasmata archaeon
AAGGTGACGGTCGCAGGTCAAGTGACTCTTCCGAAGAAGCTGAGAGACCACCTCGGAATAGAAGAGGGTACCCTCGTCGAATTCGTGTCGATGGGGAATGCCGTTGTTCTTCGAAAGCTGAGGGGGGATCGGGATTTTCTCCGCAAGGTTCGGGCGAAAATCAAGAAATCCGGGTTAACGAAGAAGCAGGTGTTGAGACTAGTAGAGGAAGCGGCTGCCGAAGAGTGGAAGGGCACTTATGATTCGGATATTCGTTGACGCGAATACAATCGTCAGCGGTCTCCTCTTTGAGGGGAATGAATCTCGCCTTTTGGATATGGCCTCCTTTGGTCTGGTCGAGGTCATGACGATTGACTACGTCATGAGGGAGGTCCGCAGGGCCTTGGTTCGAGAGGAGTTTGGTCTTTCCGAAGACAAAGTTGGTCGTCTGATGTCCGTGGTCCTCGCGTGGATCCGACTTCTTCCAGATCCCGAAGAGGGGGAACTCAGGAAAAGGTGGGACCTCCTGAATGACAAGAAGGATTTCCCCGTGCTCGTGGGTTTTCAGCAGTCAGGTTGTGAGATCTTGGTGACAGGAGACAAAGAACTCCTTGAGAATGTCCCCCGCTCTATGGTAACGAGGGATTTCTTGAGACTCTTGAGGAAAGAACTCAGTGGCTAGACCTTTGCTCAGATTCAGGCTCCAAGCGTCCCGCACACCACATGGAATCACGTCAGCCAATCCGCAATCAGCAAGTCCAGAACTCGAGTCTCGCCGGTGGCTTTCTCTTCTGCTGCTACAAGGAGTCCTGAATTCCTGAATCACCCATATGTGTAGTTGAAGGAAGGTTGAATACTCCGCAGGACGTTCAGTGGGCTGAGGGATGCAATGAAGACATTCAGGATGAACTCTAGCGGTGCCGTCGAAGGTCTCCCCCTCCAGTTGCTCGTGGCCGTTGTGGTCACCGGCATCGTGCTGGCCATGATACTTGGCTGGCTGACATCGATTGAAACGCCCAAGTCGATACGGTCTGTACAGATTACCGATGGAAAGGAGCAGATCGACAGCATAGAGTACGACTCGGAGACAGGATCGGTCCTCCCGAAGAAGATAACAGTTCTCGTTCTTGACCAGGACTTGAACCCTTTGGCGGGAGCCTTGGTGCTTGTCCAGGGTTGTGGAGTGGCTGAATACAAAACCACCGACGAGGATGGCGAGGCCCGCATCGATGTTTCAGATGCCTTTCTTCCGGACAGCGGTACTCCTCTTGGTCATTTGGACATCGTTGTGGAGAAATCGGGCTACATCAGGCTGGATAGGGCGATTCCTGTCGTGAGGGCTTGACATGTCCTCTGGATTGAAGGACAACGCATCGATTAGTCTGTCGACGAACATGCTGGTCATGGCCGTCGTAGCAGCCATATCCATTCCGATGGTTTTCTCGGCATTCGAAACCTATGATCGTCTGAGAGTCGAAAACGACCTACTGAGCGAGATATCGAGGTTCGTTAGCATTTCGCTTGTCTACTTCGACGCTGGAGGAGGTCAGACACACATCACGATCAGACTTCAAGACGGTGTTGTCCAGCATTTAGATTTCGTGGAGTTTGGGGGACCGCCAGACTCTTCGCTCTCGGCCTCGATTAGATACAGGTTCCAAGGTGAGGACGTCGTCCACTACCTATTGGATGAGTACCGTCTGAGAATGACAGCTGGCGACGACGCCCTCAAGCTGACAAGCGGAACCTGGACAATCCGCATCGAGGTCATGGGAGGATACCTGCATCTATCGCTCGCATAGTTCCGAAAGGGCTATCTGTGCACCCGTCAATGGTAGGTACGGAGGAAAAAACTATGAGGCACCTTGTCCGGGATGACAAGGCGGGTCTTTGCCCTTGAGGGAATGCCCCCCTCAGCCAAGCTAGTCTATAGAGTTTTGGTTTACAATGGTCCTATGAGCCACAAGGAACTTCGCGAAGAGACTGGACTTGGGCCTAGGACGCTGCACTTTGCACTGTCCAGACTCAAGAAAAGGGACATCGTGACTGAAAGAGTCAACCTCAGGGACGCTCGCCAGAAGATCGTCTATCTGACGCTATGAGAACTGCTCTGATATCTTGGAGATTTGCTCCCCGAAGACATCAACCTCTTCATCGTTGTTGTAGATGTAGAAGGAGGCCCTGGCGCATCCCTTCACTCCGTGAGCGTTGAACCAGCTATGGACACAGTGCATGCCGCTCCGGATCATTATGCTCGCAACTTCATCCAGTATCATGGCTATGTCATGAGGATCGAGCCCCTTCATGTTGAAAGGCAGAATGGCACCGCGGCTCTCGACGCTAGGCCCGAGGATCTCGACACCCGGAAGGTCTTCGAGCAGCTTCGTTGCCCTCCGATTCAGAGCCTCACCATGATTCCTGACGTTGTCCATACCTATTCTGGAGAGATAGTCTATTGCAGCACCCGCTCCGATAATGCCACTGAAGTTCTGCAATCCCGCCTCGAACTTGTGAGGCGGCCCGAGTATTTCGCAACCGTCGTAGCGCGAGTCTGAGACGGTGTCCCCGCCGACCATGAATGTATCGAGTCTCTCAAGAAGATCATGCTTGCCGTAGAGAACACCCACTCCGCTCGGACCGCACATCTTGTGGATGGAGCATGCGAAGAAGTCCACATCAAGGTCCTGAACGTCGACTGGAAGATGAGCGGCGCTCTGCGCCCCATCCATCATGAAGAGCCCGCCGTAGTCGTGGACGACTTCCGCTATCTGCTTCGCCGGTATGGTGTGCCCGTCCAGATTCGACGTATGAACCATGCTGACGAGCCTCACCCTCTTCGACATCATCTCTTTGAGGCTCTCTATCGAGAAGGTGTTGTCCTCGTTGGACCTCACGATGCCATACTTGATGCCTTTCTTTCGGGAGAGTTCGTGCCATGGTACGAGATTGGAGTTGTGCTCCTTGTCTGTTGTGAGAACCACATCTCCCGCCTCGAAATCCAGGGTTGAGGCGATCATGTTTATCGCTTCCGTGGTGTTCTTCACGAAGACGATCTCCTCGACTCGTTCCGAGTTCAGGAATCTGTGAATTCTCCTTCTTGTGTCGTCGACCTCCAGCGTCACCCGGGTCCCGAATCTGTGTATGCTTCTACCGCCGCAGGATGGGTAGTTCTTGTAGTAGTCATTGATTGCCCCTATGACTTGAGCGGGCCGCAGAGTCGTGCATGCACTGTCAAAGAAAATGGGGGCATCCTCTTTCTTGAGAACTGGGAAGTCCTTCCTTATGGCGGAGACATCCATACCTAGAGGGATTGTCAATTCTGAAATAAACCTTTGTCTTGGTCCAACCTAGGCCAAACCCCAGTTCAGGAAGAACAGCTTGGAGTATCCATCGTCGTATAGCTTTTGAAAGGGGGATTCTTCGAACTTGGACACCGCCTCCTCGCTCATGGCCTCAGCAGGATTCCAGGTATAGAGCAGGACCCCGTCTATAGTATCTAGGTCCAGGGCTACGAATCGGACCGTTCGCCTTCTTGAGGGTGAATCCAGGTTCTCTAGCTCCACCCTTGCCCCTTCGAAGTCGGGCGAATGGAAGACGAGCCGTGCGGTGTCCCAGGTCGCATCCACATCCCCGAATCCGAAGAGCACCGAGGAGACGCGATGGTCGGCAGCGACCAGATCATCAACATGCCCGCTCGACCAATATGCGAGGCTGACTGCTTTGGGGCTTGTCCCTTCTTCGTAGCCGGCGATGACGTCCCTTGGAGGAAAGGCAATCATGGCATTCGTCGTGACGAGGCCCAGGACCACAGTGATGGCAATTCCGGTTCTCGCTCCGCTCCTCGGGAGATGAACAAGACCGAAGGCGTGAATGAATCCCACGCCGATTAGAATGGAAAGGGGGAACATCAGATACTCCATGTGTCGGTAAGGGATGAGCACCCTGCTCGAAGTGAACACCCCGATGAGCGTGGAAAGCGCGATTACGAGTATCCAGGCCAGCGGATAGAGCCCCCTGTGACGGAAGGAAATCGGGCGGGACCCAGGGCCCGTGAATGCAATGAAGAGAATAAAGGGCAAGAACAGGAGAACGGCTATTGCGGGGAGGTTTACGTTTGTCCCCGGAACCACAACGAGCACGCTCACAAGGAGTATCAGAAAACCTGTTGCGAGGACAAGGACGTAGACCGCTAGCGCTCTTCCATGCGTAGGATACCTGAACACGAGGCTGGGAATGAGTCTTCTCCTCGAACACACGACAAGAATCGCGATGGCGAGCGCGACGAGAAGCAGGGCTATCAGGATTGGGGAGAATATGGGCTCTCCGGAGGTCACGGTTTCGATGAAGCCAGGAGATCCGACAAACCAATAGGATATGGCAACAATGACCGTGAAGAGGACGTATACCACCTCTCTTGTGAGTCTCTGGGCGGACGTCCTATTTCTTAGAAGCTGAACCAAGAGGATTCCAGATGTGAGTGAAATCAGCAAGAAGTAGGTCGAGAGGTGATGTGTGACTATGAGGGCCAGTGTGGCAGGGAATAGAAGGAGGCCGAATTTGGGATGCCTCAACCACTTGAGGAAAAGGAGAAGGCACACGGCGAAGAGAAGATCGCCGATTGCTGCTGGCATAGGGTGTGAAGTCGCATAGACATGGGGCATGGCAACGGCCAGGAATGCCGCCGCGATCAGGGCAGCCCTATCGCTGCGTGTTATCTCGATAGTGATGAGAAAGACTGGGAATACGATGATGGACGCCAGAACAGGCACCATCAGCGACATCGCCATGGAGAGTTCCATTCCGAGTAAGGACGAGCTCGCAACGACGATCTCCATTCCCGGGAAGTATGGATAGGCGAATCCCCATCCGCTGTATGTTTCTGACACATAACCATTTGCCACCAGCTGCTCGCTGATGTAATAGTACTCTCCGATATCCGCGCCCCAGAACAGATGCTTGGTCAACGGGAGCAACCTGAGAAACATTGAGAACAGGAATGTGGCCAATAGGGCAAAAGCAGCGGACCTTTTCATTTGGGATTGGAATCATAAGGCGGTACTTTAACCTAATGGGTGCTGACTGGACACTCCTCCACATGAGGTATCTTATTATATCCAGTGACGATTTGGATGATGAGGCGACGATGAGGGTATGTTTTCTCACTCGGTCCGTGATGGCTCACCAGGTCGGGGGGATGGAAAGACAGACCCACCTCCTGTGCCATGCACTCTGCAAGCTCGGACACGATGTTGACATTGTCACCACAGCGCACCCTTCGGGCGAGCGTGAGGAGAGTGGCATCGAGAATCAGCGGATCATGTATTTGGAGGGGACTGAACCGGGCAAGTACTCCGTCGAATGGTGGAGTGCCAGCAAGAGGACATTCATGCAACTTCATTCAGCATGTCCCTATGATGTTGTGCACGGCCAAAGCATCGGCGGATACGCTGTCCTGGGGTCCGCCAAGAGGTTCCGAATACCGGTGGTCGCCACTTGCCACGGAACGCCCCTTAGCGATACGAGGACGCACATGACCACACATCGCTTTCGCAGCAAGCCAGTGGGTGTGGCTGGGAGTCTGATGTATCTCCCACATCATTACTCCGTCTACAGGTCATCGAACACCGTGATCGCGGTGAGTTCCCAGATTCGAGACCACCTTGTGAGGTTCAAGTTCGTCAAGCCAGATAATGTCGTCGTTGTGCCAAACGGGACTGACACACAGACTTTCAGGCCGGATCTGGAGGGTGGCGCGATAAGAGAGTGGCTTTCCGTGGGGAACCATAAGCTGATTCTCTTCATCGGAAGACTCATCGAGGAGAAAGGAGCCCAATATGCCATTCAAGCACTTCCAGAGGTAATCAGGAACGTCGGAGATGTCAGGCTCGTTGTCGCAGGCAGTGGCCCCTACGCGTCCGATTTGCAGGACCTGGCAAGAGACCTAGGCATCTCTGACCGCGTCGTGTTTGCAGGCTTTGTGCCAGAGGAGGAACTCCCATTCTTGTACGCTTCCAGTGATGTGTTGGTATTCCCGACAACCCATGTGGAGGGGTTCCCCTTGGTTCTGGCAGAGGCTTTGGCCTCAGGTCTGCCAATCGTCTCTTCCGACATCGGAGGGACCTCCGCGGCTGTCACGCATGGTGAAACAGGCTTTCTGTTCGAACCCCGAGACGTTCAGAGTCTTGCCTCTCATTTGACGAGGGTGTTGTGCGACAAGGACCTCCGAGGGAGGATGGCGAAGAAGGCTCGCAGTGTCAGCCTGGAGAACTTCAGCGCCGAAAGAATGGCAGCACTAACGGTGGAAGTTTATGAGCGAACCCTTCGGAGACTCTAGCGGGAAAACGATATGTCCAGATTGGGCCAAAAGAATAATAGATGAGTCAACCACTCTCTAGGGACAATGCGTGTATGCATGGTGGCACCTTCGGTGAAGGTCCCAGAACCACTGGCTCAGTCCGTTCACCAGTACGAGCTCGCCAAGAACCTCGTGAAGAAGGGGGTGGAGGTTCACCTAATCTGCCGAAGAGAAAGGGATCTTCCCGCTCACGAGTCTGGCATATCCTATCATCGCGTCTTCTCGGGAGATATGCCCTTGAAAAGGTTGGTTTTTACAGGAAGCGCGAAAGGAATGGTCAAATCTCTACTTCGTGGGAGCGGGTTCGATATTGTGCATGACCGCGGATATCTCTTTGGCGGGTCAGGGATTTCGGTCGCACGCAGGGCGGGAATCCCAACGGTTCTCCAGATTGATGATGATTGGATTAGAACAGAAGCCCTGGCCTCGAGGATTGCGCGCACCAAGCTCTACAGGGAGATGGCGCTGATATGGTGCTCACGAACGCTGGAGAGAGCCAGCGTCGCTTTCACGGTGAGCGAGAGCCTAAGGCGGGAGGCCATCGAGAACTGGGGCGGGGATCCAGAGAGGATCCATGTCATTCCCAATGGTGTCGACCTCGATCTCTTCAATCCTGATGCTGGACCTCTTGGCGTTAGGGACAGATTCGATGCTGGTGAGGACCCCATAATCTGTTTTGTGGGCGCCCTGGGGCCCTGGCATGGGATTGAACAGTTGTTGAGAGCCTTCTCAATGGCACTCCGCAACCATGCGGACCTGAGGCTGTTGCTGGTTGGCGGGGCGAGAGAGTATAACATCGGCCACCTGAGAGACCAGATTGCTCGGCTGGGGATTGCGAATAGGGTGCACTCTCTCGGAAGGATCGAGCACAGGCAGATTCCATCCATCCTCGTTGAAAGTGACGTTGCGGTGGCTCCCTATCCCGCTACCGACTTCGGGTTTTCCCCACTCAAGATTTTCGAATACATGGCGAGCGGCCTGCCCGTCGTCGCAAGCGATACACCTTCCACGAGGGAGATTATCGGGCACGGTGTGAATGGTCTCCTGGTCAGGCCGGGCGATGCGAATGAATTGGCCAAGGCAATGACCTGTGTTCTGGACGACAAAGATCTGAGATTGAGACTGAGGAAGGGGGCTCTCAGAGCAGCACAGGACTTCAGTTGGGAAAAGGCGACGGATAGGCTCCTTGATCTCTATCGCAGAGCTGCGGGAGAGTAGGCGAAATGAGAAGCACGCGATTCGTGACTTGTACTTTTCGAAGATTGCAGCCTGGAGTTTCTGGACATGGGTGAATCGAATCTGAAGCACGCCTCCCAGGGTACATCGCATTTCCGTCATCTGGCTCCATGGCTGAGATTGGTGAAGACACTGCGAATGCTCAAAGACCACGCGGGCGCAGGAAAGAGTGTGCTGGATGTGGGCTGCGGCGACGGAACCATCCTGAGATCGGTCCGCGGAAACCGGGTCGGACTCGACATTTCCTTCGAGATGCTGATTGCCGCAGGGGCGAACTCTCGTGCTGCAGTGGTCCTTGGGTCCGCGCTGGCATTGCCATTCACGAGGGAATCCTTCGATCTCGTCATTTGCACGGAGGTGCTGGAACACCTGAGTCGTGCAGACGACGCTATTGGACAAGTCGCCTCCGTTCTGAAATCAGGAGGAATCGCGCACTTCACCGTTCCCCTCGCAAGCTGGTATAGACTTCTTCTCTTCAAGCTTCTTGGCGCTGAACCTTACTTCCTGAGTGAGGAGGAGCATGAGCGGGAGTTCTCTGCCGTACCGGTGAAGAGGTTTACACCCGTATCCTCCCTCATTTCAATGATAGAAAACCATGGCTTCGCAATCGAGGAAATCAGAGGATCCTTTTTCTTTCCTGACAAGGTGGAAGGTCCTCTCGACAGAATTGTCAACGATTCGGAGGCGATGAGAGATCTAGCGAGACGTCTTGACAACTTCCTGGAGAGGATACCGGGGCTGGCCTACTTTGGCAGGTACCTTGCCATCTCGTGCCGCAAGACAGAGGAGACTCACACCAAATCCTCATAGACTGTCTCTATGTCAGCGGCGATTTTCTCCCAGGTGAACCTGCGGAGGACACGTTCCCTTCCATTTCTTCCCAGTCTCCTCGCCTCTTGAGGATTCGAAAGGACCCGAACAACTGCCTCGGCAAGATCCTTGGGCCTGCCGTACTCCACAAGGATACCGGTTTCGTCTGCGATGACGACTTCGGAGGTTCCCCCGACCGCAGTGGCTATGCAGGGTTTCTCACACATCATGGCTTCCAGGAGCACGATCCCGAAGGCCTCGTATTCTGATGGCAGAACAAACACATCGCAAGCAGCGAAAGCGCTCCTGAAGAGGCGCGAATCATCTATGTGGCCAGTGAAGAGCAGGGCGTCAGAGACGCCCAGTTGCCTCGCTCTCTTGAGCAGTTCCCCTTTAATGCCCTGGTCCTGCCCAACAAGGACAAATGCTGTGTTCTTCAGCCGCTGGAGGACGAACGGGATGGAATCTACGAGTGTCATGAGGCCCTTGTTCGTTGCCAGACGTCCTGCAAACAGGACGATTTGCCCTGTCAATCCGTATCGCCTTCTGAACAGCTGCTCGTCTGGCAGGGGCTCAAAGTCCTCTGGAGAGATGCCATTCGGAATTATCTCCATCTTGCGTTCATCCAGGCGGCCGCTGTCTATGAGGCTCATCTCTGCTCTTGAAACGCCTATTATTCTGTCTGCGGATTCGAAGATCAGGGGGGCGAGGATTCTGTCATAGACTCTCCTGAGCCTTCTCCTGCCGCTTCCTCCCCACATGGACCATTCTGGATGAAAATGCGGAGTGAGGACGAATGGCACCCCTCGCAGTCTCTTCATGAGAAACGCTGCGTTGAGATGGAAGTATCCGTATGAGTGTGCGTGAACGATGTCGACGTCCTCTCTCAGCGATTCCCATACTACTGATGGCATGAAGACGTAGTGCATCTCTCCTCCGAGCGAGTGCGCTCGAAACCTCCTTACAGGGATGCCATTCACGGCACTCGATGATCCGTTCAATCGAACGAACGGTGTCTCCGTGTACAGATCGGAGGTGAAGACTGTCACCTCATGACCTCTTCTAATCAGCTCCTTGGAGATTGAGTATACGTGGGTCTCAGCGCCGCCCGGAGCGGGAGGAAATCTGACGCACAGTTGGAGGATTCTCACAACCCGCCGCCTCCATGATTCCTTGGAGCGAATACTCGACCGGTGCCTTAATAGTATTGCGCTCACTGACAGAAATCGTCAAGCTTCAGACACTGGACCTTGTCATTGCTGAACAAGGACTCGATGGCCTCATCTATCAATCCGATTCTCTGTCTGACATAGGTCGATATGCCGTATTCTTCCGAAATCCTCTTTGAGACCTCCAGGTACTTCTTCACGGAGTTCTTGTGAACGGTCAGCGTGAGGTTTCCGCCGCACCTCGAGCACCTCTTCCTGAGCGGTATTCTCCTGAACTTCGTGTTGCACTTCGTGCATCTCACCTGTTGGGTTGAAAAAGCCTTCAGATTTCCTATGAGATCTGGGAGGAAGTGATGTGTCACGATTCTCGTGACGACATCAGAAACGTCGACAGCCCTTGTCTTTCGCGCCAGGCCGAGTTGCGCTTCCATCTTCTCTATCATTGACCCCGCCTTGTAGACGGATTTGAGCGGTCCAGCAGCTATGTGTGTCGCATCGTGGGAAAACCCGAGACCCTCGTACTGCAGAACGCTGCCTATTCTCTTTCCCACAGTGTCGATGATGCTCTCGACTTCTCGCGGATGAGCACACCTATTGGCTGCCTCGTAGAATTCCAGAGGGTATTCGCTTCCTAAGTCTATGTTGTGAGCCTCCTTGTCTATCTCATTCGGGATTATCCTCGTCGTCAGAACCAAAGGTGCGTCCATCAGTCCGCCACGTTTCTCCGGCAGGTATGAGCGACTGAAGTTCAAGAGTCCGTCGAGAAGAAGCATGATGCAGTCCTCATCTCCGTCGCAGTTCCGCCTCTTTGCGGCGTGGAAGTATGGATGGGCATAGCAGGCCCTCGCTTCCGTGTACCCTATCAACCGTGCCAGAACACCGCCCGATGTGTGCGGTGCCAAGCCCACAACCAAGTGACCGATCATGTCATCGGGCTTCTTTGCGTTGTAGAACCTTTCGAGACCATAGAACTTCTCGAGAAGGTCGTCAAGGAATCCTGCAACATTCACCAAATACTTGCCACAGAGCTTTGAGGCGACGATGTCCTGGGGCCTCAGCTCCACCAACTGATCGGGATGTTCAAGAGGACGCCCGTCAATGTCCTTCTCATAGCCCAACTCACGGGCCCGCTCAACACTCAGGTGTATCTCCCCAGGCTTGAAATGCGTCAGCGGAAGGTCCGTCATGTCGTATCTCGTCGTCCCATCCTTGAAGACGAAAACGCCGTGCTTGCATCTCAGGATGCCCTTCTCAAGCGCCTCGGGGGTCTTGCTTCTGGATATCATCCCCTGAACGCATTTGGGGTCTAGCGTCTTGCCCTCGCCCAGGCCCTCAACGGCGGCTCTGTGGATTTCGGCGATGGGGATTCTCTGCTTCCTGACCATCTTCGTAGGTCTCGTCGTTCCGCCGCACGGACACCTCGGGAGCACCCACTTGGACCCGCACTTCTCGCAGATTCTGATGCCCACTTCCACCGTGACCTCCCGGGAGGCAATGGCGGGCCTGAGGAGCCTCTGCGGGCCGCCGAGCCTGCCCACGGGGAACAGGCTGTGCGGGGCGGGTTTCATCAAGCGCTCCTTCGCCTTCTCGGGCCTAGCCATTCTGGCCCCGATGTGCGATGGCGCACGAGCCCTGATCTCAATCCCCGCAAATCCTGAGACCAGGTCCAGGGGGTCAGAGGCCTCGACATCTGCCTCCTTGCGTATGTCCTCGCCCTCTGCCTTGAGTCCGAGGCACCTGATCAGAGGTTGGGAATACTTTTTGAAGACCAGACGGTCATTTCTTTCCTTGTGAGTCGCCCCGAGTCTTATGACCAGATCCTTGATCCTGTCTGTTCGGGGGACGAGAAGCACTCCGTCTCCCCACTCTCCCTCACTCGCAAAGTGATCCCTCAGCTCATGAACCTCCTCGACAGTCAGATCGTGCCAGAACAGATTGAACTTGGGATGGAGCGGGACACCATGCTTCTCCGAGATTTCAAACGCTCTCTCCGGTGTCGGGTCCTGCCAATCTGATGGAAGCTCTTCGCAGTTGGAGCGCAGCTCCTGGAGATAGACCTCGATTGAGTAGGCCCCCGGGATGAGAAGATGGTTGTTCTCAATGAACTCACCATAGGGGATCAGAATCTCCCCTAGGTCGACTATTGTGCTGATTCCGCTTGTCGGAACATCCTTTTCATTCGACACTTGAATCAGATCGCCATTCTGCATCAGCAAGATGGGTCCCTCTATGGAATCGCACGGAGTGACCGCTCCTGCCTTGCTGGGTCTCTCTATCTTGATCTGGGTTCCAATGGCTATGAAATTGTCAAGAGCCCTCATCGTTGCTGGGTTTATGCCAAGAGCCGCAAGGCCTGTAGCTCGGGACCTTCCATACCGCAATCTGAATCCACCAGCTCTGCTCGGATGGGAAAGGATGGGTCTTCCAGCGATTATGTTCTGGATATACCTGAAGTCGGGCTGTATCTTCTGAGACTCGTCATCCGTTTTCTTCTTGAGGAGTCTGTCGATGAAGTCCCATCCATCTATGTTAAGCCTTGAGACATGCTTTCTTATCTTGGGGGCCTTGAGGCATAGCCCCTCCGCGATCACTAGGCAAGCACCGCCGCGCACATGGTTCGTCTCTATTCTTGGCAAATCCCTGTGCCCGCTTATCTCGGAATCCTCGGTTCCCTCCCCATTAATCCCTATTGGACACTGACTAACTATTAGTTCGATTTCCTCCGGTGTCGGCGTGTGTTGAAGGTGTTGCAGACGCTTGTAGAGTGGAATCTCTTCCTTGAACCTCTCGACCTCCTCCCTTGTTGCCCTGTAGGCACCTATTCCAAGTTCCCTCCTAACGACATCAGCGATTAGGACGCTCAACGCCTGTCCCGTCCCTCCAGCTGATCTGATTGGTCCAGAATAATAGACATCCGCGTAAGTGGTATTGTCCCTGTTTCTCTTTATCTTGACAGACGCCAGCCCCTCGAGCGGAGCAACGAGAATCCCCTCAGTGAGGATTGCCAGACCCACACGAATGGCCTTGTCTAGAGCGACCTCCTTTGGGTCCTTTGACTTGCGTGCGAGTTCCTTTGCGATTAGCAGTGAGACCTCTTCTCTGTTGTGCTTCTTGGACAGGTTTCTGATCTTCTTCGCTATCCCCTTCACATCATAATCTCTGAGCAACCGCTCAACTCTTGAGGCCAGGTCCTCCGCCCGTGGGATCTCCACGCGTAGCTCTGGATCGAGACCCATCTTTCGAGCATTCGACGCAATCCTGTAGCATCTCCCAGCGTCCTTTTCCAGAGTAGAGAAATACTCCTGCATCTCTTGACTGCATGCGACCCCACCCATCCTCGCATCACTCTCAGGATAATAAGAAGCGAGGGGTTATTGCGGAGGGTTTCTATAAATCTATCGAGGTACCCTCGGGCCTTCCGTTCCGCCGACGGCAGAAAGGACGTTGATAGCGATTGCTCGAGTATCGAACCATCCCATTGCTATCGCTATCGCAAGAAAGAGAAATGTGAGGAAGAAGTACGGCCTCACGTCAGCGGGTGCGAACAAGGGCCAGAACATGAAGAGAAATGCAAGCACCCAGCACGCCATCGACGCAACTCTGAACTTGGTCATCTTCATGTCATGGCGGCTCATGGCGCCTTCGCAACTCGGGCACGTTGGGCCTCTCTTGTGAATGCTTCTGCAGCTTTCACAGAAGTATCGCGTGGGCAAGGATATCAGCCGAGGGATAAGCCATGGAAGTAGAATAGTCTTGTGCTAGTCCCGTCAGGAGAAATCGATGCCAGTTGCGTTGCTCAAGCCTGATCAGCGAATGAGGAGGCTGGTTCCACGACCTTCTCATGGCAAGAACTGGTGACAAAAGATATTTATAAAGACGGGGTGCTTTAAATCCGAATGAAGAAGATCAAGAGTGGAATATACGGGCTGAATCCTCTCTTGGATGGAGGCATCAACGAAAACTCCACGACTGTTGTCATCGGAGCTTCAGGTGCTGGCAAGACAACATTCGCCACTCAGTTTGTCAGAAGGGGGCTGGAATCAGGACAAGAAGGCATCTTTGTGAGCCTCGATGAGAACAAGGACGAAATCATCAGGGAAGCCATCGAGATGGGCTGGCGGGAGATTCTTGACTTCTTGGACAATGAGAAACTCGTGTTCATCGACGCCTCGGGAAAGGAGTTTTCGAATTTCATAAAGAAGGAACTGCCCTCGTTCGTTGCGGATTGGAAGGGTTCCAATGCCCGGATCTCCATTGACCCGCTCACTCCGGTCATGTGGTCAGTGAAGGATCAGTATGAGCGGAGGGACCTAATCGGATTCCTTTTGAAGCAAGCCCGAAAGGTGGGAACGGTTCTCTGCACCCTGGAGGAACATGGCTCATCGGGAGACCTCTCGGGACCCGAAACAATCATACCTATGTATTTGGCCGACTGCGTCGTGCATCTGAGATACAGGTCCATAGATGGCGGCGTAAGTCGGACGCTCAAGATAGTCAAGTGCAGGAGCAGTAAGCATAGTGATTTGACGCACCCATATCGCATCATCAAAGGTCTCGGTCTCATGGTCGAAAGAGGAAGCTACAAGAAGATTGATACGAAGAAGATCCCCGACCAGTTGAAGCGGGATGTTAACCGGATTGCTGGAGACAAGCTTCCACCACATGTAAAGGCGAGGCTTTCAAGGGCGTTGGAGGAACTCACGGATGACGATTTCAAGGGAATCGAGACCAGCGAGATTATCAGGGACATAATTGAGGAATATGAGGAAGAGTAGATCTGAGGGGATAGGAAAGGCCTTTGAGAGAGTTCTGCAGGGCGAAGACGAGGAGGAAAGGGCAGGTCTTGAGTCAGTTCTCATGAGCCCAATCCGTCAGAACCTCTTCACCTATCTGTGCAAGCACCCAGGATCCACTCTCAAGGCAATCGCAAGCCGCAACAACATCTCGCAGAGCACAGGTGCTTGGCACTTGCGGCAGCTGGAAGGAGCCGGTTACATCACGCAGAAGAGGGTCCGCAATAGGCTCGTATATTTTCCAACTGGGCTCATTGATCCGGAGGACTCCGACCTTCTCGAACTCCTCAACAACGAAGCTGCGAAAGAGCTGTTGCTCCTCATCCTGACCAAACCAGGGCTTTCACAAAGGGAATTGGCCAAGACTCTGGGCCTGAGCGATCAATCCGTCCAGAGGCTAGTCAGGCGAATGGAGGACGCTGGATTGATCTCCCGCATGACAGATGGAAGATTCGTGAGGTATTTTCCTTCTGATGGTCTGAAGAGGGCGAAGGATCGGAACTATAGGCGGGAGAAGGAGTTCCGCAGAGACGTTCTGAGGAAGATGGAAGTCGACGGACTGTCCCCGAAGGTCATCCGTCAATCGGATTCCGATGTCCTGGTCGAGGTCCAGAGGTCCAGGTTCAAAGCCATTCTTGAGATTTCCGTGGACCCCTTCAGAACGGTTCTGGAATAGATTTGTGCAGAGAAATGTACTAGTCAATTCCGAAATCGATATGCCAAGTTCCCGATTCCGCCTAGAAACGGTTTATATCCACACCCCGTAGGATTCTCTGATGGAAGAGAGCTTTCTGATTCTCCTCTCAAGAATACCAGGAGTGGGTAAGAAGAAGGCGAAGAGTCTAATCGCCGAGGGGTTCTCTTCCGTCGATTCGATTCTTTCCGCCAAGGTCGAGGAAATCGCGATAGTTGCGGGGATTGGATGGGAACTCGCGACCAGGATCAAGGAATTCTTTGAGGAGAAGTTCCTCCAAGAGGTGGTTCCTTTTGTCTGTCCAGTCTGCGGGAGTATTGTAAGGACCGACGAGACTAGGTGCCCTTCCTGCGCAACAATCCTTCCTGCGAGAAAGGAGGTCGAGATCGAAACCCTTGATCGCTTGCTGGAGGAGCTGGAGAGGGGAGTCCAGGAAGAAGAGGAGGCTACCAAGAGAGTTGAGCGCGCGAAGGAAGAGCAGCCCAGGGTACTGGCTCGGGATTTCCTCGAGAGATGGAGCCGTGTTCAAGAGGGAGAGGAGCTCCCAAGGGCTCAGAAGCTGGAAGAGAAGATACGCCATTACGAGAGGCTTCTTGAGGTTGACCCGACCCTTGAGAGGGCGTGGCTGAAAAAGGCAGAGCTGCTGATTGAGTTGGGAAGGTATGACGAAGCCATTGAATGTTACGACAGAGCCTCAGAGCTAAACCCTGAGATGGAGGACCAGTACAAGATTGAGGTTCTGAACATACTGAGGTCCAAGGAGGATGTTGCTCTTGTTCCAGAGCCCGCCGAGGAGATCGCTGGCGAAGACATAGAGGCGATAGAGAGGGCCATCAGGCACTATGACGCCCTCCTGAGGCTGGATCCGACTCTGAAAATGGCCTGGCAAACGAAAGGAGAACTCCTTGAGAAACTCGGTCGGCACGATGAAGCCGTCGATTGCTACGGTAAGGCCATCGGGACAGCCACACTGGACAGAGTTAGGGACATTAGGAAGATGGCCACGCTGAACACGCGCGACATATGGAGTAGGAGATCAGTTAGTAAGGGTTTGATCAACGGACTGGGTCGCACGAACGGACTGGTCAACGGTCTTGTGAACGGGAAGGTCAATGGCCTCGTCAATGGGCTGGGGAAGGTCAATGGCCTCGTCAACGGCCTTGTCAATGGAGTAGGACGTGGCAACGGCCTCGTCAACGGCCTGATCAATGGCAACGGCCTTGTCAATGGAAGGGCCAGCCGTGTGAGACAGATCGAGATTCCGAGGGGGCCAGCAAGATGGTCGCGAGGTCTCGTTGGGATAGCTGCCCTGCTCACACTGCTCGTGTTGATGCCCATGTTGGGCTCATTCGTGTTTGTGTCCGAGAAGCCAGTGATAGAGATCGATGGAGATTTCAATGACTGGTATGGACTTCCAACCAAGAGCTCTCCAGTTTTCATCGATGGATCCCAGGACCAACTCCAAAATGCCGACGTCAACCTCATCTCGTACAGGTTGTTCAGAGAATCTTCACATTTCTATCTGTTCGCCGAAGTCGAGGGAATAATCTTCAATGGCACTGGTGAGAATGGTCTGGACAACCTCTTCGTCTTTCTCGACACCGACGGGAACTCCTCCAGTGGCTACGGGTCTGGTGGGATGGGCGTGGACCGCATGATTCGATTGAGCGGTTGGAACAACACATGCGCACGAGGCTACGTGTTTGAATTCTCCCCGACGAGAGGAAGGGACAATTGGTACGGCTTCCAAAAAACTGGCAGTGTGAGTTGTTCCGTTGACCTCAATAGACTCGAAGCGTCATTCCAGCTGCCCGTTCCTGAAGCCAGAACGCTGCTTGCCACATCCGATGTCTTCGGACATATTGATGTGGGGGATTCCGTCATCAGCACGGACCGCGGTGCCCTCACCGTGGATGTTGAAACGATAGCTCCAGAAGTGATCAATCGGAGCGAGTTCCCCGTCTTGTCCCTAACCTTGCGAATCCAGGCGACCACTCTCACCGACTTTACACTCGATTTCTCGAAGCAGGGCAACCTCTCTGATGAAATGGTCACCGTAGCTCTCTATAGAGATTCCAACGACAACGGCGCATGGGACACGACGGACCTTCGGATGATGAATGCCCAGATGGTCGATGGTAGCGCCTCGTTCCGACTCAACATGTCGGCCAGTCCACTTGAGGGCAACATCAGTCTCTTCGCAGTTGTGCAGCTTCCCTCAATGCCCGAGGGCTACTCTTTTGGGTTGCGGCTCGAGGAAGTCATCGCTAATGCGACCACAATGATCAGGGAAGGCTTCGTGACGAATTCCTACATTCTCTCTCCACCAGACGTAACGATTGATGGCGCATTCGCCGACTGGATTGAACCATTCCAGCCAGACTTCAATGATGACGTCACAAGAATCGTCTCCGCAAACGCCACGATGAATGAGAACATCGACCTCCTTAACTACTCCAGCCGGAGAGCGGAGACAGTGTCTTTCTACCTGGAAATCGACCGCCTGGGCAGGATGCTTGGCGGAGACCTCATTCCAGCTCTGTATGAGAGGCCTGAGCCATACGTTCCTTCATATTTGGATAGCGACCGTGACTCAGTTCCAGACCAGTTGGACGGCCCAGGTGGCATCCACAGGTTTGACTTTGACAATGACGGTGTGGCCGATGTCTCAGAGGGTGGCGATGTCGACAGTGACGGGGAGCTGGACTATCCATTCGGGGACGACTTTTGGCTGGAGACCACCATTCCGTCTAACTACACAGAACCCTATGCAAATCAAAGCGTCAGGATCTACATTGGTCCCCTTCCAGCAAAGGTCACCGAAGGCCTGGACAGGGCAGTTCTCTACCTCGATAGAGACGGTCCTGGGACCGGACTGAGAACAATCGTAGACGGACAGCTTGTCGGATATGACTTCATGTTCTTGATTACTGGAAAGGGGGGCAGGATAAACTCCACTGGCCTGTACGTGTATAACGAATCATCTTCGATTCCGTGGGACCTGAGCTCGACCCTGGAAGCTGCAATCGATAGCTACAGAATGGAACTCGGTGCTCCAGCTCAGCTACTCAACCTCACCGATGATTTCGTCGCCCATGTCTACTTGATTGATTGGAGCAAGACCTATGATCGCTCAGATCTCCCACTGACGAATTCCACTACGAGGAGCAGAACGCGCAGCCCCGAGGGAGACAACGTAGTGATTAACGAGATTAGGCCGGACAAGAAGAACAACGAGTGGATAGAACTCGCCAATCCGACAGACGGAGAAATAGACATATCTGGATGGGAGCTGGTCCTGGACGGCACGACCATATACACCTTCCCCCAGGGAACGACAATCGGGGCCTTTGGGAGTGGGAGCGAGTATCTGGTTGTTGATTTCTCCGGCGACACGATTCCCGACGGTGGCGGGAACCTTAAGCTGGCCAACGGAACGACGGACATCGATGAGACGGACTACCCAAGCCTGAAAGTCCCTGAGAGCTGGTCAAGATACAGGGAGTCAGAAACCGGAAAACCCATCGATAATAACGATCCTGACGATTGGTACGTCTCAACCTCCCCAACGAAGGGGGAGCAAAACGATCGGACTAAACCCTCGATGATCGTGACAAAAGTCGCAGACAAGACCTCGGCTGCCCCGGGGGAACAAGTGACCTACACCATCTACTACAACAACACGGGCTCCAGCAAGGTGAGGAATGTCTGGATTAACGATACTCTGCCCGACGGTGTTACATTCGTGTCTTCGAGCAAGGACTACACGTCACGTAATGGCAATACCTATCGGTGGTTCATCAACGTGGTCCCGCGCAAATCGGAAAACTCGCTCACAGTCACAGTGCAAGTGAATGACACCGTGGACGATGAGACGATTCTCACGAACTTCGTAACCTTGAACTACACAAATGATGATGGTGTGTGGCAGCCAGGGTCTGACTCAAACGTCTCTTTCACATGTGCGCGTCCGGTCATTGCCGTAGTGAAGACTGTGGACCTCTCTGAGGCCCAGCCCGGAGACTGGCTGAATTACACGGTCTATTATAACAACACGGGTTCTGCAAATGCCTCTCATGTTTGGGTGAATGATACGTTGCCGGACTACGTCACCTATCAATCTTCAAGCGAGCCATATGAATCCCAGAGCGGGAACACGTACGTTTGGCACTTTACCGATGTGGCCCCAGGCTCCCACTCATTCACGATTACGGTCACGATCGATCTCGACGTACCACCTGGGATCACACTGGTGAACTGGGCCTTCCTCAACTATACGACGCAGAACTCCTATCCCTTGGAGGAATCATGGTACTCAGCGTCGACCTACATACCGGAATTCCAGGATCTGATTGTGCCTCTTCTGACAGTGCTCGGCGTTTTTGTCATTGTCAGAAGGAGGAGGGTGGCTGACGGCGTTCCGCGGGCCAACGACCGTTAAAGCGGCACGGTTCACCTCCGCTCAAGGGATTGCTCCCGGCGAGCGAGGGCTAGCGTACCTGGGCCAACAGTCCGAGACCCCCTCAAGGGGGGTTAGGCTTCCCGTGGGCTCGCGCACCACAGTACCGCAAAGAACGTGGGCGGGCTTAACTTCTGGGTTCGGGATGGGACCAGGTGTATCCCCGCCACTCTGGCCGTCATACCACTCCGCTTATTGCACACAACGGTATTTAACTCTTTTCGAAGACGCGGTCATCTTGCAGTCTTTCTCGCGTCTCTTACTCGAGGACCGGCAAGTCTTGGCGAGGGTCAAGTGAAGAGGGAGAGCAGGCCGAACAGGAGATTCCCCAGTAGGAAGGAGATTGCGAAGGAAACAGTTAACGGTACGAGGAAAGGAATCTGAGGCGTAACCCAGACTCTTTCGTGTCCCGCCTCTATCAGCTTCTGCGCCTCTTCCTCTACTTTTCTGCTTCGACGTGGCAGGAGTTCTCTCACGACCTTGCCTTCGTCCATTCTCTGCATCAGCCAGACAAATCGTGGCAGATGTTTCGTGTCGACCTCGTAACCGAAGAGGCTCTCTGGTATCTTCACGTTGCCTCTTGAGGCGTTGTAGACCAGGAAGACGAGCGGTGCGAAGATTAGGAGGAGCGCCCCGTTGAGCAGGGTCACAAGCGCGAACGGGAACACTATGCTGAACCCACTGGGTTCCGACCAATTGATGAGCGGGAACCCGAATATTGCTGGGTAGCCGGGTACAAGGAGGGCAATCGCCATGAAGGCCTTGGCGTCCGCACCCCCTCGCAGCAGACCCAACATATAGAAGGCATAGGCCACCGTAATCATGGCCGGAATCGTCAGTATCTGAAGGAAGGTCGTAAGATCCACCCCTCCGATTTGGAAGAAGTGATGCGTTAGAATCACGATGATCGCGAGCGCCAAGAGATACAACAGAATGACCACGATTCTCAGGCCAGTCGTTGTCTCCTCGAAGATTGAGTCTCTTTCCCAAAAAACGTCGAAGTATAGGATTGCAATCGGTACGATGATTAGATGGTGATACGGCGAATAGCTCTCCAAGAGCATCTGTGCTTCAAGAATCAGGATGGCGAAGGTGCCGAAAAGAACCCACACGATGTTGGGAACTCTCCTAGACCTCAGATCGGAGACTGATCCGCATGACAGGAAGAACAGCCCTATGACGAATCGTAGGGTGTCCAATTCTTCCATGCGAATCGATAGTCTATTCAAACTTTAAAACTAGTGGTGTCGTTTCGCAGCGAGGCATTCATGTGAGGGTCAAACCGAGGTTCTCGGCGAACCTGTGCGCCTCGACGAACTCGTGATGAGTTATCCTTCGTCCCATCTTTTCGTGATGGAATGCCTTGTATTCTGGCCTGTACTGGTCCATGATGTTGACGACTATCTTGCTCGTGTCGAGATTCTCCTCTACCCATTCAAGGATTGGCTTTGTGCAGCAGTCCACGTGTCCTGGCATGACGAGATGTCTCATCACTATTTCCGCATGCTCATTCGCGATCTTGTGGTTCCTTGTCACGGTCTCCCAGTAGTTGGGAACATCAGAGAGTTCCCTTGCACAATCCCCTGGTCCATACTTGAAATCCGAGAGATACAGATCTGCGATCCCGTGAAGAATCTTCATCGTCTCCCTTGACATATACATGTTGGAATTCCAGACTTGTGGCAACGGTGCCGAACACACACTCAGAACCTTCAGGATGTACAAAGTGTTCGGAGTAGGCTCTCCTCCGACCCAGTTGACATTCCTAACGCTCCCTGTCATTCTCTCAATGTCTCGGGCCAATACCTCAGATGGGATAAACCTCCCCGCCATTCGCTGGCTTATATCCCAGTTCTGGCAGAAGATGCATCTGAAAGTGCATCTGTTGAAGAAGATCGTATACGAAGGGATGATGTCCGGTTCTTCTCCCCAATGGACGAATTTCGAGGCAACTCTGGCATCCCCCGCCTTGCAGTAGCCTTTCTCACCTTCCAACCGGTTGACACCACACTTTCGCTCGCAAAGATGACAGCTCTCCATTATTCTGGACACCAGCACAATCTTGAGGTCGAGAAGCGTGCCTTGAGAGTCGCTCTTTCCACATTCGGACTCGAGCAGGTCATCATGATGTGCCCAGAGAATCGGGGTATCATCTGTGAAATCCGCATCGACAACCCTCCGACCTAGGGAGAGGAAGGCGGGGAGTCTGTCCCCGCTGAGGATTGAGAAATAGTCCGAAAGGACATCTCCGGTATCCTTCACAGTGTTTCATAGTCGGTTCATGTGAAATAACTTGTGGTCCAGCTTCCGAAAGGTTTTATACGCCTCTGGAATGTATATTTGACTCCTCATGAGCGGCGAGGAACCGACACCTGAGGTTGAAATTCGGCTGAGCCGTGACCTTGGCCTTCTGGATGTCACGATGATAGGAATAGGTGGCATGATAGGTGCGGGCATCTTCGTTCTCATGGGCAGCGCGTCTCGTGTTGCGGGAAGCGCAGCGATTGTTGGCCTGGCCCTCAACGGTGTCGTGGCGCTGATTACCGCGCTATCTTATGCAGAACTGGGATCGGCATACCCGGCTGCTGGTAGCGTCTACATATGGGCAAGGGAGGGCCTTCCTCCTCCCGCCGGATTCTTCAGCGGGTGGGTTTCCTGGATAGCAGCCACAATTGCATGTAGCCTCTACGCTGTCGGATTTGGGAGCTTCCTCGTCTTCGCACTCGGCCCGGACGTCACTGGGATACTTCAGGGATATCCGGCTTGGTCGATGGACCTGTTGGTGAAAGCGATTGCTGTCGTCGTGGTTCTGCTCTTTGTCTTCATTAACTACTATGGTGTCGAAACAACAGGAAAAACGGAATCCCTGCTCACGGCAATGAAGGTCGTTATTCTAGCGATCTTCGTTCTTGGTGGCTTCATTGCCATCTTTGGAGAACCGGGAATCCTGAACAGGTTCGCCCAGGACTTCATGGGACAGAACTTCTCAAGCGTCTTCTTGGCCATGGGTCTCACACTAATCGCATTTCAGGGGTACGAAATAGTCGCCCAGTCAGGTGAAGAGGTCAAGAATCCCAAGAAGAACATCCCTCGCGCGATTTTCATTTCCATCGGTGTCGTCGTCATTCTTTACATGCTCGTCTTCTTTGTTTCGTACAACCACCTCGCTGATGTTGGCCCAGGTGACCCCGAACTAGCCATGATAAGAGCTGCCAATGGGATCATACCCGTGGGCGGTACGGCACTGATGCTTGCGGGGGGCTTTCTGGCAACGACTTCCGCGCTGAATGCGACCGTCTACTCATCATCCCGGGTCTCGTTTGCCATGGGACGGGACGGTACGATACCTCATAAATTCGGCAAGATTCATCGGTTGAGGAGAACTCCGTCAAACGCTGTGCTGATGAGCGGCCTGGTCATAGGCCTGATGGCAGCCACACTTCCGATCGAGGAGATTGCAGCATCCGCCTCGGTGATGTATCTCTTGCTTTTCACCTTGGCAAACGCCTCCGTGATAACCCTTAGAAAGAAGAGACCAAATCTCGATAGAGGTTTCAGAGTGCCCTTCGTACCCTATGTCCCTCTCATTGGGATGATACTGAACGTCTCCCTTGCTGCCTACGTGTGGTTCTTTCCTGCCCTCGGAGGAGGATTGGGTCCTGGTCAGATCGCCTGGTACGTTGCGGTGACTTGGATATTGGTGGGGTTGGCAATCCATTACCCAACAGGCGGAAGGAGGGAGATAACCGAAATCAAGCCAGCTCACAGAGTCGAGGTCCTAGAGGTCCTCTCAAAGGGAACCGCCAAGATAGACAAGAAGAAATACAGAGTGATGGTCCCAATCAAAGGGCCTGAAGATGTTCCCCTAGTCGATTTCGGTGCGTCGCTGGCGAGAGACAGGAATGGAGAGCTGACCATACTCAGTGTCTTCGAGGTTCCGAAAGCCACGCCTCTGAAGTCTGTGGGGTTCGGACAAGTGAGCACGTTGATTAAGGACATGGGCCGTTTGGAGAAATCTGCAATAAAGAAGGACGTCAAGGTTCACGCGCTCCTGAAGATATCGCACGATGTCTACGAAGCCATCGTCAGGACCATCGAGGATGAGGATGTGAATCTCATTGTCCTCGGATGGACCGGTGGTCCACCGAGCCACCGCAGAATCTTCGGGACGAACATAGACTATCTCGTTCAGAGAGCACCATCCGATGTTCTTGTGTTCAAGTTTCGTGGGATGACTGAAAGGCTGGAGAGCATCCTCCTTCTTGCAGGCCATGAATGGCATGCATCACACGCCGCCGAACTGGCCGTAAGCATCGCGAAGCAGTTTGGAGCGACGATTACTGTCCTGGGCGTAGCGGCCGATGAGACCAAGAGGGACTTGGATCGAAGGGCGGTTGAGAGGCTTCAGAAAGTATGTCAGGAGCGTGGAGTTGCCGCAGAAAGGCGTCTCATTGTGTCCCGTGACTACGTCCGTTCGGTGGTCGATGAGTCTCGAAAGCACGATCTTCTCGTGATGGGAGCCAGTGCCTACTGGCCCCTGAAGAAATATGTCTTCGGTCCAATCAGGGACGATATAGCCGCAAGAACGGAGACGCCGATTCTGATGCTGAGAAAAGTGAAGCCTACTTGACCAATGATGTTATGCCTTCCTCCAGGAACACATCCTGAACGTAATAGATCAGTTTGCTATTCACCTCTTTCATGGTCTCTGGCTTGTCCGTGTACGCAAGAAGCTGGTACAGTATCACTCCATCGTCGATGCTCTTGGCGAACACCTTCGGCCTAGGTTCGTCGACTATCCCATCGGTCTTGTCGGCTGCCTTCATGAGGAGGCTTTCGACCTTGGTATACGGAATATCGAATCCAACCTTGACTTCCACTGCCATTGCGTATGTCTCCGATCTGCTGAAGTTTACCGTCCTCTTCCCAATGAGTTCACTGTTGGGAACGCTGATTATTTCCCCCCTGAGCGTCTCCACCTGAGTCAAGGAAAGGTCTATGCTTTTGATATCGCAGACGAGATCGTCAAGGATCTTGACCCTGTCACCCTCATCGAACGGGTCCGACATCATCAGTACGATTCCAGACAGGGCGTTCCTTATCGAATCGATACCCACAAAGATGCCTGCTAGAACGAGGAGAAGGAAAATTACCGCGGCTAGAATCACCTCGGAGGGCTCCAATATCACTGACAGGAAGAGAAAGACGAGGACCACCAGTGACACTCCCCAGATGATGTACCTTGAGAGCCTTCTCAGAAGCTCAATCACCCGAGGAGAGAACTTCTTGCTCCTCCTCTTCATGTCCTCGAACAGCGACGACGTCAGCCGCAAGACTATGAGCGTCACTGCAACCACGACGACTATGAGAGCTCCCAGATAGGGAAGGTTGGCGGCCTCAATCGCATCCAGAATGTTCACATTCACCCATTCCTTGACATCTGTAAAGCCAGCCTCTCCGATAAGCCAAAGCCCGCCAAGTATGGCAATCAATCCCCCCAACACGTAGATTAGATACTTGAGAAAGAGCTCCACGAATCCAAGAGCTTCCGGACCGACGAGACCCTCCCTCCTTTTCTCGACAGACTTCCTGAGATAGTCGGCGAATCTTCTCAGTATGTTCGCAAGGACGACCGTTATGAGAAGGACAACCGCTACGAACAGGATACCTGGAATGAGGCTATTGAGGACCAACAGAAACCCCGCTATCTCGTCGGACTGAAAGGACGCCACCACGAGAACGAGTATGGCAAGGATGCCAACCCATATCCATTGAACAACCGCTCTCACTATGTCAAGGGCTCTGTTATCAAGATACTTGCTTTCGTGCATCTTGAGATACTCAAAGTATCTCGTCATGTAGGCAAGGACATACATCCAGAACACAATCAGCGCGATGATCGCCACGAGCCAAGGCCCATATTCGGTGAAGAACGCCGCGATTGAGTCCCACACGGAAAGAGCGAAAGCCATCTGATTGAAATTGCCCATCCTTATAAAAGTCTTTTTGGACGATTTCCGAGAATGGAGAATGACTCTCCACACTCGGTGCGAACTCATCGCAGTTGAACAGCCTCTCCGCGCAACAGCCAGATATCTATCTGCTCTCCCTTTCGGGCTTGTTCTCCGATGAAGCTTGGCGGGACGTCCTCGAGGTATATCCCAAAACCAATTCTTGACTGCCCAAAATCGGACCCCAGGAGTAGCCCAAACGTGGCCATATTAATGCGAACGGAAACCACGAAGAGAGCCTCGATTTCGGAACCCGAGGCGCCACTCATCATCTTGACAATTCGAGGCATGCCGAGGGAGAAAAGAATCTCAAAGCCCACGAAGGTCTCAGAAGCAAGGACCTTTGACAGATCCCCATCTATGTTTACCGAGGGAGGCGTTCCGAGATCTGAGATGATGTTCCTCAAGCGCCCTGCCAGCCACCTGAAACACTGACTCAAGCCCCCTCCACTCAGGATGAATGCCAGCCTGATTCCAATCCCAGCTGTTGCCCCAACCTTGAACTGTCCTTCAAGGTAGAGTATTACCTCAATCACCTTGTCCAGGTTTCTCTCTACAGCAAATGCGATGTCATTGACTGCATTAGAGATCCCCTGCTCAATGAAGCGGGCCGCAGAGCCAATCGAAATCTCTTTCCCCAGGGTTTCTCCCCATGCTAGATCGAAAGAGCGGGAGAGAATCTGGAAGACGTCGATCTTTTCTAGTCTTTCGGTCAACTTAAGGAGGAAACCCATCTCGATGTCGACTGTTCCCATGGGTGTCGGTATCGAGGGGATCTGCAGACTGAACTTCTCCTCGAAGTACTTCTGGACGTATGGGACCTCGAAATCTATTATCCACCCATCTCCCCATTCCATTTCTGCCTTGAAGAAGGAGTTCTCGAAAGTCATGGCTGGATCGAACCTGCCGCGAAGGCTCAGCTGCTCTGTTGTGACGTTGAAAAGAACGATCGCATCGTATTTGAGAGGCAATCCCTCTTCCTTCTCATGCGTCAGATTAGACTCAGTGAGCTTGTTCAACAGAAGTACGGCCTCTAGGCAACCCAACTCCAGATCTCCTCTGACTATCGCTCCATTGCCCTGATTGAGGCTGATTCGCAAGTCACCACCAAAGGCGGAGATTTGAAACGTCATGTTGCCGAAAGCGGAGATGATGTTCTCTACGATACCGCCAACGATACCGGTAACGCCAGAGATCGATGAGCGAAGCAACTCCACCGTTGCCTCAACAACACTCTCTATAGCTCTCAGCACATCCTGAGCGTAGGACAGGAGGGTTCCAATCAACCTGCTCACAAGAGACAGGATCTTCGAGATGCTGTCCAGAATCCAGTCGTAGACCTTCACCAAATGATTCCAGACAACCTCAAGGAATTGGCGAATCACGGTCCAAACATCATCCAAGAATGTGTTGCTCGAATCGTAAACAACGCCATCCAATGGCCATCCAGATTTGGTCGTTATCACCACTTCGAACTCGATTGGCACGTGTTTCCTCATGCTGTCCATACGGTTTGTCAATTCAGCCGGTTCGCCGTTCGCCGCGATGTAGACCTCTGTGAGTCCTCTGATTCTGACTTTCCATGTGGAGCTGAAAGGAGTCGCTGAGGAGCTGGTTATGTCCGTGTAATGTGTATTCTTGCCGCTCCCGGCTGGGAAATCCATGGGGGTCATCACACCTATCCGAAGGTCACCAACACCCAGATTCTCATCCGTGGATCCGTCCTGCCAAGCCTCTCCCGTCAAAGACAGAGGTTGCCGGGAAACATCGAGAGTGAAGTTCCTCTCGAAAGTGCCCTCCACTCCCGGTTTGCTGCTTCCGTCCCAGAATCGAAACGATTCCCTTGTTGCAGAAACCAAAAAGCGGATGTTCTCCACGTCCTCCGATTCCACAATGGATTCCGTTAGTCTGCTGATGGCCCTAGCGGCATCAGCGAGAACGCCTGATGATGAAGTCACGAACTCCCGCAACTTGGAGTATATCCCGCCATTCTGTGAGGGTGTCTCCAGGGAAATCACCCTGTCCTTCATTGCGGTCAATCTGGTCCTGGTCTCGTTGAGCATCAACTCATGGGCCTTGATGCCGAGCTCGCCTTCCCGAACGAACTCCTCAATTTCCTGTCCCAGACGGACTTTCTCCTCCTCCGTTAGCAGACCGTAGCTCGTCTCATTACGCACCATACTGAGCAACTGCTGGGATATTGTCTTGTTCGCCTTCTCTGGCCCCTCGTCGTCCGTGAAGGTCCCCAGTTCCTTCACGATTTGAGTGACCACATTTTCGGTGAGGTTGGCCTGCTGGCTCCAGAGATTTCCTATCATCTCATTCACAAAGGTGTCGTTTCCCCTAAGCTTCGTGAGAAAGGTCGCTGTGTTTATGGACACCGCTTCGCTCAGGATTCGCAGAACGGAGACATCGTCTGAAGGATCGATGTCCCTGAGTGAAACCTCGGAGAAGGCACCTCCGTCCTGGGCAAGCTCTCCGACTCTGGCGGCCATTTCCCTGATCAGCTGTCTCTGACTCTCATGCACCGACCTGAGGTCCCTGCTGTAGACCAACTGGAAGCAGCTTCTCCAGAAGTCGTCGAAATTCTCTGCCACGTCCACGGTCTTGAATGGTATGTAGACGTCGAATTCTGGCAGAGAGAAGTTGACAAGGCCTTGCTTTTCCGTCGCCAGCAGGAACTCCAATTCTGGAACTCGAAACATGAAAGGGCGCGACGCCAAGGTGGTCGTTCCTGATTCTGTTGCGATTTCCTTAAACCACGACCTCGCCAGCCAAGCCTCTCTGTCCATCCCAGAGACCCAATCAAGGAACTCTTGTATGGAACTCGAGAGCGCCTGAGCAGCTTGTAGGGACAAGTCGCTAATGGGGCTCAACCCAAAATAGTCGAAGTACCTCAGAGTCATCTGGTCGATCATCGCGAAGATTGCCTGCGAAGCCATCCCACCAATCGATATCGTTGCATCCTTCTCGCCCCTGTGAAGCAATAGAAGGTCTGAAGGGTCCAACGTTCCCCTTTCTGGCCACATTCTTCTGAGAAGTTCAAAATCGGAGTCGCTAACCCCGTCAGGGTCGTGGAAGTCGAACTTCCTAATCTCATCCTCACCCAAGGACCTGAACAGGGCCATGTGTTCCAGAAGCAGCGCCAGATTGAGCGCTTTCTCAACGTCCTTCTGTGTCAATATTCGATCCGTGCTCGGCATTTCCTGAGATCCTCCCCACCCTTCCAGGACCCTGACCTGCGCGAGCGTCGAAAGCATATATCTCAGCATCCTGGCGATGTCTCCGAACTCAGACACAGAATCGGTGGCAAGTTTCTCCATCCTGCCATTCAGGAAGGGAACAAGGGAATCCAAATCCAGGGAGAAGTGGTGCGTATTGTTGGTGATGATCTTGTTCCCGGCTATCGTGTATGTGATATGTCCAGCCACGGAGAAGGTCATCGTTCTTTGCAGTTCCATCCAGTAACCCGAATAAGCCGTTTCGACCTCCTCGAATGTGCTGTTCCCGAATGTGTCGTTTTCCACTCTGGCTCCCCGCTCAAAATCGTTCAGCATCCGACTTTCCAGGATGATTGAGCTACTGTGATTGCTGATCTCTATGAGGAAACCCTTAACCCGTCTCGGGAAGGACTGGATCAGATACGAGTTCATCATCTGGTCGTACAGGCTGGCTATTCTTGACTGGTTACCGCAGCCAAGCTGAACCGCCCTCGTGCCAATCCAGTAGGCTTCAGTCTGGACCTCATTGTGAACTAGGGCCGATAATTCGCTACCCCTCTGGACGACATCCTCGATAATTCTGTTTCGGACCGACTCAGATTGGAGTCCCGCGATGTACGCCATACTCAATGACGAGGTCAAAAGAAGCAGTATGCCGAGAAAAGCAAACGGCACGCGAGCTCTTTTGTCAAATCTCAACATGTATCCCTCCGGATTGAAGAACGTCCTTTTGCTATATGTTCATTTCCCGTTCTAGGATTCCTGCAAATCTGGACGTCGTCTAGATCTGGCTACAGTCTTGTCAAAGAAACAGTTTCGATGCTCTGCACTCCTTCTATCGATTTGAGCTCGGCTTCGAGTCTTTCGCCCAGCCCTTCCTTCTCCTCAATTATCGCCGTTATCTCAAGGGCGTTCAACCCAAAAGCAATCGGCTTGACCTCAGAGGAGTGGAACCTCCGTTGCCCGAGTATCTGGATCGCCTCATCCTTGATGGTCTCCAGGCTCACGCTCACATCATCCGGCATCAGCCTATAGACTATGGCAACTTCCCCCATGGTTTCCACCTATGGCCCCTCAAAACCGCAGACCTCGCATGTGTAGGGGACACTCTGATCCCTGCACTGAGGGCATCTACCTATGATTCCTTCTCCGCATACAGGGCACTTGAAGACCGTGGCTCCCTTTCCCTTCATTACCACACCGCAAGACGAACATCGGCTCTCTGGCATCGTTGCACCTTGGTGAACTTTGAGGATATCAGAGGACATGTGGGAAGTCAGACTTAAATGTGACCCTTTGAGAATGACACCGAGAGCTCGTTGAAATGGCCGCCGACATGAGGGTCTATTAATAGTTATCACTCGGGAACGGTTTTTTCTTCCAACATTTATATTTGTTTCATCATTTAAAGCGTCCTCGGGAGCTATCACTCCCGATCCCGCTGAAATGAGGGCAAGCCTTTAATAGGGGGATTGCAATCTCTTTTGGAATCATGCCGAGACCTCAGATGAGCCCCTGGGCCCGTAGCTCAGCTAGGTCGGACGCATATGATGGTGATAACGTCCCTAGAAAGAGCATCTGGCTTTTAGTTGACCCGTTTCGATGCATGACGACAGCCTATCGAGGACGGTTGAAAAGACACCAGGTGGTCCGGGGTTCGAAAAGGCACTCAAGGGAGTGCTTCGAAAATCCCCGCGGGCCCGTCTGGGGGTACTCGGCTGTATCCACATATGAGTAGAGATGGACCCTGGGGTGGAAGAGGATGAAGTTCAATGTTATGGAGCATAAGTTGGTTCCAGAGCATCATCTGCTCTCCGAGAAGGAAGAAGAGAAGATCCTCGAGAGCCTCAAGGTGAATAAGGACCAACTTCCCAAGATTCATAGGAAGGACCCGTGCGTGCAGGTCCTCGAGAAGAAGCACGGGCCAATAGAGGAAGGACGCGTCATCAAGATAGTCAGGATAAGCGAGACATCTGGAGTCTCAATAGCCTATAGGCTTGTTACTGGTAGGTGATTCCGTGCGGGAATTGGTAGAAGCTTTCTTTAGAGAGAGGAGTATCGTGAACCACCATATCGCGAGCTTCAATGATTTCCTTCCAACGTTGGACAATCCAAACAGCAGGATGCAGCGGATAGTGGACAATCTGCGGACTTCTGTTGAGGATGAAAGGAGAGGAATAGTCAAGCTCGATGAGGACAGGACGGATGGAGACATCATCGAAATCAGGATCGGAAGGCCTAGGGATGAGAAGGGTAGAGTCCTGCCTGATGCCAAGGCAACGATTTCTGTCGGCACGCCAATTGTCAAGGAGGCCAACGGTGCAACAGACAAGCTGAGCCCGATGGAAGCGAGACTGAGGAACCTGAACTATCAGGCCCCAATATTCCTGGAGTTCACCAAGATAGTGAACGACATTGAGCAAGAACCCGAAAGGGTGTGCATCGGAAATCTGCCCATCATGGTGAAATCCAAGAAGTGCCACCTTCACAAAGAGAACATGGAGGTCGACGGAGAGCTCACCGATGAGGAGTACTTCAGCAAGCTGGTCGAGATGGGAGAGGATCCTCACGATCCAGGAGGCTACTTCATCATCGGAGGCACAGAAAGGGTTCTGATCTCCCTCGAGGACCTAGCCCCGAACCGTGTGCTTGTAGAGAGGAGCGAGCGGTATGGTAGGATTGCTGAGGTGGCTAAGGTGTTCTCCCAGAAGGAGGGGTACAGAGCTCTCACACTGATGGAGAAGAAGAAGGATGGCATGCTCGTTGTATCCGTGCCCACGGCATCTGGCCAAATTCCGCTGATAATTCTATTGAAGGCTCTTGGAATGGAGAGGGATGAGGAGATATTCTCGGCAATCGTCTCCGAGGAGGAGATGTCCAACGTCGTCTATGCCAACATAGAGGAGTGCCAGACCAAGAAGCTGTATCCTCCAAACGGAATCTTCACAAAGGAAGATGCTCTTCTTTGGCTCGAAAAGAAGTTCGCAACGGGCCAGGCCAAAGAGTACCGTGAAAAGAAGGTTTCAAGTATACTGGATAGGTCCCTGCTTCCGCATCTTGGCGATTCCCCAGACGACCGCATAAAGAAGGCAATCTTTCTTGGCAGAATAGCGAGAACTGTTCTGGAATTGGCCTTGGGGGAGAGGCGGGAGGATGACAAGGATCACTATGCGAACAAGAGGCTGAAGCTGGCTGGTGACCTCATGGAAGACCTCTTCCGTGTTGCCTTTGCGAACCTGATGAAGGACCTCAAGTATCAGCTTGAGAGAAGCTACTCCCGGAGGAAGGAACTCAAGACATCGTCGGCAATTCGGCCAGATCTTCTCACACATAGACTCCTTCATGCACTTGCCACAGGCAATTGGGTTGGCGGAAGGGCGGGTGTTTCTCAGCTCTTGGACAGGACCTCGAACATGAGCGCGATGTCCCATCTCAGAAGGGTCACATCACCGCTCACGCGAAGCCAGCCCCACTTCGAGGCCCGGGACCTGCACCCAACGCAGTGGGGCCGACTGTGTCCCAACGAAACGCCAGAGGGTCAGAACTGCGGACTGGTGAAGAACTGTGCGCTCATTGTTGACGTGTCAGAAGGATACCCAGAGGACGACGTGAAGCTGCTTCTCGCCGATCTGGGAACCAAGCAGGTGAAGGGGCAACAGACAAGGATGACGAGGGTCTACGTCAACGGAGACTTAGTGGGCCTCCACGATGATCCCGGGCGATTGATCGATGGGATTCGCGAGAGGAGAAGGAATGGCCTTCTGTCGCACGAAGTCAATGCCCGTTTCGATGAGAACATGAATGAAATCATCATCAACTGCGACGAGGGCAGGGTCAGACGGCCATTGCTCGTGGTCAAGGATGGAAGACCAGTGATGACTAGGGCCCATCTTGACGATCTTCGGACAGGCAAGCTGAAGCCGAGCGACTTGCTTCAGAATGGAATGCTGGACTGGATTGACGCAGAAGAAGAGGAGGACGCCTACGTGGCTGTCTATGCCTACGATACGCCCTCGAAGTGTGAGCACTGTGGCAGACCACTTTCAAGGAATGACGTCGAGTGGACAAACATGGGAGAGCCTGACGACTTCGCCCGACTGACATGCACCTACTGCAACAAATCCTTCGATGTGTCATCCCTGCTGACAAAGGAACACACCCATCTGGAGGTTGACCCGCTTGTTGTCCTTGGTGTTGCATCCGGCCTGGTGCCCTATCCCGAGCATAACTCCACCCCAAGGGTGACGATGGGAGCGGGAATGGCAAAGCAATCTCTCGGTCTGCCCGCCTCGAACTACAGGATAAGGCCAGACACAAGGGGCCATCTGCTTCACTACCCGCAGGTTCCGATAGTCGAGACGGAGGGCATGAAGTTTGTCAAGTTCAAGGAGAGACCCGCCGGTCAGAACTTCGTCGTTGCGATAATGTCTCACTACGGGTACAACATCCACGATGCCGTGGTCATGAACAAGGCGAGCATAGAACGAGGCCTCGGACGGTCCACGTTTCTGCGGACATACAAGGCCGAGGAGAGGAGATACCCAGGTGGGCAAGAGGATCATTTCGAGATTCCGTCTCCCGATGTGAGAGGTGCGCGTGCTGATATGTCCTACAGCAACCTCACTCCTGATGATGGTCTGATCACGCCAGAGGTCCCCGTGGGAGGGGGGGACGTTCTGATCGGGAAGACATCGCCTCCGAGGTTCCTGGAAGAGGACACGGATTTCCTCACGCCTCAGAAGAGGAGGGAGACCAGCATAACTGTTAGGCACGGCGAGAGTGGCTGGGTGGATAGTGTCATGCTCACCGAATCGGAGAACGGAAGCAAGCTTGCCAAGGTCAAGGTCAGGGACCTGAGGATACCTGAGCTGGGCGACAAGTTCGCTTCAAGGCACGGACAGAAGGGTGTCGTAGGTCTCATCGCCCCGCAGGAGGACATGCCCTTCACAGAGGAAGGAATTGTTCCGGATTTGATAATCAATCCTCATGCGATACCTTCTCGAATGACTGTCGCACATGTTCTGGAGACTATTGGCGGGAAGGTCGGGGCCATGCAGGGGCGAATGATCGACGGAACACCTTTCAGCGGTGAAAGGGAGGAGGCCCTGAGGAAATCGCTTGTCGAATCAGGATTCAAGAGCAACGGCAAGGAGGTCATGTATGACGGAAAGACTGGCAGGATGATTGAGGCAGAGATATTTGTTGGTGTGATCTACTACCAGAAACTCCACCACATGGTTTCTGGGAAGCTTCACGTTCGGTCACGAGGACCGGTACAGATTCTTACGAGACAGCCAACAGAAGGAAGGTCAAGGCAGGGCGGTCTGAGATTCGGAGAGATGGAGAGGGATTGCCTGATTGGGCACGGTGTGGCAATGGTGATAAAGGACAGGCTCCTCGACGAATCGGACGGAACGCTCCAGTATGTCTGCGGTGACGCCAATTGCGGACACTTCGCCATAAAGGACAGAAAGGGAAACCTGAGTTGTCCCGTCTGCGGGAATAACACGAAGATTCATCCCGTCCAGACATCCTATGCATTCAAACTCCTTCTGGATGAGCTTCTTTCGTTGGGTGTGGCCATGAGACTGCAACTCGAGGATTTGAGGTGATTGTTTGTTGAGGGGAGTTTCGAAGAGGATAAAGTCAATCAAGTTCGCCCTGCTTTCTCCAGATGAAATCAGGAAGATGTCAGCGACCAAGGTCATAACCGCGGATACCTACGATGACGACGGGTTCCCGATCGACATGGGACTCATGGATTCGCACCTGGGAGTCATAGAACCGGGTCTCAGGTGTAAGACATGCGGCGGGAAGGTGGACGACTGTCCAGGGCATTTCGGGCACATCGATTTGGCAATGCCCGTCATCCATGTCGGGTACGTCAAGGAGATCAAGAAGCTTCTGCAGGCAACCTGCAAGAGTTGCGGACGACTTCTCCTGAAGGAGGAAGAGATAAGGGCCTACGAGAAGGAAATGGAAGCCCTTGAGAAGATTGGTGGGACGAAGCTTGATAAGAAGATGATGGCAAAGGAGACCGCACGAGATGCTGGAAAACGGCAGATCTGCCCACACTGCGACACTGAACAATCGAAGATCACTCTCGATAAGCCAACGACCTTCAGAGAGGATGGCCACAAACTCACTCCAAAGGAGGTCAGGGAGAGGCTGGAACGTATCAGGGATGAGGACCTCAGGCCCCTTGGAATCAACCCCGATGTGGCAAGACCCGAGTGGATGGTTCTTACTGCTCTCCTCGTGCCACCTGTGACGGTGCGGCCTTCCATCACGCTGGAGAGTGGGGACAGATCGGAGGATGACCTGACCCATAAACTCGTTGATGTTCTCAGAATCAACCAGCGTCTGAGGGAGAACCGGGATGCTGGAGCGCCACAGCTCATCGTTGAGGACCTTTGGGAACTCCTTCAATACCATGTCACGACATATTTCGACAATCAGACAAGCGGCATTCCGCCTGCGAGGCATCGCTCTGGGCGTCCGCTCAAGACACTTGTTCAGAGGCTGAAGGGAAAGGAGGGGCGATTCCGATCCAACCTTAGCGGAAAGAGGGTGAACTTCTCCGCTAGGACCGTCATATCTCCTGATCCTCTTCTCTCAATTAATGAAGTCGGTGTTCCTGTCGAAGCTGCCAGGGAGCTTACAGTTCCTATGCACGTTCAGTCCTATAACCTCGAACGTGTCCTCGACCTCGTGAAGCGGGGGCCAACCCCAGAGGGTGATGGCTATATCCCAGGAGTGAACTATGTCATACGAGAGGACGGAAGGAGAATCCGAGTAACGGACAAGAATGCAGAGACGGTGGCTGAGACACTGGACACCGGGTATATAGTCGAGCGACAGCTACAGGACGGCGATATAGTCCTCTTCAACCGACAACCTTCACTCCACAGAATGAGCATGATGGCCCACGAGGTCAGAATCATGCCCTACAAGACCTTTCGATTCAATCTGGCGGTCTGCCCGCCTTACAATGCCGATTTTGATGGAGACGAAATGAACCTTCATGTGCTCCAAAGCGAGGAGGCGAGAGCAGAAGCGAAGATTCTCATGAGGGTACAGGAGCACATCCTTTCACCTAGGTTTGGCGGGCCAGTGATTGGTGCCATCCACGACCACATCAGCGGGGGATTTCTCATGACTCACAGGGATTTCAAGTTCGACAAGGAGCAGTCCACGCGCATTCTCTCCCTGGTCGGCGACGTCAAGCTTCCCAAGGCCAAGATAGTCGAGGACGGAGTCGAGTACTGGACAGGGAAGCAGCTCTTCAGTTTGGCGCTTCCTGACGACATCAATATGGTTTTCAGGGCCTCGATATGCCAGAACTGCGACGTCTGCAAGAAGGAGGATTGCGACAGTGACGCGTATGTCAAGATAGTCAATGGTGAGATTCTCTCGGGAACCATTGATGAGAAATCAATCGGGGCCTTCAACGGCAAGATACTCGACAAGATAGCGCGAGATTATGGTTCAGACCGCGCGAGGGACTTCATAGATCAGGCCACTAGATTCGCCATAGGTGCCATCATGGTCCGCGGATTCACGACCGGGATTGACGATGAGGACATCCCAGAGAGTGAGAAGATGAAAATCTCCGAAATCCTTCAGAACGCAGTCGATGACGTGAGGAAGCTCGTGGAGGCCTACAGAGAGGGTGACCTTGAACAGATGCCGGGGCGGTCCTTGGAGGAGACGCTCGAAGTCGAGGCCATGAAGAAGCTTGGTCAGGCAAGAGACGAGGCAGGTAATCATGCTGGAAGGCACTTGGGTCTGGAGAACTCCGCTGTCATAATGGCTAGGAGCGGTGCCAGGGGGTCCATGCTCAACCTCTCCCAGATGGCGGGCTGTGTGGGTCAGCAGGCCGTGAGAGGAGAGAGAATATCGAGAGGATATTGGAATAGGACACTCCCACACTTCCAGAAGGGAGACCTGGGCGCAGAGGCGAAGGGCTTCGTCAAGTCTTCCTACAAGAGCGGGCTTACTCCCACAGAGTATTTCTTCCACAGTATGGGAGGTCGTGAAGGTCTCGTCGACACGGCCGTCAGGACATCAAGATCTGGCTATATGCAGAGGCGGCTGATAAACGCGCTTGAGGATTTGAAGGTGAAGGAGGACAGAAGTGTTCGGAACACCGCCGATACGATTGTCCAGTTCAAGTTCGGTGAGGATGGCATTGACCCAAGTCGGAGCATACAGGGCCGCGCGATTGACATGGACGATATTCTCAGAGATGTCCTTGGTCCAGAGAAGTATGCAACACTCCCAGAGGAAAGGACCATCACCAGGTACGGGGAGCTGGAGGAAGGAATCGAAATGGTGGAAGATGAAGCCGACAAGGTCGTGGAGGACTAGTCATGGCCAGGAAGGACACGGTGGAAGCTCTGAAGAAACGAAAGGTGGGCTCCAAGGCGGCCGAGATGCTCGCTGAGGCCGGCTTCACCCTGTCAACCATCAAAAAGGCGAGCGTGGAGAAGCTGTCCAAGTACGTTTCGGAGGATGACGCGGTCCGCGTGCTCAAGAAGCTCGGTGTGGATACAAAGAAACCTGAGAAGAAACCAGTGCGCAAGAGGAAGCCTGCGCCGAAGAAGATTGAACCCATGCCAGACATCAAGATTCCCAAGAAGGTCCCGAGGCAGACGAAGCTCGAGAAAGAGCTCACAGAGATACTCAGGGAGACCGGTGGCGACCTCCCCAGGTCGGTCATCGGAGAACTGGCCCAGAGACTCGGTGACATCAAGCTCCCGAAGAAGATGAGGAAGAAGATTCTCTCGAGGATGGTAGAGAAATATGACTCCCACTTGGTTGACCCGAACGAGTCAGCGGGGATTGTCTCAGCCCAGTCAATCGGTGAACCAGGAACTCAGATGACAATGAGAACGTTCCACTATGCGGGTGTTGCGGAAATCAACGTCACGCTAGGACTCCCTAGACTCATCGAGATAGTGGACGCGCGCAGATCGCCGAGCACGCCCATGATGGAAATCCATTTGAAAGGGTCGGCCAAAGAAGGTCTGGACGAGGCCAGGAAGGTGGCTTCTGACATCGAGGCAACGCATCTCGAGGACGTCAGCGATATAGAGACAGACATGGTGAACATGCAAGTCATAATCCGTCCTGATGTCGACAAGCTGGCATCCGATGGACTGACAGCCAAACAGCTCGAGAAGGCCATCAAGAAGATGAGAGGGTCGGGCATTGTTGAGTACGAGAAGGACTCGGAGACAGGAGAAGAGATAATAGTCTCCAAGGTCGAGGATAGTTCCTTCCGGAAGTTGCAGCGTTTGCGAGAGAATCTCGCCGCACTGAGAATCAAAGGCATTAAAGGGATATCCAGAGCCATAATCCGCAAACAGGACGGAGAGTACGTCATATACACTGAGGGCTCGAACTTCAAGGAGGTCCTGGACATGGAAAGAATCGATCCGACTAGGACGACAACGAACAACATCCAGGAGATATACGAGGTTCTCGGTGTTGAGGCCGCCAGGAACTCCATAATTAGGGAAGCATCAGAGACCCTGAGGGAACAGGGGCTCACTGTTGACATCAGACACATCATGCTTGTATCTGACATAATGACGAATGACGGCGACGTGAAAGCAATAGGCCGCCATGGGATATCTGGGAGGAAATCGAGTGTGCTGGCCAGGGCAGCATTCGAAATCACGTCGACTCATCTCATGCGTGCTGCAATAATCGGTGAAGAGGACTTCCTTGATGGTGTGGCGGAGAACGTCATCGTTGGTCAGCCTGTCACACTTGGAACCGGAGCGGTCACACTGGTATATCGACCGATTGCGCAAGCCAAGAAGGGGGCGAAATAGTGGATATCGGTAGGGAAATCAGAAAGGCGATCGAAACAGGTACTGTCAGACTCGGCGTGGACCAAACGAAGAAGGCCGTGAGGGACGGCGGGGCTAGGCTGGTCATTCTCTCTTCCAGCTGCCCCGATGATTTCCTTTGCAATCAATCTCAAACCAGGACGCTTCGATTCGAGGGTACAAATGTGGACCTCGGATCTGCCTGTGGGAAACCGTTTTCCGTCTCGGCTCTCGCCATTCTTGATGCGGGTGAATCCGAGATTCTGGGTGCCTAGGTGAGCAGTTTGGAGGGCGTCACCTTCAATGAGCAAACCATAAGCTATATCGGCTTCTTTCAGAAGGTCACGGGGGCGACAGTTAAGGACTGCATCGATGCGGATGATAGGATAGTCTTCATCGTTGACCCAGGATTCATTGGTAAAGCGGTCGGAAAGAAGGGGGAAACCGCCTCCAAGCTCAGGAGGATGTTGAGGAAGGACGTGCTCATCATTGAGTACTCTGATGATCCCAAGGTCTTCATTTCCAATGTCTTCCATCAGTTCAAGGTTGAGGCCGTGGAGATTGTGGATAGGCCCAGAGGCACGCATGCGACTGTGAAGGTGGACCCCTCGCTCAAGGGGAAGGCAATAGGGAAGGACGGAAGGAACCTGAGACTCGCAAGACAGATAGTAAGGAGACACCATCGCATCGACAGTATAAGCGTTGACTAGCAACGAAGTCCTTAAATCTCGATTTTCCGATACGCTATGACGGCAAGGGATGGGAATATGTGCAAATATCTCTATCGCGGTGACAGGTGTTGCAGCCCTGCAATCGAGACGACCGAATGCGTTGGACTGGAAAAGTGCGACTCGTTCTCAGATTCCAAGAAAAGGGAACATGGGGAATGCACATTCGAGGCATGGTACGGCCTTTACTGCCCGAAGTACAAGAGGTTCTTCTGTCCCGGAAAGGGGAAATGCGAGACCTTCGAGCAGTATATGGAGAGTTTCACGGTCCTTCGCAGAGAGGCCGGGTCTTGACTCGGGCGCTTCTCCTATAGAGGGCGCTTGCACTTTTCGCAGACGAGTCTTGTCTCCCGCCCACATTCCGTGCATATTCCATGAAGGAATCGCTCCTTCACGGGGGCGTGATGGCAGTCCGAAACTGCTAGAACCATATGCCCGCAATAATCGCAAAGATGCTCTGTCGGTCTTGTTTTTTCAACCCTCTTTTCGTATATCTTGAGCGCAAGCCAAACGATTACAAGAATGAGGATAAGTATCCCAACGACGACGACCGGGGACCCCCATGCCCCTAGGCCGTTGGAAAGAACGAAGTAAATCACAGACCCTCAAACCATTCTCTCCTATTTATGGCTTTTACTCAGGGCATCATGCGGGTCAGCCTCATTTGAATTGCCTCTCGCCCTCCTGCTTGGGAATGCTGACGCAACAGATTTATAGCACCACTCACGTATTGAGTTGGGATAGAAATGGCAATGACAACGCTGCGCTTCATTTTCATTAGCGATCCTGAGAAGCCGGTAGTAACGCTGAAGGTGCCGAATGATCTACTCTTTCAGGAAGCTCTTGTTATGGCGGCGAAAAAGCAGAACAAAGATGCGAGCATTCTCTCGGCAACGTATCCGGGCGGAACGCCAATAACGGGTGGTACGGTGGAGGAGATTTCCGAGAAGAGCACGAACATCCATGTGATTGATCCATCGATTGTTGGTTGATTTCTTGAAAAGGGAAGACGACCTATTCTATTTCCTGCAATGTGCCACAATCGCCTCTCCAAGGAATCCGAACTGGTCCCAGAGGGTCAAGGAGGAGAAATATGCTCTGATGAAGTTCTCCGAATATCTCAGGTTCCTTGAGGGTGGTGAATGGTTCGAACTACGGCCTACGAGCGAAAACGCGACGAGATGGATGGGGAGAATCAGGGACTCCGCCCTCGAGTTCGATATGGAACTCGTGTTGAAGGACTCCTATCCCACAACACCCCCCGCCGTAAGGGTGCCGAAACTGATGGACTACACCGACAGAAAGCTGGATGACGGGGTCCTGGGGCTTAGAATTTGCGACATGCATATGGAGCAGAACTATTGGTGGGACGAGTATTGCGGCATCGCCCTGTATCTCAAGCGGGAGGTCAGCTACTGGGTCCAGAGCGTACTTCATGAAATGCGCAAGAAGGGGTGGTTGAAATAGAGAGGTACTCCCGCCTAATGCAATTTCCCTTCGCCGACTTCTCCAGGCTCGACGAAAAGAGGGTACTGATTGTCGGTGCTGGGGGTCTCGGTGCGGTGAGCGCTGAGATACTCACGAGGTGCGGAATCGGAGAACTCGTCATTATGGATTACGACACCCTCGAGGAGGCCAACCTGAATAGGCTCATCTACGACTCCTCGCAAGTAGGAATGAAGAAGGTCGATGCTCTTCGAACTCATCTGGAGAAGGCAAATCCTAAGGTCGCGATAGTCGGATATCCCTTCGACGTCACGGACGGAGAGGGCTACGATGCCTTCATCCGAGAAGTTGGCAGAAGCGATGTCGTGCTGGGATGCGTGGACACCTTCCATGTGAGGCTGTTCATGAACTCCACCTGCGTCAAGGCAAGGAAACCTCTTGTCGATGGCGGGGCCTCGACTGACGGAATCAACGGAAGCGTTCACGTGGTCATACCGGGCAAGACGCCGTGCTTCAGGTGCAATCGACCAGTTCTGCAAGACTCCTCATTGCGACCTTCCCAAGCTGATAGGAAGAGTGACAATTCTGGCGTCTGTCATTTTGCATCGCTTCCGACCACTATGGGGATAATTGCCAGTCTTCAATCCCAGGAGGCTTTGAAGATTCTCTTGGGCTTCGGGCACATAGTGTCCTACCTGATGTATCAAGGACTGGAAGGGACCTTGGAACGGTATGATTGGAAGCGGGATCCCGGCTGTCCAGTATGCGGAGCCATCTCACATGAAGAGTGATGTTACCCTCCAGAGAGACGTCATTGCGCTCCTTCTGAGCCATGCGCTGAAGGAAAGCAGGACAAAGGGCCAGGAGGTCATTGGGTGGCTCCTTGGTTTCCTATGGAGAGGCGAGATCTTTGTGTGTGACGCGGTCCCTTGCACGAAATACAAGAAACAGACAAAGTTCAGCGCTGAGGCGGATCCTCTTGAGGAGGCGGAGCTTGCAGGAAAGTACCCTAGAAACATCGGTATTGTCGGACTGTATCACTCCCACCCCTTCTCGCTGAGCAGGAACTCCTCCCTATTCAGGAACCTGTTCGATGTGGGAGACATCTTTCATAGCCACACCGATGACCTAACCCTGAGGAGTAGGGCTGGAAAGAAGAAGAACTACCTGTCGATAGTCACCAATGGAATCGACTATGCATGCTTCGTCTTGAAGAATCGCGTCAAGAAAGTATCACCTAGGATTGTGGACAGCATATCCTACTTGGACGCAATGGACACTTACCAGACTGACGTAGGGATATTCTTCGAAAAGGAGATGAGCAGCAGGGTCTTGCCCCGCATAACGAGGCAACTGGGTCGCGAGCTCACGAGCCACATCGACACCGTCGTTGATGTCCGCGGCCTGAAAGTCAGGAAGATACCGAAGATGGGCAGGCGATTAGATGCCCGATTCGACAACGCGCGGGCCAAAGAGAACGTCTTCAGAGCAGCAGAAGACGACGGCACAATCAAGGCAGAGGTCCGCATAAACCTCTCGCCAGTCATTTACACGTCCAGTGAGGAGGAATCAGAGATACTCGAGTCTCTGAGGAATGAAATCATAGACGATTCGGCCTATCTTGTCTGGAAACTCCTCTCCTCACAGAAGTTGGGCAAGATGAAGGGCCGCGCAAAGAGGATCGAAGTCGGGCTAGGCTCCTTCGCAATAGAAGAAAACGGGCCGCTCCCTCAGAAGATATACAACGAACCCGTGAGAAGCGTGGCAAGGAGGAAATCATAGCTTCGTGCCACACTTTCCACAGAAGGCATCATCATCCGCGATTTCCGCCCCGCACTTGGGGCAGTTTAGCTCCTGTCTGGCACCGCACTTCCCGCAGAATCTGTCGCCCTCCTTCAGAGCCGAGCCACATTCTCGGCATTTCCGAGCTGGCTCCTCTGCACTCTTCCTGTAACATTCCTTGCACACGAACTCGATTCTGTTCCCATATTCAATCTGAATATACGTCTCCTTCTCTTGTCCGCAGACTTGGCAAACTCCTTTCTGCTGGAGTTCAGAGTATTCCCGAATCTTGAGCGGCTCTTTCAGAGGAGCCTCTTCTTGCTCCTCCTCTTCCATGAATGACGAGTATGCTGCAGACGATAATAATCTTTCGGAGCAAGTCTCAAGACTGTGTGACATCCACTTTCTTGTCCTTGCCGTGAAGGAGAACACCTTTCACACGAGGCCTGGATTCCTCTGAAGGAACCTCGATGTAGGAGATGTACCCCGACTTGACGTTGAGGTGTACGAAGGAGATGTTGTCCTTCACCTTGATGAGTCTCTTCGGGCCCCTTCTTTTCATATTCGTCCCACTTGAATAGAATTACCGATTTCGTCGATATATAAGTGGTCGGACATCAGAATCAATCTTGATAACAAGGCATCGTTTCGTACAACACCAGAAGGCCCGGGAGAGTGGTTTGGATTGGGTGATTTACAAGACAGCATTCCACAAACTTGAAATAAGAGGTCTGACAGAGATTATAGTGATGGTTGTTACACGTGACAAGCTCAAGGTCGCAATCGAGAACGCTCTCGAGGTCAGTCCTGACAAGGCCAGCGATATGGCTGACAGGGTATTGAGGTACTTCGGCTACGAGAACGTCATCGTGGACAATGTCATTGAGTCTGAGGACAGGAAGCTCTTCTACAAGCTGCACGATGTCGCGCTTCTCAACACCAACGTGGACTCGGAGATACTCGCGAGTGGGAGGTCCTGGAGAATCTTCTACTGGGAAATAGACTCAAACGAGGTCGAGAGGAACCTCAAGAAGGCAGAGAAGAAGAAGCAGATCCTGTACGAAATCTTGCCCGACGAGGCCTGGCACTCAGTCCAGGCGGCAGGTGCAGAATAGGAGCGACGGAGCCACATTTTTTATCTCAATTGACAATTGCAGGCTCGTGTACGACCTCATCGTCATCGGTGCCGGACCGGCCGGAAGTTTTGCCGCCTATAAATCGGCGAGCCGTGGACTGAAGACCCTCCTCATCGAGAAAGAGCATCTTCCCAGACGGAAGGCGTGTGGCGGCGTTGTCGGCAGGAACACACTGTCCAAGCTCGACCGTGGCATCTTCGACATTCTGGAGGCCAAGGGAGAATTCAATGACATCTTCTTCAACTACAGGAGGATTAGGTCCCTTGAGAGAGACGAGTACTTCTTCAAGAGGGAGAGGTTCGACTACTTCATTACGAGAATGGCAATGGATGCTGGAGCCGAGGTCGTGGATTCTTGTCCAGTCACCAATGTGATGAACCGCCAAGATGGCGTGATAGTCAACACGGCGCATCTCCAATACAAATCGAGACTCCTGATTGGAGCCGACGGAGTCTACAGCACGGTGGGGAGGAGCATGGGTCTTGTTCATGATGCGCGGAGGAAGTATGCCGCGATAGTTGCGTGTGTTGAGTCGGAGGGATGCGAGGATCTGTTGGGAAATGGAGATTGCAACAACACCTACTTCTTCTATGATCTGATGGGATTTGCCTGGTTAATACCAAACAAGAAGTCGATGAACGTCGGAATGGGGGCACTCAAGAGGAAGTCGGCGGGTCTCAGGCACAAGTTCAGCCTCTTCTGCAAGGTGCTGGGAATCTCCTGCCCACCTGTGAAAGGCCACATGATTCCCTACACGGTGCTCGATAAGTTCCAAAGTGGACGAGTGATGCTTGTTGGAGATGCGGCGGGTTTCGTCAACGCTTGGACAGGTGCGGGGATTGGGTCATCCATCTACTCTGCAGAGAAGGCTGTTGAGACTTGCCTCGAGATGATCGAGGAGGACGATTTCAGTGAGGACGCCTCTGCGAGGTATCCCGGGAGATGCAGGTCAATAATAAGAAGTCTCAGGTTCAGGAGTAGACTCGTTGAAATTCTTGATGACAAGACTCCGCCCGATTTCGAACTGCCTGAGATAGCTGAGTCTCTCGTGAGGCAATTGAGCGCCATCGCATCTCTCTCTCTGTGATTTTGAGCGGGTGTTTCTTGCAGAGCCAGTGGTCGGGATTTCTTAGTTTCAGCGCCAGATTTCACCCACAAAACTTTAAATAAGCACATAGTTTACTTGCGGTAGCCTTGCCATCGGCAACCCAGTACTGGGTACGATGCTAAATCGGAGGAAATATAACATGAGAACCCGAAGCACGAACCTGACAGTCACTGCCATAGTCTTTCTGCTGATGCTGGGCACTATGGTGGTGACGCCTAGCCAGAACTTGAATGCACAGGGAGAGCCAGTCGTGGTGTACGGCTGGGTTTTCGACGATAGGAATGGAAATGGAATCTGGGATGAGTCGGTCGAGCTCTTGCTAGACGGCGTTCAGGTTGATCTTCATGACGTTTCATCTCTTGATCCTGTCTCATACAACACCTCTGGAGGTGGTTACTTTAAGTTCGAGATCTCTCAGCCGAGCTACTACAAGATTACAATAGATCCTCCCGGTAAGTCATTGGACGAGTCGAGAGTGTATTTCGGAAACGAGACAGGAATAGTCAGAGTGCAGGATGAGAATGTGAACATGGGACGCATTGGCCTTGAGTCTAGAAAGGTGAACGCAATCATACGCGGGTCCGTAACAAACGGAGCCACCGGGGAGCCAGTATACGACGCAACCGTAACGCTTCGAGACAGGGCAACCAACTTCGAGATATCGGAGGCCACATCGTCGATACACAGGTACGAAAACAGAAGGGATAAATGGATGATTTCTCCGGCAATTTCCCTTCCAGATTCCCTGAATATCAAGCTCAAATTCAAACACTGGTACTCCATGGAGGAAGGGGGTGACGGAGGGAATATTCAGTTGTCCACTGACGGTGGCGTGACTTGGGCCGTCATGACGCCCTCCATAGATTACCCGAACAGCAACGTCGTGGATGGCCAGCCAGGCTTCACCGGAGACACTATGAGTCAATGGCGACCCGTGTCTGTTGAACTGACACCCTTTGCCAAGAGCACAATCCAGTTCGCCTTTAGATTCACAAGTGACACCACCACCACCGACGAGGGATGGTACATTGACGACATCTGCATCGAAGTTGGAGGAGTCCCAGAGTGGTGTGACGACGGTGAAATCGGTGATTCCTTCGGTTGGACTTTCGAGCCTGAAAGTGACCGCTGGCAGATTTCGGACTACCGCTCCTACTCATCCTCACACAGCTGGTACTGCGGTCTGGACATAGAAGGTTGGTACTCAATATCAACATACGATGGTTCATACGAGATAGAGGTCTCTCATCCCGACTACTCCCCAACCTTTGAGACTGTGGTTGTCATGCCGAATAACATTATTGGGTATCTGAAGAACAGGGATATCGGGCAATCGTCGGAGACACTCTATCTGAATGGCTCTCCAATACCCTCAGGGAACTACACAATGGACTATCAGAACGGAACGGTGAGTTTCGCGTTGACCATAAAGGACACAGACGAGGTCACTGCTGACTACAGCTACACTGCATCCATTGAGAACGAGACCCTCATGCTCCACGCGTTGGGTGGTGAGCAGGAGGGGTGGTTGGCGCACGGAAACATAACCTCCGCTGACCTCTATCTCGATGGAGTGCTTTGGAATCCAGTGAATTATGCCTTGAACACCAGTTCTGGGTATGTGAACTACAGCGCGCCCCTAACGACTGGCTCAGTGATCTGGGCGAACTACACATATGACTCAAACATCAGCAACTACGAGCTGCTCACGAATGCCTCGGTTCTGTCTCTAGATCCAATCTTGGGAACCGAGACAGTCCAGATAAATGGCATCCCGACACTCGACTACTCCTTGAACTCAAACGGGGAAATCTGGCTCGCCAATCCCGTTTACTACACTGATGCCGTGACTGTGAGCTATGATTCCCAGGTCAACGTAACTGGCGAGAATGTTCAATTGGCGGGTGGCACGAGAGCAGACCTAGAGCTTTTCACCTTCCAGATTCTCGGAATAGCACTGAAGGCTGACGGCGGTACAGGAATAACGGATAGGCCAATACATGTGGCGCTTTACGATGTCAATCACAGTAGGATCACTACAAGTACTACGCCCATCGGACCTCTGTTCAGTATCGGAGCCTATCCTGGAACGTTCCTCCTTGTAGTGAGGATAGACGGCTACAAGACCGTGACGATACCCTCGGTCACTGTCAATGACTCCAACGTCTCGGTCTCGGATCGCTACTTCGAGAAATCGCAGGAAGAGCGGATCGATACCAAGGTGACATTCGAAAACGATGACTGGAATACGATTAGCGTTTTCACAACATGGCAACTCAACAGTGAGAGCTATTTGCAGGGCATGGACCACTCCGAACTCCATAACGTCCGAATGCAGATTGACATCGCACTGGGCGACGGTGACGGCAATCTTTCGGCCTCCGAGGTCAATGACTTCAAAACGTGGCTTGAAGCCAAGGGTCCGCGCTATGTAATGACGGACGAGTACTTCCTGGTCGACGGCAACCACTACATCTCCGACCACGTCAACTATTCCGTTGTGGTCACCGCAACACCATCATCAGTTGACTCCACAGAACCGATCTGGGTCAACACGACCACAAAGTACAACACCAGCGGTATCCAGAGCGGTCTGGACGAATACGAGATCACTCAGTACGTTGAGTATGACACGAGTGTTATGGGGCGAACAGAGAAGAATCGAACATATCGCATCGACCTTCCAACGCAGGACGGAAAGAGGTACGAGCTCGTGGAGAACGACACGACCCCTGGGATCGATGTCAGAGGCTTCCTGAACATCAGAATCGACCCACCGGAGGGATCAGGCGATCCGGTCCCTGTGGATATGGTCGTCCGGCCTTCAGTGCATGGAACAGCCAAGATAGAGATCGTGGATCCGCTTGATCGAGTGGACTTTCCAGAACCGAACCCCTATACGAACTACTCGGCAACTGTCCCCGCAGGGGTGAATATCACGTTCTCTGCAGAGACCTCAATCGATAACAGCACACTCACAGGATTCGTGTCACCCTTTGCGAACTTCACTTGGCTCTTCGACAAGTCAAATCCCAGCGAGAGCACAAGGTACAACATGACGCCAATCTTCAACTACACTTCAGGTGGTGAGTACACAGTGAACCTGACGATATCCGAATCAGGTTTGGATGTGGGAGGCGACGTCAGTTACCGGGAAGCAACGATATTTGTCGATGAGCTTGATCCAGAGGCCCATGTATCTGTGAATATCACGGCACTGGAATCGTACTACGAGGATGCCAACGGCGAAACCATAGAAGTCAACGAGAGCATGACAATCAGGTTCAGCAGCGAGAAATCCATTGACTTCATGTATGGGAACGCTGAGGGAGAGATCAAGGACTGGAAGTGGGACCTCGAAAGCGACGGGACATGGGACGAGTACGTGAAGGATTTCACCCACTCGTTTGACCTGCCAGGCAACTACACTGTGAACCTGACCGTCGCGGACAAGGTGGGACACTGGAGCTCCAATGTCAGCGTCCACTTCATCGTCAGGGACATAACACCACCATCCGCCCGCCTCACCGTTCTCAACGAGACGGACGTTCCATCGGCGTTCGCCATCGAAAACAAGACCTTCATCTTCAATGCAAGCGAGTCCGGTGACAATCTGGATGACATCGACAATCTCACCTTTGAGTGGGACTTTGGTGATGGAACTGTCATTCCCGCCCAGCTGGCGAACTACAACGTTACCCATATGTTCAACAGAGTCGACACCTACAATGTCACTCTCAATGTGACGGACAGGGCAGGCAACACCGGAAACATCACCCTTACGCTCAAGGTGAATCCCGACACTGCGGCAAGACCCGATATTGAAGTCCTGTCTGATACCTTCTCAAGTGAACCAGAGAGCGTGGAGGAAGGACAGCGTATCAAGCTAGCCGTGAACGTGACAAACAAGCAGAACCATGCCACCGCTCGGAATGTTGAGGTCCATTTCTATCTGAAAGAGGGTGACAAGGAGAAGGAGATCGGCTCCGGAACCCTCAAGTTCTACAACGAATCCGGGCAGATTCCGGCTGGACAGGTTGAGATTCCTGCTGAGGGTCAAGTGCGAGCCGAAATATCGTGGACGCCCGAGGTGGTCGGGAAACTGACCATCGTCATCGAAGTGAGCGATGCAGAGGAGCACAGCGAGCAGATCGGACCTGACAATCGGATGACCGATTTTGTCACGGTCAAGCAGGCACCTTGGAAGACATATCTGGTCTACATCGTACTGGTAGCAGTCATAATCCTCGTCATAGTGGTCGTCTGGTTGCGAAGGAAGTGGCAAAGAGGCGAGCTGAAGTTCAGAAGGCGAGAGAAAGAAGTGCCCAAGGAGAAGAAGAAAAAGAAGTAGCTCACATCTCCTCGGGAGCTTCGATGCCCATCGTATCGAGGCAGTTCGCTAGCACTGTCTTCGCGCATTCCACTAGGGCACTTCTGGCATTCCTCAGCTCCGGTTCAGCGCGTATAACTCCACAATCCCGGTAGAACTGGTTGAAGGTGGATGATAGTTCGTGGGCATATGCAGCCAGAGTATGCACTCTTCGGCTCTCAGCGCATCCCCTGATTGTGGCGGGGAACTTGCTCAGGTTGCCAATGAGAAGAACCTCTGACGGATGCGTCAGCAGCGTGTAATCAGACTCACCTCTCTCTGGAGCCTTTCTGAGAATGCTGCACGCTCTCGCGTGAGAGTATTGGATAAAGGGCGCGCTGTTACCCTCGAAGTTGAGGGCCTCTTCCCACCTGAAGACCATCTTCTTTTCGGGCTGCACCCTGAGTATATTGTATCGCACGGCGCCTGTTCCGACAACATGAGCGATGCTCTCAATCTTCTCGGAGCTGAGCTCGGGCCTCCTTTTCCTGACCTCCTCAGCTGCTCTGAACTTCGATTCCTCGATGAGATTGTCCAGAAGCACAGTCGTGCCCGCCCGTGTCGACATCTTTCCCGTGGGTAGAGAGACGAACGCGTAGAACACTGTCTCCGGTTTCTTCTTCATACCCAACAAATCCAACGCGAGGGTGAGTCGCTTCATGCCCAGCTTCTGGTCCTCGCCAAGCACGTTTATCGCAATGTCGCACCTGGAGAACTTCCTGAGGTGGTATGCGATGTCCCTCGTCGTGTAAAGGGATGTCCCATCCTTTCTGGTGAAGAAGAAGCGGGAGTCCCAGCCATGTATGCCAAATGGAGCGAGGTCGAGATAGTAGGCGCCCTCGTCCGAGTGAGCGTGCTCCGATTCTTTGAGAGAGCTAATCACCTCTTGGACGCTCCCGTCCAATATCGTGTCCGACTCCCAGAAGTAGGAATCTAGGAAGACGTTGATTTCCCTGAGAGTGGAAACCATCCCCTCCATCACGCGGCGCGCCACTGATTTGACATCGGAGACTACACTCCTCTCTCCGCTGTCCAGCCTCAGAACGAGATCCTCAATCGTCTTCTCCAGAGACGGATCTGATCTCAGCATCTCGTAGGCTTTCTGGTAGTATCGGACCAGAACATGGTCCTCCTTGTCCCTCTCCGCCTCTTGGAGTTCCCCTTCCTCAATGTTCTGCGTTCCCCACGTCAATATCACCATTTGCTTTCCCGTATCATTCACAAAGAATTCTGTGGTGACGTCGTAGCCCGCCCTCCTCAGAACCCGTGCGAGTGTGTCGCCTATGATCGAGTTCCTGGAACGGCCCACGTGGATGGGACCTGTGGGGTTTACGCTTGTGTGCTCAAGGAGTATCTTCTCCTTTCTGGGTTCGTGATTCCCGTATTCGGTGCCGAGGGAGAGGATGCACTCCATCACCTTCGGCGTCAGCTTGCCCCAATCGACGAAGGAATTCACGTATCCCCTTGAGGCATCGTGTCTCTCAAAGTACTCGCCACTTTCCATCAGGGAAACAAATCTCTGAGCACAGTCCTCCGGGCTGGCTTTGAGAATCGGAGAATACTGATGGGCTGGGAAGCATATGTCACCAAGGCCCTCAGGGGGAACCTCAAAGGATACATCGAGATGTTCAATGCCTAACTCGTCCTCCGCTCCGCGCCTGATGAGGTCTAGATCATTCTCCACCTCTCCCCAAGGGTCTCTCACTAGCTCACCCTGTATCTTAATATCCCCGCGTATCCGCCAAAGGCCTTCAGTAGGAGCTGGCCCTCCTCAGAATCCGTGGATATTATCTCCACATTTGCCCCCGCCGCCTCGGCCTCAGCGTAGATCTTCTCAAGGAGGTCGAACTCCTTACCCAGGACCATGATTTCCCCGCAATCTTTGCACTTCTTGTTCTGTGGGGTGGAGTTCGCCGATATGGACTCCTTCGAGCCGCATTTCTCGCAGACGTAACCGAGTCTCCTCTTTTTGATTCCCTCGGAGAGCAGAAGCATATCGACGGCGCCCAGTTTCAGTGCCTCGCGCACCTGCTCCTCTCCGTAGACAGCGAGACCGCCATTGGGTTTCCTTATCTCCTTCAGGAGCCTGTCTATGAGCCGCTTCTCCCGCATCAGATCCAGGTCTGAGAGTGCCGTCTGGGCCTTTTCTACGAGTTCTCGGAGTCCGTACTCGTCCGTGTATCCAGTGTCAAAGGTGTCTATGATTCTCTTCTTGAGCTCGTGATGGAGATAATCCTTTGAGACGAAGAACTCCTTTGTAGCTCCAGGTCCACCCACGAGAAGGCCCTTGAAGTCCTCCTCTGCAAGAAAGGCCTCATTCGCCAGTTTTCCAACCTTAGTGAAGAATTCGTGTGCGGCAATCTCTATCAGTCTCTGGAATCTGCGTGCCGATTGCCCTCCCTTGCTGTGCTTGCTGGGAACCAGGGATTGTATGTTCTTGATGGGTTCGATTCTCCTCCCCCTCAGGATTCCCAGGGTCGCCTCCTTCCTATCAACCACGATGAGACCATAGGTTTCCTTCTCCTCGAACATCTCGAGGAGCGGATCTACGTAGAACTCCGAATCACATCGGTACAGAAACGTGGTTACGGGCTCAGGGGGCTCCAAGACGAACTGCACCATTTGGGTCTGGTCCGCGGCAACGGATTTGTGGCCAATGAAGAACACAACCCCGTTCTGAGGCGGTCTCTTGTATGCCTTCAGCCTGCTCATGATGGACTCTATGGCAGCCATCACATTCTTTCTCGTTCCCTTCGACTTTATGTTTGAGGACTGCGAGTATTCGTTCCGGAGGTATGACATTACGTCGGATATCTGCTTGTCCGGCGGGACATAAAGAGAGATGAGCTCGGTTCCCCTACCCTTTGCCTCCTGGATTCTTTCGAGGTCTCTCTTGAACTTGTATTTTGATATTGCCTGGCTCATGTCCTTTCTTCACCGCATCCTTTTTATTCCTTAAATCCTTCACAGATATTAAGTTAGGGATTGGATGGACAGGGTTGTGGTTTCGATTGGCGGTTCGATTCTTGATTATCAAGACCTATCTTTCCTGAAGAAACTCGGTCGCGCATTGGTCGAGGCAGGCCGCATGGTCAAGCTGTATGTGGTTGCCGGTGGGGGAAAGGTCTCTAGGTCGTATATCAGGGCTGGAAGGAAACTCGGAGGCAGCGAGAGATACCTCGATGTGATGGGCATCAGAGCCACAAGGATGAATGCGATGTTGCTGAGCGCTGCAATCGGAAAGGACGCCAACCCCTATCCCCCTGCCTCGTACTCCGATGCCATCAAGGAAAGAAGCAGGATATTGGTAATGGGCGGGACACGCCCTGGAAGGACGACCGATGGCGTTGCCGCTAGGCTAGCCCAGAGGGTCAAGGCCAAGAGACTCGTGAACGCATCCGATGTGGACGGCGTGTACACGAAGGATCCCAAGCGCTATCCGGATGCCAAGAGGATCAACAGAATGGAGTACGATGATCTCATCGCGATGTCAATCAGAGCAAGAGGAAGGGCAGGACCTACGGTGATATTCGATGTCGTGGGTGCCAAGATCGCCAAGGAGGCGAGGATTCCACTGTTGGTTCTGGACGGAAGGGATTTGACCTCTTTGAAGAACGCAATCCTCGGGAAGAGGTTCAAGGGCACGGTAGTGTCGTAGAGAAAGTGTTATGTGCTGGTCTCATGATTCCTGATGGCGTGACGTTCCGAGCATTCATCTCCGTTGACCTGGAACCCAATCCTCTTCTTGAGAATTTCTCCAAGGCCCTCCAGGACACCGGTGCGAGGCTGAAGACCGTCCGAATGGACCAAATCCACATGACGCTCAAGTTCCTCGGGAGCACCGACGAAGACCTCGTTCCGAAAATCGAGGGCATAATGAAAGAAGCCGTAGAGGACGCTAGGCCATTCGAGATCGGGTTCAAGGGCACGGGCGCCTTCCCCAACATGAACTATATCAAGGTGGTCTGGATCGGGCTGGTAAATTCGGATCCACTCTCGCGAATGTCGGAGTTCTTGGATGACGAGATGCAGCGTCTGGGTTTCAGGCGGGAAGGTCGGAAGTTCTCTCCACATGTCACGATTGGCAGGTTGAAAGGAAGCCAGGGGAAAGAGAAAATCCAAGACATTCTCTCCAAGACCCGGAGCGCAGACTTTGGGACTCAAATCGTCGATAGACTAAGGCTCAAGAAGAGTGTCCTTGAGAAGACGGGACCCACTTACTCGACAGTGGTGGACGTTCCGTTTCCGACGCCTTGATCACTTCTTTTGCGAGTAGAGAAGCATTTTGTCCCATTCAATTGAATTCTCCAGCCCAGATCTCCTGAACATCCCGCTCAGAAGTTCCGTGATTCTGGCGACCTCATTGCTCTTTGTCCTTCCGTAGACATAGCATTCCACCCTGTCCGACAGCGGGAATATGAGGCGCATATATCCGCTTCGATTGTATCCCTCGGGCTTTCGATCGCTTCTTATGTCCGCCATGTTCTCCTCAACAAGGACATCAAGGAACTCAGGCTCGGCCTCGGGCACCTGATGGGTCTCCTCCAAGAATCTCTTGAAGATTTCCTCATAAACAGGCAATAGATCGACGTAGCGCGTCTTCTTGTCGAATACTATGTGCCCGCTCCTGACCTGCATCGCACCGTTTTGATTGGTCTGAGTCTATTTAAACGTTGCGAGAGCAGTGTTAATAGGACGCAGGGCTTCTCCCTCCACATGACGGTGGCTCTCACGATCGCAGGAAGCGATTCGTCCGGAGGTGGTGGTGTACAGGCTGACATTAAGGCGTTCGCGTCCGTGGACGTTCATGGCTGTGCCGTAATCTCCTGTACGACAGCTCAGAATACGCAAACGGTGCGGAGTATATTCCCACTGCCGGTATCAGTAATCGAGGAGCAATTGGCGGCTATTCTTTCTGACATCGATGTGGGAGCAGCAAAGACTGGTATGCTGTACTCCGGTGAGATTGTATCCACGGTCTCCAAAGCTCTGGTGAATCAGGACTTCCCAATCGTGGTGGATCCCGTCCTCGTCGCTACTGTCGGAGACAGCCTCCATTCGGCTGGCTTCGTGGAGAACCTCAAGAAGAAACTCATTCCACAAGCAGATCTACTGACCCCCAATGTCCATGAAGCGTCCGTTCTCGCGGGGATCGAAGTCCGCAACATGGAAGAGGCCAGGGAGGCCTGCAAGGTCATTCACGATATGGGCGCGAAGAATGTCCTCATCAAGGGCGGACACATTGGAGAGGATGCGACAGACATTCTTTTTGACGGTGACAGCTACGTTGAGCTTAGTGGACATAGGTTCGAGGACGATCTGCACGGGAGTGGGTGTGCCTTTTCCGCCCTCATTTCCGCTAACCTCGCTCGAGGACTCGAAATGGTGGAGAGCGTGAGGAGGGCCAAGAGGAGAATATCCATCGCATTCCAGTTCGGTTATTCCGTGGGAAAGGGTGCGAAGGTTGTGAATTCCCATTACATTCCGGACAGGTTCTCGGTGTGGAAGGAGATGTATGTGGCGGTCGAGAGACTCAAGTCGACGCTGCCCACCGATCTGGTGCCAGAGGTTGGAACGAACTTCGGGTACTCTCTCCCCATGCCCTGCGGTCCTGAGGATGTGTGTGCCCTCGTGGGGAGGTTGACAAGGGTCGGAGACAGGCTGGAGAGTGCCGGGTGCCCTGATTTTGGTGGTAGCAAACATGTTGCCCAGATAATCCTTGCAGCTAGTCAGTTCGATCCGATGATAAGGAGTGCGGTAAACTTAAAATACAGGGAGGAAACTCTGCATCGGTGTGGCGAAGCTGGTCTGACGATTGCGAACTTCGACCGATCCAAAGAGCCTGAAGGTGTGTCCTCCATGGAATGGGGAACAAGGCAGGCGATAATGGACTCGGGCTTCGTGCCTGATGTCATCTACGACGAAGGAACAAGAGGCAAGGAACCAATGATACGTCTGCTGGGGAAAAGTCCTGCGGATGTTCTATCGAAGCTGGAAAAAATCGTTTGAGGGATGGGATGAGAATAGGACTGTTCACAGACACCTATCTACCGACTGTGGATGGTGTTGTGAATTCTCTGCTGGCTACAAGGCACGCTCTCGAAAGGATGGGCCATGATGTCGTCGTATGTGCTCCCGAGGACAGGAAGAACGGGAGTCCAGAGGATGAAAAGGCAATCTACTGCAGAGCCAGAGAGTTCAAGAAGTATCCAGGATATAGAATGGCGAGACTGTTCAGCGACAGATTGACCCTGGCAATGCAGGAGTATGAACCCGACCTCATGCACAGTCACGGTGTTGCGGTTGTGGGAATGAAAAGCATGTGGGCGTCCAGAGAGCTGAAAGTGCCATATGTGCTCACATTCCATACGATGGTCTTGGACGCCTTGAACTATTACTCGCCCGTGAAGCTGAACATCTCATTCATGAGGTGGCTGATCAGGCGGTATCTAGGATTCTTCCTTCATCGGTGCAAGGGCATCGTCGTACCCACCTCCGTGATTGCCTGGGAGGTGAGGGCACTTGCGCCACGTGTCAAGATGATGGAGGTAATTCCGACGGGAGTCGATACGCAGAGATTCCACACGAAGGTGTCTGGACGTGAAGTTCGTGAGCGGTGGGGTCTGGACAGCAACGAACTGATCCTCCACGTGGGCCGCGTGTCCCCGGAGAAGAACGTGAGCGTGCTGTTGAGCGCCTTCAGTCTGGTGAAGAGGGAGAAGCCCGATGCCAAGCTGATGATTGTAGGCTCTGGACCAGCCCTCGATGAATCCAAGACCCGCGCGAAGGGAATGGGACTGCAGGACGATGTGATCTTCGCTGGTTTCATCGACGATAGGCTGCTTCCGAAGTACTATGCTGCGTGTGATGCATTCGCAATAACGTCCACCTTCGAGACGCAGGGGCTTGTGGTTCTGGAGGCCATGGCAACCGGAAAGTGCGTTGCTGGGGCCAAATACAGGGCAATACCTGAGTTCGTGAAGGAGGGTGAGACAGGATTCCTGTTCGAACCCTATAACGCCTTTGACTGCTCCAGGGCAATCATCAAAGCATTGGACTGCAATGGAGATCTGAAGGATAATGCCAGACAGATGGCAGAAAGGTACTCCATCGAACGATGCACCGAGAAGCTCGTGTCGTTCTATGAGACCCTGATCGAGCAATCCCACTAGGGCAATCAAGTGGTCTCAGGTTTGGTGGCTCATGATGATTGGAATCCTCGGGGGTGGTCTGACAGGACTGACGCTAGGCTCCCTCCTTCCAGAGTCCACGGTCTTGGAGAAGGAGTCCACTCCTGGCGGTCTGTGCAGATCTCTCAACGAAGACGGTTTCACTTTCGATTTCGGCGGATCCCACATCATATTCTCGAAGAATACAGACGCTCTTCAGTTTATACTTTCGGTCCTTGGCGAGAATGTTTTGAAGAACAGAAGGAACACAAAAGTGTTCTACAAAGGGAGGTTCGTGAAGTATCCTTTCGAGAACGGGCTGTCTGACCTCCCTCTACGGGACAACTATGAGTGTTTGGTTGAGTTCCTGAAGTTGAGGCTGAAAAAGGCCTGCGGGGAAATCCCTGAGCCCGCCAATCTCAAGGATTGGATTCTCTCAAGATTCGGAAAGGGAATCGCGGACAAGTATCTTCTTCCGTACAACGAGAAGATATGGAGAATGAGGCCAGAGGAGATGGGGCTTGAATGGGTCTCCCGCATCCCAGACCCTCCCCTCGAAGATGTCGTCAAGTCCTCGCTGGGAATCGAAACGGAAGGATATGTCCACCAGTTGAAGTTCTACTATCCTCTGCAGGGAGGAATACAGTGTCTCACAGATTCGTTGGCTAGAAGATGCAATTCTGTTGAGAATCTTGAGGTCAGGCAAGTTTCGAAGGTCAGTGACGGCTTTGAGGTCATCAGCAACGGCAAGTCGTACCATTTCGAGACCCTGATATCCACCATTCCGCTTCCTGAGCTAGCAAGGGCGCTTGACGGAACACCAAAGCGTATCCTCGAGACCGCGCAACACCTGAAGTTCAACTCTCTAGTGACAGTCATGCTTGGCATTGGCCGTCCAAAAGTCAATGACTTCTCGTGGGTCTATTTCCCTGGGCGTGAGGACGGGCTTTTCTACCGCGCCAGTTTCCCCTCGAACTACAGTCCAAACACCTCACCAGATGGGGCGAGTTCAGTCATGGCGGAGATAACATGCTTCAAGGATGATGAGGTCTGGAAGAGGTCCGACGAGGAATTGGCAGAGTCGGTGAAGGCAAGCCTCCATAGGAACGGTGTCATAGACAAGGAGGACGTCCTCTTTTCGCGGGTGAGGAGAACCGAGCATGCGTATGTGGTGTACGACCTCGAGTATCAGAGGAACGTCTCAAAACTCAGGGAGTTCATGAGCGGTCAGGGGATTGCACTCTGTGGGAGGTTTGGCAGATTCGAGTACCTCAACATGGACGGCGTTGTTGACAGTGCAAGGAAACTCGCGGCTCAGGTTGGAGGACGAGAATGAAGAGGATTTCCGTTGTGGTTCCCACATACAATGAGGACAAGGGATTGGAGGGATTCTTGAAACAGTTCGAGAAGCAGACACTTCCCAGGGAGGAATTCGAACTCATTGTTGTTGATGGAGAGAGCACGGACAGGACAAGGGAGATAGCAGAGGCCTATGCGGACAAGGTCATCATACAGGAGGGTGAGGGTATTGGAGGCGCAAGGAACGACGGGGCTCGAGTGGCGGAGGCTCCAATAGTTGCCACGACGGACGCCGATGTCCTGCTCCCACCCATATGGTTGGAGAAGATTCTTGAGGATTTCAAGGACACCGACGTGGTTGCCGTCTGCGGCCCCGATGGCCCCATAGAGAGAACGCCGAAATCGAGGTTCATCTATTTCCTTCTCAGAAACATCATCTACGTTGGATCGAAGATGGGGTTGTATTGTACTGGTGGCGGGAACTCCGCGTTCAGGAAGGATGCATTCGCGAAGATCGGCGGATATAAGTCGCTGCCTCATTCGGACGACGTCGAGATTGCCTTCAGAATGAAGCAACTGGGAAGGATAGTCTACGACAAGGATCTCTTCGTCAGGATCTCCACCCGGAGAATGGAGAAAGATGGCTATCTGTCGACATTGCTGACATGGTTGAAGGGCGACGTGCACCTCCTTCTTGGAAGGGCCATACCGGAGAAGTCATACGCCAAGAGGGACTACTGAGTTATCATCCTTCTACGGTACAGGATGGAGAAGAGCCCGCTTATTCCTATTATGGAGAGGACGGCAACGAGCGCGATGATTTGGGCAACCTCTCTTTCGTACACCACCCCGAAGCAGCCCACGAGCAGGAGGAGGAAGCTGTACTTTGCGACGGACCCCAGGAATATGTAGGCCAGGGAGCGCTGATATGACCAGTTGCACACCGCCATGAAAGCGCCCACGAAGGGCACGACAGGAGCGATCCTATTCACGAGAATGATTCTCTCATCCCTGACGATCAGGAAACTGACGTACCGCTTCATCACCTTGTCGAGGAAGGAGGGCATCTTCTTCCTTTTGACCAACAGGTTCCTCACAATCAGGTACAGCGCCGTGTTGCCAGTGAGTTCTCCCATTATGGCCATTGAGAGAACGGACAACCCCCAGACAAGGGTGGAACCCTCTGGGAGGGGATTCGCCAAGAAGAAGAGAACAGCGAAGGCCTCTGGAATCGCGGGGAAGATGGCTGCATCTATTACGAAAATCAAATACAAGGCCACGAGTGCGACGATGGGTCCCAGACCATGGAATAAATCGTAGATGAAGTCTCCAATCATCAGATCCCAGTCTAGATTCTGCTGATGCTCACGAGCGTGATACGGAGGTACAGGATTTTTCCAGCACGCTCGTCATTGAAGTCCGCGACAAAGGTCCCATCGTTCAGGTCGACGGAGGCAACGATGAACCTTTCGTGAATGCTATCTCCCAAGACTCTGTTTGCATCTTCCGGAGCGAGTTCGTGCCTGACAGTGATTTCTCCCAATCCCCCATTTGCCGTGCTATCCACATTCTCGACTAGCGTCTCCCAGTTCGTGTATGGTCTGACGACCATTCCCGGTGCTGGGTTGTGCCTGATGATGACCAGGTCATTCGTCCGATTGAGATAGTATACGTAGACGTCCCAACCCCAGAACGGGTCCTTGAGACTCTTTCCCTCAAATGGAGGCCCTTCTTCTGAGAATCTCTGAGAATATGCTGTCGTAGTCATCTCCTCATACTGCGGAATCGTTTCCTTCAGAGAGCGAGTCTCCAATCTGCTCGTGTTGGTTTCTCCGTACGCCTCCTCTGGCTGCAGGACGACCATTCTGGTCTCTCCCACACGCATGCCCAGAAGAGCGTTCTCTAATGCCTTGCCCTTGTTGATCATTCCCAGAAATGGTGCCGCGCCGGGTTCAATGAATCCACCACCTATTGTCGAGAGCACTGGCTTGAAATTGCCATCTGGAGGATATGTGAAGTTGAGAGACTTCGGGTATGACACGTTGTCGTCTGCAACGCTCTTGTAGGAGGTGCCAAAGACTCGACCATCCTCGAAGCTACCAATGTAGTCGAACTCGATCGTGTCCGTTCTCTCGACCACCTCGGGAGTGGATCCCGTGCTCGCTTCCATCGCTAGCATCACGGCTTGATATACCACGAACGCCCCGACCACAGCTAGGACTATCAGGGCTGTGAGGAATATGTCAAGTGCTCCAGACCGATTGCCTCGCATGTTCATCAATATTCAGCTCCCTAAGAAGGAGGAGCCCTTTTATAAGGGTTGTGGCACCAATGTTTATATCCATAGCCTGGGATGGAGGACTCAATGGGGAAAACCGTCCTCGTATGCCCTCACTGTGGTTCCGCCGATTTGTACTACGAGACGGGCCTGATTACGGGCTACAAGTATCACTGCAAGAATTGTGACTATGTGGGTGCGTTTGTCATAGAAAAGGACATTGAGGACTAGGCGAACATGCTGCCTGACGATTCCTCTCCTCTCTGGTATGGAATCCCAGTGACCTTGTCGATCGCCTTCACGAAGTCTCTCGCGAGGACCCTGTCCCTGCTCTCACGAATTGCGAACATGCCAGCTTCGGTGCAAATGGCCTTGATATCAGCACCAGTACAGCCCTCGGTCTTCTCAGCCAAGAGGGAGTAGTCGATCTTCCTTGAGATGTTCATGTCCCTTGTATGTATCTCGAATATCTGCCTCCTGGCCTCCATGCTTGGAGATGGGATTTCGATTATTCTGTCGAAGCGGCCCGGTCGCAAGAGAGCATCATCCAAGATGTCCGGGCGGTTTGTGGCCGCGATTATCTTGACATCCCCAAGCGGATTGAAGCCATCCAGTTCTGCCAGGAGCTGCATCAGCGTTCTCTGAACCTCCCTGTCTCCAGACGTGGCAATCTCCAGACGCTTCGCACCGATGGCATCGATTTCGTCAATGAAGACGATGGAAGGTGCCCTCTCTCTGGCAAGCTCGAAGAGCTCCCTCACGAGGCGTGCACCCTCCCCTATGTACTTCTGGACGAGTTCGGACCCTACGAACCTGATGAAGGTGGCATTGGTTTGCTGCGCCACTGCCTTTGCCAGAAGCGTCTTCCCCGTGCCAGGCAGGCCTACGAGGAGTACGCCCTTCGGCGGGTCGATTCCAACCTTCCGATAGAGCTCTGGTCTGAGCAGTGGGTCCTCGACCGCTTCCTTAATCTCCACGATCTCATCATCAAGACCTCCGATGTCGTTGTATGTCACCTCGGGCTTCTCAATGACCTCTGCGCCAGTGACCAGAGGATCCAAGGATGGAGGCAAGACGCCCATCACCGCCAATGTCTGCTTGTTCAGGGCGACCCGTGCCCCGACGACCATGCTCTCCTTGTCGATGTAGTCAGCAGCATTCACGATGAAATCGGGGCCCGTTGAGCTCTTGACCACAACCCTTCCGTCTGTCAGAACATCTCTGATGGAACCTATGATGAGGGGGGGCGTCTTGAGACGCTCGAGTTCTCCCTTGAGCCTCCTTATCTCCTTCTGGAGCCTCATTAGCTCTGCCTCGACGAAACGCTTCTCTCCCTCTATTCGCCTGGTATTAGCTAGAATGGTGTTGTTCTTCTCCTCCAGCATGGCGATTCTTTCTGACAACCTTTGGGAAAACTCCTTAATATCCTCCTCGTCCACAGAGATCCCCCATCCATACTTGCTTCGTCTGTCGCTAAGTATATATTCGTTTCCAGCTATTTATTGTTTATCGCGGATGTGGTTGTCTGAGGTGCGAGCTTTGCGGAGTCAGAACCCCGAGGACCAAGCCGGTACTGGTCGAGGGAAGCGTCCTAAACGTGTGCTCGAACTGCGCAAGGTTCGGAGAGCGTACGGTCTCCGCGAAGAGAAGGGAGCATCCTGTAGTGGCCAGGCGATTGGAGAGAAGACAGAAGCGGATGAGCCCGAGAGACATATTCGAAAAAGCATTAGCGGAGGACCTGGTTATTGACTATCCCGAGAGAATCAGAAGGGCCCGTGAGAGGAAAAACCTGAGCCAGAAGGAACTCGCCAACTCCATAAACGAGAAGTGGAGCATCATAAACAAGCTGGAGACTGGTGACATGCGTCCGAGTGATTCTCTCGTTTCCAAGCTCGAGAGGGCTCTGAACATAAGGTTGAAGGGGAAGGTCGAAGACGTCCATGTCAAGAGACAGGAGGACGCTCCATCAATGACTCTTGCTGACCTGCTGAAGGAGGAGTGAATTGAAAAATGGAGTCGTCATAGCTCTGTTTGCAGTTCTGACAATAATCTTCTCTGTCTTGGGCTATGCGATTTTCGTTCAGCTCTCCTCTGGGGAGTACGGTGACGATGCCGCGAAGTTTCTGTGCCTCGCCGGCGTCTTGATTCCGGCTTTTCTGGCGTTCGAACTTCTCTTCAAACGCTACTACTACGTGGAAAGGGAACCAGAACCAGACTCGGAGGAGGACTGAAGCCCTTTCCAAACGGCCTCAAAACATGACGACAGATCCACTCCCAGCTCCCGTCCAACTATGAGTGCGGCAACCTCTATCGTGACATCCATGTCCGATTGGACTGAGTTCACTCTGGATATCAGGCCCTTCTCATCGACTTGTGATTCGCTTTCAATCATCTCCAGAATCTGCGTGAATAGGCCCGGTTCTTTTGGCCTTTTCCTCAATATCTCCGGGCTAGGAGAAAAATCGAGTGGGATGTCCACGGATTTCAAGTCGAAGTTTGGAGCGATTTCGCCGTCAGAGCGGGTTACTAGACTCGTCTCGATTGCGAGATCCAGCAGTCTCTGCGCTTCCTTTGGCGGGAACCATCTGAAGCCCATCGATGCTAGGAGGATGAAGTCCCTCTCGCTCATCGAGGTCTTGCCCTTGCGGGAGAATAGCATCGCCACCGCCTGTCTCAACTCATTCATCCGGAATCAACTCCGAAGCTTCTACAATGGCACCCCTGAAGTCCAATTCCTCGGCCTCTTCCAAATCCATCGTAGTGAGAATGCCGATGTACAGGTCCTTCAGGAACTCATCGGAGGACAGATTCCTCACTTCCTCAATCGGAGAAGGAGAGCAGTGGTTGTCCATGAAGACAAACACCTCCACGCCCGCCTTCTTGGCCCTCTCGATTGCATCTGGAACTCTCTGGAATTGTGCTGCAATCCTGCCCAGGATTCGCCCGCAGTAGTCAATTTGAAAGACCACGTTCTCCGTCAGGGCCACAGCCTTGTCCAACTCAACGAAGCTCTGAAGAGTCTTGCTTCCAATCACCACTTTTGCTCCCCCTGCCACGAGGACGTCCATGACATTCTCAGCCAACCGCAGCCCCATATCGACCCACACATCCAGCTTCTCAACCTTTCTCAGGAGATCCAGATGAGGTATCCCCCCGAGAATCGCATCAATATCCTCGAGGATGACAGTCCCTTGGCTCTCGTGGGCCTTCTCGATGAGGGTGACAGGATCTGTCCTCCTTGCCTCGAAACCGCCACTCGAGGGCACAACAACACGGTCTCTGTATATCGACACCCTTGGGATGACCTGCATCGGACCAGCAGAGCCCACATCCTCTGAGCGATATTAAACGTTTCGAGAATGCAAATTCATATAAAGCAATCTTGCTTATCCCGTTCTCCCGGAGGTATTAGGATGGTAGTCAAGAGCTGGAAAAGCGAAGACATCGGTTGCCAGATTGACATCGATTACGATCTCTGTGACGGCGATGGCGAATGTCAGGATTCCTGTCCTGTTGAGTGTTTTGAGATCGTTGACGGGAAAGCCACTGTGCCCAACATCGATGAGTGCATCGAATGCTGCGCCTGCCAGGAGGCCTGCCCGACCGGAGCTTTGAAGCACTCAACATGCTGAGGGCGACCTGATTCCAAGCTCACTCGGATTGCTTCCCGCATCGAAGGACGGTTGTGTCCGCTGCTCAAAAAGCTTTATTATCCGTCCACCAGATATCTGAGGTCCTTATGGCTAAGAGAAGGAAGTTCGGACATGCGGAAGGAACCGCCGAATGCTCCTACTGTGGGAAGGACGTTCCAGAGACTGCCTGGAAGTGCCCGTTCTGCGGGAAATGGTATCGGGATGGCAAGGTAAACGTCGCCGCCATCTCGATTATCGCGATTCTGGTCTTAGCTCTCCTGGGATACACCGTTGCGCAGTACGTCGACCTCTCCGGAGGAGAGGGAGGGAGCGGGCCCACCGAGTCATATTCAATCGAGATCTGGACACACGGGCAATTCGAAGCTCACAGCACGGAACCTGGCAGGTCCACGAGTTTCATGATATTCGCCAAGAACAAAGCTCAGGCTCCAGACACACTGGACTTCTCCTTTGAGGGGGTTGCCACCGGTCTAAATCCTCACCTTGAGTATCCCTCCAGAGTGATGACGGCAGGCTCTCTTCTTCTGAACATACTGACGGTGGATGTGAATCCCACCATGGCCACTGGTACTTATTCGATCACAGTTCGAGCGACATCGAGGGGCGACAGTGAGGTCACAGACACTGTGGACGTGTCCGTTCTTGTAGCAGAGCTTCAACCAGATGAAGTTGTGGAAGGAAACTACGTGAAGTGCGACTACATATTGTGGCTGGCGGACGGGAGCGTTGAAGATTCCGGAGAGTCGTTGAAGGTCTTCACGGGGAGAGGACAGATGGACCCAGACTGGCAGTCCCAAGGATATCTCACTGTAATCGAAGGCTTCAGGAAGGGCCTCGTGGGAATGAAGATTACCGAGACCAACGTTGTGGCGGTTCCGCCAAATGAGGGATACACCGATCCCAACCATGAGCTCTACAACAAGTGGTTGTACTTCCAGATAACTCTGGTCAGCATTGATGGATGAGGAAAAGTATTTTAGCGGTCTGCACGAATATCGTCATTGCTCCAGTGCGAAGGTTGCAGTGACCAATGATCTGCAATGCAAGCTGGAGCGGGCATCGCGATGGTTCCCCCATGAAGTCCGCGTAATGCGGGAAAATGATTGGAGGACAACCCCGATGCCCAACAAACCCTCGGCAAGGGTCAGGACGAGGAGAGTGCGCAGCAGCCCATGATTCGTGCTGTTACTGCCGAGGGACACTCTTCCTTCTTCTGAACAAGAGAACGATCGCGCAGGTCGAGATGAACGGTATGAATATGTCTTCAAACTCAGGGACCATCTCGAACTTCACATCATATGGGGATGAGGTTCCTTGAGTCCACTCCCAACATACTTTTCCCATGGAAGAGACGTTGTAGACAGAGGTGAGCCAGTCCTTGGCGTTTGTGTTGGTCTCGATTCCTGTGATAGCGGACCACGAGGAACCGGTGTATTTCTGTCCCTCGATCTGGTAGCTGCTGGAAACCCAGAATGCGTAGAGATAGTCTGTCGAGTTGTCGATTGTTATGGTAACATACTCGTTATTCGTGTCCGTGTCCAGAACGGTTGGTGAGCTCCAGGACGTCGTGTATTTTGTGTAGTTGACTACTCCTGTCTTGTTTGCATAGACCAGGTGTACGTTGTAGGATGAGTCCACCACTGCGGATATGGTTCTGTTTGCGACTCCGGAAGTCGTGTTGTCTATGGACGTTGCCGTGCCCCAGCCACTGCCCGACGTGTACTTGTTGCCCTCTATCTTGCCCTCATTGTACCATATCGCATACATATCCTGTCCGGAAAGGGGGAGGATGATTGGATACAGGTATGATGTGTCAGTGTTGGTTCCGAGCATGTTCGTGTAGGTGCCCCAAGAGGACACGTCGTCAACGTTTGTGGACCTGACCGTTGCAATGTTGTATTTTGCCCCTGCTGATGGCCTATTGCTGGATATTATCCAAATGTATCCTTGGCTATCTTGTGAGATGAAAGCCACTTTGTTGCTCATGGCGCCTTGAGCATGGCACACCGTTACTGTGCTTTCCGTCCCCCATGATATTGTCGTGCCGCTTATCGTTCCCCGTCTGACGTACACATTGGCTGTCGAAGTGCTATTATCTCCCACTATGTACACGACCTTGGTGGAACCCGTGTCGTTGTACCAAAGCGATGCGTATTTGATGCCAGACGCGCTGAAGGCCTTTTGCGCCGAGTTGCTCCACGTCTGACCATCGGAGCTATACTCATAGACTGTCTCTGTTCCGTTGTAGTAGAACGCCCACCAGTAGGTTCCGTCGTATATCAGCTTCCTCTGATGCGAATAGGCCGTTGCGTTGGGGTCAGTGGAAGTATCGACCTGGTAGCTTGCCCTCGTTCCTTCCTTGTCAGCTGGGGACGCGAACAACCATCCGTTGTCCGTGGAACTCCTTGTTCCTCTGCTGAATTCGTCATTCACGTCGACATTTTCGAACGCGTCCGTGATTTCGAAGACTACCCGCGAGGCGTTAACCGCTCCCGGCAAGCCTGTAATTGCGACTTCCATCTTGCTAAGCGTCTCGTAGGTCTCCGGGGAACCAAGGTCCTGCCACTTCCACTCCCCGGGGAAGCTCCCGCTGAATGCCATGAAATCAGCCGATACGATTTCATTGGAGATTCCCGAGAGTTCCACGAGGAAGTCTGACCCGATGCTGAGGTGCGAATACCCAGTGAGGGTTGAATTGTCTGAATCTATGTAGATTCTTGCGACGTCGTATCCGTATTGGGGCGGGAGCTCCACCGGACCCACATACCTCGTCACCGATTGATTCGCATATTCGACAGGATAAGACACGGGTATGGTCGTGTTCAGCCACATGTCTGGGCCGAAGGGATAGTCAAGCATTCCGTCTCCGTCAACATCGTTGCTCTCTTGCAGGTCCGGAGTGCCATCGTTGTTGAAATCGAACCTGTATATCCCGCTTCCACTGGGTCCGTCCACATCGTCCGGAACCCCATCCATGTCAGAATCCGCGATATTTGGCTGTTCCCCAACTATGAAGGGGCTTCTCGTCATTATGGATCTCCCTTCAAGCATAGTTCCATCCACTTCGAAGTAGAAATAGGCATCTGATCCCCAGACAGTGAATGAAAACCCCGAAAGGTCGATGTTGGCGTTTCCCGATGTGGATTGCTCTCCGAGTGGGTCAAGAGTTGTGCTGGTCCATTCGGCGAAGGCCCCATCGATTGTGGGCGAAGGTGGAAGGGCCCCCACATACCCAAGGTCCCTTTCTGACGCAATTGTCAGCAGGGAAACTGTTCCGTTGTCGCACAGAACGTCGTTCCTGCTGGAAATCCTTGCACCTATCGTATGACCGCTGGTCGAGGCTCCTATGTCCGCCAGGACGACGAATCGAGCCGAGCTTCCCTCTTCAATGAGCTTCTCATGTGCAAAGGAGACAGTCCCGCCTAAGAATATCCTCTGTTCAAGAGGCGTTCCGGCCTCATCGACAAGCCTCAAATAGCTGATGTCAGATGGTTCGACGGTTCCTCTCATTTCTACATTAATCTGTCTGAGAGTTATGTCCTTCTCCAGAGCTTGAATGTCCAGCTGAAGCAGGGGCTGATTGCTCCCCGTCAGGACATCAGCGGCAATCAAGCTTCTTTGAATGATCGAAAGTATCCCCTTGGAATTCGATACAACATAGTCCGAGAAATCCTCATCTCCCATCCAGCTCTTTGAGTGGAAATACACGTCAAGTTGGCCTGCCTCAGGAGCCAGCGTCTCCCAGTACACCTGAGCTTCAAGAGAATCCCCACTGGAAGCAGCTGGAATGGAGGAAGCGGTAATCCAAGAGTTCCAGTCTCTCGGATTTCTGAGTGTGTCAAATCTGCTCAATCGAGCGACCTCCACCTGTCCACCGATGCCGGCGATTTGGACAAGGAAGTCGGCTCCAATGCCTGAGACCTCATAACCTGTGTCGGAGCGTCTGTCAACATCCAGAAAGATGTCGAAGACATCTGCTATTCTGCCTTGAACATCACCCTGAAGGATGCTTCCCCTTACTTGGATGAAGAAGGAGAGATAGTCGTTGTTGTCTTCTACCGAGACCTGGATCATGTCGATATTGGAATCCACTGCCTGATCCGATTTGACGCCAGTCCTGATGACGTTGTCCCAATCGGAGAATGATGCATCGATTCTAATCTTCCCCGATGCACTCGGGGCTGTTGTTGGCATAAGAAGAGGAACGGCCAGTAGGAAGAATGCCATCAATGGAACAAGGAGAATCTTCCACTTGTACTTCTTCGTCTCTCTGAAGAATTTCCCTGAGCCCAATCCATTCGTTAGACCCAATCCGTTCGTGACACCATTCGTTAGACCCAGTCTGATCGACCGAAGTCCGTTGACAAGACCGTTCGTGACGCCGTTTACCCTCCCGCGTCCGTTGACGAGCCCATTTGTGAGCCCATTGACCCTTCCTCGAAGACCATTCACCAAGCCGTTGGTTCGGCCTCTGCCGTTCGTCAGCCCGTTGGTGCGACCCCTTTTCCCATTGGTTAGCCCGTTGGTGCGACCC
>JBHIFJ010000007.1:0-65915 GCA_046761045.1 Thermoplasmata archaeon
TGGGCGGGAGACAACTTCCTCATCTCGCCGGGTGACGGAGTGTACCTCAGGATGACCAAATCATACATGTGGAAGCCTCTCCTGGTGACAACATACGTCGCATAGACCGGGGGATATCCGCGGTTGTCACCTTCTGACGGCTCCGACTATGTGAACTTCTGAGGATTCGATGGCAATTCGAGGCCTCCCCGATCCATCTGGACATGGCCATCACTTAGAAGAGTGTACCACAAAATTCTTTAATACATACAATTATCGCTTTCGTTGGCCCTCGCGGTCGGCAAAAAGATATAAGTAATGGGTCATCATTTGCGAGTCAACGGCTCGCTTTGATTCGGCCGAAGCTTGAAGGGAAGGAGGAGGTAGCAGATGTTTGAGAAGAAGCTCAGAAGTATAGTGATTGTCTGTTTTTTGGCTATGATGATGCTCTCTGCAGGCATTGTCATCATGCCCAATGCATCAGCGCTCACATGGACTCAGGACGATGACTCAGAGTTCAGCCAAGGGACATTTACGAACACTGAGGTGGTTGGCACAGGAATACCCGCGTACGTCGCTCTGGTAACCGGAATCGAAGACTGGGGGGACTTGGATCCTACTAATGAGCCCTCTGCTAGGGAGGGACCTGTTATGGCCTACGATTCGACCAGAGATGTATTCATCATGTTCGGCGGGCACAATGGAACCTATCTCAACGATACTTGGGAGTATGACTATGCGACCAACAGTTGGACGGAGATATCGACCTCCAGCGCACCGTCAGGGAGAGAATGGAGCTCCTTGGCATATGATTCTGGCAATGACGTCTTCGTTCTCTTTGGCGGGTTCGGGCCCGGACCTCTCTCAGACACGTGGGAATACGATCCGGGAACGCAGAGCTGGTCGGAGACCACCCCAGGATTCAGTCCTGGAACCATGTACAGCTACGCCCTCGCATATGACGCCTTCGCTGGAAGAGTCATTCTAGGGGCTGAGGGGTTCTTCTCCAGTGCGTTCGAAACATGGGCATACGATGCAAGCCTGGATAGCTGGGTGCAGAGGACGCCGACGGGCGATGACCCAGGCACGAGAGCATATCACACACTTACCTACATGTCGTCAATAGGAAGGACAGTTCTCTTTGGCGGTGTTGATGGCTTCACATATCTTGATGACGTTTATGAGTATGATTATTCCGCGGACACATGGACACAGATGTCCCCGGGTCTAGGACCATCCGCCAGATTTGGACACGCTGCCGCGTATAGAAGCTTCGACCAGAGCATTGTTGTGTATGGTGGTCAAGAGGACGGTGGAGGCTATCCGACGGACACCTGGAAGTACGAGTACGTCTCTGGTTCCGAGACGTGGACTCAGATTATGACAATAAGCAGCCCAGGCGCGAGAAGCTACCTGTCCATGGACTACGACCTAACCAACAATGCCACCGTGATCTTCGGCGGCGACAATGGTTTCAGTGACTTGAATGAAACATGGAAACTGTCGGGCTTCTACACGAGCATGGGATTCTTCACATCCTCCTTTTTCGATTCCCTCTACACTGACACGATATACAACAACATCTGGTGGAACCTCACACCCTCCAATCAGCCCCAGGACACGAACCTCACATTCCAGATTGCCGTGAGCAACAACAGTGGCGGGCCTTGGAATTTCGTGGGGCCGGATGGAAGCAGCGGAACATACTACACGAATCCGGGCGAGCAGATACGAGCTGGCACCGTGGGAAGATACTTCAGGTACACGGCGACACTGATGACGTTCACTGGCCTCGACACGCCTCGCATGGATGACGTGACCATCACATACACGATTCCGGTTCTTGACCCCAAGATCGTTGAGACGGATCCAGCCAATTTCGATGGAACGACGTATACTGGTATCTGGGACAACATAACTGTCTACTTCAGCGAGCCAATGGCCGTGGGAACGCTAATATGGTCGATCAGCCCGAATCCTGGAGGATGGACGGAGGGATGGGACACCGCGGAGACGACACTATATCTGAACCACTCCAATCCATTCGAAGAGAAGACGGTACACACGATTGAGATAACCTACATAGAGGACAAGGATGCGAACGCTCTTGTTTCAGGTCCGGTTCCGAATCCGTGGGTTTTCGTAACCGTGGCCATTCCGCCCTTCGTAGAAGAGACGGAGCCCGCGGATAATGACGTGGACATCGCATTGAGCTATCCAATATGGATTAACTTCAGCGAGCCGATGAACACCACAAGTGTCACGTGGACCATATCTCCCGATCCAGGTGGGTGGACTGATCAGTGGCAGAACGGAGACAAGACGCTCTATCTGATGCATTCCACCGACTACTTCCAGTGCCAGCAGTATACCGTCCAGGTGACCGGCGGCAAGGACCTCAAAGACAACAACCTCGTTCCTGGTCCCATGCCGAATCCCTGGAGGTTCGATACGGTCTGCTTGGATCCCTTCGTTCAGGCGACAGACCCGAGCGATGGGCAGATCGAGATCGGGTTGAACTACCCGATCACGGTAGACTTCAGCAAGGAGGTCGACAACACGACCCTTTCCTGGACGATTAGCCCAGACCCAGGTGGATGGTCGCTCACTTGGGCCCCACAGAACCTGAGCGTCGTTATGGATCACAGCAACCCGTTCACTGACTGCACTCAGTATACGGTGGAGGTACTCGACATCCAGGACCTGGGTGGCGGGCATCTCATACCCGGCCCGGTTCCGAATCCATGGACATTCACGACGACCTGTCCGAACCCATACATATTGGCGACCGATCCAGGAGACGGGGCGCAGGACGTGCCCACATACAAGAACATCACGATAACGTTCAGCAAGACCGTGGACAACACAACATTCCAGTGGACGATAGATCCCGATCCGGGCACGTGGAGCGAAACCTGGACTCTCTTCAATACCGTTGTCGAGCTCGACCACATAGCCCCGCTCGGTCAGTGCACGGACTACAATGTATCCGTTGACTACGTCGAGGATCTCTCTGGGAACCCGCTCGCACCGGGTCCGGTGCCAAATCCATGGACATTCAATACCACATGCGCTGCACCAGTGATAACGGACACATACCCTGTGAATGGCTCATCCGATATCTCCCTGAACGCACCCATCTACATCAACTTCAGCAAGGCGATAAACACGACGACACTGCTGTGGAGCATCGGCCCCGATCCAGGTGGCTGGAGCCAGCAATGGTTGAATGGAAACAAGACCGTGTTGCTGACCCATTCGAATCCATACATCGAGGCGACATTGTATATGGTCGCCGTTACGTACGCTGAGGACACGGATGGGAATGTTCTGGTTCCCGGACCCGTGCCGAATCCGTGGCAATTCACGACGGCCTCAGCGAATCCGTACATTGTAGCCACCGATCCGGTTGACGGTCAGGTCGATGTTGCCCTCGACAAGGTCATCAACATCACCTTCTCCGAGCCGATGAACACCGCCACAGTGACTTGGACAATAAGCCCGGATCCAGGCGGATGGACACCGTCATGGCTGATGGGCGATACCGTTCTCAGCCTCTCGCACTCGAATCCCTTCCAGGAGTGCCTACAGCACACCTTCAACGTCACGGCCGGACTTGACCTGCAGGGTCTTCCTCTTGTTTCTGGACCCGTGCCAAATCCGTTCACCTTCAGGCCCATATGTCAGAGCCCGATAATTACCGATACATATCCCGTGAACGGGACCCTGGACTTCCCGGTGGATGGAGACCTGTGGATCAACTTCAGCGAGCCCATGGACACGGCAACCGTGCAGTGGTTCCCGAATCCGTTCGTCGGGCATCAGCCGACCTGGCAGAACAACAACCAGACACTGAGGCTCGACCATCCACTTGACTATGCCGAGTGTACCCTGTACGAGATGACGATTGCGGGCGATGACCTGGACGGAAACCCGCTGGTCCAAGGACCAGTCCCAAATCCATTCTACTACACGACGGTCTGCCAGAACCCGTACATCGTATCGACTGATCCGTTTGACGGAGAGACCAACGTCGGAGTATGGGACCCGATCGTCATAGCGTTCAGCGAAGAGATGAACATCGGAACCGTCAATTGGACGATAAATCCGGATCCCCTTGGCTGGACGGAGACATGGGAGAGCAACAACACAGTGCTCAACCTGACACACTCAAATCCATTCGCCAGTTCCACTACATATATGGTTCAGGTAACTTCGGGTGAGGACCTGTCGGGCCTTCCCTTGGTACCTGGTCCCGCGCCAAACCCGTGGAACTTCACGACCGAATCCGTGAATCCGTACATAGTCACGACCGACCCCGCTGATGGTGACACCAGCGTGCCATTGGACAAGTCCATAGTCATAGACTTCAGCAAGGAGATCGACACAACCACCTTCGCGTGGATCATATCACCTGACCCAGGTGGCTGGACAGAGACCTGGTCCAATGGAAACATGACGGTCACGCTGAACCACTCGGTTCTCTTCAGTTCCTTTACTGTTCATACAGTCAACGTGACGCAGGCGGACGACCTGATGGGCAATCCGCTTGTTCCCGGACCCGTGCCGAATCCGTGGCAATTCACGACCGGCGGCGTGGTCGAGCCGTACATCGTGGACACAGATCCATTTGACGGGGAGACCGGCGTCGCATTGGATGCCTGCATATGGTTGAACTTCAGCGAGCAGATGAACACGAGCTCGCTGGTCTATGCAGTGGTTCCAGATCCAGGAGGCTGGAGTGTGTCCTGGACGAATGGTGACCAGACGCTGGAGCTCTGCCACAGCAATCCCTTCGTGGAGAACACACTCTACAACGTCACGGTATCGGCCGAGGACTTGGATGGCAACGCTCTGATTCCGGGACCGGTCCCGAACCCATGGACCTTCACGACCGGAATAGTCGCTCCGTGGATTGTGGACACGAACCCCGCGGATGGCGATGTCAATGTGACCCTGGATGCGGCAATATACGTGAACTTCAGCGAGCCCATGGACACAGCCACGCTGATATATTCAGTCACTCCAGATCCAGGCGGATGGAACGTTTCCTGGATGAATGGAAACACATTGCTGATATTGACTCACGCGAATCCGTTCGCAGAGTGTACTCAGTATACCGTCACAATCTCCGCGCAGGACCTGCAGGGCCAGTCCTTGCAGGCGGGACCTGTCCCGAACCCGTGGAGCTTCAACACGGTCTGCTTTGCTCCATACATCCTCTCCACTTCGCCTGCTGACGGCGCGATTGATGTGCCCGTTGACGCAGACATCATCATTCAGTTCAGCGAGACCATTGACATTCTCACCTTCGCGTGGAATATCAGCCCCGACCCAGGCGGCTGGACATCCGTCTGGAGCCAGACAATGTACCCCGACGATACGGTGACGCTCTCTCACGCCAATCCGTTCGCGGTTTGCACGCTCTACACAGTGACAGTTACGGCGGCTGACGACATGGATGGCAACGCCCTGGTGTCCGGACCTGCTTCTAATCCCTGGTCGTTCCAGACGGTCTGCCCCATCAGTCCTCCGTCCGGTCTGACCGTCACGAGAGTGCTGCCGAGCGATGTGAGGCTTGACTGGAATGTCGTGCCCGGAGCCACGAGCTACAATGTCTATCACTCTGGGGACAGGTTTGCTCCCTTCCCAGGCGGATGGAACCTGGCCGGAACGGTGAACAACTTCATCCTGTTCCCGCACTTGGCGGACGGGCTCACTCACTACTACATCGTTAGGGCTTACAACAATATCACTGGTGAGAGCAGCAACTCAACCATGGGTGTGAAGATAGACAAGGCCTTCACGTTCAATCCCATACAGATGACAATATACTGGATGTCCCTGCCCTACAACAGCGAGTATGCGACGGCGAGTGACATCGCCACTGAGCTGACCGAGGGCAATGTCAACGTCATAGCCAAGTGGGACCGCGCGACGCAGAACGTCATCTCATATTACTGGGCCCGAGGGAAGTGGCGAGGGAAGGACTTCACCATATCTCCCGGAGATGGCATATACGTCAGCGCGATAGCGAATTTCAACTGGTACATCGTCGGAACGGACAGCAGCATTACAATCGACCTTCCGTACACGCCACAGCCCTTCAAGCTGAACAAGCACTACATATCGGTGCCCTATACCGGTGCATACACGCTCGCGAGCGACATAGTCATCGACATCGAGGGCGGACTCGGTCCAGGGTCTAACGCATACATGATTGAGGTCGGTCTGTGGGATCCAGCGTCCCAGAGCGAAAGAACATACACTTACACTCCAACCGGATGGAGTGGAGACAACTTCTCCATCTCGCCGGGTGATGGAGTTTACATCAGAATGGTTGCCACGTACAACTGGCAGCCACTGTTGTTAACACCGGAGGTACCCTAAAGGAGGTCTAGGTATGAAAAGGAAAATCGTGAGCTTGTTTGTGTGCATAGCCCTCGCGGCTGTTGCACTGAGCGGTTTGAGCTTTGTCAAGGCAGGTCCCCCTCTCCTGATGTATGGTTTCGTCGGACCGGTTGACCCCCCACCGGGCAACGACCCTGCGAATCCTTCGAACTTCATGAGCGGGTGGATGTATAACTATGATGATCTAGGTCTGCCCTTGATAAACGTTACGAACATCGTGCCATCTGACTCCATTGACCCGGCATACTGGGACCGAAACACGGATCCCGAGTGGTCTGCTTGGACAGTGGGCACAGAGGCGATCGCGGTCTTTGAGACGCTTGTCGGTGTCGGCGGATGGGGAGGGACCGAAAATTACACAGGTTCCACGAATGCACCCCTGTCCGACGCTGCTGCGCTCCTGGAGTTCCCGGACACGAATCTGTACGCGATTCCGACGATAAGTGCCGTCTTGACCCCACCTGATACGATCGACTTGACTTGGATTGGGATGGGCGATGATTGGGGAAACATCGTCAACTACACGGTGTACTACTCGCTGGACACAAGCCCGTTCTCCCCCATTGGATTCAGCACCGTTCAGATTGCAGGCGGTGGTGTGGGCTTCACCCACACGCCAATCTCGCAGGGTCAGCACTGCTACAATATAGGAGTGAACTACAGACGCGACGCGGGCGGCGGAATCTACACGACCATCGGGAGGTCCAACACGGTGTGCCTGACCGTTCCAACGATACTGTCAACCTACCCCGTGAACGGGAGTGTGGGTATCGATGTCAATGCCGATATCATAGTGAACTTCAGTCATTCAATGGATACCACCACCTGGAAGTGGTCCATAACGTCCGACCCAGGTGGCTGGGCCGAGCTGTGGGGCATGAACACGTACCCCGATGACACAGTCACCTTGAGCCACGCAAATCCGTTCACTCCGTGCACGACGTACACCGTGACAGTGGAGTATGCCAATGAGAGCTCAACAGGGCAAGGCATCATAGACAACCCAGCGGCACCGAACCCGTGGAGTTTCACGACCATCTGTCTGAATCCGCAGATCGTGTCCACGATTCCTGCGAACGGGGCATTCCCCATTCTACTAACCGCTGATGTAGTCATAACATTCAGCAAGGAGATTGACACGCCCACGTTTGCGTGGAAGATTGACCAGGGTCCAAATCCTGGAGGTTGGACTTGGGCGTGGACCCAGAATGTCGAGCCCAACGACACCGTCACTCTTTCGCATGCGAATCCCTTCGCAGAGGCAACGACCTACTGCTTCAACGTGACGGCCGCGAATGACACATTCGCCAATCCTCTGATGCCAGGACCAGTTCCAAACCCATGGTGCTTCGACACGGAAGCCATTCCGCCATACGTTGTGGACACCAGCCCTGCAAACAATGACGCAAATGTGGCGCTCAACCCGACGATACACGTCAATTTCAGCGAGGTCATGGATGAGACGACGGTTTCACTGACTACGACCCCAGACTGCGGAGACCCACTCGGCTGGAGCGCGAATAACATCACTGGTATGTACTACACCTTCACATGTACTGCTGCTCCCTTTGGTGAGAATGTATTGGTTCCTGCAACGGTCTCCGGTAATGATCTCCAGAGTCTCCCGTTGGTCGCAGGTCCCGTGCCTAATCCATGGTCATTTACAACAATGTCGATACCTCCATTCATAAACTCGACGGCGCCGTTTGACGGAGAGACAAGTGTCTCGCTAACGGCGGACATAGTCGTGGGCTTCAGCGAGCCCATCGATTACGTGAGCTACGCATTCTCATGGACCGTTGTGCCAGCTGTTGCAGGCATGACCGAGTCCTGGGATCCGACTAATCAGACTCTGACACTCACTCACGTTGGAACCGATTTCCAGGAGAGTACGCAGTATACTGTCACGATTGTAGATGCCTATGATGCCGCGGGCAATCCACTTGTCGCTGGACCTGCTCCGAACCCATGGAGCTTCTGGACGACAGGCATTCAGCCCGTGATAGTCGGCAAGAGTCCAGTGCCAGGTGCAACGGGCGTATTGCTGGCCGAAGACATCGTGGTCACCTTCGACAAGGCGATGAACGAGACGACAGTGACATACTCTGTGAATCCCGACCCATGCCTGCCCGGTGGATGGACTCCATCATGGAATCCGGCATTCACTGTTCTGACGCTGACACATCCGACATGCCCGTTCGCGGAGCTGACGACATACACCGTTGATGTTGACGGCATGGGTGCAAATGACCAACCCCTGAACCGCACTGCTAGCATACCTCTCCCGTGGGACTTCGAGACTAAGGCTGTTCCACCGACAGTCGTCCTCACGGATCCCGTGGACGGATCTGCGAGCGTCCCACTTGACTACGCGATTACCATTCAGTTCAGCGAGACAATGGACAATACCCCCGGGCAGTTCACCTACACAGTCACACCAGACCCAGGAGGATGGGCAGCTCCTGCATGGAGCACGGATACTGTCACTCTCTCGCACGCAAATCCATTCACGGAGTGTCTCCAATACACGGTGGAGATAGATTCGGCATTTGATGCCAATGGCGTCCCGCTCGATCCTTCACCGCAACCCACGATGCCCTATACGTTCTCATTCTGGGCATTCTGCCTTGAGCCGTTTGTCACGAGCACAGATCCCGTCGATGGCTCAATCGGCGTGTCCGTGAGTCAGAACGTGACGATAAAGTTCAGCGAGGCCATGGACACCGTGACGGTGACTGTCACCTTCAGTCCTGCCATCACAGGCGAAACGCTTGGCTGGGATGGTGTGGACATGAACCTTACCATCACGCACGATGACTTCACCGCAAATACACTCTACACGGTCACAATCGCTGGAAACGATACTGACGGAAATCCGCTCAACTGCACCCTTGGACCCTGCAGCTTCGTCTTCACTACCGCCTCGAATCCGCCAACGGTGGCAATAACCGAACCATCTGGTGGTGAAGTGTGGTCTGGAGACTCCGACCACGACATCACATGGACAATGAGCGATGATATGACGGCCGACGACGCTCTCGTTGTGTGGTTGAACTACACCTCAACTACCGCTGGAGATGGCACCATAGACGGTCCGCTTTCAGGCCTGACCTCTCCGTTCGCCTACACGTGGACGGCGGCCTGCATCGATGCGGACGACGTGGCGGTTGTCATCGAGGTTTACGATGAGGATGGTCAGCTGGCCACGGCGACGAGCGCAGCCTTCACGATAGACTGCACACCTCCGACGGTGGACTCAACAAGCCCAGCGAACGGTACTGTGGATGTGCTCGTGGATGCGGACGTGGTGATAACCTTCTCCGAGCCGATGAACAAGGCATCCTTCACGTGGACCATCGACCCGGATCCTGGCGGTTGGGGCGTTCCAGTCTGGGATGTCAACAACACGACAGTGACTCTGAGCCACAGCAATGCGTTCACAGATCAGACGCTGTACACTCTCAATGTTACCACAGCCACGAGCGATGCTTCGGATCCAGGCAATGGACTGGCAGCGAACTACAGCTTTTCCTTCACAACGGGAACGGCGAATAGGCCGCCAGTCGCAGATGCGGGACCGGACAAGACAGTCAAGGTCGACGAATCTGTCAGCTTCGACGGAACAGGCTCGTCCGATCCAGACGGCGATACGATTACGTACTTCTGGGAGTTCGGAGACGGAACCAACGCAACAGGTGCCACTGTGACACACACGTACACAGAGACTGGAACCTACACGGTCACGCTGACCGTGACGGACATCCATGGGGCAACTGATCAGGACACCCTTACAGTTACCGTGGAAGAGAAGCCTGCCGATTTCCTCAGCCAGTACTGGTGGATAATACTCATCATCATAATAATCATAATCCTCGTCATCGTCGTGGTGGTCGCCACGAGGAAGAAGCCTGAAGAGGAGGAGCTGCCACCCGAGGAAGAGGAGTTCCCGCCGCCGCCAGAGGAGGAAGTGGAGGAGGTCGTCGAGGAAGCTCCCGAGGAGGAGCTGCCACCCGAGGAACCTGTCGAGGAAGCTCCCGAGGAGCCCCTCGAAGAGGAAGTCGCCGAAGCACCAGCGGAGGAGCCCCCCACTGTGGTCGAGGAAGCTCCCGTGGAAGCGGCTCCTGCCGAGGCGGCTCCGGCCGTGGTCGAGGCAGCTCCCGAGGAGGCCGAGGAAGCCCCTGCCGAGGAAGCCGAAGAGGAACCGCCAGCCGAGGGCAAGGTCTGCCCGAATTGCGGGACCATCGTGGGCGAGGACGACACCACCTGCTTCATCTGTGGCACGGAACTCTGACGCCGGATAGTCACGCCGCAAAGCATTTATAGGTAGCGAAAACCATATCATTCAACTGGATTGTCCAGGCAACGGGTGGTACTATGTTCAGAGGACGACAGGCAGCTCTAGTCCTGGTGTTGACCCTCGGTCTTGCCCTCTCAATGCTCACGCTGAACCCGCCGAGCGAGGCTCATCTTGAATCGGCCTCCATATACTCGAGATGGGACCCCGTTGCTCCAGTCATAGACGGCGTATTCAATCTGACGGAGTGGGGGAACGCCACGATTGTCGACCTCAGGCAGGTCGGGTCCAACACTCTCGATTCCTATCTGTACGCGAAGAACAACGACACGCACCTCTTCATCGCTCTTGACGCCGTTGAGGATATGACAGAAGACTCTGCAGATACGGCATCGATATCCTTCGATGGCGACCATGATGGCGCTCCGACGAACAACGGCGACCACGAGCTGTCAGTGAAGGGCGAGATCGATGCGTCGTGCACAGGACTCAACTCTGCGAAGTGCCATTTCATATACAGCCAAACGACCAATCGATGGTTTGCGAGCGATTCAATGGACCAGAGCCTTCCGTATCAGTGGGGGCTCGACGCTGCTATCGGATTCGGAAGCACCTCCAAGAGTTCTGTCAGTCACCGGTTCTTTGAGTTCAGTGTCCCAATAGAGATGATTGGCAGGCCCCTTCTTCCGATTTCTATGGGTGACACCGTCGGCTTCTATGTGGGAAGGCACCCTCTCCCAGCGCTTGGGATGAGGGACCAGACGAATGGGACTTTCGCGTACTGGCCTGACCTGGGTCTCGATCCGAGTGAGTATGGAAACCTGGTCCTTGGAACGCCAGCCGATGTTGCCATCGATCCTCAGTTCGACACGAAGCCCGTTCGGCCTGGCGAGACCGTTCAGTACACAATGAAGATCAGGAGCACAGGTAGCGGCGTCGACAGCTTCGACCTCCAGGCAAGCTCCTTGCAGGGGTGGACCGTCAAGTTCCTAGACACCCTTCTGAATCCCCTCTCGGACTCGGGCGGGAATCCGGCCTACCCTGACGTGGGACCCATCTTGCCTGGAGAATATGTCGAGGTCATAGTCGACGTCACAGCGTCCCCAACCGCTTCGCCAGGTGTGTTCGACCTGACGACGATCAAGGCCTATCCCTTCCTCAATGCTTTTAGGTCGGATTCGGCGATCCTTCGAACAGGAATCCCATACGTGGCACCTATGATCGACGACCTGGAATCGGGAACGGACGCCTGGTATCTCATGCCCAGGTCGGTCAATGATTGGGAGATAGGGACGCCGGCATTTTCTCTTGGACCTCTGAGTGCTCACACGGGGACGACCGCGATAGGGACAAAGCTGGATGCCAATTACAGCTTGTGCTCGAACTCCATCCTCTATACGCCGTTCATGGAGATACCTGACTGGGTGCTGGGGGCCAAGCTGACCTTCTGGCACTGGTACGACATAGTGCCCAATCAGCAGGATGGAGGATGGATTGAGATGAGCGTCAACGGACAGCCCTGGACGTTGGCGACGCCCGTTGGCGGCTATCCAGACACGAGGTGGGGGGGCGAACCTTCCTTCGCGGGAACGAGCGGCGGATGGGTGCAGTCCGAGCTGAACCTCAGCTCATACGTCGGTACCATGGTGGGTCTCAGGTTCAGATTCTGGGATTACGGCGAGCTGATTGGTCCAACACCCCTCCCCGACAAGAGAGCTCCTGGCTGGTATCTGGACGACTTCGAGCTGTCGATCGTGGGCCTTCCCGCCGCCGTCAGCGTCACTCCACCCTACCAATACAAAGTCGGTCAAAGAGGGACCGAGGTTTCCTACGAGCTCTTCGTGCTCAATGCGGGACAGCAGAGCGACACGTTCGACCTGCTGATCACGAACTCCACTCTCGGTTGGGATGTTGGATTCTACGACAGCGCATGGAACATCCTCCCTGACTCGGAATCCCCGCCAGACGGGCTTCCCGATACGAATAGGATAACGCCAGGAAGTCAGGTCCTCGTCAGGATGAATGTGACGATACCTGCTGGCGCAACGCCTGGGGATATCGACAGGAAGATCTTCACAGCCAGGTCCTCGAACGACGACACCGTCTCCGATTCTGTTGTCGTGGAGGTCCAGGCACCCTTTGCGCTACCCTTCTTCGATGATATGGAATCAGGTCCTGATATGTGGCAGGCGACCTCATATTGGCACCTAGTCCATAACGAGACGTTGGGCGCAGCGTGGAACATCAGCTACAGCGGAGAGTGGGCCTGGTGGTACGGCCTTGATGCGACCGGGAACTATGACGACGGGTTCTGGAACCACGGCAACCTCACTTCCCCTCCAATTGACCTGACGGACTCCATCGCAGCCGAACTAAGCTTCCGTTATTGGTATGAGACAGAGAATTCCACGGACCACGACCAGAGGTGGCTGATCGTACGCACGGGGAACAACCCCTGGCCTACCCCTGGACAGACCGGAACGATACAACTCGATCTTCGGGACAACAGGACATGGTTGGAATGGCTGGTGAACCTGAGCGCATATGGCGGAAAGATCGTACAGATACGTCTCTTCTTCGACACGATTAACAACCTCGACAACAACTATCAGGGATGGTATATGGACGACTTCCTCGTCAAGCAGACTATCGCGAAGAACACACCGCCCGTCGTGAGCATCGATGTCCCAAGCGGTGGGGAGGTCCTCTCGGGCGGAAGCAACCACACCATCGAATGGACGGCATCCGACTCCACTGACACGCCCGGGAACATGCTCATCTGGCTGAACTACTCTGCAACAGGCGTTGCACCGTGGCTCCCAATCCCTGGGGCACAGGGAATTCCTGCGAACTCGACGCCTCTCAACTGGACTGTTCCGTTTGAGAACTCCACGAATGTTGCCATCAATGCGACTCTCATCGACTCTGGTGGGCTGTGGTCTTACGACTGGAGCAAGGAGTTCCAGATTGACAGCGAACCCCCCCAGGTGTCATTCTACTCGCCTCAAGGAAATGATGTGAGGTCGACAGCCTCGATTGTCGTGAAGTTCCACGAGGCGATGAACGAGAGCTCCCTCGCGCCATCCTTCAGCTTCGTGAGAACCGACACGATGGAGCAGGTCGTGGGGGACATATACACGTCCGTCGAGATGATCTCCTTCGACCCACTCTATAACCTCGATTACGGAACGGAGTATATGGTCACGATATCGACCATGGCAAGGGACGATTCCTCACCAGGCAACGCCATTGCCCAACCCTTCTCTTGGCAGTTCAACACGACGACGGTATTCAACGAGCCGCCCACAATAACGATGATCAGCCCCTTCGGCGGGGAGAGCTGGTCCGGCGGGAGCGTCCACCAGGTATCCTGGACTGCATCCGATGCGGAGGACCCCACCGAGGTCCTCGATGTCTGGCTGAACTACTCCTCGAGTGCGAGCGGTCCGTGGGTCCCCATACCCGAAGCTCAGGGGGTTCGGGCGGACAACACACCGATGAACTGGTCCATTCCCCTCGTTAACATATCCATGGTGATAATCAACGCCACGGTCGTGGACAGCAGGGGTGTGTGGAATTTCAGTCATTCCGAGGCCTTCGAGATTGACAGCGCACAGCCGACAATCAGTGACTACTATCCTCCGATTGGGGACCAAGTGCCCGCGAGCGTTCAGGTCACGATAACGTTCAATGAAAGCATGAATGAGTTCACGGCGGAAACGGCCTTTGAGATGACCCATTTGGACAGTGGAAGCCAGGTTCAGGGAACATTTGACTGGCAGGGCAACACGATGAGATTCACCCCTCTCACCTCGCTCGCAGCGGGAGCGTGGTACAAGGTCGAGATAGATGCCTCACCGACTGATGACTCGGTTCCTGGTAATCATCTGCTTCAGAATCTCAGCTGGATCTTCCAGACCGAGACGGGCGATGTCGTCCCGCCGACCGTGGTGTCGACCTATCCCGAGGATAACCAAGTTGACATTCCCACCAATATCAGGAACATCACAATAACATTCAACGAATCCATGAATCAGTTCTCCGTCATCAATGCTTTGAACATCACGCCATGGGTCTCCTTCAGCACATCCTGGTCCAACCGGACACTCATAATCCTCCTGAACGAGCCCTTGCAGTACGACAGGTGGTACATCATCAGCATCAATGGCAGCATCGCAATGGATTCTAGCAACAACCTCCTTGACGGAGACGAGAACGGTGTTCCCGGAGGGGACTTCCTCTTCTCCTTCAGCACCGGAAAGGAATCGCCCGTGGAGGAAGTGCTCGATGTGCTTCCGTATCTACTGGGAATGCTCGTGGCAGTCATACTCATTCTTGCCCTGCTGTACTTCCTCAAGGGGAAGAAGGAACCTCGAGAAGAGAAGGAAGAGGCCGAAGAGGTGGATGTCGAGAAGGAACTCAAGGACATCGACGAATTGCTGGGCATCGAGGAGGACTAGTTCTCAACGGTCCACATGACATGGTCGCCGACGCGGACCCAGTAGGCTACTCCGGCAGTCATGTTGTCCGTTGGACCCATGTTTCTGAGGCCGTACGGGACGGCGGATATGTCGAAGCCCTCGATTTCGAGAAGAGGCAGCCCTTGGAAGGCGTCGTCTATCGTTCTGTTGACATAGGACGTATAGCCAATCATGTTCCAGCCCCGGTACAGCATGATGCTCGTGTTCTGAGGCACCACTCCGGTGTATTCAATGTAGGAATCGCTCGTGACATTGACCCAGTAGCCCCTTCCGGCCTCAACAGTCAGCAGGTCCCTATCGTACAATTTGTTTGCCCAGTAGTGCTTCCAGTGATCCTGCCAGTCCAGCCTGTCCCAATGGAATAGCATGTCATAGGAAAGGGTCGCGAAAACGGACTCCGTTCTCGGATCACTCGGAACGATTGGCAGCGATATGAAGTGCTTTCCAGCGGGAAGGAATCGGCCATACTTCGCTACTTGTGTCACATCGACGTCCACGAAGGTCTCGAGAGAGGCTGGCTCCCCGACAGTATATCTGACTCCGAGATGGTAGAAGTAGCTGTTCGCGTCCCCGTTGCCTGCGAGCGAGTGGACATAGGTACCCGTTCCGCTCGGCACCTCATCAAGGATTTGATATCCCCTCGCGTCCCTGTCGAAAGTGGAGTTGTAGAATATCAGGTAGGAGACCACGTTGTCCCTACCCCCTCCATCGTCAACTGATAGGTTCCAGCTTATCCTCACATCATTCATCTGGGGGCCGTCTAGCATCGCCGAGAAGCCCATGGGCATAGCTGGGGCGCAACTTGGCTCAGCGACATAGACTGTCTGGTTTAGCCCCACGTTCTCCAATGTTCTGATCTCTCCGCTTGGCCAGACCACCGTAATGTTGACGGTTCCATAGTATCTCCCGAATCCGAACTCCAACGGATATGAGTTTGTCTGGGAATGGGATCCCATTCCCGCCTCGACCTGCCGGAATTGGGTCGCAGTGCCGTGCGTCACATAGACTCTCCCGCCCACGGCGAACTTGTTCGGGCAACCCAGAACCTTGACCTTCAGCCAGCTGTTTGCGTTCCCATTGTTCTGGAAGAGTCTGAGTTCGTTCAACTGTCCTGGTGAAGACACGTTCTTCCCGCTCGTGACAAGGTCCAGGTCACCGTCCTCGTCATAATCTGCCCACGCACCGGCGTAGGTGTTCCAGACCATGACCCCTGCAATCCCCGTCACGTTTTGGAACCAAATCGTTCCGTTGTTCGCGTAGCTATTGCTGTACAGGAACGAGTGAGCGTGCTGAGGATCATCGTATACCTGCGTGATCCACAGGTCCATGTCTCCGTCGTTGTCGTAGTCCGCAAAGGCAGCGTTGGAGAAGAGCTCATCCTTGTAGTATAACCCGTGCGTCGTACCCGGTGGCGTTATTGGAATGCCCGCCGCTTCCCGGATGTCCGTGAAGTTCCAGTTGGGCGGACCGCTGTTAAGATAGAGCCGGGAGTCATCGCATATGTATCCTCTGTACCAAGGTGCCGGACCGTTGTCCTTGTGTGCCAGATTCGCTGTGAAGAGATCCAGATAGCCATCATTGTTTATGTCCGCCCAGGAGGACCCTATGGTGTGTCCGTAATACACCCCGGGGTAGTACCAGAATGTGTGCGGGACGCCCGCTACGTTTCTGTCGAAGGCAGCTTCGGTGAAGGTCCCATTGCCATTGTTGAGCCAGAGGTAGTTGGGCTTCAATCGGTAGTTTGAGATGTATGCGTCCAGATCGCCATCATCATCGAAGTCCGCCCACGCAACACCCCTGCCGTAGGAAGGGTCGGTGTAATCATCGATTCCCGCCTGAATGGTGACATCAGTGAAAGTCCCGTCGCCGTTGTTGTGGTACAGGATGTCCGGATAGTAAATCGGGTTGCCTCCATTCCAGTCCTCGCCGTTCGCGACATAGAGGTCGAGGAATCCGTCGCTGTCATAGTCCCCCCAGCCCGCCGCCGATGTCGGATACGTGTCGTAGACATTGCCCGCGGCCACCGTGACGTTGGTGAACGAACCATTCCCGTTGTTCCTCCAGAGAATGTCCCAGTTGTTCAATCCGGCACCCGCGTAGATGTCCAGCCAGCCATCGTTGTTGTAGTCTCCCCAAACACCGTTGCCGACCCCGCCGATTAGACCCGACTCGCTCGTGACGTCTGTGAAATTCCACACGGGCGGCCCGTTGTTCCTGAAAAGACGTCGTCCATTAATGAGAAGATCTTCGTATCCGTCATTGTTGTAGTCTCCCCATGACATGAAGCTTCCACCGACACCGCCAAGACCCACATCGTGAGCGACATTGGTGAAATTGACGCCATCATTCAGGATTGGGTTCTCATCCGATCTTGTACCTTCGAGTAGAGAAGCATCCTTCGGAGTGGCGTGCGTGATTCCGAAAACAAGAACAGCACAGAGTAACATCGCAACAGTCTTCGGTGCCATAAGAGCCTTACCCCCTACCAGGCGAGGATTCTCGTCTCGATATATAAACATAGAGCCTGCCTGCAACCCAAGAGCGCCGATTGCATAACTGGCTGCAAAAAAGTATATATGCCGGCTCACCTATCCAGAACCAGTTGTGATGGAGTCGAGGGGGAGGAATTTGGTCGTCCGGCACAGATTCGAAGCCCGGAATCTTGACGGGAAAGCAATATGGGATGTGCCCGACTCCTGGGGCGTCTATGTCCTGAGAGACAGGAAGTTCAATGTGAGCTACGTCGGAAGCACGCCGAATCTTAGGACGAGGCTGTACAGGCATTTTCAGAGCAGAGATATCCCAGATGCGAAGTACTTTGAATGCTATCAGGTGGAGAGCGAAAAGGACGCTCTTGAGCTCTTGGAAGAGATCAAGAAGACGAAGAGGGCTGTCGCCTAGGCATCGGGAGTGACCCATCCATCAGTCAGCGGTAGCACTAGCTTTATATGAGATATCATCTATGTTGCGGCTGATGCCTGAAGAGGACTATCGCCTCGCCTTTTTTCAGGAGAATGGCTTCGTGAGGAGGAAGTGCCCATCATGCGGTCGGTTCTTCTGGACGAAGGGTGATATGGAGGTTTGCGGGGAGGCGCCCTGCACTGAGTATTCCTTCATCGGCAGATCTCCCATGAAGAAGTCCCTTACCCTATCGGAGATGAGGGAGGAGTTCCTATCCTTCCTTGAGAAGGAGGGTCACAAGCGCGTCGGTCGGTATCCGATCGTGGCAAGATGGCGGGATGACGTCTTCTACACTCAGGCATCGATATATCCCTTTCAGCCATGGGTCATCGATGGCATCTCAAGTCCGCCGGCCAACCCACTCGGGATATCCCAGACCTGCGTACGCTTCAATGACGTCGACAACGTGGGCAAGACAGGTCAGCACTTCACGATGTTCGAGATGATGGCCCATCATGTCTTCAACCGCAAGGGCAAGCGCATCTACTTCAAGGAGAGGACGGTCGAGCTGTGCAATCGATTCCTGACAGCGAGTCTGGGCATCGGCGAGGGCGATGTGAGATATGCCGAGGCATGGTGGGAGGGGGGAGGAAACTCGGGACCCTGCTTCGAGGTTCTCCTTGGCGGGGCCGAGCTCGCCACGCTCGTCTTCATGGTCTACAAGGATGAGAACGGCAGGACCGTGCCCCTCGATACGAAGGTCGTGGACACCGGCTACGGTCTCGAGAGATTCGCCTGGGTCTCTCAGGGGACTCCGTCGGCATACGAGGCGACCTTCGGGCGGTTCCTGGAGTCCGTTACGGCCTTGGCGGGAGTCAAACCCGACGTGAATATCATGGGCGAGTACAGCAAGTTGGCGGGGACGCTGAAAGCAGAGCGCGGACTGGACATCACGGAGTTGCGAAAGGAGACCGCTAGGCGGTTGGACATCCCGTACGACGACCTCATAGAATGCGTGGTGCCCATGGAGCACCTCTACGCGGTGTCCGACCATACGAGGGCTCTGGTGTTCATCATCAATGACGGAGTGGTTCCATCGAATGTGAAGGAGGGGTACTTCGCCCGCCTTCTTGTCAGAAAGACCATGAGGTCGATGGGCATGCTCGGAATGGACCTTCCGCTCACAGAGGTAGTCAACATGCAGATTGATCACCTGAGACACGACTTCCCGGAACTGGCGGACAACCGCGACGGCATCCTGAAACTGATTGAGATGGAGATGAAGAAGTATCGCTACACGCTGTCCAAGGGGCGCAACATCGTCCGGAGCATGGAGAAGAATCTCGCCGAGAAGGGAAGTCAGATAGGGACGAAGGAGCTCGTCGAGCTCTATGACTCCCACGGACTCAGTCCCGAGGTCGTCCGCGAGTTCACCTCCTCCGAGATCGAGATACCCGAGAACTTCTACGCAGAGGTCGCCGCCCGCCACGAGAGCGAGGCCCCAGTGGAGGAGGCGGGCATCCCAATCCCAGAGGGTCTTCCGGAAACGAGGACGCGTTACTACGAAAACAAGAGAAAGCACAGGTTCAGGGCGAAGGTTCTTGACATCTTGGAGAATGCGATTGTCCTCGACCAGACCTACTTCTATCCCGAGGGCGGTGGGCAGGAGGGCGACCGTGGGGAAATCGGGGACACGGAGATAGTCGATGTCCAGATGGTCGGCAATGTCGTCCTGCATCGCTTCAAGGGGAAGACAGATCTAAGGAAGGGCAAGACTGTGATGTGCTCCATAAGCTGGGAACGGAGGCAGAGCCTGATGCGACACCACACAGCAACGCACATAGTCAACGGTGCAGCTCGCAGCATTCTCGGATGGCATGTGTGGCAGGCGGGCGCGCACAAAGGCGAGAATATCTCCCGCTTGGACATAACGCACTATCAAAGCCTCAGCCAGGAGGAGTTCGAGAAGATCGAGAGGACGGCGAATCGGGCGGTTCTTGATGACCTAAGGGTCACGGTGAAGCTCATGGACAGGGATGTGGCCGAAAGGAAGTACGGGTTCAGGCTGTATCAAGGAGGGTGCGTTCCGGGCGGGAAGATCAGAGTCGTCGACGTGGCTGGCTTCGATGTTGAGGCCTGTGGCGGGCTCCACTGCACACGCACCAGCGAGGTCGGCTTCATCAAGCTGATTCGGACCAGAAGGATACAAGACGGCGTCCTGCGTCTCGAGTTCGCGGCAGGGAAGGCGGCTGTCGAGTTTGCCATGGAACAGGCAAAGACTATCCAGGAGGTGAGCGGCTTGCTCAACGTTCCGCCAGAGAACCTTAGGCGGGGCGTCAGAAAGCTTTTGAAGGAATGGAAGGCCGCGCGGAAGGAGCTTGAGAACCTCAGGGACGAGCGGGCGGCTGGGGACATCGAGGACATTCTGGAGAGGAGCGAGAACGTCGGCGAGCTTCGGGTTGTCACCCACACAACTGAGGGGGGTGCAAAGGAGCTGATGGCCCTGGCGAGGCAATTGTTATCTAGGGGGAAAGTCGTTGCGATTCTAGGGGCTAGGAACGGAAAGGCAAGCATCTTGATAGCACGAAGCCCTGATGTCGAACTGGACTGCGGTGCCATAGCTCGGGAGGCGAGCAAGCTGATAGGTGGAAGTGGCGGCGGAAAGCCCGACTTCGCTCAGGGCGGAGGCCCCAAGTCAGAGGGCTTGCATGAGGCAATCGAGGTCGCCAAGGAAGGCGTGAAATCAGTCCTTGCCGAAGAGGGTGAGAAGAGCTGAGCCTATTGCGTCTGAGAGAGCGAATCAAGGAGACAAGCGAGATTACGGACCTAGGCTCCATATCGAGAAGGTATTTCGTCATAGGAGCCTTTGACGGAGCACTGACGGTGCTCGGAGTCGTTCTTGGTGCGTACGCGGCGGGCGCTGCTCGCGAGCACATGGAGATAGTGCTCTATGCTGGCCTGTCCGCGGGGGTCGCGCTTGCCATCTCCAGCAGCGTTGGGGCATATGAGGCTGAGCGGGTCGAGAAGCTCCTGGCCAAGGCGAGCCTCGAAAGGGCGCTGCTCAGAGGATTTCCCGAGGAGCACGCGGAAGCATACAAACTCGCAGCCCTGATAAGCGCTCTGGTGCACGGCATTGCTCCCATCATCGCTGCCGTGATTCCTCTCTTACCTTTCTTCATCATCGCGGATATGGCCTGGGCGACCCTCGTTTCCGTTTTCATGACGCTATGTCTGCTGTTCATCATGGGCGCCTACCTAGGTAATCTGGTGAAGGAAAGGATATTCATGACAGGCATGCGCTTCGTACTTGCAGGTCTGGCAACGGCAGTCATCCTCATGCTTGTTGGAGCTGGATGAGTGCCAAAGGTTATTAAACATGCCCGCTTTTGAGTGATTCGGATGCAGGACGTTTCGGCAGAAATCGAGAATCTCAAGGGAGTTGTAGCGAAGTATTTTCCGGTTTACGAGACGAGAGTCGGACCGCAGATTGTCTCTTTCATTTGTGAAGTGGATTCGAGCACCCTTCATTCGTCCTTCGATTCGTTGAGGCTGGAGATGCTGAAGAGAGGTTACATCCCCTTCCTCAGGAAAGAGGCCGGGGAGTTTGTTGTCCATGTGCAAAGGAAACCGGCGGCCAGATACAAGGGAACCCATGTCAACGCGGCCCTCCTGCTCATCACGATCCTCACGACGATGTTTGCTGGGATGATTCATTGGGCATCATACGCCCGGATTGGCCTCTTTTCGGGGAACGCGATTCTCTACGGCACATTCTTCTTTGCGTTCCCTCTTCTCTTGATACTGGGCACGCATGAGATGGGCCACTACCTCATGGCTCGCAAGCACAAAGTGGCCGCCTCTCTGCCCTTCTTCATACCTTCGATTCCTCCACTTGGGACATTCGGAGCGGTAATCAGCATGCGCGAACCGATCCCCGACAAGAGAGCGCTTCTCGACATTGGAATCGCTGGACCCCTGTCCGGTCTGGCCATTACGATACCACTTGCCCTCCTGGGCCTGTGGCTGACAAACCTTGGCGCCAAGACGGTGACTGTCGCGGAACAGGGCGGCGCCATTCTTGTCAGCTTCCCGCTCCTCTACGAAGTCCTGGGGTTATTCATCCCGATTGAGGCGGGCGTGGCCCTGCACCCCCTTGCCTTTGCGAGCTGGGTGGGCTTCTTCGTCACGGCGCTCAATCTCCTGCCCGCCGGTCAGCTGGACGGAGGCCACGTTGCCAGGGCACTGCTGGGTGAGAATGCCCGCTATCTCAGCTATGCGGCCATTGCAGCTCTCTTCGTATTCAGTCTCTTCTACGTCGGATGGGCCATAATCGCCATATTGATAGTGTTTCTCGGGGTCAGGCATCCCCCGCCTCTGAATGACTTCACGCCCTTGGATGTCAAGAGGAGGTTCGTGGGCGGTTTCACTGTCTTTGTCCTCCTCATCACGTTCGTTCTTATACCCATTCAGGAAATCCCCGCCGAATACGATTTCGAGTTCAGGAATTACGAAATCCCGACCGAACCGATATTCATAGACAACACAACTACAAGCATGCTTGACTGCACGATCGTTGCGACGGGAAGGAACTGCACCTACAACTTCGTCATCAACAACACGGGGAATATGCACCTGAGCATCACTTTGGAGGTGAGTGTCGCGTGGAGCGAGATGCAGGCTTGGCTCTCTTTTCCCGACTTTCCAAAAATCTCGCCCAATTCCACTGTGACGATAGTCGTGAATGCGAGTTCGAACCTGACGGGGAATCTGACGCTCTTCTTCCCCAGCGATCCAGCCCCTCACGGCAACTACCAGACACAGATCGTTGGGACAGTCAACGATGCACCCGTGGAGAAGGAAAGGCGACTGGAACTCTGGGTGGAAATCGATACCTAGCTTCTGAAAAGGCAGAAATGCCTTGTGAGGGACTTGTGGACCCTCAGGGAATGAGAGGTCTCAAGATCCATGTATTCCTCTCCGAGATTGACGAGGTCCTTCTCCGGAACGATTATCGCGAGGTTTCTTCGCTTGTCCAGGACACGGGAAAAGACCTCGAAAGACTTCGAATAGAGGTCGAGGATGTCCCTTCCCTTGGTGGTTGTCGAGCGACCATAGGGCGGATCCGTGGCTATTGCCTGAACGCTGCGCACGTGACTCTCTAGGTCCTGGACATCCGCTTGGAAGAGATCAGCCTTGATGTTGAACTTCCTCAGGTTCACCCCGCAGCCGGTCACCATGTCCACCCTCAAATCGCTGCCTATGGGAATGGCCCCCACGAGCCCGGCCTCGATGAGAATGCCTCCCGTGCCACAGAAGGGATCGAGCAGTATCTCGCCCTTCCTGACTCTGGTCATATTCACGAGAAGCCGCGCAAACTTTGGATGCAGAGATATCGGATAGGAGAAAGGCCGCAGGGCGACCTTGCGCCTTTCGAAGGAACTCCTGTCCACTTCGTGCCTTTGAATCGTCAAGTAGGTCTCGTCTCCAAGGAGCACTCTAACGATCGTGGAAGGACTCACGAGGTCAATCGAATGCGATCTGGCGAAGATTTCACCGAACCGGCTCTCAATTTCCGAGCATCTCTCCTTTCTCGTTCTCGAAATCTTCCTGCACCTGACGGCAACGCTCCCGCCAAACTCCATTTCGCGGGCGGCCTCCATGAGGCTGTCCAAGCTCCCTGACTCAACAATCTCGTTCACCCTGTGACAGAGGGCAATCCTCTCTCCTATTTCCCTCGGCTCGACTTCCGTTTCCACTATAGCGATGGAATCTCGCTTTGTCACCGTTGCAGCGCTGTCCTGGAGCGCGTCCACGACTGCGGATGCCTCCAAGCGCGGGAGATCGGGATGTTCCCCCGAGAGCTCAAGAAGGAGTCTCACGGCGGTCAAATCCCCTCCAGGGATTTCATCCTATCGGCGCGTGTGGTTTATTAGCCCAAAGTTTCATTACCGCATGTGCTCAGGATACGGGAGTTCAGTCCCACGGACCTCAAAGTGGTCAGGAGCATATCCCAGAAGGCCTTGAACGAGAGATATTCGCGGGACTTCTTTCTGAGGATATACGAATGGTGGAGGGGCGGGTTTGTCATAGCCGAGATGTCAGGAGCGGTTGTCGGCGTTCTAGCCGCTACTCGGACCAGTACGACGACCGCCAGGATTCTCATTCTCGTCGTGAGGGAGGACTTCCGCTCCCGCGGCATTGGGACCGCATTGATGAACGATTTCCTCACCCGCGTCGCAAGCGAAGGCATCAGAACGGTGGAACTCGAGGTCAGGAAGTCAAACTTGCAGGCAAGGAGGTTCTATCAGAAGCTCGGATTCGAGACGATAGACCTGATTCCAGGTTTCTATACAAATGGCGAGGACGCCGTCAAGATGGCAAAGCCCCTCTAGCCGTAGCCCCTCTTGTCGTCGTGCACGTGGTAGTTCCAGTAATGATAGGGTGAAGTGCTTCTCTGAGAATCGCTCGCCTCGGAGGCCACACCAGAGTAGTATGAACCGTATCTCTCCATTATCTGCTCCTCGATCGTTCTGGCCCTCTTGATCGCCTTCTTGATGTGGATGTCCTCGATGAACTCGGAGCCCTCGGCCTTGGCGAGATCCCCGGCGGACCTTATCAGCCCGCCCATTTCCCTTAGTCTCAGGCTGAGCGACTTCTCCTTGTGCTCCATCTCCCTTGCCCTCTTCCTTGCCTCTTCGATAACCGCACGAAGCCCCGTGTTCGATAAATGCGGGATTCGCTTGTCCATTGCGATCTCCTGGGCGGCGAACTGAGCGAGCTTTGCCCTGTTCCTCTCGTTGTCTGGCATGGTGGTCTCAACGAGAACCTCGTAGCCAGAGCCAGAGACTCTCGATCTCAGTGGAGAGAGGATATTCTGCAGGTCTTGGATATTGCAGGCTCCGACGAAGATGAAGTCGCAAGGGACCGCGTCGACACGAACGCTCGCGCCCGCACTCTGCGGATTCCTGCCGCTAATTGGGAAGCTCTTTTCCTGCATGGCTGTTAGAATGTATCTTTGAAGGAATCCGAGCTGGGGCAGCTCGTCTATGAAGAGGACACCCTGATGGGCCTCGTGAATCGAGCCCGGGACAACCCTCTCGTAGGGCTCCGTCCCGAGCTGGGGATGTCCTCCGTATGGGTCATGCTTCACATCTCCCAAGAGCTCGGTCTCACTTGCACCCGTTGCCAGTACGAATGGATTCCTGCTCAGCGGTACGAGAACCTTCCGCGGACTGATCTTCTCCATCTCCCTCCTCTTCTCGAGCGCCTTCTGATCGAGGACCTTTATCATCTCTCCCGCCCGCTCGAAGACAACGACCTCTTCTTTCCCGAATCGCTGTCGGGTCGTCGTGACCCTGTCTCGTCCGCCGAGCTGACCTATTGTGACTTCCACTATCCCACCGAGGAGGTCTCCAAAGGGATTTCCCGTCCCTTGGGTCATCGTGGCCTTGGGTCGCGAGCACTTCGGGCATACCCTCTCCCTGTGGGAGCTGTATATGCCGCAGTTCACACACTTGTATCCCAGTCGTTCAGCAACATTGATGGGAGCCTCCTTCGGGTCTATCAGTTCGCCCTCGGCGCCCTTCATTTCCCTCTCTTCCCTGACGACTTCGTCCTTGGCCTTAATCTCCACGAGGGGACGCTCGGGATTCTCTGGGTTGTGGACGATTCTTATCTCGTTGGTCGGACGGGGAAGATGCAGAGAGAGTGCCTGTGCTATCATTGACTTGCCTGTGCCTGGAGGTCCCACCAGGAGGAGATGTCTCCTTTGGCTGGCAGCGATTCTGGCGAGGTCGACCGCCTCCTCTTGGCCCACCACTCTAGCCAATGGATCAGAGGGGATTATCACACAGGAAGTGTCCTCAACCTCATCGATTGAGAAGCCTTTCTCTGCGTCAAGGTAGGGTTCTTTCGGTATTCAGACACCTCTACAGCTCAAAGTCCCTTCTTGTCCAGACCTCGATCGTGGTCGGTTGCTTGGTCACGTTGCCGAGTTTGGACCCCACTACCGCGGTCATTCCTTTGTCCGCGGCAATGTCGAGGATTCTCTGAGTGATTATCCCGTCGAAGACGACCGCTGAAAATGGCTTGTTGCTCGTTCTCAGCGAATCAACGAGGTCCCTGACCGGGATTTCATTCTTGACTCTGTTCTCCTCGTCCAGTAGCCTGGCCTTGGAGGATCCCGAGAGGGCAATGAGCATGTCCCGGAATTTCTCCAGCCTCGGCGTGAGCTTCCTTTCGGGCTGAGTGGAGGCGGGAGTTGCCCGCGGTGCGACCTTGGCGGGCGCTGGCTCCTCCTTCTTCTTGTCTATTCCCGTCAGGCCGTACATCTCTATGTACTGTTCCGCTGGAATCTTGTTCCTGAGGCCCTTCATTATCTGCTTCTGGGTGAGTTCCTCGACCTCTCTGCCTCTGGGCGCTCTCGCTATGAAGTCGACTTCTGCGACTTGGAGGAGCTCTCTGAGGATAAGGTCCCCGCCCCTGTCACCGTCAACGAAGGCAGTGAGGACTCGCTCCTTCGAGAGATCCTGTATCGACTTCGGAATGTTCGTACCCTCGGCCGCGATGGCGTTCTTCACGCCGCTCTTGAGGAGATTGAGCACATCGGATCTTCCTTCCACCACGATAATCGCATCGGAGTCCCGCACGTTGGGTCCCGCAGTTAACTTGTCCGGTCCGTACGTTATTACCTCTTCCACCTGGACGGCGGACCTCACGCTCTTCGTGAGGTCAAGACCCGTCGTCTTTGACTCCTCGACGAGCTTCGTGAGGATTTCCTTCGCTCTTTCCACTATCTTCTGCCTCTTTGTCAGTCGGACGTCTTCGACCTTCTCAACAGCTATACGGGCCTTACAGGGGCCCACTCTGTCTATGGTTTCCAGTGATGACGCCAGAATGGCAGTCTCTACCTGATCGAGACTGGACGGAATGGATATTGTACCCTCCGACCTTCCTCGCTTTGATGAAACCTCAACCTCAATCCTGCCGATCCTCCCGCCCTTCTGCAAGTCACGCAGATCGAGTTCATCACCAAGAAGACCCTCAGTCTGACCAAAGATCGCACCGACAACATCAGGCTTTTCCACTATCCCATCTGCTTCCATTCTTGCCTGAATCATGTACTTCGTTGTTGTTGGGTCTAAGTTCATGCTTACACCTTCTTGAGAAAAACGACAGCAGACAAACCACTGTGCCTATGACAATTCCTCGCTCTCATATGCAAACATACGAATGCCTGATGAACGAATGATAGTGAGCATGATTGATCTAGCGTCGTTTCTCGATATCTAAGTGGGATAGGTTCTATTTAACCGTTTCGTCATGTCGCGAGCTTCAGCGTGAGCCAGGGAACTTGGACAGCAGTTTCGGCAGCCCCTCGACGTCCTTTATTTCCTTCCGTACGAGAAAGGCTATCTGCTTTCTGAATTCATCATCGTACGGTATGCCGTTGGCCTTCAGCCCGTCACGAAGCGCCCTTGCAAGCCTGCCACCTTTCCTGTCCCAGTCCGTAAGGATGACGACCTTGTCGTGCCTCACGAGCCCCTCGCAGAAATTGAAGACTGAGTCGCCCCTGTCGAGTCTGAGGATTTTCCCGGAGAGGCCCAAGCTCCTCAGCGCCCTTTCGTCCTTTCTGCCTTCAACGATGACAGCGTGCGCGTCATTCTCTTCTCTCAGTCTCTCGATAAGCTGAACCAGCTCCTCCGCTTGTTCCTGCCTCATTCCAACGCCTGCATAAGCACTTCGAGCGCAGTCTCGATCGCGATACCTTCCACCATGATGGTCTTCCTTCTTGAGTGGTCTCCTTCAGTTATCCTGACTGCACCCCGCTCCACTCCGAATAGGTCGCTCATCAGCTCTACGAGCTCTCTGTTGGCGGCTCCGCCCTGCGGTCTCTGCTTCAAGGACACCCTTATTCTCTTCCGCCATTCATCGTATCCTTGGACCGAAGATTCCTTCGAGTGGGGGACGACCTCCAGGCGGACGGATACGGCCTTGGCGTGGGCTATCAGGGCTTCCTCCATCATTCCCATGCAAAAGCCTCAGCGGGATATTAAGCCTTCCCGAGAAGCATAAAATACTCTCGCAAGCATTAGGACCTTGATGGATGAGGAGATTTCCTTCAGGAGAATCACGCGTCTCTACCGCGAGGAGAGCTCCAAGAGGTCTCTGACTCCACTCGAACCCGATTTTTTCAACAAGCTTGGCTCGTACCTGGAGGGTCTTGAGGCAAGAGTGAACGAGGAACGCTCCAAGAACCCGCATTCGAAGGCAGCTACACTTCTATCGGATGAGTACAGGAAGGCCTCCAGGAAACGGGACCAGGTGTTTCGCCTGCGCTCCCGAAAGATAGCTAATCTGGCGGCGTCCAAGGCGAGCGGTGCATCTGTGGATCTTGAGCCACTGACGAGGCAGGAGCTGGCCATGTTCGAAGGCATCGTCACGCTGATCTCGGAGGCGAAGGCGGGAATCTATGGTTCGGAAGAGGCGAAACCAGTCGTCCAGAGGCCTGAAGTGGCTCCCTCTCAGCCATCGCAGAACGTCGTTCTCCGGATACTGGAGGACATCCCATCGTTTGCTGGGGTGAAAGGGAACTACAGTCTCAAGAAGGAGGATGTTGCCAGCCTTCCGAGGAAGGTCGCTGGGATTCTCATTGAGAAGGGAAAGGCTCAGGAAATCAAGGTTCAATAAAAAAGGTGGAAAGGTGGGTGCCAGCGGCACCCTTCGAAGCCTATTCTTCCTCTTCCGGCAGTATTTCCATCTCCTCTGGTGGCGGAAGCTCCTCCTCTTCTGGCTTCTTCCTCTTCATCATCATCAGGGCCAATATCACGATGATGATAATGACTATGATGACGGGGAAGATCCACCAGAACTTCTGGAGGAATCCTGTTTCCTGCCACTTGGCTGTCACCGTCTTCGGTTCATTCATCACGATGGTGTCTGAAGCCTTTGTAGAGGTGGAATCACCACTCCAGCCAGTGAACTCCCATTCCTTGCCCTCTGCGGTTGTCGGCGTGGTGACAGAGAATGTCGCCGTCTCGCCCTCATTGTACCAGCCCTCTCCCTGAGGACTGCCCTTGTCCGAGGTGACTGTGAGGTAGTACTGGGTGATCCATGTCGCAGTGACTGTCTTTGGCTCGTTCATGGTCACGGAGGCCGATGCACTCGTTGAGGTCGAATCGCCACTCCATGCCTGGAACACGTATCTCGTATCGGTGACTCCAGCTTGCAGATAGGGTGACGTTACTGAGAATGTTGCCGTTGCCCCCTCAGCGTGCCAGCCCTCGCCTTGTGGATCCCCGTAGGCTGATGTCACCGTCAGTAGGTACTCTGTCGTCCATGTCGCAGTGACTGTCTTTGGCTCGTTCATGCTAATCGATGCAGTTGGAGTTTGTTCCGTTGAATCGCCACTCCATGCCTGGAACACGTATCTCGTATCGGTGACTCCAGTCTCCTGGTATGGTGTCGTTACGGAGAAAGTTGCCGGTGTGCCCTCGGCATACCAGCCCTCGCCTTGTGGATCCCCGTAGGCTGATGTCACCGTCAGATAGTGCTCCGCTGCAAACAGAGCCGTGGCAGTCTTGGGGGCATCCATCAATACAGGGCCTGACTGCGCGTAGTCAGTTCCTGAAGCATCACCGGACCATTGTGTGAATAGGTATCTCGTCTGGCCAACAGTGTACATGTCAGCATCAAGACCTGCGTATGCCGTCTCACCAGAGTCGTACCAACCCTCGCCAGACGCCGTTCCATGAGTGGTGTCAACTGTCAGGTAGTACTGGGTCGTGAACGTGACGGTTAGCGTGTCGGGTCCTGTGACCGTCACCTGGTGAGCTTGGGTTCCGCTGTCACTCCAGGAGGCAAAGACGAACTGCTCGCCCGTCGTTCCTGCTTGTGGGCTGGCAGCATCCACGTCATGAGTGGACCCACTGTCCCACCAGAAGCTCTGAGGCGCCGTAAGGGCGTTCAGGTCCACGATTATCTCCAGTCCTGCTGGGCTTGTGGTGATGGTCACTTCGTACTGTGTGGTGTAGTCTGCTGTCAGCGTCTTGGGCATGTCACAGATGATGTTGTGTGTCCGCGCTCCACCGTCGCTCCAGGACGCAAATGCGTATTGCACTCCTGGTCCGCCACTGTAGACGTCAACGGCAGAAATGGTGGGGTTTGCCCCCTCATCGCACCAGAAGGCATACGGGGTCAGGTACTGCATTCCGTCAACGGTGACTGTCACTGCCACAGGGGTCGAGTCAAGGGTGACCTCGAACTGATGGATCATGTATGCAGTGTAGGTCGTCGACGCCGTCACGATGATGCTGCGCGACTTCGACGGGTCATCGTTCCAGGTATCGAATATCCACTGCTCGCCTGGAATCCCTGGTTGTGGCTCGGTGACGTCCAGTGTGTGCGGAGATCCTGACTCCCACCAGAATTCCTGCGGTGTGGTGTAGGGAGTCCCATCCGCCCATATCTCTCGTCCTACCGGATCTGATGTGATTGTAACCTTGTATTTGAGTACAAAGGTCGCGGTATAGATGGACGGGCCAGACACATCGATGTCATGCTGTTGAGCGCCTAGGTCGCTCCAGCTCGAAAACTCGTATCTGCTCGAACCTACGACCAAGTCCTGAGGCGATGTTGCGTTGAGGTTGTGCGTCGATCCATCGACCCACCAAGGCTGATAGGGTGTGTTGCGGACTGTGCCATCGACCTCGATCAGGAGTGTTGGTGGGATCGTCGATATGGTCAAGCGGTATTCCAGGACGTAGTTTGCCGTGTACGTGTTGGGGCTGTCACAGGTTATCGAGTGGCTCTGCCCGGCGCCATCGCTCCAGTTGCTCCACACATACCGAGTGTCGGTAATCGGAGCGCCCCCGGGCATCTGAGGCGAATTCGCATTCAGTGTGTGCAACGAACCCGCATTGCACCAGAATGAGTAGTCGGTCCACTGCTGGCCACCGTCGACGTCTATGGCCAGATTAGTCACCGGCGTGGATGAGATTGTCACTAAGTACTGAGTATCGAAGTAGGCGGTGTAGGTTGCTGGACCCGTTACAGGGGCTGTGAGATGGGCTTGTGCTCCGCCATCGCTCCAGAATATCCACACAGCCTGAGTATTCGCGGTGCCCTGCGGTGACGGTGCGTTCATGCTCACTTGGTAGCCAACATCAAACCAGTCCAAATACGGGGCTGGATCATGTACAACTCCTTCAACCTCGATCTGCAGTCCCTGTGGGTTGGTCGAAAAGTTCAGCAGATACTGAGTCACGAAGTTCGCCGTGTGGGTCGCGGGCGCACTGCAGAATATATTCTTCGGGTTTGACCCTCCTGTATCCCAGTTGACCCATCGATACCTCATTGTGGATGACTGAGGTTGTGGTGACGGAGCTCCAATCTGCGCTGGCGTGCCCTGAGCGCACCAGAATGAGTAGAGAGCAGTGTGTTCGACGCCACCCACGGTCACGTTCAATCCGGGCGGATTGGTGTTGACATCTATTCTGTACTCGACACCGAAGTTCGCCGTATAGGTCGCGGGATTACTGACGGTGATATCATGGGTCTGCGCACCGCCGTCGTTCCAGCTCAGGAAGGCATACTGACTCTGTGGATTGATGGGCTGCGGTGACGGTGCGTTTATCGTGACCACATCTCCCACATCAAACCAGAGGCTCTTCGGGGTCGCGTAAACAACAGTGTCCACCTCCACATTGAGTCCACCTGGAGATGTCGTGAAGGTGATTCTGTACTGTGTTATGTAGTTAGCCGTGTACGTTGCCGGACCCGTGACAGTTATGTTGTGTATCTTGGCTCCGCCATCGCTCCAGTCAACGAAGGACCACCGCTCATCCAGAGTCACATTCTGAGGAGATGTTGCGTTCAGCTTATGTACACTGCCTTCCAGCCACCAGAACGAGTTCACCGGCTGGGTGTATGTCACATTGTCCACTTCCACATCCAGGCCTGCAGGATTCGTGGTGACATTCACCATGTACTGGACGGCGAAGGTGGCTATGTACGTACCCGCTCCGGTCACCGTTATCGGGTGGCTTTGCAGGCCGCCATCGCTCCAGTTGCTCCATACATATCTGCTAGTTGCGTCTATCGTTTGTGGCGATGTGACGTCGATGTTGTGAAGCTCTCCCGATGTCCACCAGAAGCTCTGCGGCGCCGGCATCTGATACGAGTCGATTACGATCAGCAGGCCCGATATTGGTGCCGTGTCAAACGAGACATTGTACTGTGGGTCGTAGTTGGCCGTCAGTGTCTCAGGCGATGAAGGAACAACGTATGTCTGGTTCTGAGGTCCCGCGTTGCTCCAGCTCGCGAATCTGTATCTCGTGTCTACCGGATTCACGGGGTCTGCCATCAGGGTGGGGGCTTCCAGAGTGTGTGAGGAGCCAACCTTCCACCAGTAGGTGCAAGTCGTCCAGCAATTCGTCGTTCCATTGACGACGATGCTCCCGTTGGCAATAGGTGGAGAGTGCGTGATGGTTATCGGTATCTTGGGCGTCCGGTTGAGGTCCGTATACCATATGTCAGCTGCCCCAAGACGAGCATCCGTGAACACGATTCTTGGGTTGTTCAAGCCGTAGATTATGTCCGTGGCCCTGAAATCGGCAACGCTCCAGCCCGGGAAGTCATCTGCTTTGAACTCGGACCATCCCTGACTGAGAACGTCCGTGTTGTTCAAGTAGGTTATGCTGGTATCATTCACCGCAACGATATGTGGGAGGTAATCGTCATGCAGATAGACTGCTGGGTACATCTGGTCGAAGCCATCACCTGACCTGATGAACAGGATCCAGAGAGAGGCCTCGCCGCCGTCATCCGAATAGAACCCAGTCAAATCGGGGTCGACGGTCCCGTTCTGCCAGACGAGGTAGACGTAGTCGTTCCTCACCCATATGTCTGGTTGCAGATCCGTGTTTCCGCCATCCAGGTTGGCGCTCCACCATCCCCAGACATCAATGAATACTGGAGGCGAGTCGTAGGTCCACTGATTGATGATCCACTCTGCGTCCCAGTCACCAGTCGTGGAGTTCCAGTGCTGCCAGGCATTGTGGAGTTCACGCGTGTTCGGATCGACCGGATTCTCCATTATCACTGGGCGCATGAAGTCCTCGCCCATATGCCAGGTCGCGGTCCAATAGATCATCATCCAGCTGTCCCCGTCGTTATCAGACCACATAAATGTGACTGTCCTGGTGGCGTTCCTCACGCCCCAAGCGTCCGCTGTCCAAGTGAAGTACTGCGGCCTCACGGAGGAGATGTCCGGATTGTTGAAATCCTCGCACTGCAGAAATCCCGGGTCATTAGTCCAGTCCCAGTTCATGTAGAAGCCGCCCCAGCTCACTCCTCCGTCCTGAGATCTGATGAAGAACGTGTGCTGCTCGTCCCCGACATTGTCCTGCTCGTACGCGATCATGATGGTGTTTCCAGAGATTGCTATGGCGGGGTTTCGTTCGTTGAATGCTCCGGTGGTCTGGGCGACGCCAGTCCATGTGGTCGTGTCATTGGCTTCCGCGTAGAAGACGTAGATGTCATCATCCGCGCCGTTGAAGTGCGTGAACGCAACCCATATTCTTCCATCGGTCGGGTTAATTGCGATTCTTGGAGTGTCGTCCGCGGTCGGGCTTGAATAGACCAGTTCGTCTGGTGCAAATGGAGGCTCCATCGGAATGGGCTCGTCCTCATTTGAGAACACCTTCAAGTACTTCTGTCCAAGATGGACAGGCTCCACTGGCTCCACATAGGCCTGGAGTGCGTCGCTGCTCAGGTCCCTTCGGGTCATGGCATCATTCGCTTCCATTCCTATGAGGTTCCCTTGCTCGTCATAGAGCATTCTCGGCGTGCTTGTCTCATTGGCGCTTATGACTCCTGTAAAGAGGAAGGCAAACGCAAGAAGCGCGGCCAATGCGACAATCGCCAATAGACCTCTCTTTCTCATTTTCTCACCCACTTTCAATCCTCCTCTCCTTTTCTAGAACCATCATTGTTCTTTTGGAAAGTATCATGGCGACTACCTTGGTGGTATTTAAAATCTTTCGTTCAAGTTGAATCTGACATCATCCTGGGTCGGATGTCGATAGTGACGGTGCGGGCGGTCCTGAAGGATTGAATGATATTTGCAGATCTCCCGTGGTGGAAGACCTCGATTTCCTCCCCCGCTGCTTGGGCATCTCTCTGGTCCAGGTCTTGTGGGTATGGTCTTGTACCAACCATGACTCCCATGAGGTCTGTGGATGCGATGACAAGTCAGAGCTTGCTGCATGGCCTTGCACACTCACTTCCGCCACAGAGGCCTTCGTGCATCGGCTCTACGAACAGAGGACCTGTGAAAATCTGCTGTCCGATCGACGTCCGCCTGAGCCTTCACCCAATACCCCCTACCCGCCAACAGCGCATCCGAGGCCAGGCGAAGAAGACTCAGGGAGCGCCAGCAAGAGAGTGGGAAGACAGATGACCAGCGCAAGCAGCGGAGGTGCCCAAAGCAATTCGTCATGCCCTCCTCTTGATGCTTTGCGACTCGCCTGTTTTGCCCACAGGGGGGTCAGATGCGGGTCTATAACGAATCAACGTCGTGGGATTGCCCAGGTATATCGACCTTCTTCCGCGAGTATGTCAAGCTCAATGTCGAGTGTCGTTCTTCGAAGTGACCCCTGAGGAACCAACAGGCTTTAATAGACGATTGATGCAAATAGAGTCGAAGGAGCATGGAGGTAGGGAACGTTCCGGCATCGCTAGAGCACCGCATATTCTGCCTAGCGGTCGCAATCCTGATGGTTTCCGCCCTTTTGCTATTGACAGCGAGCTACACAGTCAACATGGCTTCTGGGTCATTCCCCTTCTCCTCTGACCGGATGGTCTCCGACCCAGATGAGAGTTCCGATCAGTATTATCCCGACGTGGCAGTATCTCCCAATGGGACGATTTACGTTGTCTGGGAGGACAGCCGTCACGACCCGACTCCGGGGAGCCCGCCCTATGTCGTGGACATCTTCATCTCCTATTCATCTAACAGAGGAGCCGGCTTCTCCGAGAACGCACAGATTACGGACCATTCACAGACGACCGTCAAATCGGAGCCCTCGATTGCAGTCGACCCTGCGGGGACTGTTTACGTTGCCTGGTGGGACAACACGGGGCTCTATATCCAAAAGTCCACCGATGGCATCAGCTTCTCGGGGCCAGTCGAGGTCTCGACGGGCGTCAATGGAACGTTCAAGATAGCCCCCTCCGTCTGTGCCCCCGCTCCAGGGAGGGTTCATGTCGCATACTCCGCCCCTACTGGTCCGGAGGGCAGGATATTCCTGGCGACATCAGGAGACGGAGGTGCCAGCTTCTCCTCGGTTAGGGTCGACGATGCCACCCCATCGTACAGGACGAATCCCGACATTGCTGTAAGCCAAGGTGGCGACATCTATGTGGTCTGGCAGGACGAGCGAAACGGCGACAGTGATATATATTTCACAAAGTCCACCGACGGGGGCCTCACTTTCTCGCCCGATGAGAGGGTGAATGACGACATCGGCACCGCCAACCAGGATACCCCCTCCATCGCAGTGGCAAAGAGTGGGAACATCTACATCGCTTGGACGGACACGAGAAACGCGAACTCGGACATATTCTTCTCGAAGTCCACGGATGGGGGGAACACATTCGGCGATGGCATCCTCAACAACAACGATGTTGAGGTGGACGACTTCCCGGGCGCGGCCATGCACGACTACCCTGTTGTGGCGGTGGACGATTTCGAGACCATCTATGTCACCTGGCGGGACACCCGAAATGGATTCTCCGATAAGGACATCTACTTCTCCCAGTCCGAGGACGGTGGAGTGACCTTCGGGGACGGGCTGAAGAACGACAACGATGTCAAGGTGAACGACGACCTGGAGGGCACCGACCAACAGATTCCTGCGATGGCACTCACGCCCGACGGGAGCATCTGTATCGTATGGTACGACAACAGGAACTTCGCTCAGAAGCGAGTGGATATCTATTTCTCGATTTTCCTCGGCGCGGCCCCTGACCTCGTAATCGCGGGCGGATCGGTGACGGACATCACATTCCACCCACCTAGCCCGCAGGTCGAGGGGACGGCAATCACAATCAACGCAACCGTCTACAACCTGGGAAATGAGAATGCATCCAACGTCGTCGTCCGATTCTATGACAATTCAATCGATCCTCTGAACCAGATTGGCGGGGATGAGGTGGTGCCGTTCATCCCCTCCTTCGGGGGGAACACAACCGTCTCCATGGAATGGATATGTCAGGAAGCGGGCATTCACACAATCGTCGTGTCAGTCGATCCCGAGGACGAAATCATTGAATGGGACGAGTCGAACAATGTTGCGAGCCAGAGTTTCAGTGTTCTCCCCCTTCAGAACCCAGCGAGCCCAGAGAACGTGAGCGCCTCGCTATTCGGGTTGGCCAATACCGGAGTGATTGTCACCTGGACTCTGTCGCTGGACGACAAGGGCGGTAGGAATACGGTGGAGAGGTACGATGTCTACCGCAGTACGGACTATGATTCGAGCGGGCTCGGCTATCAGTTAATAGGATCGATATCCAAAGGGCTGAACAACTACATGGACCTTGGGACAGGCTACGGGGATCCAAGTGACTACTTCTATATGGTATGCGCCTACAACTCCACACTTGGCAGTTCGTGCAGCCTCACACAAGGCGCAAAGACGAACATCCACGTGGTCAAAGGCTGGAATTTGCTGGCGTTTCCCTTAATCATGTGGAAGGCTGATGTTGGGTCGGTCCTCAGAACAATCGACTTCGATGTCGTGAGGAAATATGACGTTCCCTCGTCCACATGGAAATCCTATTTCTCCTGGAAGCACTACGGCGACCTCGGCTTGGTGGATGTCTCAAGCGGTTTCTGGATTCACTGCCCTGAGGACGGCAATCTCTCCATTGCCGGCCAGGTCCCTCGAGATGTGCAACTCGTATTGCATGCTGGCTGGAATCTAGTCGCTCTGCCCTCCTTTTCCTCGGATGTCTCCCTTTCTGATCTCCTCGCTGCGTTCCCGCTCCGCGGGGCGGAGATTTTCGACCCGCTCAACCCGCCTCATTTCCTCAGAGAGATGAGCACCCTTGAAGTCTTCAATCCAAAGAGGGGCTACTGGCTCGAGGCCCTTGAGGACATCACGATACCCATACCCAACTGAGTTCCGCAAGCAATCTTTTTATACTCGTAAGCCAATAGGATTAATGCTCTCAATCAAGAAGGGCAATGCAAGTTGGCATCCCTGTTCTGTTGTGATGAGAGGAGTTTGGTGCACCCAATGAGCTATTTCGTTGGGGAAGGGAAGAGATTGCGAGAACCGAATCTTGCGGTCCGTGAGTTCCGATCATACGCAACCTGGACGAGTGCGAAGCCGATAGGTCAGCGGTTAACTACGCTGTTTGGTGAATGGCTTGGCTCGGGCGCTGATGAAGGTCGTGTCAAGCTGCGATATGCACCGGGGAGGCGCAAGAAGCCCGAGATCCGGTGATTGCCGAATGGGACTTCCTGCCTTCGGGCAACCCGTAAGGGTGAGGAACCCCCCGGATTGAAGCATCTTAGTAGGGGGTGGAAGAGAGACCAATAGGCATGCCATTAGTAGAGGCGATCGAAAATGGCATAGGGCAAACCGAATCCCTCCCTGAGAGGGGAGGGAGATGTGGAGTTAGGACCCTGGCACTTCTTACCTTCTTAACTCGAAGTCTCCTGGAACGGAGCACCGTAGAGGGCGAAAGTCCCGTAGAGGTGCGGAGGAAGAAGATTCGGGGTATCCTGAGTAGCATGCGTTGGAAATCGTGTGTGAATTTGGGAGGCACAAACTTCCAACCCTAAATACGTCCCGAGACCGATAGTGCAATAGTAGGGTGACTGAACGCTGAAAAGTACCCTTGACGGGAGGTGCAAAGAGCCTGAAACCAGACAGCTACAAGCTGATATGGCATGAAAGGTACGAAGCAACTTAGTTGTGGACCAGTGTCATATCGTCCGTTTCGAATAACGGGCCAGGGAGTTCTGACTAATGGCGAGGTTAAGTACGAAGAGTACGAAGCCGTAGCGAAAGCAACATGCTCGCAGCCTTCGGGCGAGGAGCGTCGTGCGCTCGCGAGGAGTCATTGGTGCGAAACCCGAAGCCGGTCGATCTATGCCTGGGTAAGTTGAAGCCTTTCGAAAGGAAGGTGGAGGACTGAACCGGTGTTGACGTGCAAATCGCTCGGATGACCTGGGCATAGGGGTGAAAGGCCAATCTAGACCGGAAATAGCTGGTTCCTCTCGAGACTACTCGCAGGTAGACCTCAGACGAGGTAGATGGTGGGGTAGAGCACTGATTGGGTGTGCAGGGGGAGAAATCCCTCGGCATCTTGTCAAACTCCGAACCTGCCGCCGCTGTAGACTCTGGGAGTGAGGGCACCCGGGGTAAGCTTGGTGTCCAAGAGGGAAACAACCCAGACCAGGGTTAAGGTCCCAAAGTGTCGGCTAAGTGTATCAAAGGGAGTTCGTAGTCCAAAACAACTGGGAGGTGGGCTTAGAGGCAGCCACCCTTTAAAGAAAGCGTAACAGCTCACCAGTCGAGACTACGGGCCCCGAAAATGGACGGGGCTAAGCCGGTCACCGATACCCTGGAGCACGGAAACGTGATCTGGTAGAGAGGCGTCGTGCGCGGGTAGAAGTTCGGCCGTGAGGTCGAGTGGACCGCGTTCGAATGAGGATCCTGGCAGGAGTAGCAGCAAAGTACCGTTAGAATCGGTACCGCCGGAGGGGCTAGGGTTCCTCGACAATGGTCGTCAGTCGAGGGTTAGTCGATCCTAAGGTGTCCCTTAACCGAGGCCACCGAATGGGAAGCAGGTTAATATTCCTGCACCGTGTGGGTCTTTGCCTAGTTTCTGACGCATCTGGACAGGCTCAGCAGGTTTGCCAATCTGTTCAAGCGTTCAAGCTTGGGGAGAGCCGTAATGGTGAGAACCGAGCGAAGGCGCGAGTAGGCGGGCGAAAGCCCTCTTGAGCCGATTCCTGGTGCCCGTGAAAAGGAGGCTAGTTACAACCCATGCGTCCGTACCGAGAACTGACACAGGTGCCCCTAGGTGAGAAGCCTAAGGCGTGTCGGCGTAATCTAGGCGAGGGAAATCGGCAAATTGGCCCCGTAACTTTGGGATAAGGGGTGTCAGTCATGATGATGGCTGATCGCAGTGACCAGGGGGCTCCGACTGTTTACTAAAAACATAGGTGACTGCAAGTCCGAAAGGATGTGTATAGTCGCTGAAACCTGCCCAGTGCTGGTATCTGAATACCCGGCTCAACGGGAGGAAGGACCAGTAAACGGCGGGGGTAACTCTGACCCTCTTAAGGTAGCGTAATACCTTGCCGCTTAATTGGCGGCTTGCATGAAGGCTCAACGAGAGCCCCACTGTCCCCGCCTTGAAGCCGGTGAAACTGACGTATTGGTGCACAGTCCAATATCTTCCACCTGAAAGCGAAGACCCCGTGGAGCTTTACTGCAGCCTGTCGTTGTGATATGAATGTTGATGTGTAGTGTAGGCGGGAGACGCTACTATGGCTCGGCGCTAGCCGAGTTCTGAGTCGTCGATGAAACACCGCCCTTTGGCATTTGTATCACTTACTTCCAAGGAAGGACACCGATAGGTGGGCAGTTTGGGTGGGGCGCCACGCCCTCCAAAAGATAACAAGGGCGCCCAAAGGTCAGCTCAGGTAGGTCAGGAATCTACCGATGAGTGCAAGGGCAAAAGCTGGCTTGACGTGGTTTGGCCCAATAACGAACCACGATGCGAAAGCAGGGCCTAGCGACCCAACCTGCTTTATTTGTGAGAGCGGTTGATGACAGAAAAGTTACCCCGGGGATAACTGAGTTGTCTCCAGCAAGAGTTCGTATCGACCTGGAGGCTTGCTACTTCGATGTCGGCTCTCCCTATCCTGGTGGTGCATTAGCTACCAAGGGTGCGGGTGTCCACCGATTAAAAGGGATCGTGAGCTGGGTTTAGACCGTCGCGAGACAGGTTTGTTGCTTTTCGGTGGAAGTGTCTTGGTGCCTGAGGGGAAGGAGCCTTTAGTACGAGAGGAACGGGGCTTCGCGGCCTCTAGTCTACCAGTTGTCCGGCAGGGCATCGCTGGGCAGCCACGCCGTAGCGGATAAGGGCTGAAAGCATCTAAGCTCGAAGCCGCCCTCAAAACAAGGCACCTTATGGCACTCGTAAATGACGAGTTTGATAGAACCGGGGTGTACGGTGGAAGCTTCGGCGACCACTTCAGCCCGCGGTTACTAACAGTCATAACCGCTATTCACCGATTCGGTGGATCAGTTTCGGCTTTGCCGTTACACAGGTTGCGTATGGTCTTCTCCTCCATTCTGAGGGCGTAGATGTAGCTTTTTCCCAGCTTTTCACAGACCCCCTTTCTGTGGGTTCTAATATCCTTGCCCCGTACAGTAGGTCATGGTCGATCTCACAATGGATGTTCACGAGCCCAAGACAATCGCGAGGTACTTGGAGGAGTTCAAGGTCCCATTCACCAAGAGAAGGATCACGCCAGGAGATTATGTGGTCGGTGAGGTTGGAATTGAAAGGAAGACGCTTGGTGACTTCTTCAACTCGATGGTCACCAGACGACTCTTCGATCAGGTCATCCGCCTGAAGAGCTGCTATCCGACCTCTGTACTCATCGTCGAGGGTGATCTCAGCGATATTTGTGCCCACAGGAATCCTGCGGCATTCTGGGGAGCATTTCTGGCAATGGTGATGGACGATAATGTGTCAATCCTGTTCTCTCCGAACAAGCTCGAGACTGCTAGGATTCTTAGGACCTTTTGGCGCAGGCAGGAAAGGGGACCCAACAACTACGGTCTCAGGCACAAGCCAAAGATGCTTACGCTGGAAGAGAGACAGGTTTTTCTCATCCAGGGGTTCCCCAATGTTGGTGACACTCTGTCAAGGAGCCTTCTCGAGAAGTTCGGGAGTGTGCGTAGAGTGATGATGGCAAGCAAAGAGGAGCTGATGGAGGTTCCAAAGATCGGTGAGAAGAAGGCCGAGGTCATGGCGAGGATTCTTGACGGAGAGTACGGCCAGAACCAGTCTGTTGGGCAACACGATCGGATGGGTTCTCGGGGATGATTCTCCGGAGTCTCCGCAGTGCTCTCATCTTCTCTCTATTCCCTGCCCTGGATTCTTCGACCCCAGACTTAAGAAAGTGAATGGATTCGTCCATTGTGCCCCTGTCCACCGGATACGGGACACCGTCCTTTCCGCCAACCGTGAAGGAGAATTTCACTGGGTCCCTCCAGCTTGGCTCATCACCGTATATTATGTCCGAAACGAGAGCGAGAGCTCGAACAGTGGCTGGTCCGACACCTCTGACTGCAAGCATTTCCTCATAGTTGCCTGGTTGGAAGTCATAGATCCCTTTCATTGCCTGCCAGTGTATCCTCCTGGGCATCCAGAGAAGTCTGACATCCTCCTTCTCTCCTGTCCACCTCTTCAGCGAAGTCTGATGGCTTGGCCGGACGGACAGGAGCAGTCTCTGCAGCCTCTTTATCCCATCCTTGGCAAGATCGAGAGACGTCTGTCTGCAGTCCCGGCTGAGGGCCGAGGTCATATCCAAAGTCATCTGCATCCTTCTGCCCAGAATCGCATCATGGGGCTCTTCGAGCATGTCATCGACGTTTGCATGATACCAGTGATATCTCCTGGCGTAGCCCCTCACTTCGTCCATCCCCTGCTGCACGACCGCCCAGCTTCCGCTTTCCGTGAAGAATACTACATGATGGTAGAGATGATGATTGTCCTGGATGGCGACGTTGTCCACCTTTGCAGCCATCTTGCTCGTGTAGACCAAGGCATCTATCTGTCGGGTACCAAGGCCAAGTCCATCACCCAGATTTCGTATCTGTTCGGGCGTCTTCCTCGAGGCCCGCCCCTTCCCACCAGCAATTGCCAGGCCGAGATTCTCGTCCTTGAGGGCCTCTTTTAGCGCGCCGCACGTTACCGTTGAGACACCTGAGGAATGCCAGTCAAAACCCAAGACACAGGAGAGGGATTGGAACCAAAAGGGGTCCGAGACTCTCTCCAGAAACCTCTCCGGTCCATGTTCCAGGCATATGACCTTGATTATGCCCTTCGACAAGTCGACCATTCGTGTGAAGAGCCATCGTGGAGCCTTCCCGCCATGAAGTGGAAGGTCTGCGACTCCAGCTATGCTCACATGAGAGGAAGCGATCCGGTCGGATATAAGCCTCCTAGGTGGGGGTGAGTGAAACAGTGAAATATTTATTCATGACCGCGTATCCAAACCTTGTGCCAGCAGTTCGTCTTGGCAAGATGCATCTCCGGTGGTGCAAACAGTGCAACGTCCCTGTTTTGGAGCAGGGCAGATGTTCCGTGTGCGGCACACCCACATCTGGTGTCGAGGTCACGCCACCCGGCGACATCAGGCCCGCCTTCGATTCTGATGTCCGTTTGATTAGAGAAACGATCGAAGCGCAGTTCGGAAGGGGGGCCGGCAAATCCCTGATTCCCGATGATAAGATCGTCCTCCTGAACGGCGTTCCACATTTGGATCGGATGGATGAGATCATTCTGGACGGTCAGGTTCTGGGTGCCCTGCAGTACAATCCAGGAAGTGGTTACAAGTTCATTCCAAGGATGGAGGCAGCCCGCCGCCTTGCGCCAACTCTTGGAAAGTCCTGGATAGTCGTCGATAAGGGGGCCGTCAATCCCGTTTCCTCGGGAGCGAGCGTGATGGTTTCTGGCATACTTGACCTCGATGATGGGATTGAGGCGGGCGATGAGATTATCGTGGTCACGGAGGAGAGGAAGGTGATTGCCACTGGGTTTGCTAGAATGGGCGGGCCCGAGATGAGGACGAAGCGCCGTGGGGCGGCAACGAAGACCCGCTGGTCCTCGGAGCCAACCGACGCCGTCTACCTTCCGTCCGGCCAGGACTGGAGACTGGTTCTCGAGGCAAATGAGAACGTTCTGGAAGTGAGGGTCGACAAGGCGGTGCGCTTCGTGAGGAGGATCGTGCAAGAGATGGGACTTCCCGTGGCTGTCTCCTTCAGCGGTGGAAAGGACAGCCTAGTCACTCTTCTCCTTGTGGTCGATGCTGGCATTCGTCCTGACATCCTTTTCGTGGACACAGGTCTCGAATTCCCGGAGACCGTGGATCATGTCACACAGATCGCGGGGGAATACGATCTCCGGCTGATCACAGAATCGGCGGGAGACGCCTTCTGGAGCGGACTGAGGACCTTCGGGCCTCCCGGCAAGGACTTCAGATGGTGTTGCAAGACATGCAAATTGGGCCCAGCCGCCAGACTCATCTCGAAGAGCTATCCGAATGGCGTCCTTTCTTTCATAGGCCAAAGGAGGTACGAATCCATACCGCGATCGACGAAAGGTGCCGTGTGGACGAATCCATGGGTCCCGGGCCAGCATGCCGCCTCTCCAATACAGGACTGGACAGCTCTGCATGTGTGGCTGTACATCTTCTCCAAAGGCGTGAGCTTCAACCCCTGGTATGAGAGGGGCCTTGCCAGAATCGGTTGCTTCCTCTGTCCCGCCTCGGACCTTGCTGAGCTTGAGATTGTGTCTGATGAACTGCCTGAGTTTGAGCGGTGGGAGGCCTACTTGGAGGATTACGCTGAGAAGTCGAAGAAGGGAGAAAGCTGGCTCAATCTCGGTCTTTGGAGGTGGAGAGTCCCGCCCAAAGGGGTCAGTGAGATGACAGAGGCCGAGCGCGGTGGGAGTGTCGCGGCCGACCATCTCAAGTTGCAGGTTTCCGATACTCATATTCCGTGCACACTCGGAGTGAGGACCGAGGGCTTCTTCATGGACATGCTGGACATGGACCGCGTTGCCAACATGCTGAGAATCCTCGGCGAAGTGGAATATGACGACGAGGTCGAGGCAGCTCAGATGGAGAGATACGTTGTGTTCAAAGAGGGCCTTGTGATAATCAGGGCCGAGGATGAGGATCAACTGGTGTCCCAGGCGAAGGATCTCGAGCGGGTTATCAGGAAGGCAGAGAATTGCGTTGCGTGCGGAGTCTGTGTTGGCCTTTGCGAGAACGATGCAATCGTGATCAAGGACAAGGCTTGGATTGTCGAAGACAATTGCGAGTCGTGCGGAAACTGTCTATACCCGTGTTCAGCGGCAGATTTCGAGGGCGAGTTCAGGTTCTGACGACTTTCTCTAGGGTCTCAATGTCCGCGTTCGTCTTGAAGGCATCTGGCTTGAAATGGGTTCGCGTTGCCAGGAATCCCCTGTCCTTGAGTGCAGCAATCAGGTCGTCGATGGCGGGCGGATTTGCGAGGAACCCCTTTGCCACCTCACTGGTCGTGTAGAAGAGCGGAGGGGACAGAGCCTCTTCCCTCCACAAGTCCAGAAGTCTTGAAACCTTGTGTGGGAAATGACTCGGAAGTCTGATGGCACCAAGGAAGCATGAGTCCAGGAGGACATCTGACCAGAGTGGTCCAGCGATTCCAGCCTCTGGAAGAAGCCTTCTCTCCAAGCCCTTTTCATGGAGATAGCCGAGCCTCCTCAACGTCTCGTTTGCCTTCCCTGCTCCTTTTCTCACTCTGACTATTGCCCGGAAATAGTGGTCTGTCGAGAAGCAGAGCAACGGCTCTATCCCCCTGTCGAACCTTGCTGCCACCCTTGCGATGTAGCCCAGAAGAATGCGTAGGCCCAGTTCGTGGCAGTACTCTGTCTTTCTGGGAATGGAATCGTACCTCCTTACGCATGCTCTCTTTCTGGAGCCGCAAAGCACTGGAGTGTCTGTCGCGGTTATCCCAACGATTCCCCCGTTGGCTGTGGCACACAGCGCACCCTCTACAAATCGAACCGGGGCGCCGAAGGGATCCACATCCACAAAATCGAATCTGTGTCTCGCAAGAATGCAGTTCAGATCCTCGTTGGTCGCGGTGCAACCTCTGGCCTCATTCCTCTTGATGTTGCTGAGGATGAGATCACGGCAGGTCGGGTTCCTGTCGTTCAGGGTTATCTCGAACTCCTGGTCCGCTTCAAGAGCGATGCGGATGCCCGACACGCCCGTCGCCGCAAGACCATCTAAGAGGCGTGCCCCATCATGGAGTTCATTCATAGTGATCAAGATGGTGACATCCCTGTTCGTCCGCATGAGAGGATTGTAGAACGGCAGGCGGCTCCTTCGTCCAGGTCCGTGCGGTCTGTCGACCTTCGGGACCTCAATCTCGGCCAAACCTTCCTTGACTATCTCAGTCTCAAAACTCAAAGAATCTCGCCCTTGAGGAGCTTGACTATCTTGTAGGGGAGCAGATTCTTGTTCACCGCAGTTACCTCCAGGATCCTGATGTCGTCCCGCCTTCTGATGTCCTGGAGCAGCGGGTTCCTTGACTTCTTGTGAAGTGTCAGGATGAGGGGCTTGTCGGCATCGAGAGCGTCCTTGACGGCTTGAACGAAGGGGTCCGATTCCACTTCCATCTTCCCCACTTCGTCGATGACCACGACTCCAGAACTCGTCGTGGCGTCCCTGATTGCCTGGACCCCAATCTCCTCTAATGCCTGTATGTCGACACCATACTTGCCAACGTGGACTTTCGAGTCGATGTCCTTGTGGGCAAACACCTTCCGACCCTTTGTTGCCCAATCCATCACGTAGAAACCCACCCTTAGCTCATTCTCGATGATAGGTTCTGTTATCATCCCTCCGACAGTATAGTCATCGGCTTCGAGCATTTCAATGACTTTAAGCAACGCGTAGGTCTTGCCAGCACCAGGTAAACCTGTGATGCCGACCTTTACGCTTTCGCCCATTTTGAGGCCCCTATTCTCGTAGAGCTTTGCGTTCGCAGCCTAGGTGTATGCGTTCGCAGTATAAAATATTATTTTGCTGAGCAAAAGAAAAAGTGTGTCATCCCACCAGCACCAATCCAGCCATCACAAGCAGCCCCAGCAGGAGTCCCGCGAGCTGGAAAGCGGACCTTCCGGGCTGGGTCTCCTTCTGGAGTTCGGGTATCAAATCTGACCCTGCGATGTATATGAATCCTCCTGCGGTGAAGGGAACAAGATAGACAACCAGATCAGGCACTTGCCCCCCAATCAAGAGCACCAAGACTGCACCGAGAATCGCGACAGAGGCGCTCAGGAAGTTGAACCATAGGGCCTTCCTCGTCGTGTACCCCGCGTGAACCAGTACGCCGAAGTCTCCGATTTCTTGAGGGATCTCGTGAAAGAGAACCGCCATGGTCGTTGCTATTCCCAAAGGGACAGATACGATGAAGCTGCCCGCAATTATCATTCCGTCGATGAAGTTATGGAGGCCATCGCCGACGAGGTTCGTCGTCGCAAAGGCCTTTGGGCATTCCCCCACCTCGGCGGCCTCACAATGATGCCAGTGCACGAATTTCTCCAGCACGAAGAAGACGAGTATGCCGAGAAGGATTCCACCTGAGATCTCCATGCCGAAGGAACGTTCCTCAACGGCTTCCGGTAGGAGGTGCATGAACGCATCACCCAGGAGAGCACCCGCCGAAAAGCTCACGAGAATGAGGACGGCTCTCCTAAGTCTGTCCTCTCTCATCGATATGAAAGCCAGGCCTATGACAGACACGACGCTAACGATGAAGACACTGACGAGCGAGAAAACCCAAGTGAGCGAAGCTTCCAAAGACACAACCCGCAGAGAAGAAAGGCACTACATTAATTTTGTCCATGCATGCAATTTGATCGAAAGATGATGTCGAGCACGTCAAAAACCATCGATTACCGTTACAGCCTAAAGGGGGGCGCTGTTTTTGACGGCGTAAAGGAGGGTTTGCGCTTAACGGGCGTGCTCGACACCCGAGTCGGAAACTATTCCGTCCTCTGATACATTCTAGTAATCGGCATATTAAATATTTTCTTGTGCGTTTCTCTAATTCACACTTAAGTCTTTCGGTCGTTCTGGGCTCGGTCCTAGGCTAATCCATACTCCGAGACTTCGTTTCCTTCTCTTTCCTGCTTGAGTAGAATGGTCCTAGGAGGATATAGGCAGCGATCAAGGCAACACCAATGAGGGCAAAGAGGCTTGTGTAATCGGCATACTGCCCTGACGACAGAGACAGTATCGATGCAGCCACCATCAACAGGATGCCTGCGGTCGCCAGTACCGTCAACCCACCTCGAAGCTTAGGATACCGGAGGCTCGTCAGCATCAAACTGCCTGCTAGGGCCATTACAGCGAGCAGAGGAATGCGAGAACCAAATTCCTCGCTTGCCATATTGTCTAGAAGAAGGAAGACCGCAAGCACGAGAAAAGCCGCCCCAGGTGTTGGGAGACCCTCGAAGTTTGGCTTCTGGTATCCTTGCTCGGCGAACCTTGCCAGCCTTATAAGGCCCGTGCACACATAGAACGTTGGCACTGATACAGCCAGGGTGTTCTCCCAGGAGACCCAAGCGGAACCTCTGGAGACATCGTAGGTCACCGTGTACATCAGGGTGGCGGGTGCGAAGCAGAACGAGACAGAGTCAGCGAAGAAGTCCAGGTACCTCCCGAATTCGTGTTTCGTCCCGAACTTCCGAGCGAGAGCGCCATCCAGGCCATCAAGGAGGACGGCCACGAACAGCAGAAGGCTGGCAAGACCGAACAAGCCATCCACAACATAGGTTATTGCCAAGAACCCGACCAAGGCGTTGACCATCGTGAAGATATCTGCTATTGATGCCTTCCTAGGATTCATCGATGACCTCCGCAATCTGGGATTCGCCTGCTCTGACACTGTGGTTCAGCGGCACGGTGATTCTGCAGCACCTTGGAAGCGACAGATTCACTCTTGAGCCGAATCTGATTATCCCGATTCGCTGCCCCTTTCTCAACTTGTCCCCTGCTTTGACATAGGGAAGTATTCTTCTGGCCACGATTCCTGTGATTAGGGTCACGGCGAAATCCCCAACTTTGCTCGAGATGATCATCTCAATCCTCTCATTCGTTCTCGAGATGTCTCTGAAGGCAGGTTCGTGACTTCCGCGTACGCGCGTCGAATCAACGACCTTGCCGGCGTATGGAGACCTGGTGACGTGCACATGTCGGAGGCCCATGACTATTGACAGCGTTCCCTCGTCTTCGTCCAAGAATGCAACCCTCCCGTCAGCGGGAGACACGATTCCATCGCCCACAACCCTCTCAGGGTCGCGGAAGAAGACGGCCATGGAGGCCGCAGTCATGAATAGGATGGCCGAGACAACGTACGCGATCATCGAGTGGGTCCAGAGGGAAACAGATGTCATGACCATTGCCAGGACGAGTGGCGTTGAAATCCATGCCAAGCTCCCCCTGGCAAACATGCCCTCGCAATATCGCGGTGAGAATAAGGACTTTTTGGGGGTCGGCCGAGAGGATTCCCGCGAGGAGAGAGATGGCCGTGACTCTCTGCCAATCCTTGGCGCAATTGCCTTCCCCGGGGAAGGGCTTTTATGAACGATGAATATCCCGTATCGAATGGAACTCGAATACGATGTTCTTGTTGTCGGTGCAGGCCCAGCGGGGAGCACGGCCGCCAAATACGCGGCTAAAGCGGGTGCTGACGTTCTACTCATCGAGAAGAGACAGGAGATCGGCACTCCCGTCAGATGTGGAGAGGGTGTTGCGAAGAGATGGCTCGATGAGATGGGACTGGAAGCCACGAGCAGGTGGATAGCTCACGAAGTCGACGGGGCTAGGATAGTCAGTCCAGATGGAAGCTTTGCTGAGGTCGACGAGACCTTGGCGGGAAACGAATGTGGTTACATCATCGAGCGGGACCTATTCGATAGAGCTCTTGCCAAGCAGGCAATCTTGGCGGGCACAGACCTGATGGTTCGGACAAGCGCGATGAATCTGCTCTTTGAGAATGGACGGGTTGCTGGTGCAAGGCTTAGCTCCTTTGGCAAGGTCCTCGACGTGACAGCCAAGATTGTCATTGGTGCAGATGGTTATGAGTCCCAAGTCGGTCGTTGGGCGGGAATCGACACATCCCTCCGACCAAGGGACATCGATTCCTGCTTCCAGTACACACTTGTCGGAATAGAGGGCGATTCCAGACTCAACCACTTCCACCTGGGGAGCTATGCCCCCGGAGGCTACATATGGGTCTTCTGGAAAGGAGATGATATGGCCAACGTGGGCATTGGCGTCCAACTGAGCAAGATCGGTGGAAAGGGACAAGCACGTCGGCTCTTGGACGACTTCATCACCAAGAGAGAAGAGTTGAGCAAGGGCAAGGTCATCGAGCAGGTGTCGGGTGCTGTTTCCATCTGCGCCCCAATCGAACGAACCGTCACTGATGGGCTAATGCTTGTCGGCGACGCTGCAAGGATCACCGATCCGATCACTGGCGGGGGAATCCACCACGCTTGCATTTGTGGCAAGATAGCAGGGGAAGTGGCCGGTGAAGCTGTCAACTCCGAGGACCCCTCCTCGGCATTCCTGGCAAAGTATGAGAAGCTCTGGCGGGACAGGCTCGAGGAGAGGTTGTACAGGAATTGGATGATAAAGGAGAAGCTGACGACACTCACAGACGATCAGCTCAACAAGATAATCTCAGCCATATCGGACTATGATTGGAAAACGCTGAGCGTGGCGGAAATCCTCAGTGCGATAAGAGAGAGGCTCCCGGAAATGCAGGCCGACGTTGAGGATTTCTTGAGCATCTGAATCAGAAACTGATCATGTCGTGGAGTGAGGTCTCCTACCCGTGCTGGATTAGTTTTCGTCTCCCTTCTTCTTGGGTTTCTTGAGGCGAGACCTCTTCGTCTTGGACTTCCCTTTTGAGTCCTTCGACACGAAGTCGTAGGGGTTCTCTCTTAGCAGCATCGATTCTTCCTCACATGCCGTCATGTGCTGCGAACTAAAACATATTCCGAGACGATTATCAGGACTGATAATTAGCTTCTCTTCTTGTGCAGGGCCGGCTCAGTCCCTTTGTAGATCCTCGCCTCCCTCAAAGCAGATCTGAAGCAGGCTGTAGACATCTTCAAAGCCGAGGAGGGCATCCGATGAGACCACCGTCAGACCTCGATAGGCTCCCACTTCGTCCAGTGCGCCAAGGAACCCTATGCTCGGAATACCAGACGAATCCCCCATTTCATCGACCAGGGCATCGTGGAGTCTGTCGGTGCTGGACGCCCAACCGAGAATAGCAGCTGTTTCATCCTCCGAAAGGAGGTCGGCCTTGGATAGTATGTTAATCAGGGGGATTGCGAATCTGAAGCTAGTGGTCACCGAGAGCATAAGCAGGGACACCAGTCCCGAGGGCTTCCTGGCAAGCTGGGGGTCTAACAGAAACAGTATTGCCGAATTCTCTAATCCGAAGACGTCAACGACCTCCCTGCTCGACTCCCTGAAGGCAAACAGCTCCATCTGTCCCGGCGTGTCGACAAGAACGTAGTCGGAGTGGAACTCCTCCAATGTCTTCGTGATGTCTCTCACCTGAAGGGCAATCAGATCGGCGCACACTATCTGCGCTCCGTTCGGTCCGAGAGAGTACTCCTCCATCACTCCTTCCAGAGTTATCCAATCCCTGACATCAACCTCCGGTTCGTACTGAAGTTCATCCACACCTGGGTCAAGATTCACCGTGATTGAGTCAAATCCCTGAGTGTTCATCCAGGTTCTGAATGCATACGTCATCGTCGTCTTTCCGCAGCCCGCGGTCCCAACCAAAAAGAGGTATCTTGACATACTTAGCGGGCCTGAAGGGATTCGAACCCCTGACCTATCGGTTAAGAGCCGATCGCTCTACCTGGCTAAGCTACAGGCCCTTGCTATTCTGTTGGAAAACGTATTCAGTATATATGCCTATTCGATGAAGATTGCGGGCCGCCAAGGCCTTGCATTCTTGGCTCTCGACTTGGGATCGTAGCGTTCCGCGTTGTCGGCCGCGAAAACCGAGATCTCGCACTTGAACTCTCTCTCCAAGAACTCCTTGGACTCCTCAAGATAGGCCTTCTCGTTTGTGGGATGGGAGAACAGATCGAGGTCAGAGGGCTTCATTTTGGTTATCCGATCAACCAGAGCAGGTGCGTATTTCGAAGCCTCTTTTGCCACGACCTTCACGGCCTCATCTTTCAAGGCCTCCTTCAACAGAGCCCCCACCTCCAGTTTCCCTTGCTTTTTCAGTTCGACGGCAGTCACGAACATGTCGGTCATCCACCTCGGATGGGTGTAGAAGACCAGCCGTTTGGGTGTCATTCCAGTCGCCCTCAGAATCTGCCTGACATCATCGAGCGTGTTCCGGAAGAATCTCTCGGATGCCTCCAGTTCCACGTTGATGGACCCCTGGTCAACATCAGGAAGCATGGCATGTGAGGCGAATCCTTCCTTTCCAGCGCCGCTCCAAATCTCCTCGCAGATGTGTGGCACGAAGGGGGCGAGCAGAAGAGTTTGCAGTTCCACGAAGTCCGCCAGAACCCGAGAATTGGGGACATCGTTGCATCTTCTGAGATACCAATTCCACTCCACTTGGAGGTCAAAATATCCATGCTTCAGTGCGGTCCTTGGATACAGTGCCTTCATTGCTTCGTTGTATTTCCCAAGGGTATCATTCATCACAGATCTGAACCACCGGTCTATCTGGCGAACGTCGTCACGAGTTTCGTGCTCTCCCAGTGCGTATCGCATCCACTGGTACAGCTTCTTTCCTATGGTGTCCGCGAACTCTCCGTCGAATGATGGGTCGTCCAGACCCTCTCCACCCTGAGCCAGTGTGATTCTGGTCACATCTGCGCCCCACACACTCACTGCATCTCTGATGTAGGTCACTACGCCGTGTGACTTTGACATCCTTTGCCCTTCCAGCTTCACGAACCCGTTGATTCCAAAGCCTCTGGGCCATTTTTCTTCCGGGAACATTGCCACATGGTTGAAGATGCAGAATGCCAGATGATTCTGTATCAAGTCCTTGCCGGAATTTCTCAGGTCGAACGGATACCAATACTGGAACTCATTCCTCATTCTCTCCAACGTCCCCTCGTCGATTCCCGTGTTCTCGCAGACGGACCGAGCATCCCCGCTTCCGAGCAGAACGTAGTCAAAGAGGCTATCATCGATCTTGTCGGCGATTTCCTCGGGGAACAGATGACAGAAGGTGTAGTAAGACATGTAAATCGTGGAGTCGGAAAGGGATTCGATTACCCAGCTCTCGTCCCAGGGGAGAGAGGTCCCCAGGCCGTGATGGTGAGCACAAGCCCATTCTCGTAGCCAATCCAAGACATACTCGAACTGCCTTCTCGCCACCTCCGGCAGCAGATTCATTCTGTCCAAAGCCCGATGAGCCAGCTTCTTCCATTCAGGATTGCCGTAATCGAGGAACCATTGATTAGAGACGAGTTTCACGATGGCGGGGGTCAGGCATCTGCAGACAACCTCCCCACTGGGCTCATACATGATGTCCGCCTCGCCCGTCTCAATCATTCTTTCCTTGATTATCTCCTTTGCCTCCTCCACTCTCATTCCGGCTATTTCTCCACAATCCTCGTTCATGACGCCAGTGTAGTAACCTGTTCGGTAGATCTCGTCCTTTGCCGTGTCGAGCTTGTCTCTCTCCATCTGATTCCGGATGCCCATGCGGTCCACTATCTCGGCTGCTGGAAGAGGTCCCCAGCCCTCTGATGTGATTATCGGGACTGGTTTGATTCTCCTGACCTCATCAGGGTTCAGGCCGAACTGCAGGAGTGTGGCATCATCCTCCTGAAGGTCCCTAAGAGCTATCCAATCATCCGGAGCATCCGATGGAACGCTTGTGACTATTCCCGTGCCCTTCCTCTGATCTATGAACCGCGAAGGCAGAACGGGTATCTCCTTGCCGATCACGGGCGCTCTGACGCCCTTCCCTATGAGATCACTGCCGTTGATTGAGCCGACAACCTCGACATCCTTTTTCTGCTCTGCTAGCTTCTGGGCAGCTTCCGTGCTGACTATCCAGACTTCCGATCCAACACGCACCTCCTTATATTTCACATTGGGATCCACCCAGAGGTTGGTCTGGCCGAAAACCGTTTCGGGCCTCAGTGTTGCTGCCAGAAGGAATTTCCCTTCGTACGGAAACTTGAGAAGCACGAATTCGGCGGGAGTCTCCCCTTCCCCCTCGAGCCTGTCGTGATCCCCAACGGGAGCCTCGTCATTGGGGCACCAGATTACTGGATGTTCCCCAAGCTGCAGGTAGCCCCTTTCTTTCAGCTTCCTGAACTGCCACTTGACAAAACTGTCATAGAAGGGATTCAGGCGCGTTGTGATGAAGGACCTCCTCCAATCGACGGAGGCTCCAAGGCGCCTCAAGTCTTGCTTCGCCTGAGGCGGGAAGTATTGGGTCCAATAAACGGGGTCCTTGAACTTGCCTACCTCCTCCTCAGGAATCCCCATGTCTCTCATTATTCGCACCTGCCGTTCCTCTCCCTCTGCTATTCGATTGGCCGCTGCGACTATGGGCAGGCCTGTGCAGTGGAAAGCCTGAGGTAGAAGCACATTGTACCCTCGCATCCTCATGTACCTGGCCAGGATTTCCGCGTGCAGAAAGGTGACGCCAAATCCTAGATGAAGATAGCCGTTCATGTAGGGATAGGGCACATTGAGAAAGAACTTGGGCTTCCCTTCTTTGGCATCGGCCTCAAACGCTCCCGCCTCCTCCCACTTGTTCTGCCATTTCGATTCGATCTCCAGTACTTCCTCGATTTTCATTTCGATTCTCACCACTAATCCTGCCGTGGCAAAAAGCCTTTTGCCTCGTCCTACGTAATAGGACGGCTCGCGATATTTTTAAATACGGTCCTGCAGATACGGGATGCAGCACGTCCTGTTGTTCTCGGTTTGTATGACGCTCGTCCTACACAATCGAGGGCAAGGTGGTGGATCGATGAAGGAAGTCAACGAGCGGGTTACCCTCAGACTGGAGAAAGACAACCTGGAAAGGATGGATTCTTTCTTGCAGGACAGCAAGGAGTTTGCGAATCGTTCACAGTTGCTGAGGGTTGCCGTCAAGAGCTTCATTGACCGCTCAGAGAAGGCCCAAGAAGAGGTGTCTGTGAAGATACCAGCAAGATACCTTGAGTACATCGACGCACAGATCAAGGGTGGCTATTTCCAGTCTCGGGAGCATGCCGTTTTGAAAAGCATTGAGGAGTTCCTCAGTCCCGAGGGAGTTGAAAGAATTGAAACGCACAAGAAGAGGATGGGAATAGCCTCAGGCAGGATCGTCTCCGTGGACTACGGTGACAGAAGAGAACCTCTCGAGCGATAGAACGGGGACGTGCACGGCGCGGAAGTTTGTGATCTGACGCTAGCCGGAAAAATGGAAAAGCGAGGGGGCCTCAAAGGCACTGCTCACTGAAGGGATGGGATGCATACCTTCGAGGCACAAACTTCCAAGCGCACACTCTCGGAGGCAACTGATGAACACAGTAGCGCAACAGGAAATTGTGAACCACGTCATGGGAATTCTTTCGAAAGACCTACCCGAACCTCGGATTGTTGTTGTTGGGTGCGGCGGTGCGGGGTGCAATATCGTAGGTCAGGTCAAGGAGCGCTCCACGCTTGGCCTGGATGCTGTAGCGATAAACTCTGACGAAGAGGGCCTCGGAAGGGTCCTTTCGGACGTCAAGATCCGCTTGGGAAAGGGTCGCCGATTTGAAAATGGGGCTCAGGGCGATCCAGTGGTCGGACAAGAACTTGCAGAAGCCGCGAGGGAGAGCATCTCCTCGGCCATCAGGGCCGACATAGCCTTTCTCGTTGCAGGCCTTGGCGGGGGCATAGGAACAGGCTGTGCTCCAGTAGTTTCTCAGGCAATTCGAGAGACGGGGGCCGTTGTCATTGCCATACCGGTGATGCCCTTCTCCGCTGAGGGTCGGGATTCCATCGCGGAGAAGGGCCTCCGAGAACTGCGCTCGGTCGCTGACTCCACTATAGTGCTCGAAAACGATTCTCTCCTCAAATTCGGAGAGAATACTCCCCTGGTGAGCGCCTTCTCGGTGCTGAATGGGGTCATCGCAGGCTTGGTTGAGTGTGTGATTGAGCGGATATCAAGAACGTTCCTTTCGGTTTTGGAGGACGAAGTTGAGTTGATGGCTAGGAACATCCAAATGGCTGTAGATGTTCAAGAATCCGGGGAGGAAAGACTCGTTCCCCTCCCTCCGCTGGAGGCCCGTGGAGAAATGAACAGCTTTCCGAATGAATTCGACACGTTCGACACCGAATAGAGCCTACACTGTTATATTCCTGAAGCCCATGAGCGACCGGTGACAAGATGACGGTAGCTACCGGCTCCATTGAGCTCAACACTCGGGGTGAGGTGGAAATCATCGATGTTACCAGTGAGGTCAAGCGGGTCGTGTCCGACTCAGGAATCCGGGACGGCATAGTCTGCGTATTCACCAAGAGTTCCACCAGCACCGTTACTACGATTGAGTACGAACCAGGTCTTCTCAGGGATCTTCCTGCCGCCTTGGAACGACTATTCCCGAAGGACCTTGAGTATGGACATGAACAGATGTGGCATGATGGAAACGGACACAGCCATGTGCGGGCCTCCTTTTTGAAACCCAGCCTCACACTGCCTCTCATCGGCGGAGACCTGGTGCTCGGGACCTGGCAACAGATCGTATTCGTGGAACTCGACAACAAGCGCAGAAACCGGAAGCTGATTGTTCAGACGGTCGGAGAGTAATCGGCCATCGAGTCTCAAACCTTCACCCTGTCCCCTAACAAGGATTGCTTGAACCGGGATTTTATATGGGGTTGTGGACATCTAGCCCGGAGTGCCTATGTCCGTTTCTGGCCGGATGGGGCAGGGGAGGATTAACCTCTACGTTCTGTCGACACTTTCCTTCCTGATAAGCCTTGGTTTTGGCCTGATAGCACCCTTCCTTCCTTTCTATGCAGAGTTCCTGGGAGCTGATGCTGTCGCCATTGGGGTTCTGCTCTCTTCTTTCATGATTACGCGCGCCTTGCTGGCAACACCCTTCGGCAATCTCTCGGACAACATCGGACGTAAGAAGATTGTCGGTGTCGGTTCGGTGATGTATGCGTTGATGGCCTTCTTCTTCACTCTTCCGGGGGAATGGGTGGGCTTGATATTCGTCAGGGCCTTCCAGGGAGTGGCGTCCGCAATGGTGTGGCCAGTCGGAGAAGCGCTTCTCGTGGATTCCGTGCCAGATGGGCAGAGAGGGCGAGCTATGGGATTCTACATATTCGCCGCCAATCTGGGTTGGGTCTTGGGACCACTAATCGGTGGGGCGCTCCTCTTCATCGGACAGAATGTGCTCTTGTTGGACACGCTCTCAAGCTATCGGTTCCCGTTCTACGTTCTCGCCATCCTCTCCTTGTTTGCCTCAGGGCTCTTCTTCGCGACTGTCAAGGACATAGTCGAACCCAAGGGACGCTCCTCGAGGGGGCGGATTGAGACTCGAAAAGAACGCGCCAAGACTGTCTTGGATCGCAGAACGCATTCCGAACTGAGGATTCTTTATCTCAACAGTCTCGTCAACGGCTTTAGCATGGGGATACTGAGCTTCATCACCGTTCTGTTCATGAAGGACATCTTGAACATTGAGGAGTATCTGATTGGGATAGTGATAGGCCTCACCGGTTCGATTGGCTTGATAGCCAACATCCCTGCTGGTAGACAGGCGGACAGGGTGGGGCGAAGACCCGTTCTTCTTCTCGGAGGCTACCTGGCAAGGTTTGCTTCTTTGATTCTCCCATTCTCAGGATTCCTCCCGCTTCGTGCGTTAGGAACGGCCGCGTCTCTTGCCTCTCCCACTCTCTACGGTTTCATAGCGGTCGGCGGGCTACTGGGATTTCGGTTCTTCGCATTTCAGATCAGCCAGCCAGCAATGAGGGCCCTGCAGGCCGACATAATCCCGAAACCGATTCGAGGGAAACTGATAGGTCTGATGCAGACGATGTTCAACACAGGCGCCATAATCGGAGCTCCTGTCGGAGGAGCGCTGTACATGGCCTTCGAAGGGAAGTCGTTGGGGCTCTCTCCTTTCGTGTTCCCCGGAGAAGGGTTTCCATTCATCATTTCGGCAATCCTGGGATTCATCACTCTGACGCTGATTCTGATCTATGTGAGGGAGCCCGTGAGGGCCAGGAAGGTGAAGCAAGAAATAATATAGGACAGGCAGCTATATTCGCGGGGAGTGTATGATCTCCAGAGACGTGCAGAATGAGCGGTCCGAGAACAGGTTCATACTCACGCGCGTGGGTGTGACTGACGTCAAGAAACCTGTCCGGGTAAGGAGGCCGGATCGGGTGACCACACTGACTGTCGACTTGGATGTTTTCGTTGATTTGCCATCTTCGATGAAGGGCAGTCACATGTCCCGCAACCTGGAGGCAATAGGCGAGATTGTGGACAGCTCCGTGAGGCAGCCCGTTGCGGGCCTGGAGGACCTTTCGCTCATGATATGCAGGAGACTCCTGGACAGGCATGAATACGCCTCGTACTCAGAGGCTAGGGCAAGCGCGTATTACTTCCTCGAGAAGGAGACACTACTCGGTAAGAAGAGCCTCGAGAGATACAAGCTCGTGGCAAGGGCCGAGGTCAAGAGGGGGAATGACTTCCAGACGAAGAAGTCGATTGGCGTTGAGGTCGTTGGCATGACGACTTGTCCCTGTGCCATGGAAACGGTCAGTGGCGGTGCGAAAAACCTGTCAAGAATCGAACAGGCAATAACGCACAATCAGAGGAACAGGACCTTCGTGATGATGGATGTCCCGGAAGGAATGACGGTTGAGGCCGACGACCTTGTCCAGGTAGTGGAGGATTCGATGAGCAGCCCAACATTCGAAATACTGAAAAGGGAGGACGAAGCGGAGCTAGTCAAGAAAGCGCATCTGAATCCCAGATTCGTCGAGGATGTCGTTCGAGGCGTTCTTATGAGGATTCTTGAGAGATATGCAGACCTCCCTGACTTTGTTCAGGTGCAGGTGAAGAGCGAAAGTGAGGAATCGATACACAAGCACAATGCGTTTGCTGAGAGGGTGACGACCCTCGGTGAACTGCGAAGGTAGTGAAAAGATATAACTATCGAAGTCCATTCCCCACAGTTGAGTCTGATATTTCCCTGTCACATCTGCGGTAGGCCTGCCACGAATACATGCTCATCCTGCGGGAGGCCTGTTTGCAGGAACGATTTTGACTTCTGTGCGACAATGTGTAAGGCCTGCCTTTCAAAAAGGGCGGAGCCAGAGGAGCGCAGAGAATTCGAATCTGTCTCACTTGAGTAGTCTGACCGCCTCCTCACGTTCTATGCCCAAGGCTCGAAGAAGATACTCCAAGGATTTCGAGGCAATCATGTCCTTTGTCTTCTCATCGAGGAACTTCTCCATGATGACCGGCGCCCTGGCGTAATACTGGATTGCGAACTCCGAAAGGTAGTATGGCGCGCTGTCAGGATCGAGTTCGCTGGCCTTCACATAGTACTCCTCGGCTTCTTTGAATCTCCCTGCATCCATGCAGAAGGAGGCGTAAGCTTCGAGATATTGTGGGTTCTCCGGATCTAGCTCAATTGCCCTCTTGTACAGCTCGGTGATGTCCTCAGGCTTGACCTTCGGATTTCCAAAGCTAGCCTCTGCTTTTCCAAAGAATCCTCTTGCGTTAGTCGGATCCATCTTTGTGGCCTTGTTGAAATGCTTGAGAGCCTCGTCGTACTGGGACATCCCCAGCAATCTTTCGCCGTTCGCAATCTCCTCATCAGCCTCCTTCATGAGCGATCCTCTCGAGCATCGTATTGACGACAGCGGGATAAAAGTTTGCTCATTCAGTCGGATGGATTATCACCACTGATAATCTTGACGAAATTGCCTTATCAACTGAGGCGGCTCTTCTGTCACGTTCAGTCCATGAAATCTGGAGCATATCTGGAACTGAAGCTCAAAGGGAGAGCCCGCCCGCCTGACTCCGTCGTATCCGCGACTCGTCCATACGGTTGGTTTGTTCGGGGAGACAGACTGGTCTATCCTCTGAGTGGTAAGGAATTCAGCTCTAGCTATTCAAAGAGAGTTCTGATGACGCTTGAGGCCCTGAACAGGGCCAGCTACGTCATGAAGGTCTTGAGAATGCAGTACAAGATCAGTCTGCAAGGGAGGTCCAAGACATCGCAGATGTAGCCTAGAAGATGGGCGCAGCCCTCTTCAGCCACTCAATGTCGCTCACGTATATTCTGCGCATATCTGTTGTGTTGGTGAGGGCCATCACGAGTCTTTCCAGGCCCAGTCCCCAGGCAAGGACCGGATGCTTCACGCCGAAGGGATGCGTGACCTCTGGTCTGAATATGCCAGCTCCACCTAGCTCCACCCATTCTCCCTCCAGATACATCTCCACCTCCAAGCTGGGCTCCGTGTATGGGAAGTAGCCTGGTCGGATGTTGATTCTGTCGTATCCCATCCTGCCGTAGAATTCCCGCAGAACTCCGATGAGCATGGCGAGGTTGGCCCCCTCTTCCATCACAATCCCCTCGACCTGAATGAACTCAGGAAGATGCGTGGAATCCATTGCCTCCCGCCTGAAGTTCCTACCGACAGAAAAGACCTTGATCGGGGGATCAGGATGCTCCGAAAGATACCTGAGTGTGTTCACGGTTGTGTGCGTTCTGAGTATGGCTTTCTTGGCCTCATTGACATCCCATTTGTACTTCCAGCCCTCGGAGGCAGTGTCCCCGCCCGACTCGTGCATCTCCCTAATCCTCTGCACCAGTTCATCAGGAGGAAGTGGCAGTGTCTCCGGCCTCGACAGATAGAAGGTGTCCTGCATATCCCTTGCTGGATGGTCTTGAGGCTGGAAGAGTGCGTCGAAGTCCCAGAAGGAGAGTTCCACGAAGTCGCCTTCGATCTCTTCGAAACCCATCTCCGCGAAGATCCTCTTGACCTTTCTGATGTATTCCACAAGGGGATGTTTTCTGCCGCCAAATACATGGGGAGCGAAGGCCGCTATGTCATACTTCCTAAAGCTGACCTCCTTCCACTTCCCTGTCTGTAGGAGTTCCGGGGTCAACTGGGCGACTTCTTCCTTCATCTCCACGCCTTTTCGAAGGCACTCCTTCCCAAGGTCTGTGAGCGAGATCTCCCGGAGAACTTTCTCCCTCTCCTTGACGACCTCCTGGCGTCTTCTGAGCATCCGCATCACCTCGGGGTTCACCTCGCCTTCCGCCAGCTCCCTCTTCGAGAGGAGCTGAATGACCTCCTCATCCTCGCCTCTCTCCGTGACTGCTCTTTTCCCTTGGTCGGTTATCACAAGCACTGAGCGGCCATCCTCCTTCTCAATCGTCGCCCAGCCCTTCTTCCTCATCCATCCAATGGCGATTTGAGCCTCTTTTGGAGAGAGCTTCGCCCTTTTCTCTAGCGACCTCAGGTCGATTCTGCCCCTCGCCTTCCTCAGGGCCTTCAAGGCTCTTCTTTCGGGAAGATTCTTCGTTGCCCATTGCTTCTTGGCCAGGGAATAGTATCGGACCACCCTTTCCTTGATTGCAACCAAACCCTTCGATTGGAGCCATGAAGCGCCGTTCATGACCTCGACAAGCTCCTTGAAGCCTCCACGCTTGAGAAGTTCCTCTGGAGAGGCTGTGCTCGCATCTCCAAACGCAAGAAGAACTCTCTTCTCGAGGAGACTCAGCTCATCGATTAGGTCCTCAATATCCATCACAACCACGAACGGTCACTTTCGATTTATTCTTTTCAGTCCCTAAGTATGAAATCCTGGATTCTGTCCCTGGCCTCCTCCCGCTTCCTTTGGTGCTCGCCCAAGAACTCGGTGATTCTCTCAACAAGAATCTGCTTGCATTCCCCGCAAAGGATGTCACCACCCTTGCACTTGCCGTAAAGCTCTTCGAGTTCCCCATCATCTGGCATGAAGAAATAGAGATAGTAGTGGTAGACCGTGCAGATGTCTGGGTCGGCTCCCAGTCTCCTTTGCTCCTCGACCGATACTCTGCCACCGGTGAATGCGTTGACTATCTTCCTTCCCACATCATCTGGCTCGTCGGTTGTGAACACGCTTGTCTGGGGAAGCGAGGCGGACATCTTGTCCCCGCCCGCCAGGCTGGGGAGCAGTTTGTTGTGGAGCAGCGCTGGCTTGTAGTATCCGAGCAGTGGGGCAACGTCTCTGGCGATTCTGAAATGTGGATCTTGGTCTATCCCGCATGGAATCAGACATGCCACGTTTCTGCCCTCGAGTTCAGACTCCAAGAAGCAAGGAACAGCTTGCACGCTCGTGTAGAAGATGCTTCCAATGTTGTAGCTGCCGTTGAACCCAAATACCGCGCGTACCGTGGAGAATGTTATCTTCCGGGCAACGCTGATGGCAATTGGATAGAGTGTGTGAATGAGTTCCGTGTCCAGAAAAATCTTCGTCAGCTTTGGATTGAATCCCAAGGCAATGACATCTAGCATGTTTTCGTAGGCGTAGTTCTTGGTATCTTCCCTCGTCAAGCCATTGTCGAACAGAAATTTCTCATCATCAGTCAGCTGGAAGTAAAACTTGACCTCGAAGTGATCCTGAAGCCACTTTGTGAGAATCCAAGGCAGCATATGGCCAAGATGAATATGTCCGGACGGACCGCGACCCGTGTAGAGGAAGAAGCCATGTCCCTTTTCGTATTCACTCAGGATCCAGTCGAAGTCTCGATGAGAGTAGAATATTCCTCTCCTGATGAGATGATGAAGGGGCGAGGCATGCTTCTCCAATCTTTCGAGAAGCTCCTGAGAAACCAGTTGGGTCCCAAATCTCTCTACCAGCTCGTCGTAGTCGATTTGCCCCTTCACCTCCCAGGGCGTCACGGTGAAGTCTTCAGCCATGTGAGTCGTCTGTGAATGAGGCAACCTCATAATAACGTTTCTCTCTCGATTTCACGCAAGAGATTGTCGTGTCTGAAAAAATTTTATACCCTCAGGCCCTTCGTGGCACCATGGGGGAGGCCATAACTACCGATTTTCTCGAGCGGGATAGGTATGACAGAATGAAAAGAATCCCTTGGATAAAGATGGACTCAATCAAAGAGGTTCAGATCCTAATTGTCGGTGCTGGTGCCCTTGGCAACGAGGTAGTCAAGGATATGATATTAGCGGGTTTCGCGGAAATGAGCCTAGTGGACATGGACCATGTGGCGAAATCAAATCTCAATCGATGCGTATTCTTCCGTGAAGGAGACTCAGAGAGGAGGCGATTCAAGGCAGAGGTCGTGGCAGAACGTGCGATGGAATTGAACCCTAGGGCGAAGGTCGCACCTCACACAACCCGAATCCAGGATATGCCGGAGGACTTCATTTCCTGCCATTCGATAGTCCTTGGGTGCCTGGATAACGTTGCGGCAAGACTCCATCTGAATGCACACTGCTGTGATGACGGCATTCCATATATCGACGGGGCGATGGATGGTCTGATTGGCAAGGTCCAGGTTGTCTATCCTCCAGAGACGCCCTGCCTTCAATGCGCGATGAACAAGACGCATGCAAGAATAATGGATCTCAGGTTCAGCTGTACCGGTGAGGATGTGACGTTCTTCGAACCGAAGATCGCGGCGGAGATTACCACTACGAGCGTCGTCTCCGCTGTTCAGGTCAGAGAAGCAATGAAGATCGCATCTGGTGCGAAGGCCGCAGTACTCCAGAACATCTTCTACTACGACGGCTTCCGGAATGTGGCCGAAACACTGGAGGTTGCGAGAAATCCTGATTGTCCCCATCACGGCAACGAGCGATAGGTTTGTTCTTCGGAAAACCTTTAAGAATGTCTCAGCCAATAACTGCACGGGGGAGTTCTTGTGACGACAAGAATCAGAGTCAAGAACGCTGAGACAGGATCCTCAGTGGAAATGGAGCTGGAAGCAGAGAACACGGTGGACGAGATAATAGAAAGCGCCGCTAGCTACTGGGAAGTATCTCCAGGTGCCTACGTGCTTCGTCGCGGGAAGACTGTTCTCCGTGGGCAATCGACGATTGTAGATGCAGAGATCCGTGAGGGTGATGTTGTTGAACTCATACCGGATCCAGAAGGCGGCTAGGCGGAGGACATGGGTCTACCCAAGGACATTCTGAGGTCCAGGGTGAGGAACGAGGTCCTCCTGTGTCAGAGGAGTTTCAGGCACGCCATCTCTGTGTCGGATCCCACCCTGGAAACCTTCCCAATGCAGCTCAATGTCACTCTGGTGAAGACACCGGGTCCCATATGGAAGGATGGAAAGGTCCAGCACAGGTACACGCACAAGTTGACCATCCTCATAACCGAGGAGTATCCATACGAGAAACCCATCGTCAAGTGGAGATCAGACATCTTCCATCCAAACATCATGCTTCCCGATGATGGCGGTTATGTGTGTACAAAGCTCCTGGATGATTGGAACTTCAACTCCACTCTACTCACATTCATCAAGGGACTGGAAACCTTGCTGACTAGCCCAAATCCCGCGAATCCGTTTGGAAGCGATTCCTGCACGCGGGCGGCTCAGCACTTCAACACGCGCGGCTACAATCCCCCCACCCTGATGGAGAGTTCCAAGCCAAAGCCGAGAGTTCTGGGATGACAGATGAATCTTCCTCGTATCGTGAGAGAGAGCAAGAGGGCTCATGAAGAAAGGCCCCCACCTCCGACGGAGCGGACGAGACCGCATTACTGGCTGGGAGAGGACAGGCGTAAGGAGATCGAAAGTCTCCTCGTAGGCGGTGGAGTCTTGCCTCTGTATATATCGAAGACCGCAGAGGCCAAGATGAGGAACCACAGCATTTCGTGTGGCGAAAGGAACCAGGAGGCCATGGGACTCCTGCTTGGTGATGTCTACGTTCACTCCAACGAGACCTATTCCATAGTTGAGGATGTGGTTACGACTCGTCTGAAGGCTTCGAGAGTTTCGGTGAGTTTCGAGAGGGACGGTCTCGAACAGCTGTTCGGACACCTGGATGATGTCCATTTCGATTATGTCATAATCGGTTGGTACCATTCGCATCCGGGATACACGTGTTTCATGTCACCGAAGGACGTTGAGACTCAACGAGCAATGTTCCGGGAGAAGTTCCACTTTGCCATTGTTCTGGATCCGACGGAGATGCAGATTGAGGCATACACTCTTTCCGGGGACAACTGCGTTCCCGCCCCTTTTCTCGTCTATTGGGATGAATTCGAGGATCCCTACGGGCGCATGAAGAGACTCGCTGTCAGACCCAGATAGCGTGCCTTCCTCTCATCTTCGATTCCGATTGACCTGTTTTCTGCATGAGCTGCGCAATGATCCCATCGAGGAAAATCAGAGCAGAATCCTCGAAAAGAGTCCCCAGCGGAGCCAGAACGGGAGTATCCTCATCAATCTCAGGGTCAAGGGCAACGACGACGTTTCCGGCGTGCGCAAGCTTCGAGGTTCGCCTGCTTGTCATGACCACGACCTTCGCCCCTACACGCCTAATGATGTTTGCGGTCTGAATTGCGGACATCGTTTCTCCGGTGTTGGAGATTATCAGGGCGACATCGGTGTCCTCGACGATTGGGGTCGTCGTCTCACCTATGAAGAAGACCTTGAGGCCCAGCTGAACTAGCCTTATGGCGAATGCCTTTCCAATCAGACCAGACCTCCCCACGCCATAGATGAATATCATCTCCGCTTTGAGGAGCAGGTCGATGATGTCGCGGGCAAGCTTGTCGTTCTGATCGGTCAAAGTCTCTGCAATCTTGCCCATGATGTATTGTGACGATTCAGTGGCCCTGTGTGTCACTCCTTCCCCCCCTTGGCGGACTTGGCGACTCTCCTGGCAAGGACCCTTTCCAATATCACCTTCATGTACATTGCATCATGTTCCAGGAGAGGGGAACCGGAGATAAGCGTGAGGTCGTAGTTGTTGTCCAATATGCACTCCGCCAGCGGCTCAAATCTCAGGTCACCCTTCTTTATGGGTGTGTATCTCAGTTCATTCCCACCTTCGTGTTCCACACCCGAAAAGTGAGTATGATAGTGCCCGCCAACGAATCTCTTGACCTTGCTGAAGACCTTCTGGAAGTCTTCCTTCGTCCTCAGCGATCCTCCTTCCCTTGAGTGTATGTGGGAGAAGTTCAGGATTGGCATAACGCCCGTGAGTTTTTCGGAGAGAGAGATGACCTCTTTCAGACTTCCGAAGACCTCCTGCCTACCACTGGTCTCAAGCCCAAGCTTTGGCTTGATTCTTCTTGACCTGAACCACTTGAGGATCGATTCCAGGTTTTTCCTCACTCTCAAGGACGCCTGTCTCTTTGTCAGGCTGCCGTAGAGGCCGAGATGTGTCACGACCACCCTTGCGCCCATCTCATTTGCCAAGAGTCCACCCCAACGGACACTGTCCATGCTCCTTTCCGTCATCTCCTCGATGCCCAGCAAGTCCATGTAGTAGGGCGTGTGGAGACTTAGCTCAATGTCCAGGTCTTTGGAGAGCTTTCCAAGCTCCGCAAGTTCTAGGTAGTCCTTGGCAATCCCAGATGCCAGTGTTCGGAGAAGGTCCCCCTTCTTGATTTCTGCATCCAGTTTCGTGATGACGATTTCTCTCGATCCCTTCTTTCTCAGGATCTCAACGATGAGTTCATTGGGGACCTCTCTTGCGATTAGTCCGACCTCCTCGTCCGTGGCGTACCGCTCATGGAGGCCCACTCTGACGAGCTGAATCTCCATTGCTGTCAATCCGAGATTGTGCACGTCCTCAATCCCATCACGCAACGTCCTCCCCTTGCAGGAAAGTGGGATACCTGCTGGTCCAAAACGAATCATTACTACACCAAGCTACAAGCTTCGAAGGTCTTACTACTTGTCACACATTTCTATTTATAGTTTTCGATAATGTATTGTCAACCCACATTGTTTACGCCTCTGCCAAGTATCTATGGGCCGGAATG